>JBFWXH010000103.1:0-27657 GCA_050187625.1 Binatia bacterium
GATGACACTTGGTTTGATCGAATTACGGCATAGTCGAAATTGAACTTGGTGGGGCCGTTAGCTCAGTTGGTAGAGCAGCTGACTCTTAATCAGCGGGCCGTAGGTTCGACCCCTACACGGCCCACCACATTTCAATAGGTTACGGATCTCCTCCCAAGAATCACGAATCGGTGTAGACGCCGTGTAGACACGGAAGGAAAAAAATTTTCCTCCCCGCCCTCTCGCACCTCCTCCCATTTTCAACCTTTCTCGGTTTAAAAGACATCTTGCAAAGCCTCTCCAGCTTTGAAAGATCTGACCATCATTTTTTATAAAAGACACAATGGTTCTGAGACGCAGAACCGCATAGATCGACGTGACCGAACTGGCGCGATGGCTTGCCTTCTAGCGGCGGGTCATCTTCTGTCAGGTCATCATCTATAGGGATGGAGGTCAGCCATGAAAGAATCCGAACCGATAAAAAGACGCCTTTTCAACATTCGTGAAGTAGCAGCGTATACAGGGCTCTCAGTCCATACCCTCTATACCATGGTCAGCCAACGCCGAATCCCATACGTCAAGGCAGGTCGGCTCACCAAATTTGATCTCAAGGCCATCGATACATGGATCGAGAGAAACTCTGTGAAACCCCTCTCACGAATAGTCCTGAAATAGCCACTGCGAACTCTTTCCTCTCTCGCGAACTGGACAAACGTTACTACGGCAAGACCACCTCGTTTCTCGATAAATGGCCTAGACCGTTAAATTAATCAGTGTTTACCTATACTTATGAAATTCCCAATATGGGAATATTTATATTGATCCCTTTATGGGAACAGGATACAATTTGCATCCATGCAGCTTGTGGGATTGAAGGTGCTTCATGAGTTCATGAAACAGCACCTCGACATTCAAGGTCCTCTCGAAACATGGATTCAGGAAGTCCGTGAAGCTTCGTGGAAAACAACGCTGGAAATAAAAGCGCGCTATGCCAGTGCAAGTTTCCTCTCCGACAACCGCGTGATCTTCAATGTGAAGGGGAATAAATATCGGTTACTCGTGAAAGTTGGCTTCAATCTTCAGACCGTACTCATACAGAGGATTGGCACGCATGCAGAATATGACAAATGGGATCTCTGACAGAGGGGTACACATGAAAGTGATAAAGACCGAAGCAGAATATCGTTCTGCCTTGGAAGAGATTGAGAAGTTAATTGGCCTCGACCCTACGCCTGGCACCACAGAAGCGGACACGGCTGAACTTCTCACCACCCTCGTACAGGCCTATGAAGCGAAGCATTTTCCAATTGGGCTTCCCGATGCTGTTACGGCAATTCGGTTCAGGATGGAGCAGCAGAACCTCTCCCAGAACGATCTCATTCCATACCTTGGAACCAGAAGCAGGGCGTCTGAAATCCTGGCAGGGAAGCGGCCTCTTTCCTTGTCGATGATTCGCGCGCTTCACTATGGACTAGGGATACCGGCTTCTGTCCTGCTTCAAAAACCATCGGCCAGCCAGAAAGAACAGGACATTGATTGGAAGAAGTTTCCGGTCAAAGAAATGATCAAACGGGGCTGGATACAGGCGACTTCAATCAACCAGGACAATATTCGCGAAGTCTTGCGAAATTTCTTTGGCCAAATTACACCCTCGCCAGCTATGGCCAATGTCTACCTAAAGAAAGACCACGTTCGTTCCCACAGACCTGTTGATTACTATGCCTTAGCTGCATGGAGCACGCGAATTCTTATTTGCGCAAAGGATCTTCCTGGTCTTGCCCGATATCAACCCGGAGTCATAAATCTCGATTTCCTTCGCACCGTGGCGCGATTGAGCCGATCAACAGATGGACCGTTACTTGCGCGTGACTTCCTGCTGCAACATGGAATCGCTGTAGTGATTGAAGAACACCTTCCAAAAACCTACATCGACGGTGCAGCCCTGATGGCTCCTTCAGGGCAACCGGTTATTGGACTCACTCTTCGACGAGACAGGATTGACAACTTCTGGTTTGTCCTCATCCACGAGTTAATTCATATCTGGCGGCATGTGCTTAGTCCAAGTTCTGTATTTTTTGATGATTTCGATGAAGAGGGAAACACCGATCGACAAGAAAAAGAAGCTGACGAGCTTGCACGTGAAGCACTAATACCGCGAAGGGTATGGGAGAGAAGCCACGCAAGAGTGCTCCGCTCTCCAGACGCTGCAAAGTTATTAGCGGATGAGTTGAATGTCCATCCTGCAATCGTAGCTGGAAGGATGAGATGGGAAGCTAAGAACTACAAAATTCTGAATCAAATGATTGGGCTGGGTCAGGTCAAATGTCTCTTTCTAGAGAGGTCAATCGCCTAAAAAGGAAGGTGGCTGATGTTCGACCACTCCCATTACGTACCCGTTCTTCGATGGAAACAAGCAGAACAACACGCCCTACGCGATTTGTTCCCCTGGGTGAAGTCAAAACTCACTCCGCTTATCGAAGCGCCGGAGTGGGGGCCAAAAAGCTCGGGGCAGCTGCTCAAGTATCCGGCCTCTCTTCTCAAGATGTGGGGAACAGCGCCTTTCTTCTTTGACTTTGGCCCATTCTCGTCAGGAATTTCCGCGGACACCCTCGAAGAGTTTTTCGCTGAATCCATGAGCCGTGGTTTATCACTGATTCCGACAGTAGGGCTAGCAAGCAATGCAGTCCTGCTTGATGCCGTTGCCAATGAGAACAAAGAGGATGGCCAAGAGGTCTGTATTCGATTGTACCGAGACGACATAAATCGATCAGACCTGAATGCTGCATTGGAAGAATTGCTCGACCGGCTGAGATTCCAGGAGTCCGCCGTGAATCTGTTGATTGATTTGAAGGTCCACCAGCCTTCAGACTCGGTCCTAGCCCCTCTTCTCTTTCAGATACCAAAGATTACGAAGTGGCGGACCCTGACGGTCGTCTCGGGATCATTCCGGGAGAATCTCACGGGAGTTCCGGTTGGGCGTCATGAATTCCCTCGTAATGAATGGACAGCGTGGTTCACATCAGTAAAGAACCACGCACTCCCGCGAAAGCCGACTTTCGGAGACTACGCGATCCTCCACCCGAAGCTGGTCAAACCGAAACCAAATCTAAATGTGAGCGCTAGTATTCGTTACACATCGTTCGACTACTGGGTTGTCATGAAAGGGGAAGGGTTACGAAACAAGAGTGGGGCTGGATTTGCACAATATCCAGCAAATGCCGACCTCCTCATGATGCAACCTGAATTTTGTGGAGCTTGGTTCAGTCCGGGAGATCGTTACATTTCCGAGATCGCTCTTAAAAAGAAACCGACCGGAAATCCAAAAACCTGGCTTCAAGCAGGCATCAGTCACCACCTAGCTTTCACGACCGATCAGATGACGAAAATGTTTGTGTCCTTACGCGGCTAGATAGCCTGAGGACTCGTCGTTGATCTTCTTGGCGCGGGCAGGAGCCGGCGCTGGCGTCTAGGGGTCGGGGGGAGGTCAAGCTTCCCCGGTTGTGGTGTACATGTTCTACGGAATCTGGAGGTGAGGTGGCTCCAGGGAAAAGGGCCTCGGCCGCGAGGTCAGGGAACTTTCCGTATCAGGGCGGCATCGAGCCGTCGATGGATGAGAGAGGCTAGGGATAGGAGGTCTTCGGCGTCTTCCTTGCTCATAGCCCATAAGATTCGGGCTTCGTGGGCGGTAATGTTTCTGAACATGCCGAAGGTTCCTTTGACGAGGTTGGCAAATCCACGCTGTTCGCTCTTCAAGCTTTCTGTGGACAGTGAATTGATGGCGAGAATTGGATCGTCGCCGGCCAGGGCTTTATCCACTAAGTCGGCGCCATCGTGCGACAGTCCGGTTCTGGATCGGAGTTTGTCGGCGATACTCTTGGTTGCTTCGAGCACGGCATGAAAATAATTGTCGGCGACAAGCTCGGCACGGCAGAAACGCAAAATGTCCGGGTGTACGCCGCGGGTGGTGAGGTCGGCCCGCAACTCTTGAGCTCGCCGTTCGGCCTCGGTGAGTGTCTGAGCCGGAGTGACGCTGTGCAGTTTTCCAGTTGCATCGACAGCGAGACCAGAGAAAGCAAGGGCGCGATTGACGTTGGCGCGCAGAGGCTCGAAACGATGAGAACATCTGGCATAGCGTTCCGGCTTGAGAGCTTGTCTTATAAATTCAAGGATGGCGCGGCGGTTCTGACTCTTGTTTTGGCGCTCAGCGAAAGCATTGTGCAGTCGCTTCCACTTGGTGTTGGTTGGGTCTGGGTCTGCCATTTTCAAAGAAGCGAGAATATGACCTATTTCCGATCCTGTTAACCCCTCCGATGTGTCAGCGAGCGCCTGCGCGATAGCTTCTATCTCGCTCTGAGAGAATGTTTGCTCCATGGTGGATTATCTTTGAGAGTTGATGCGGGAAGCGCGCATGGACCCCCACGGGCTTACGCTCGTGGTTCCCTCAATTACGAACTACGCTCGTCTTGCTGCGCAGGACCTTGCGCTCACCCCCGTCTTCACAGACGGTGAACTCCCGCTGGATTAGATGGTGGATGATTGCCCGTTTTTGTGTCTGTTTCAAGTTCTTTGGTAGGAAATCTTGAAAACCATCTCATTTTTCAGGACGAGAAAGTCGCGTGCCGCTGTCAGGCAGCCGGTTCACCGGCGGCGGCTGGATCTGCTGGAGAAAATCGACGGCGCGTTGCGCGTGGGCCGCGGCTGAAAAGATCGCGCGTTTGTCGTCCTTGAGGATCTTGAGCCAGTGGCCGAGATACGCGGCGTGGTCGTCGCGGATGTCGGGCGTGATGCCGAGGTCGGCGCAGAGGAAGGCAGAGCCAAGTTCGGCAACCAATTCCTCGCGCGCATAACCTTCGTCGCCGAAGCGTTGCCGGCCGAAGTCGCGAGCCAGACGTTTTTCGTGACGCGTCCAGTGCGTGAGCTCGTGGAGCGCGGTTGAGTAGTAGCTTTCCTTATCCTTAAAAGCCTCAAAGGGTGGAAGCTGGATGATGTCGCATGCGGGGGCGTAGTACGCCATGTTGCCGCCGTGATGGATTTCGGCGCCGGTGGCGGTGACAAAAGCATCGGCGTGGGCGATGCGCTCGGAGAGCGGCAGAGGGTTGCTTGGCTTGGCGTAGAAATGCGCGGGGAGTCCGTCGATCTGCTCGACGTTGAAGACTGTGTAGCCCTTCATGAAGGGGATTTCGTGCTCGATCGCTATGCCTTTGTCGTTGGTTTCCGTCTTGGTGAAACGATCGGCGAAGACGACGAGGGAACCGTGCTCGCCCTTGTGGACTTGGGCGCCAAGTTCCTGTGCTTGCTTGTAGGTCATCCAGAGCGCTGCGGCGTAGCCTTTCTCCAGGGCTTCGCCCCAGAGAAGCAGAACATTGACGCCACGGTACGGGATGCCGTTGTGGCGCAGCGGCCGGGTGATGCGGCCGGCGGCGTGTTCCACGGACCAAGGCTTGATCCAAGGCCGCACGCCCTTCTCCAGCTCGGCGATGATCCTATTCGTCACGCGCGTGTAGACATCTTGTCTTCGTGATTGGTTTGTCATGTCGTAACCTCCTTGGTTGTTGGACCCACTGGCTCTCTCGCAGAGACTGGAGAGCCAGTGCGGGACAACTGGAGGTGATGAGCCGGGCGCTGCCGGAAATAGCGGAAGCGGACTGGAAACAGCGGCGGACGTGACAGGCTTTAGCTGGCGCGGCCGTTGCGCCAGGAAGCTGATACGCGGCAGCTTGCGGCGGCGACATGACAAGCCAATCCCGCTCAAGTCAGCGCGTGAGAATGCGGAAAGGCCGGTTTAGGGAGATGTGGCGGAAAAACGGCTCACACAACTGATGCCCTGCGATCGACAATCGGAAGGCGCCGCGATGGTGAGGCCGGGGTATATTTCTGTTTTACGGTTTTCTGTGGTCTGGTCGGATTCTGATTGGGGTTATGGCCCCCACGGACTTACGCCCGTGGTTCCCTTAATTACGAACTACGCTCGTCCTGCTGCGCAGGACCTTGCGCTCACCCCCGTCTTCACAGACAGGGAACTGCCGCTGGATTAGATGAATCCAGGTCGTGTTCGAGATGAAGGTTCTGCCAGGCATTTCGCAGGTAATTCCAGCACAGTGCCGGATTCTTGAGCAAGAGTAGAACCTATCTCAAAATTGCTTGAGCAGCATGGTGATCGATGCAAGCTGCACAAACCCCAGGAAGTTGGTGGCGTAGTACTCCCAGCGGATCAGCAACCGCCGCTTCCATTGCAACCAGGCAAAGAAGCGCTCGACGAGCCAGCGGCGTTGGTAGCGCCGCAGATGGCGGCCGTCTTGAGTCTTCAGTTTGCGTGTGGACCGGTGCGGGGCGATCATGTTGACGCCGTCCTGCTTGAGGTCGTCATCGAGCCCATCGCTGTCATACGCGCGATCACCAATGAGATGCTCGGGCTTGGCCTCGAGCATGTAGAAGTCGAAACTGAGTTGGACCAACGTGACCTCATGATGATTCGCCGCATGCGTACTGACCGAAAGCGGCAACCCATGGCGATCCACAATCGCCAGAATCTTCACGCCTTTGCCGCGTTTCGTGAGCCCCACCGCATCGCCGCCGCCCTTGGCGGCCGCAAACGTCGCGTCAATGAAGCTCTCGCGCTCATCGATCGCCCCTTCCTCGCGGAGCGTATTCGCCAACTGGGTGAGCATCTCGCGCAGCACCTCGCGCTCGCACCACTGCTGAAAGCGACGATGCACCGTTTTGTAGTTGGGATAGCACTGCGGCAGCATGTGCCACTGCGCGCCGGTGTTCAAAATCCAGAGCACGGCTTCCAAGATCGCGCGGGCGGGCACCGGCTTGCGACCCGGACGACTGTCCGGGATATGTTCCTCGGGAAAGTGCTCCCGAATCCGTTCCCATTGGTCGTCGCGCAGCCGCAGCATGCGGGCGCATTATAGGGACTTTTCTGATGAGCACAACCATTTTGAGATAGGTTCTAGTCTGTCTGGATTCTTCAGCCTGCCTTGCCGCTCCCATCCGAACGCTCTGTAGCCATTAGTCTCTTTTTCCCATCCTCAGCTTAACAATGTAGTCGGCACCGTGATCGCATTCGTCTCAGATGCGATGACGGCACCAAATTGGGGGTTCGGGGGTGTCGGAGTCCAGTGCGCCAACGTTTGGAGCGCGTCTGGCCGGAGACTCCCCCGCCTGCTCTAGAATGAGCGAGTCGTTCAGGCAATTGACCTACAGTGATCGCGCTCGTCTTCGACGCGATGACGGCTCTTCATCAGGGGGAAAGGGGGAGCCTGTCTGCAGGTTCCCCCTCTGGCCGAAGCCAGGGATTTCGATAATTGGGCCTTGGGGAGGCTGTGCCAGAACAGTCACAGACCGTTACGTTTCCGGTCTTCTAAGCATTGCCGTTTCATTGAGCGTGGAAGTGCGCGCCAAAACAGATCAGGCTCCATGTCCACCAATAAGGACTGTTCCCGTACTTCCAGTAAAGGACGCACATGGACGCGAGCTGCCTATAAGAGACCGACGGCACATTGCTGCCGGGGAACCAGCGTCCGAAAAACGGGAAGATCAGCCGCATGCCGATGGGCAGTTTCCAGATGACCATGAGTCAACTTCTCCTTTCCTTTGTGGCTCAATCATTTCGCTTCTTGCGCGGGCGTCAGCCGGCGCTCATGAAGGGGGGCCGGGGGGGATGTCTTTGCCGGACGTGGCAAGGTTCCACGCCGCGCAAAGACTTCCCCCCCTCTTTTCACTCATCGCTCGAGTTCTACTGCTCGCGGCGGACTGGCGACGTGTCGGTCGGCCGCTAAATCGTCCCGGTGACCGTGTTCGCGGTCTCCGACACCATGACGCTCAACCGCTTCAATCGCACTGTGCTGGCCTCGACTTTCATTCACCGCCTCCCGCAAGGTCACAGCATCGTCGGTGTAAATCCTCACCTCTTCACGGGCCCGCGACAGGGCCACGTACCAGGCTTCTCGGTTCGTAGCTATCTGCTCGCTGTCGGCATGGTAAATTCCCAGCTCCACTGTGCGCCCTTGGCTGGCATGGACCGTTGAGGCATATCCATGATCCCAATGTCGATCACGTTGAGGGTCGAAGGGGGTTTCTTTCCCATCTCGCTCGCGAGCAAGCACGGTTCCACTTTCTGAATCCACTCTCACCCGGACAAGCTCACCATTACGACGGTCCTGCTCGTAGCTATTTCTCGTCCATCGAATCAAGTCTCCGTCCAGAAGAGTGCGTGCTTCTTCGCGATAGACCTCAACGGCGGCGTTCCGATGGGGCTGCCATTCAACCGTTCGCGCATCCCGTTCCATCTGCAAGATGATGGTGTTGCTATCTGGCTTGACGGTTACGACACGCGCGTATTCCGCCTTGTCCACTCCTAGCGAGCGATAGTCCTTCCCAAATCGAATCACATCGCCCATCTCGTAAGACGTCGATTCCCTCACCTGCGCCCTGGTCAAATCCTTCTGGACCAGCACCTCGGCCCGGATCTCAGGGCCAGACAAGACGCCCTGCTGTTTCAGCCCTTCACGAATGCGCGCATTCAACTCGGCCCTGTCAGCCCGCGAACCAGTGAGCACGAGTGTGCCTTCTTGGACAGCCCGATCTCGATTCAGATACTCCCGGGTCACCGCATCGAGGCGCGCGGAACGGTCAGCCATGGCGATCAAGTTCCCGGCCTTCTCTAACTGAACGATCGTCTGGGTGGCCTTGCCTTCCGCTGCTTTTTCAACAACCTGCTTGAGTTCCGGAGTTCGTTGCCGAACAATCTCCGTCATCTGTTCGGTCTTCATGCCCTTATCAACGAGCAGCGCGAAGGGCTTTCCAGACTGGATGGCGGCAAGTTGGGCCCTGTCGCCCAGAAACACCGCGCGGGCATTCTCCTGCTCGATGGCCTTCATGAAGGCGTGCGCGTCCCGAGATCCGAGTAATGAGGATTCGTCAACGATGTAGAGCGTTCTCTCACTCCCCTGAATCCCCTCCCGCTGTTGTCCAGCCCGTTCCGCGAAGAACTGCGCAACGGTTTGTGACCGAATCCCCGCCTCGTTCTCCAGCGTCCTAGCGGCACTCGCTGAGATCGCGAGCCCTCTCACTTCGTACCCGCGCTGTTCAGCGTATTCCCTCACCACGTTGAGCATGGTGGTCTTTCCTGTCCCTGCGCGACCCTCCACCCCGATAACGCGGTCTTCGCTGGTTAAGACATGAATCACAGCTCGATGCTGTCCTGTTGTGAGGCTTCTCCCGTCTGTCGCCTCTCGCGCCTGCTCACTGGACAGGATTGACGCCACACGCCCCTGGCCCTCTGCCATCATGCGGATTGTGTCCCGCTCTATCCTTAAGGCTTCGAACGTCGTGTACCGATCACCAAGTGGAATCAGCTCGCCTGATCGCTCCGCCTGGCGGATTGCGCGCTGCACATCCTGGTAGGTCGCTGTACCGACAACCTGTTCCGTCGCGTAGCGTTCAAGATCTCGCCGGGCTACGACGGTCTGTCGCTCCGTTGTGTGCTCGATGGCCCATTGCAATCCTGCCCTGGCAGCCTGCCGGCTTTCGTTGTGATTCGCCTCACGGCCGGCTCGCTCCCCGGCCTGTTCTATCATGTGAGCGAGATCGATCCCCTGAGACTCGGCCCGTGCACGCCATTCTTCGCGAAGTTCTCCCCGATCGACCTCAGACTTCGCGCTCCGGGTCATGAGCGTGGCCTGCTCCGCCGCTTTGGCTCCAGACAGCCCACGCTCCTGCATCGCCTCCCGGATGGTGAGGGAACGCTGACTGAAATGCTCGAGCTGGTTCTTAGTAAAGCCTCGGATTTCAAACCGGCCATCGGCATGGGTCTTTTCAATGTCGTATCCGAGCCGCTGTACGTCGGCGGTCAACTGTGCGCGGTAGATCGCGCCAGCCGCCATTTTGTGCTCATACAGCTTCTCGTTCGACAGGGCCCGCCATGCTCCATCCTGCCGCTCCGTTGCATTGGCGATCACCGCATGCGTGTGCAACTGAGGATCTAGCGTGCGCGAGGTGTCATGTTGGAACCGTGCGACGATCAAATTCCTGGTCTGTTCAGTACTGGTCTCACCATCGACCCTGAGACGCGCCTGAGCAGCTTCCCGTTCGAGATATTCGAGTGTCCTGGTCACAGCGACCTCGTGCGCTTCGCGGAGTCGATGGTCACCTCCCACTTCGGCAAGCAGAGACAGACTTTTGGGAGCGCTGAGGGTGACATCAACGCCGGCTCGGTCTCGTCCGGTCGTTCCCGACCTGATTTCTGCGCCGTTCGGCAATTGTCCATCGAGCAGTCGCTGAAAGGTCTCCTGGTCAACGGGACCAGAAAGGCTCAATCGCTCAGCGCCTTGCCCCCACCAGACGGAGCGCTCCCGTGCTTCCTCACGGTCCGTGTAATAGTTGTCTTTTTCGTAATAATGGCCGGCGGCGGCACTATTCGTGATGTTCTGGATGCTCAGCATCGGTCCCGCCTTCACGTGGACAATTCATCTGCTAACTCAGCGAGACTCGGCGCTCGATCATTCGATGATGGGCCAAGAGGCTCTTGGTCGTTCGAAGCAGGTTCGGCATCAGACCGGCCAACCAGCATGGTGCGCGGGATGAGTGGCGGGGCAATGGGCGATCGTTCTTTCACGCTGAGCGAGACACGTACAAGAGGCTGAGGACCGGGGAGCTTAAGGTAACCCACTCGATCCGGCAGGCACTGCAATGCCGCAGGTTCGATGAGGTAACGGGTCGTGTAATGCTCTGAGAGGGATACCCCATCTCGTGCAGCGTGGCCCCCGTACTGCACGCTTTCCTGAGATTCGATGAAGACCTGTTGTCCAATGCGCTTCGCAAGCAGCTCCGCGGTCCGTGGTTCCGGACTGCGAAGAGCCAGGGTGGTTTGCGGCATGGAGAGTAGCGTGATAGCCTCTTGCTCGCCGTACAGTGAGGCGAGCTGGGAAAGCGATTGAAGACCGAGCACGACACAGGCTCCAAAGCGCCGGCCTTCCTGGAGCAATGTGCTTAAGGCAGGGAGACGATTCAGGGAAGCGGCTTCGTCCAGGATGAACCAGAGCCGCCGCGTTGATGAAGGCGGTAACGACAATAGCGCGGTCGTGGCGAGGTGGAACCAGAGAGTCAGCATGGGACGGAGCAGGGCCCGCATATCAGCTCGAGCGGACAGGAACAGCCATCGCTCACACGGCTCACTCACGAATCGGCGGATACTGAAGGCTTCGCCCTCCGAGGCATTCTGGAGATAGCGAAACACTCCGGCTCGTTTCATCGCCGTGAACCGCACCGAGAGCGCCGTGCGTTCGATGCTCTTGCTCATCACAACCCCTGCCGGCGTCCCTTTCAGACGTCCCTCAATCTCGTCCAATGGCATGGTGACCAAGAGCTCATACAGGGATCGGTTTGTGCGCCTGCCCTCGCGGTGAAGTTGCTCCAATCCGGATGCAATAAAGTGAGTGGCCCCGACATCCCAGATGGAGTCACTGCTTTCTCTCGGATCTCTCGCCATCATCGCTTCCGCCAAATCCAGGAAATGCTGTGGCTCAAGACAGTCAGCCCACGGATTCCATGGCGGCATACGGGCATCACAGACATTGAGCACCACGTCGTGATTGGCTCGGTAGAAGTAAGAGAGGAAGGTGCCGTCTGGGTCATACACGATCGCTACATCACCTCGTGCCCTGATCTGGTCGAGCAAGTTCAGGATCGCCGTCGTCTTCCCCGTTCCCGTAGACCCAACGATCACAACGTGCAGTCGCTCACCATCCTTGGTGAGCCGAACCCCTGCCAAGCGGTACGGACTCCAGAGCCAGGCTGTGAGCCATTGGCGGGCACGGAACAACATGCGTGGTGCAATGCTCGACCCAGCCACGGATTGATCCCGCCAGGACAGATGGCCATAGATCCAGGCGATGACGAACCATAATCCCGCCGCCAGCGCAGCCGCGGTCATGCTTTGTTGAGCTGAATCCAGGAGGATCTGATGCGTATCGCGCGCAATCCGCTGCGCCTCTTCGTTGTCCAGAATCTGCACAACTGACCAACGCTGTTCCCCTTCAACCGTTGGAACAGGGAGGGCGATATGTGTGAGCCCAATGGACACGGCGAGGCGAGCCAGCCAGTACGCCCGGTAGACCTGCCACGCACCAGATTCAATAGAAGGGGGATTCATCCACAGCCAAATCCCTCCACACACAAGGCCGAGCAGGAAGGCAAAAACAAGAGTGGCAAGGAACATACGCCACCGGTGACGAAGCAACTCGGACCCGCGAATGAGGCTCATGGCAACTCCTCCTTGGCCTGAGCCAGTGCTTCAGCCTGAGCGTCTGCCGCATCTTTCGGTGAACGCGCGCCGACTAGCCGGCGAAGCAAATTTCGTGATTCGTACAGGGCTGCAAGATGTGACTGCCGAAGCCCAGATTCGTGCACGCTGTCGATCCACAGTCCGCGTTCGATGCAGGCTCGGACGAAATCAGCAAACGGGATGCGTCGCCGTCCTGCTTCGGAGCGGAGAACCGCATGCAATTTGTCATCAAGTCGGAGAGAAACCGGTTGAGACATAATCGATCGCTCCTCCTTTCAGGCAGTGACAGGGCCGAAATCGAGTTTCGTTCGGCTGCAACAAGAGATGCGCGCCTCTTGTCAACGGCTCTGTCATGCCTCGATCTTCAGTTCCGTACTGGTTACACCTTCGCTGCTAACCTTCAGGGAAATCGCTTCAAACTCAGACGACAGTCGCAAGCTCCTCAGGGTGCCTAGTCCTAGGCGTTGGGTGTGAAAGCAAACAGCTCTTTCGGTCTTCCAGAATCAGAGCCCCGCATATCTACCCAACGGCCTTACTGTCTCCTCGCTCTCGCGTCCGCCGTCCGGTCTGCTCCGTCAGCAACGCATGAGATAAGATGCGACTTGCCAAGGCGTTGCGGGTGATCGCATCAGGGCCCCCAAGGGCCTCATGGAGAGAAAGAAAGGCTTCCGCCTGGGGGCCACTCAAGGTGACTGTTAGGCGTAATGACTGGTCATTGGATTCCTGGATCAACTCCTGTTTCAGTTGTTCATATAGCTTCATGGTTTTTCCTCCGTGGACTATTCTTTCAAATCGCTTTATGGGTGCGTCTCTCCCAGGCTGGTTGACTCGTAGAATTTCGTCCTGATGCGTCAAGGAACCTGATCAAATCGTCGAATCGGTAGCGGACACACCTTGAAAGTTTCATAAAACGGGGTGGTTTGCCCTGCAGACGCCAACTCTGCAGCGTCTTGACGGAAACACGGAGGAACTCTGCAGCTTCTTTCTCTGTCAATAACTGTTGCCCACGATCGACGAACTCCGGTGAAGATAAGACTGGGGATGGCATACGTACACCTCGTGCACAAGGACAAAGAACGTGTTACAGGCGACGGTTGACGAACGAAGTAGGGAGTTATGCTAACGCGGGCGGTGCACGAAGGGTGTGGCTGTGAGTGAGGAAGAGGGAGTGCCGGAGAGAGGCAGATTCCCAAGCAAATCGAACTCTGGCTCTGACCGAAGACTCTTGGGCAGCGAGAAGGGAAAAGATGAAACAGACGAAGAACCAAAAGACTGTTTTAATCCAACTGGCAACTAGCTCGATCACGTCAATGACGTAATCGAGAACCACTCCGCTGATGTGATCGAGAATCATTCCGACAAGTCCCTTAAAGCCGCTAGCAGTAACACATTCGAGAATGTCTAACTCTAAGCCATCGTAGGCATCCACGATAGGTCGAGGAAGCAGCTCTCTTCGGAAGGAAATGAGTAGGGGCATCACCGCGAACGGTTCGCAAATGTACACAAGACCCTGTCCTTGGTATCCGGCGGCCAAACAGACAAGCCCCCAAGCTGCATAGAGCGAAAGGAGAAGACAGTCACGGAGCAGGACACCGCGACAGACGCCTAATGCCGGCTGCTTGAGAAATTGATGGAACGAGTCCATTGCTTCGCAATCCTCTCTGGTCCCGTGTAACCTTGCCCGCGCCAATTGTCAAGCGTCGTCACGAGAAACAAGTTTAGGGAATGCTGCTCCAGGTAATGGGTAGTAATTGGCGGTAGGCGCGGGTAAAGATGTGGCCTGACAGGCCAAGTTCGCGAACGGCGATTTTGGGTTTCTCAACACTCCAGGACGCCATACCACTCTCTGAATTGACCTCATCTTTCGGTTTTAAGTAGAGCCCTATCCTGTCGTTCAATCACAGAGATGAATGGCTGCATTTTTGGAGTTACTACAGGTTGCTGACGCTCCCTTTGAAGGGCTCGTAAGCGTTTCCGGCTAGCCGCTTGACTTTCGGAGCAGCCTTCGATGATGATGCATCCGTGCGACCTGCCTCATTATCGTTTGCTACCGTTACAGTCTGGTAAGCTTATAGCGTGTGGGACACCTATCCTCGTTCGGTTAACTACTCTGTAGTCGGGCAACATGAACCAGGCTGTTAAGAAACTCATCCCTGCCATCGCGTCCTACGTCAAGGACAAAGAAAGCAATTTGTCCAAGACCAAGCTGCTCAAGCTACTCTACTTGTATGACGTTGAATACTACCGCCTCCACCAGCAGACGTTCACAGGATTCCAGTGGAAGTTCTTTCATCTTGGCCCTTGGACCAATGAAATCGATCCGCTGCTGGATGAACTGGTCCACTCCGGGGAATTGGTCCCAAAGCCGTATTCCACACAGGAGTATGACTCGTACAACTATGAATCCGCAGAGGAGACCGACATTGGCTCCCTTTTTACGAGTGTTAGGGATGAGGGAGTACTTAAGCGTGTGTTGGTGACCTGGGCTGAACGGTCGGTTGGCGAAATTCTTGACTATGTCTATTTCCACACGGAGCCTATGGAACACGGGATTCGAAATGCGCCACTGGATTTCAGCCTGATCTCCAATCAACCACCTGAGCGCTATACCAGATCTTCATCGGGCACACCTCCAGCAGAAGCCGCCCGACTTCGCAAAGCAATCCAAGAAAAACAAGCGAGCCTCCGAAGGCAGCAGCACGGAACGTTTGAGTTTACCCCGCCTCGATATGACGAGGAGTTTTTTCAAGCCTTGTCCAAGCTGGATGAAGCTCCGGCCTAATGTTCATTGACGAATGGTTCAACGCCAGCTTATACAAGGACTTGCCACTCGGTTATCACAACACCTTCGCATTCGGGCAATTCTTCTGGACGCACGCCTATTATCCACACGAGAATCTTCAACTCTGGCGTCCTGTGCCAGACCCCAACGAGCCAACGAAGACCCTCGCTTCAAAGTTTCAGATTGAGCCTGCTGGCAAAGATGCATTTAAGCGTTCCATTCCGCTGCAAGCGCCCAAACTCGAAACGAACGAAGAGTTTGTGGTGATCCGAGCGAAGTATCGTCCAGTTTTGTTGGTTCGGCCTGAGATGCCAATTCCGTCGGCTCAAAATCAGGGATATCGTGGGAAAGTGCATCGTCCGAGGTGTACGGTTGCACAAGTCTTTGGGTTAGCTGATGCACGAACTGGCGAGGCGGAGTTTAGTCAGGCCTTCGTTGAACGGGTCAGGAAAATGGAATACCCACAACTCATGTTTTTGCCGAAGAAAGCAGGGTTGTTTGAAGTGGATAGCTTGCTGCGACTCGACGAGTTGCAGTCAGTGTTTACGCCGCATCTGAATCCCACCAAGTTCGCCCTTGGCGACGACGCGGCTACCGTCCTGCGCGATCAGATTCAGTTCCTCCTCACCGGGCAAGGGCCGAACCAGTACACGTTACTCCGAGAAGAATTGCTGCGGAGCTGAGGCGCAAAAGGTTTCAGGGTTTTGCATGTTGGAGTTTTGTCGATGGGTGTTCTTGGGGCCTCACTCCTACCATCAATCGTCTTTTCTCACTCTCTCATTGAAGCAGTCATCGCAGATCGCCATATCATTTTCTTCCTTGGGTTCGCCGCAAGAGGAGCATTCGCTTAGCTCACTTGGCTCCCAAGTCGCCCCACACTCGAAACAGATGTGCTGTGGACCGTGTTCCACGTATTCGAGGTCCACGAGCGAATACCAATCACAAGACGGACATTTGTGCCTTGGCCAGATCCCGCCATCCTTTTCAAGAACGTAACGACTCTCCCCCAAGACCCATGTGATGTATTCATCAGCGGCGCTCATGCTGTCGTCGTTTTTATATCCACAAAACTTGCACTCCACGCTGTCTCCTATGACCCATGCCTCTTCAAGGCAAGTGGGGCAAGCCACTACGGTGCCAGCGGACTGTATCTCTGATCCAATGCTTTTCCACCTCGAATCGACGAACCCGCGAAACTCAACTAACTTGCTCCGTATCCTATCCAGCAGGTCGGCGTGTACATTGTCCAGCTGCTCTGCGTCGAACTCTGAGCCGATGAAATCAATGAGGAAATTGAGAATGTCAGCGGTCACAGCCATGATGGCTTCCGCAGAGTCCGTAAAGTGGAAATGCTCCAGACGCTTTCGTTTGTTGGCGAGCAGGCGTAGCTGACGCTCATGATCTTTTGAGATTTCCACGTCGATCTCTTCCAGTCTTTCCAGGCACTGGTCAAGGTTAGGGCCATGAAAATCACCCGCCTTGAATGTCTTCTCATCAGCCTTGTCGGGATTCGCAAACAAGAGGATCCAGTCTTCCCGAAGCAGCCGTTCTTTCAGCACGAGCACTGTTCCTGAATAGAGATGCAGAACAGCATACTTGAGTTCCCGTTTGGAAGGTGTACCGGCCAGATGCTCAACCGCTGAGAGAACGAAGTCGAGGCCGTTCTCCAGCAACGAGAAGGAAACCTCGGACGAACCTTCTTGATCGTTAGGCATTTGTGCAGGGAACTAAGTTATGGAGCAGGGTTCCATTGCCAACTATTTTACCTCTTCAACTCTGCTGAATGTATCATCGTCAGCAGCGCTTCCTTGATACACGTATAATACTTCCAAGTGCTGAAAAGGTGCCGAGAATCTTTTAGAGCCCTCTAACCAATTCGATTCCCCATCGAGCGGAACGAACCAGGTTTGGAACTATGCGGAAGTAACTGCGGAGGGTGCCCTATTTAGAAGAGGTGAACTTCCGGACGATGAAATCCAAGGCTGTGCCAGGTCTCTATTGGTTGGCGAGATTCTGGACTACGACGGCAAGATTGGCGCCTTCAACTTCCAGTGGGCCTGGGCGGCGGGACTCCTGGCTGGGAGAGCCTCGATAACGAGCAGTTAACCTTCCACAAGCAAACGTCTTCTCCATTTCATGAGTAAACTATCTGTGGATTCAATGGTTGTGTGTCGGCGTATTCAGCACCTGTCGCACTAAGAATCCATAAGAAGCGACTAGAAAATAAGAATCTAGGAGGTCTATAATTTCCCTCCGAGGCGGCGGCGCATAAGGGTTCTTTAAGGAGCGAGAAGTATGAGCTTTAAGAAATTCCTCATTCCGGTTGGAGCAGCTGCGGCTGCGTTAACGCCAGTCGGGGCACAGGCTGTCTCAACCCCGCAACAGACCGCCGATGTCACGCTCGGTCACAGAACCTCGCCAGCGTCGGGGCTTCAGACGAGTGATCCAGTCTTTCAGACCATACAGTACCTGATCGGATCAGAGGTGCACTCGTTGCTTCTTCGTCAACCAGCCTCTGGAATCCTCTATGCGCAACACAGGTCACATGGTTCCCATGGGTCCCATGGGTCTCACCGATCTCATCGCTCGGGATATTAAGCCGTGTATTAGCATAATTCGCGTTTCGAGGGGCCGATGAAGAAATTCCTCATTCCTCTGGCCACCGCACTCGCAGCTCTTCTACCTCACTCAAACACTTCCGCCACAATCGCTCCAGCCATAAAATTTTTCTATTCTAACCGCACCTCCATTGAGCCAACGGCATCGCTCCATCGCCTCGATACCATTCTTGCGGAACCCGTTGCACCGCTTGTGCTCGCAAAGAAATCAGCAAATGTTGAGAGGGTCAGCCATCGTTCGCACCGGTCACACGCGTCGCATCGATCACATCGGTCTGGGCGCTAACAGGGACGCTTCGACTCGAAAGGGTCTGGCTCCATCATTAGCCAGGAGTTACCGGTGAAGGATTTGGACAAACCAACTAAGAGTCTTGCGGCGACCTTTGATAGCAAGGTGTTCAGCGTGATAGCGATTAAAAAGGCCGCCTACAAATATGTCCGGGTGTTCTCGGCCGACATCACCATGCAGGGTGAGCAGATCAATTGTCAGCTCACCTTCTCGTCTCCCGTCAGTGAGGAGGAGGGAGGCCGGCTCGTCGAGGACTTCAAGAAGGAAGTGCTCGATCAAGATCTGAGGGAGCGCTTGAAAGGGGAAACCGAGGCCGTAAGAAATGTGATTTTGGCTCATGCTTTTTCAAAGACAGGACTAATCACCGATGGGTCTCTTTCAAGGGATTGAGCAGTACCAGGCACCCACGGCCGCCTACCAACTCCTCCCGTTTCGCTTCACCTCGCTCGACCAGGGTCAATACGTGCTTACGAACCTCGCGGGCGAATACCTCATTGTCGATCGACGCACGCTCGTGGAGTTGCTACACCATCGGTTGAGCAGCACCGATCCCGCGTACTGTGACTTGCGCGCACGCCATTTCCTCATGGATGCGAGTTCCTCGATCGGGCCTGCATTGCTTACTCTCAAACTGCGCACACGCTATCACCGATTGGCCGAGTTCACGGGGCTCCATCTGTTTGTGGTCACCCTGCGATGTGAACACGCCTGTCCCTATTGTCAGGTGTCTCGGCAGTCCGAAGACACCCTGCGCTATGACATGTCTCTTGAAACAGCCAGTGTCGCCCTCGATTTAGCCCTTCGCTCTCCATCCCAATACATTAAGATCGAATTTCAGGGAGGGGAGCCCTTGCTCAACTTTGACCTCATTCAATTCCTCGTGCAGGAGGCAGAAGCGAGAAATCAACGGCTGGGCAAGAACTTGGCGTTCGTCATTGCTACGAACCTCGCGTTAATCAACGACGACATTTTGAGGTTTTGCCGAGACCATTCCATCTTGATCTCCACCTCGCTCGATGGACCACGAGATCTGCATAACGCCAATCGGCCACGTCCAGGAGGAGATAGCTACGAAAGGACGATTGCGGGAATCGCGCGTGCGCGTCAGGTGCTGGGTTCCGATCGGGTCTCCGCTTTGATGACAACGACCGAGGCCAGTTTGCCCCGCGTGCGGGCCATTATCGATGAGTATGTGACCCAGGGCTTCACCGGCATCTTTTTGAGACCCCTGTCTCCGTACGGGTTTGCCATCAAGACGCGCTCGTATCGGGCGTATAACGCGGAACGCTGGCTGGATTTCTACAAGCAAGGCGTGGATTACGTCATCGAGTTGAATCGCCAGGGCATGGACTTCGCGGAATATTATGCTTCGACCATTCTGAAGAAGATGCTGACCAGCGAGGATCCGGGGTATGTGGATCTCATGAGTCCGGCCGGCATCGGGATCGGAGCTCTTGTGTACAACTACGATGGGTCTGTCTACGCCTCCGATGAAAGTCGCATGCTGGCAGAAATGGGTCAGGAGCAATTCAAACTGGGCCATGTGTTGACGCATCGCTATGAGGAAATTATTTCGTCGCCCAACCTGCTCGACCCGCTCGAAGAATCTTTCGCGTATAGTGCTCCGATGTGTCACGACTGCGCGTTTGAACCCTACTGTGGAGCGGACCCCGTCTTGCACTATTCCCTGTATGGGGACTATCTGGGGCGCAAACCGGAATCGGAGTTTTGCCACAGGAACATGGAGACGTTTCGCTATCTGATTCGGAAAATGGAGAGCGACCCGTTTGTCAAGCAACTTTTCATGAAATGGGCGAATCGCTGATGCTCAAACTCCACGGACAGTTACCCATCTTACATGCGGCGACCAGGGCTCCGTACCTGGTCACCGTGACGAAAAATGCCCGAATTCCCCCCGATCTGAAACAGGCCCGTGCGTTGTTGATGCAGCCCGGGATGGATCCGACAGGGTTCAAGACCATCCTGACCAGAGGGGGAGAAAGGCGCGCAGGGAGTCCGGAGAGCGATGTGTTTGAACTCTCAGGTGACTACGAATATCTCGATGAGGGCGACATCCTGCGCGTCGATCCCTCGTCGGGGTCCATGCGCTGTCTGTACCGAAGGAACTCGATCCATAACACGATTCTGCTGACGGAGCAGTGTAATCACTATTGTCTCATGTGCTCCCAACCTCCGAAACAGGCTGACGACTCCTGGTTGATGGATGAGGCCATGGAACTCATTGGAATGATCCCCCCTGACACTGAAGCGCTAGGCTTTTCTGGGGGCGAACCGACCCTGTATGGCCATCGGTTTGTTGAACTGCTCCGGCACACGAAAACGCAGTTGCCCACGACCGCGATCGATGTCTTGTCCAATGGACGGGCCTTCAAGGACATGGCCTTTGCGAAGCAGTATGCCGCTGTGCAGCATCCTGACCTGTTGACCGGCATCCCGATCTACTCCGATGACCCGGTCCGACACGATTATGTCGTGCAAAGCCGGGGCGCCTTCGATGACACCATCCAAGGGATTCTGAATCTCAAGGCGGTCGAGCAGCGAGTCGAGATTCGCATTGTTATTCACAGACAAACAATCGATCGTCTTGTCAAAACATGTGAGTTCATAGCCCGCAATCTGTTATTTGTTGACCACGTAGCCTTGATGGGATTGGAGATCACCGGTTTCACTCGGCCCAATTTAGAGCTTCTTTGGATAGATCCGTACGAATACAAGGACATTTTGAGCGAAGCGGTAGCCGTTCTGAATGGGTATGGTATGAATGCTTCGGTTTACAACCATCAACTCTGTACGGTGAATCCCGATGTTCTCGGAAACTACAGGAAATCGATCAGCGATTGGAAAGCCGAATACCTCGACGAATGTATTTCGTGCAAGAAAAACACTGAGTGCGGTGGGTTGTTCTCTTCGGCAAAGCTCTACAGGCACAGCAAGTACATAAAGGCCTTCACGTAACCCGTAGTTATTCACTGTAGACATGGAGAAAGCGGTCAAATCTAGAGGCCATGTCATCTTGCAGGTGGCGGTAGTCCTTTTTGCTTGTGTCTTGCTCTGGTGGAAGTGGATGAGTGTCGGAGAGAATGCGGACGGCTCCGGCCTGGGAACTTTGGAGGCGCAAGGTACAGCACGAAACGAAAGAAGCACTCCTCGATCCTTCATACTACCTGCCACTCCGGGTATAGCATTTGAACAGGAAAGGCAAAACTCAGAAAGAGCCCAGGTAGCACTACTGGCGGAGTGTGTAAGGAGCTTGAAGGATCTTGGCTACCAATTAAGTTCCAGTGACGGTTATGGGAGCGTGAAGGTTGTTGAGGCTATATACGAATTTCAGGTCAAGCACAACTTGCCTGCCACGGGTCAGTTGGATGAAGCAACAAAGATGGCGATGAAATGTTCATGACCGAATACTGGAGCCGGTTGTTAACAGGGCTGAATATCCTTGCGTTGGGTATTATTTTTACCTATGGGATCAAAGAGCTAGCTCTGCCTGCAATAGCGGAAATGATTTATAGAGAAGATTACAAACAGCTTGTGTTTGAGTGCGACAGTGTGATGAGAGACCACTTTATTGCTAAGAGAGAAGTTATTACATCGCCCTCAGATCAAGCTATCAAGAACCTTCATGCTGCTGAGGTCGGCTTGCTCGCTTGTCATGACTACGATGCCGTACGAAAAAAGCTGATAGCTTTTGGAGTAAGTGAGAATCAACTTGCCAGGATAGGGTTAGAGGCCATCGAGGAAAGGGCCAAAGACGTTCGTTCATTCGTTGAGACCCATGAAATTCGTTATTAGTTTGGCCGTGTTCATTATCGGCGTGAGCTTAACGGCGCTCGCAGCCGAAGAGAAAGCATTCCCTCAGATATTGAGGAAGCTGATTCTCGATAACGGCTTTGTTGAAGTCAAGGATCTCTATGTGAACAAAGATGAGGAGCTAGCCCTTGTTGGAAAGACCATTTTCGAAAGCAAGAAACTGAGCCTTAACGGTAAAATTTCGTGTCAGACTTGTCATCTCAGCAAATTCGGGTCTGCAGATGGCATCCCTAATGCGGCTGCTATTTTTGGCGAGGGTGAAGGGCCAGAACGAATACAGAGCGGTGCAAAACTTCTAGCGCGCAATACCTTGCCTTTATGGGGAAGAGGGGCGAAGGGCTTTGATACGTTCTTTTGGGACGGAAAAGTTGACTTCAGCGGATCGAAGAAACTTAGTCAGTTTGGTTCCCAACCTCCTTCTGATGATGCATTGGTGACGGCGGTGCATCTGCCTGTCGTCGAGATACGAGAGATGCTTGATGAGGATGACTTTGTGCGTCAACGCAAACAAGAATCTGTAGAAACTTCAAAGGACGTTTATAATGCGATCGCCGACAACCTTAAGAAGTTCGAACCACAAGCAAGTCATGCTCTGGCATCGTATGTTAAGAAGCCAGTTTCACAGCTTACCTATGCAGACTATGCGAGGTCGCTCGCAGCGTTTATTCGCTCAGAGTTTAGGATTAAGGAAACGCGATTAGAACGGTTCGTGAAGAAGACAGAGAGCCTGACCCCGGAAGAGATACGTGGCGGCCTTGTGTTCTATGGAAAGGGACGTTGTGTCGTCTGTCACTCTGGTCCGCATTTTTCAGACTTCAAGTTTCATGCGGTACCCTTCCCTCAGCTTGGGTTTGGGAAGAACGGATTTGGAGTTGACTATGGGCGGTTCAACACAACTCTTGATCCCAAAGATCTCTATAAGTTTAGGACCCCACCTCTCTACAATGTAGAGAAAACCGCGCCGTATGGCCACTCGGGTTCCCTCGCAACTATGGAGGAGGCGATAATTGCTCACTTTGATCCGCTTCGGCTCGTCGAACCATCTTCAGTCGATGCATTAACAAGGCATGAATTTTACAAGAGGATGGCACTAAGCTCTGAAACCGCCGCTACCGTTGGCTTTCTTTCCCCCGATGATATTACTCACCTAATCCAATTCTTAAAAACTTTATCTTTTTAGCTTGGCCTACGTCTGATTACCCAAGGGCGGACATGTCTGCGGCGAAATTTGTTTAGGTAGTAGTAATTCCAAAACAATACCCAACCAGCTTCAAATATCAGACTCCCAATCGCGACTACTGTTGCACCACGCACATCAGGAATGATTATAACAAACACGGCGTGCAGAACTAGGCTTAGAAAGAGAAGTCCATAAAGATGAGCGTGGTAGATTCCGGGTAGTAGCCAGAACAGGTCTCCGATAGATCTAATAGTTTCCGGAGGAATTCCGGTTGTTTCCGGTCTGTAGATCTCCCAACCCAATACGTCCTCAATTCGATGCTGCGTATTTTGAAGGTAACGGAATGCGTATCCTAACGCCGCAAGATACGCGGCTACCCACAGTACGGACAAGTAAGCGACGCCTGAAACCAGCATGAAAACAGTATAGAAACGATCGGGTGTTTGTTTCTCGCCAGCGTACCACCACAGGACGTATGCGTAGGCCGTTACGGATAGAATGACTGCCCAGAAGAAGCGCGGAGCCTCAGAAAGTCGGGCGTTAAGCTGTTCCGATATTGTTCGATGAAACTGTGCTAAGGTCTCGTTGTAGCTGCTTGAATCCATGGTCTTCGATGGCTCTGGGTCAAGCAAGGTTTAGAGGTTTATTCTTCGCCTACGCGTCTTCCTGCCTATCACGATGCTCTCGAACGTTGAGTGCCTTCCAGCGGAGCGCAGGATGCTCGCGGAAAAACCAGAAAAGGACCCGGAATCTTTTCATGTGCTTCAGCAAGCTCAGCTCGTGTGAGGATGCCGATCCGGTTATTCAGCAACCTCCTCAACGAGGCGACAGACCTCACGTACCGTCATGAAGGCATCCTGCCGGAGCCGTGCCTCGGTTCCCGCATCGCCCCCGCCTAGAAACTTCGCAACCCACGTCGGACCTTCGGCATCCAGGGCACGGAACTTCTGAGCGATTGCGCGGAGGCCTTTTTGCACGGGCTCCTCACTCATGAAAGGCTTGAGCGCCGCCGCGACAGTTTGGGGACCTCCGCGTGTGTGGCCGCAGAGCGCATAGATGTCGTAGGCGTCCTTCTCTGCATACCGTTCCCCGATGGCAATTCCCTTCAGGGCCAGACTGGCTACGAGATCGGCCACCTTGAGACGCACCCGCGCCTGGGCACCGTCCGGAAGCTGAGCCTCCAAGTCATACCAGAACCAGTGAGTCAGCGCGACCTCCACACCCTCTAACGTGCGAGCCTTGAGATCCCGTTGAACCTGGCGGTGGCGATGGGCACGGCCTTGGCCCGTCAAGGGCCTGGGTGTGAGGAAGTCCACACGGATCACGTAGTCTTGGCCGTCTTGTGGGGAGCGGATGGTCTTCTCGAACTGGAAGAGAGAATCGGCGCAGGGTTTGTAACCACGATCCAGAAGCAGCTCCACGATCGTCGCGTACGTTTCGGCGTTCACCAGATCCGGATTCACGACAAAGTCGATGTCAATGGACCCGACGTGGACGAACTCAACCTGGAATCCCGTATCCAGAGGAGTCTCAGCCTGCAGAGCCCGTTGCTCCCCCTGCTGCTCCAAGATGAGATACGGAGCCCAACCGCCGATAAGGACCAGTGCGTCTCTGTAGGCGCCGAGGGCTGTCATCACTTCGGCGAGACCTGATCGAGAGGCCGCCGTGATCCCATCCTGATAATCACCGGCTGTGCGTGGTCGCGGCATTGGGTGGTCAGTACCCTAACTTCTGGCGGCGAAGCACTTCCGCCTGCTCGCGTCCACGAGCCGGGTAATTGATGAGGTCGAGATAGAGCTGCGTGTTACAGACCACACGGACCCCTCGGATGCTCTGCATCCGATAGAAAACCCCCTCATCGTAAGGCTCCAAGAGATGGACGGTGCCGCCGGATTCCACTGGCCTGAGATCCAGGGCCTTCACAAGCCGCTCCCGATCGCCCACGAAATAGGCATGCACGTCCGGTGACCGGACAAACGGCGCGACGACCGCCGCTCCGCTATGGAGGGTCAGCGCCACCGCCTCCTTCTTGCTCACGGCGTGGGCGCACAACTTGGCCGCCAGCTCGCCGGGACTTCGGACGAATGTGTAAAACATGTGCTGCCGGTTCTGCTCAACGCTGTAGTCTTGTGCCCACAGATCGAGCAACTCCCCGGGCTTCTGTAGGGTGATCGCCCCGCGCCGCTTCTCGATGAACGCCTTCTCCTCGAGCGCGTTAATCACCAGGTGGGTGGTCCGAAGACTGACGGTCGCTTCCTTCGTCAGGCGGGCCAGCGTCCAGGTCTCCCCTCGTTGTTCAAGGAGCGCCCGGATAATTCTCGAAGACTTGGGGGCGAACAGCCGCCTGAGCCGGGCCTTTGCCCTCGGAGGAGGTTTGGGGCTTGCCCGGTCCACGAGCACCCCATCAAAACGAAGAAACGCGTTTCCTGCCAGGTCGAGATATCCCACCCCTACCTCACGGCACAGGCGCTGCCCTTCCGGTGAGATGTAGGGAGCGACCACAAGGGGATAGAGTCTGGGGTCTTTCTGGGTTGTGCGCATGAGAGTGGTGATGGCTTGGGCAAGGTAGCGCGGCTCGCCCACGGACTTGACCTCGCAGATGACCCTTCGCGTCGTCCCGGCCACTCGGACCTTGATGGCAATGTCCCAAGGGTCCTCCCGGCGAGGCCGCTGCACCTCCACGTCGAGGGCCGGGAGCAGCTCGGAGAGCCGCTGGCTCAAGCTGGTGATGATTTGGCTCTCCGTTGGCATATTTTTACCAAATTGGCTATTTTTACCGTACGGGTAAAATAACCAATCGGGTAAAAGTCTGTCAAGCCTTCTGTTTCCAGATCAAATCGAGTGAGCAACGCGGGGTCCTGTTCCCATGGTCGTTCAGGCGTGATCTCTGCGCTATTTTGGCAAGTCGAACTTGCTGAATTGTGCACATATAACCAGTGTCGATAGTGATTCGGTTACGCTTTGGCAAGTGTCTTGGCAGTCTCACCGGGGGTCGATGTCCTGCTGTTTTGTGTGGCCATCAAACCGTCCCTACCACGGTTTGCTGCTTCGGGTTTTCCCGCTTAATCGCTCCTATGGGCCGACCGCT
The DNA here is from genome assembly GCA_050187625.1 of Binatia bacterium. Classification (GTDB taxonomy): domain Bacteria; phylum Desulfobacterota; class Binatia; order Bin18; family Bin18; genus JBFWXH01. The sequence continues at coordinate 26,057 of JBFWXH010000103.1, forward strand.
GAGTAAGTCCAAAGGAAACGACGTGGGAACTGTGAGTGCAGGTTCTGCTACAGAACTAATTGGTAGCGGCGCTCACCAGCCGCTGCAGTGCTGGAAGCGACGGCGTGGGAATTGATCCCCTTCCGTGCTTCCTTCCCTCTTTACGTTGGAAATGCTTGTGGACCGTCAACAACATCTTACTTGCGTTCTGTTCCAAGGCCCTGCGCAGCGGATCAAGGTCCAATCGCGCATAGATCCTCGTCGTGCTGATGTTGCTGTGGTTGAGGACCGCCCCAATCAACTGAAGGCTTTCCCCGCTGCCAGCCAGCCATGATCCCACAGTACGCCGGAGATCGTGAAGTCTGACATCCGAGACGCCTCCTTTGGTCCGAATACGGCCCCAGGCTCGCTTGATGTTCACTCGATGGGACCCTTTGCGCCCGGCGAACACATAGGGATTCCCGTCTTGTCGCGGAAGCTTGCTCAAGACTGCGAGGAGCGGTCCCGCCAGAGGAAGCACATGCGGGCGATCTGCCTTCGTCTGTGGAATGCGCCACTCGGCTTGCTCCAAGCTGATATCCTCCCACCGCATCGCGAGGACCTCTTCGCGGCGAGCCCCAGTGAACAGGTACGTAAAAAAAGCCCCGCGCACATACTCGTCAGGTTCTTCGAGGATCGCTGCAAACAGACGAGGAAATTCATCGGGCCGCACGAAACGATCCCGTTCTTTTTCTTTGAAGAAATGAATTCTGGTTGCAGGATTCTCCCCCTGAAACATTCCCCAGTCCTTGGCCAGGTTGAACATCTTTCTGAGGAGGGCCACGGCTCGATTTGCTCGATAAGGCGCCGTTTCCCCGATCTTCGAATGCAGCAGGACAATCTCATTCCGGCTAATGTCGGATAATTTCCGCGTCTTCAACTCCTTGAGATGCGTGTCCAGCATGCTCCGGTCGTCCCTCGCTGACCTCTTCATGGGCAGATGCCTTTGCTCGTACAATAGGGCCAGATCGCCAAAGGTCGGTTCCTTGATCCTATCCTGGCGAGCTTGCGCCGGATCTTCCCCTTGTGCGATGGCCCCGACATGAGCCTCCGCCTGCTTGCGAGCCTGGTCAACCGTGAGAGGACCATACGGACCGATGGTGATTCTCCTGACCCTCCCTCTGACCCGTTTCTCCAGCACGAAGGTCTTCGTTCCCTTCGTCACTCGCAACGCGAAACCGCGAAGCACGCAGTCTCGGAGAAAGACTTGCCCGGAGGATGGGAACGGAGTGTCATCGATGAGGCGTTTCGTGAGTTTAGGCATGGACGCGTCCTCCGAGCGCGTTGACTTCTCGCTCACCACGATCTAATCAGCGGGCCGAAATGTAGACGCTGTGTAGACACGAGAGAGCGAAATGTCGGGGTCTAGACCGTAATCTAGAGGAGGACCGTAATCACAACTCGTTGAAGTGTCAAGAGGTGTGGTAAGGGATAGTACCTGAGAGTAAATGCTGGTGCTGACTCTTAATCAGCGGGCCGTAGGTTCGACCCCTACACGGCCCACCATACCGCACTTCGTGTGAACCGCTGGCCTATTTATCGTCTCATCGTAACTGTGGCCAGCGGAGAAATCCTCCCGTGGT
>JBFWXH010000104.1:0-27585 GCA_050187625.1 Binatia bacterium
GGGAAAAAGCATGTGGTGAACTTCTTACAGCAGTTTGGCTATCGCTGGGTGGACGGCCTTATTGAGCCGATCCCTCAAACTGTGTGAAACTTCCACCCCATATCTTGGTGTGTTTTCTCTATAGGTTCGGCATTGTCACTATCCGGCTCGGACGACCGTTAGTGTTACAAGGAGGAAGCAGATGAAGTTAGGCATCTTTAGTTTCAATACTGAATATACAATGCCGGCGGACGAACTGGCACGTGAGTGTGAAGCCAGAGGATTTGAGTCGTTGTGGCTGCCCGAACACACGCACATTCCAGCGAGTCGCGAGTCACAGTATCCCGGTGGCGGCGAGCTGCCCAAAGAGTACGCCCATATGTCCGATCCGTTCATTGGTCTGGCAGCGGCAGCCGCAGTCACTAAGACCCTCAAACTCGGCACCGGCATTTCCCTGGTCGTCGAGCATGACCCGATTGTGCAAGCCAAGCAGGTTGCCTCTCTCGATCGTATCTCTAACGGTCGTTTTATCTTTGGCATTGGAGCTGGATGGAATAAAGAGGAAATGGCCAACCACGGCACTCCGCCACGGCGACGCTGGAAAGTGCTTACCGAACGTGTCGAGGCGATGAAGAAGATGTGGACGGAAGACGAAGCCTCGTATCACGGGGAGTTTGTCAATTTTGACCGCATCTGGTCGTATCCGAAGCCGTTGACAAAACCGCACCCGCCCATCCTCCTTGGCAGTCTCAGCTCTCCTCTTGGCCGTCAACGCGTGGTGGATTTATGTGACGGCTGGATACCAGTCGAAACAGCAATTCACGATATGCCCGCTGCCATTGCCGATTTACACGAGCGCGCCCGAGCGGCGGGCCGCGATCCGCAGTCTATCCCGATTTCTTTCTTCTGCGTTCATGCCGCAGGGATGGAACGACTAGAGCGCTATCGTTCGTTGGGAGCCGTGCGTACGGTCGTTCGGGCACCGACAGCGGGCCGGGAGGAAATCTTGCCGTTTCTTGATCGCTACGCCGAGGTTGCCCGGAAACTGGAGTAAAGAGCGAGGTCTGGATGAATGGTCAGGGTGAAAAGCAAGAGTGCCTGACATCTCCGATCGGAGACCTGGAGACTCACAGTCATGAAGACGATTAACGTCCTCGTGCTTGGTGTTGTCGGTGAGCGGCCGCTTGAGAAAATATCGGCGGTAGACCCCGCCATACAGGTGATCGACACCCGTGGGGTGTTCGAAGTCGAGTATGCAGAAACCTGGCCTGCGGAAACTGTTGAACGCTACGTTCCCCGCGCGTTGGTCGAGCAGAGTACGACCAGCCGTGCGGAGCGCGATGCTTTCCTTGCCCAGGCAGAAGTGATCTGTATCCGCTTTCCATTCCCGCTGGATCTCCGGGCCCGTTCGCTACGTCTGCAATGGGCCCACCAAACGCCAGCCGGCGCATCCAACCTACGGATGGGTGACCTGTGGGGGAGTGATATCACGGTTACGACCTCGCGCGGCTACAACAATACCCTACCGATTGCCGAATACGTGCTCTCGACACTCTTGGTATTCGCGAAGTCGTTGCCGCAAGCATTTCACGATCAGCAACGGCGTTCGTTTGCCCGTCGTCACTACCAACCGGTGCTAGTCCAGGGAAAAACCCTCGGTATTATCGGCTTAGGCGGGATCGGCCGTGAGGTCGCTCGTCTCGCGAGTGCCCTTGGCATGCGCGTATTGGCCACACGCCGCTCGGCCTCCGTTGCCCAGCGTCAGGTTCAGGGGGTTGATGAATTGTTACCTCCGTCGGAGTTACCGACACTGCTGCAGCAAAGCGATTTCATTGCCATATGTGCACAATGGACACCGGAAACTGACAAACTCATCGGGCAGACGGAACTACGCCAGATGAAGAATTCTGCGTATCTCATCAACGTCGCGCGTGGAGAGCTCATTGATCAGCCTGCATTAATTACTGCATTGCGGGAGGGCTGGATCGCCGGTGCGGCCCTTGACGTGTACGATGGAGAATTTACGGGTCCCCCGCCCGCCGAGCTATGGCAGTTACCAAATGTTCTGATTACCCCGCACACCTCCGTCGGCACCGATGTGTCGCTGGCGAAAGGCCTTGAGGTCTTTTGCGAGAACTTACGACGGTACATCGCTGGGGACCCGCTGGTGAACGTGATTGACTGGTCGCGGGGGTATTAGCGATAGTTTTCACAGACTTGCACTCGGCCTGCCAAAGAGAGTAAAGGAGAAAATCGACAAGCCTGCGCAGCGAATAAGCGAAACACATACGCCAGATGGGAAGGAGGGAGTTATGGCAACCGCACGTACAGGGATTGACTACAATGCGCTGGTCAAGGACGACCGAGTACACGGCAGTGTCTATACCGACGCGGCGATCTTTGAGGAAGAGCTGGAGAAGATCTTTTATCGAGGCTGGGTCTATGTGGGCCACGGCAGCGAGATCTCCAAGCCGGGAGACTTTCGCGTGACGACCATCGGCCGCCAATCTGTGATTATGGTCCGCGATGACGATGACCGGGTACAGCTATTGATGAACCGCTGTACCCACCGCGCCAACGCGGTATGTCAGGTGGAACGGGGCAACGTCAAAATGTTTCGCTGCGCGTATCATGGCTGGACCTTTCATAACAATGGCGATTTAGCCAGTGTGACCTATCGTGACCGCTATGACGAACAGTTCCGCAAAGAAGACTATGGATTACGCAAGGTGCCGCGGGTTGATAGCTACCGTGGGTTTGTGTTTGGTAGCCTGAGCCCTGTAGGCCTCTCGTTAGATGAACACTTGGGTCAAGCGGTCAAAGACCAGCTGGATCTGTTCATTGACCTTTCACCTGAAGGTGAACTGGATGTGACAGCAGGGATTCACAAGTACGGCTACCGGGCCAATTGGAAATTTCAGATCGAAAATAGCATGGATGGGTATCATCCTAACTTTGTCCACCAAACCTTCTTCGCCAATATTCAGCGACGCACCGGTGCAAAGTTGACCGATCTGTTTGCAAGCGGCTCGACAAGTATGACCCGTGACCTTGGCAATGGTCACGTGATGCTGGACTACCGGCCCTACAACCGAGAGAAACATCAACGCATGCAAACGGTGTTGCCGACACGACCAGGAGGACAAGCGTACCTTGACACGATGATCGCACGCCACGGGAAAGATCGCACGGCAGAGCTACTGACTGCGGGTGGCACGCATCTGTTAGTGTTTCCTAACCTCGTCCTGATCGGCGTCCATATCCGAGTGATCCGTCCAGTCACTATCGCTGAGACGCAGGTCTTCCTCTATCCCACCCTGCTCAAAGGGGTGCCGTCGGAAGTGAATGTGGCGCGCCTTCGCGGCCATGAAGCATTTTATGGACCGGCGGGTGGCGGTGCGACTGATGATCTAGAGATGTTTGAGCGCAATCAGATCGGCCTCAGCGCACAGGTCGACCCGTGGCTCATCCTCGCACGCGGTCGCAACCGTGAAACTACCGACGTCGATGGGACTGTGGTGGGACAAATCACCGACGAACTGACGCAACGCAGCATTTGGCGACAGTGGAAAAAGATGATGTCCCAGGGAGTCGCAACGCCTGCTCGTCAGCGCAGTGGTCAGCGCGCGGCTCGTCAGGCAGCACAGTAGGATCGCACGAGTGCTTCTCTAGCGCAGGAGTCGCACTCGTTCATGGGAAGGGAAATAGAGTATGCCCGTGGACCGTCAACAGGTGGAAAACTTTCTCTATCGCGAAGCGCGACTGATGGACGAGCACGCGTATGACCAATGGCTGGAATTGTGGACGGAGGATGCGTTGTATTGGATTCCATCGAATGACGATGATATTGACCCTGAGCGCCACGTCTCAATCGTCTACGAGAACAGGACACGCCTGGAAGATCGCATTGTTCGCTTGAAAAGCGGGGCGGCGTATGCCCAAGACCCGAAATCGCGACTCAGCCGGGTCATCGCAAACGTTGAAGTTGAATCGGGGGACAATGGAGAACTTGTCGTCTACTCCAAGTTTAACCTCACCGCATTACGGCGCAGTCACATGGACACCTTTGCTGGCCGCGTCGTCCATCGACTGCGACCCGACGGCGATAGCTTTAGGATCGCCTATAAAAAAGTGCTGCTGATCAACAACGACGGAGTCATCAACAACCTGACGTTTCTGTTGTAAGGGCCGTGCGAGCAGCAATCGCTGGTGACTCAAGCGACAGTGTGATAGCAAAGGAAGCTCTGGCGGCCGCAAGACAGGAAAGGGGAGAACCATGCCATACGATCTCGTACTCAAAGGGGGAACGGTCATCGACCCAGGCTGGCCGTTGCATCAGCAGACGGATGTGGCTATCCACAAGGGTCAGATTGCTGCCGTTGCTCCGGGGATTGCCGAGACCGAAGCGGCGCGGGTCATTGATGTCAGCGGCAAGATCGTCTGTCCAGGGCTCATCGATATTCATGCCCACGTGTTCATCAATGCCCATGACATGGGACCAGAGACGGATGCCCGTTGTTCGTCGAGTGGGGTAACGACCCTGGTTGATGCTGGCAGCTCGGGGTCGGCAACGTTTCCCGGATTGCGGCGGTACGTTGCTGATCAGAGTCAGGTACGGTTGCGCTGTTTTATCCATTTGTCCGCCCTGGGTCTCATCCATTTACAAGTTGGCGAGCTGATGCACATGTCGTACGCTGATCCTGATGGCTGTGCGCGGACCATTCAGAATAATCGTGACTTGGCCATTGGGGTGAAACTGCGCTTTAGTAACAATGTCGTTCCCGATGCCGCCGGGACTGAACCACTACGCCTCGCCCGACAAGCCGCCGACACGGCGCAAGTCCCACTGATGGTCCATATTACCGACGCCTTGCTGCCCGTCCCCAAGATTCTCGAATTTATGCGTCCCGGTGATGTCGTCACACACTGTTTTCATCGCTACCAGTACGGCATCATGGGGCCGGAAAAGAAGGAAATCCTTCGCGAGGTGTGGACCGCACAGAAAGCTGGGGTCATCTTTGACTGTGCGCACGGACGTATGCACTTTACCTTTCCCTTTGTCCGCATGGCCCTCGACCAAGGCTTTATGCCCGACACCATTGCCACCGACCTTTCGCTGCCCAGCGCAACGAAGGGCCCCGTGTTTGATTTACCCACCACGATGTCGAAGCTGCTGAATCTGGGCGTCGATCTCGATACGGTCATTCGTTGCGTGACCACCAACCCGGCACGGGCAATAGGTGAAGCGGGACGGCTGGGGACACTCAAGCCTGGTGCTGTCGCTGACGTCGCGGTGTTGACGGTAGCGCAAGGCGAATTCGATTTCGTCGATACCGACCAGAATCATATGATTGGTGACAAACGGTTGATCCCGCAATTGACGATCAAAGACGGACGGGTCTGGTATCGCGCTCCGAGCGAAAAAATGTAAATCGGCCACCCGGCCACGCTATCTCCAGTACACTGGGACTGGTGTCTCCTTGGCTGGGTGGGCAAGAAAACTGTTGCCCGATTCCTATACTGTACCGTTACGGTTCTAAACTCGAACCGCGCGCCCGCGCGTCGGCACGGTTTGTTCCTTACCCTCTCAGCGCATCAAATTTCTCTACGTATAAGAGGACCACCCAAACAAATGCCGAGTGACTCCAGGTGAGCGGGGAAACCGAAAGCGGATACCCCTGTATGGGATGTACCTGCTCTGCCAGCACCCCTGACGGAAGTGCATTCTTGGCGCACCATTCAAGGTAAGGGAGCGCTTCGTGCAGTTGCTGAAGATTCTCCGCCCGCGCGATCTCATATTCCCCTAACCAGAGCGTCGAGATAAACCAGGGATTACCGGGAACATCCTGCGGAACGTCATTCTCCCGCTGATACTGGTCATGGTGATAGCGTGCTACCCCCCCGATTGGGGTATTAGACAAGAGTTGTCGACGTATGGCCTCCACCGTCTCGACGATCCGTGCATCCGTCGGAGGTAACACGCCGAAATTCGCGAGTGCTAACAGGCTAACGTCAATGACGTCGTCAAGTTCATATCCGTTCGCCTTTCGGTAACCCGAGCGTGCATATCTCCGATGCCCGGCATGGTACAGATGTTTGACAATGCCATCCACCATGTGATCGGCCACAGAGTTATAGGCCTCGGCGCGGGAAGAATCCTGAAACACCCTCGCAAAATTGGCCGCCCCGCGCAGGCCGCTGATGACCGTCGCGACGGTGTACGCGTGAACACCGTAGCGCTCTTCCCACAGATCGTAGGAAGGAGTAGGCAAAAGCGTCTCTGCATCCCGATATGCAACCAGAAAATCGGCACATTTAAGAATGCAGTTCTCGTACAGGGGGCGGATAAATTCAATATCTTTCGAGCTCTCAAAGTGAATCCAGAGGGCCCAGAGAAGCAACGCCGTCGAGTCTTCCTGGATTGGTAACACCTCTTTGCCATCCAGCACCCACGCATGCCAATTGCTAGCCAACGACCCATCCGGATTATAGTGTTGAAAGAGGTATCCGTCTTCCGTAAGCGCCCGACTGCAAAAGTCGAAAAATTTCCGGCACAGCTCCGCATAGCCGGCCTTGGTCAGCGCGGCCGCAACGAAGGCTCCATCGCGTCCCCACATATAGGAATACGTGTCCCCGCCAAACCGCACGATATCCGAATCATTGGCAGCAATAATGGCGCCCCGGTTGTCGATCTGGGATCGTAAGACGAGTAGGCTGCGGTTGAAGATGTCGGTCACGGCGGGCGGCAGATCGGCAAAAGATCGCGCTTCCTTTCGGACCCAGGCTCTCCAGTAGTTCGACGTTCGCCCAATCAGTGCTGCCGGTGTCTGTTCGACCACATGCCTGTTCAGGTCTGCTACCTCTTCGTAGCGCGTGCCGGCGGCCAACCAGTAAAAAGCTGTATGTTTTCCCCTAGGCGAGAGTGGTAACCGGACGCCCACCGTGGACTCTGCAAATCCCCACGCAATCGGGCTCCCAATGAGTTCGCCATCTTCAGCATCTTTCCAGGAGGGCTGCTTTCCCGGCGCCTCTTTCACGCCGCAGGAGAAATAATCGGCGACCCTGCTTTCCGTGTTACAACAATTGGCGAGGAAATAGCGGTTGACCTTATAGTGGATAATGGACTCGGTACGAGGATCAAAATATGCCGTGTCGCCGATCTCGTAACCATACAGGTGAAAGTCATGGCAAAAGAAAAGCCGGACGTCACGCGTGCTCCCCGTCAAGTCTGTTGCTTCGATCTGTTTGACGTACACATTCAGCTGAAAATCAACGGCATCCTGACACCGCAACGCGATGCCTAACGTCTCGTTTTGTAGAAACACCTCCGTTGTGAGGCTGTCATCGCGGTACCGAAGGTCTTTTTCCCACTCCGGCCCCATCCAGGAGAAGCGGCCATCGACCCAGATGCCAAATCGAAACTCCTGGCCCCGAGTATGATTCTCTTGCCCTACCCAGGGAAAGTAGATGTCACGAATGCGATAATCCAGGTCAAAATTGACGAGAAGATTCCCGTTGCTTACTGGGATGTCTCTAGGCATGGTTTCCTTACCCGGTTAGGTCCCGGGGTATTAGCTTCGTTGTAGCGCTAATCGCGGTCTGATCTGTACTGGGCTGAACGCGGGGGCGTCGGTGAGCCGTCCATACAAAGCTGCATATCCCTCGGCCATTCTTTGAAGTGAAAAATATGTTTTGACGTGTCTCCAGCAATTCCCACGATCAATGTGTTCGATGCATCCTACCGCCTTTACCATTGACTCGATTGAATCCACGACAAACCCTGTCTCTCCATGTTGCACGATCTCCGGCACCGCGCCGGCTCCGAAAGCCAAGATGGGGGTGCCAGAGGCCATTGATTCGATCAAGACCATACCAAAGGGCTCGCCCCAGCGGATCGGGAACAGCGTCGCCTGTGCGTGTCGATACCAATGCTTCTTCGCCGCGGTGTCAAGTTCGCCAATATAGATAATCTGTTTGTCAGAGGACAGGATCGGCTTCATCACCTTGTCATAGTAGTCTCCATTCATAGGCTGTCGGCCAACGTCAACGATAAGATCAATCGATTTCTGCAAACGTGTAAAAAACTCCCGGTCTTCTTTCTTATTCTGAACGCAGCCGGCAAGCACCAGCTTTGCTCCGGACTGCTTCGCCACTGCTATGGCGATATCCTGCCCTTTAACCTCAGTGATCCGCCCAATGCTGAAGAGATAATTTCCTTTGTTCGACTCTTTTTTGAACAAGTAATCTTCTACATCTATTCCGTGAGGGACAGTTTTCGCCACCGGTATCAGGTCCGTATATTGCTGCCTCTGATAGTCGCTTATAGCGACAAAATGCAGCAAAGGGCGCGATCCTGTATCTGGATGCCGCTCGCGGAACTCCATGATCCCGCTGTGTTGACTGGGGACGTGAAGAGTCATCACGATGGGGACGAGCGGACTAAAGCTGCCGGTATATACGCGCTCAAACCATTCATGCATGTGGATGATATCAATGTCACCCATGCGCGCACGCGCCAAGGCCTGCGAGAGGTGGAGATTAACCTGGGTTTGCCCGTTCGGGGTGCAGCCGCGCCAATAGTCGCCCTGGCTCCGCGAAATGGTCTCGTATTTTTCACCGGTCACCGTGGAATCTGCCGAACACGCCACAATCGACCGGTGTCCAAGGGCATGGAGGCCTTTGTCAATATTGTAAATGACTGTTTCTATGGGACCATAGCCAATCTGGGACGTAATTGGCTTATTGATGGTCGCTACGTGGAGGATATTCAACCGTTTTGAGTTTGCCTGCATGAATACGCCATACTCCTACAGCTCGATACGAGAGCATCGTTGTAAGGGATCCCTACGCCCGCCATACGTCGGCAGAAGACTACGGAAAGATGGAACAACCCAGGGGGAGGCCTCAGCACCTCCAAATGTTCATACGATCCCCACGAGGGTCGTGTCATGTTATGGGGTCGCTACCATGGAAATGTGCGTGTTCCCTCCCTGTTCCATAATCTCCAGAGAAGGCGCGAGAGTTAGGCGCGCCTGGAGTACTGAGTCCGCAGGCCAGATAACGCTGAAACGAGAGAAGCAATCTTGCCCCCTGGTCTTCACCCTGTTACCGTCTTGCCCGCGCCGTGCAGCGCCGCACCGTTGGGTTGGGATGTGATCGTCTCTCACTGAGCGTCCAGCGCCTGCTGGACTTCCGGCATCTGCTGCAGCGCGTGAGCGAAGTGAGCTAGTGTCTCGTGACGATCCGCGTGGGTCAGAAACGCCTCCCAGGCTGTCCTATGAGTATTCAGAAATGCCTCGCCTTTTGAGGTGAGCCGAAACGGCGGCGGTCCGACTCGGGAGCCAATAAGATCTCTGCGCCAGAGCGTGGTCGTGGCTGCGCCGACCGCGGCCTTCCCGCGTACGTCGCCCCAATACCATCCTGAAGTGCGTGAATCCGTCTGCACGGCATGGAGGACCTCTAAGCAGTGTAGGGTCTTGCCGACATCCATTTCTCGTGGTTGGTTCATCTTCAATCCTTTCAGCTTACACGGCGTGTGTCCCCGTGTAGTGTTCGTTGCACTCTTTCGTTGATGTGGGGGAAAACGAGGAGAGATTCCTATCCCATGCACCTTTGTTATTTTTCTCAAGGGAAGACATGCAAGAGCCGCACTTCCACTTATCCTCAAAGAAGATAAGGCTGATATTCTGTACTGTCTGTAAAATTCGTGCTGCAAATGTTGGAATCCTGTGACAATCGCGTTGAGAGCGGGAAACCGAACGGGCGACGTGCTGCGCATCCATCGTCAGAACTCGGACCATTATGAATTCGGCTAAAGGGAGGCAAAGCCCAATAATGCCTCGTTCGCGTCCCCCGCACTCTCCGCAGGGTGCGATTGCCCCGTAGCGAGGGTGAGCAGGAACGCTGATTCCTCCAGGGCTTCGAACTCGTGGCGGATCCCTGCCTTGAGTGCGAGTATTTGTCCTTTGGTGAGCGTAACGGGCTCTGCGTTGGTGCGAACTTGCACACGCCCTTCGACAACCTGCATACTCAGCGGGCTGTCCCCCTGGTGTGAAGGAATGGTGATATTCGCACGTATAACGATAAGTACCACCCGCAAGCCCTGATCTTTGAGCAAGGTCATGGCATTGCGCTTGCCGGCAAGCCACGGATCCTCATGCTTGAGTTGCACCAACAGGGCCGGGAGATCGAACGTTGACAGGGAAGGCTCCAGGGAATACTCCAGTAAGGAACGTTCTCTTGCCGTCTGATGTCCGTCAGGAATCATGTCCGTCCTCCTTCTTTATGGCTAACCGATGGATGGTGTGAGTGTACCACCGCCACCTTCCATCAAAGGATCAGTGTGCTCGTTCGACAGCAGGACGAAGTCTTTGCACGGAGATACGCAAACAAACGCGACAGAAAATCAATCTCCACCATCGCCAGAGCTGTCCGCTATATCCGCATTTCGTACACATAGTTCCTCGTGTCTTTTCAGCCCATGTGACGCACTGTCCGAGGCGCGGTAACGGCACGGCGGATTTTTTTAAATGGGACGCTCCCCCCGGATGACCGAGACTGCCACAGCGCTTCTCGAACCGCTTGCGGCTCCAACCCCAGTACTTCGCAAATAGCTACGAATGCAAATGGCCAGTGAACATCCTCACTCAAAAACCATGCCTCCGCCTCCTGTGCTAAGCGTCGGCCCCGGCGTCCTGTTGAAAGAAAATGACCTTGTAAGCAAAGCAACGCATCTTCAAGAACCGCCCGCATCAGCGCCGCCTCAGGACATGTCGCGCCAACCTGCTTACGGGGGCCAAAAAACTGCTCTGGGAGAACTGTATTCTCGGGTATTCGGACGCTTCGCCGACCCATACCAGCAGTTACGGGAGGAACGGGACGTTTTGGTACGGAGGAGAGGGGGAAGCCGCGAGAAGGGACGGGATCTATGACACTCATATCTCTCCCTTATAGGGCACTCCCTGGGCCTCGTCCCCATAACCAGTAGACCACACTCAGCGCTACGATGCCGAGGAGCAGGAGCCACCACGGCGGCCGCCCACTCCTGTTGCCCTTGTTCTTCCACGCCTTCCAGGCTTCTTCGTTCGGGCCTATCGCGGTAGCCGCATGGGCAAACGGCGTGTCAAGACCCGACCTACTGTTAAGCTCAAGAACATCAGCCAGCCCTGCCGGCGCGTGTTCTGCGATGGTGTCTCTCTGGTCCAGGAGCAATGTGGAGAGACCGATAGCGTTGAGCCCGTGTGCTGCTCGAACTCGACCCAACGTACCGACAACGAGGGGTGCGGTCAGACTGAGCAGAACAGATGCAGACGCGTTGGTAATATGAGTGGTATGAGCAATGAGAGCACTGACGGCGCTCAGCTTACCAGCAAACACGGTTCTCAGGATGTCCTGACCGGAAGCGATCAGGGCTTTTGCCGTATTCCCTTTATCGAACAGGCCAGACAGGTTATTCAAGAGCCGCTCGTAATTGCGGTGATTGATCAGGTCCACGAGCCGGGCAGGACCATCTCCTGAGGAAGACAAGCGTATCACACCAGTGAGCAGAGTGGGGAGAACCTCGTCGACGGCCTGTTGCGTATTGACTGGACTTTCGCTCACAAGCGAACTGAGGTGGTGGACTATAGCGGGAGTTAATTGTGTTCTGATAGCGCTTAACAAATTTGTAGTCATAGGTTTTCATTTCTGAGAGATTTACGGCCGCTCTGTTAAGAGGATGACGTACGCCACGTGCGAAGTAGAGACAACGGAGTATCGAGCAGTCGGCACCCAGAATACCAAGCCCTCCTCGTTACGTGTTCATATCGTCCATTGTTGATAGTAATGTCACCATGCGGTTTCGTCTGTGATATTCGTGCTGAAAATGTTGTAATCGTGCGACAATCATTCTGGAGGATCGGGAAGGCCTTCAGCCTCAATGTATTAGCGAAAGCGCGGCTGTTGGTGACTGCGCTTTTCGTTCGCCAAAGCGACTCGACACTTGTGGACGTTAATCGTGCTGCGGGGTAGGGCGGTCTTGCCGAGCAAGCGACGCGCGTGCTCACTGTGGCGGATGATAACGCAGGCAGTGGGACGTCAACCTCTATGGAGCCGACCAGCGCTCCCCTCTTTGCTTAGGGGAGCGCACCGCATGCCTTACAGTCAAACGACAGCTGCGCTGGTCAGGGTACGAACACTTCGTTACGGTCATGGGTGCCGTAGTAACTGTGGAAGTCAAACGACAGCTGCGCTGGTCAGGGTACGAACACTGCCCAGTGCTTTACCAGCGTCCCTCACGACCGCCACCGCCACGGTTCGTCTGCGGTTTCGCTTCGTTGACGGTCAAAGCGCGCCCCTGCAGCTCATACCCATTGAATTTCTCAATCGCGGTCTGCGCATCCTGCGCGCTACTCATTTCCACGAAGCCGAACCCACGGGAGAGGCCCGTGGACTTGTCAGAGATCACATTCGCTGACGTGACGGCACCGGCCTGACCAAACAACCCTTCCAGCTCTGTACCCGTTGCACTAAAGGGAAGATTTCCTACAAATAATTTCATCGCCATTACAACCTCCAAAAGGACAAAAAAGGGCCCCGGGAACCATGAGTACGGTTCCAGGGGCCTGTCTAATCTCGAACCAACTCGCTGTCAGGAAAAACAATTATTATTATAATCATAGACCCTTCCCCGCTTAGATACAATACAGGTAGAAGCAGCTGGCTCCATTTCTTCACTTTGCGCCGAACACGCGAGCAGCAAACATTCCTCTGGGCGGGGGCCGTGGTGAGTTAAGGCGAGCTACGCGGTTTCTCCTGCGACAGAACTGAGGACAGGCTCTCCGAAAGACGGGTAGGGCCCTTCGTAATCAGCGGGGGGGAATAGGGGGGATTTCGCAGCGAGTGCGACCGTGTACGATTGACGGGTGGCAGTGGGACTTCCAGTCCATGTACCAAAAGCAAGCGGAAAGGCTTCCTATGGATAAAATGGATAAAAGAACCCAACTGAATGTTATATATGCGGTCAGTGCTTTTTTCGTCATCATGTTTGTTCAACAGTGGTTGGGGCAACGCCCAGTCAAGACCCTTTTATACAGCGAGTTTGAGCAGCTCCTGAAAGACAAACAAATCGAAGAGGTGTATGTTCGTTCGGACTTTCTCGAGGGCAAGTTGAAAAAGCCGCTACCGGACGGCCGAGAATTTTTCGTCACAACCCGGGTCGACCCGCAACTGGCCGATCACCTCCAGCAGTCTGACGTGAAATTCACCGGGGTGATCGAGAGCACCTGGTTGCGCGATTTGTTGTCCTGGGTGCTGCCGGTGCTGTTTTTCTTTGCGCTCTGGCAGTTTTTTTTCCGTCGCCTTGCCGAGAAGCAAGGGCTCGGCGGCATGATGACCGTCGGCAAGAGCAAAGCGAAGGTCTACGTTGTCAAGGATATCAAGGTGACCTTCAACGACGTGGCCGGGGTTGAGGAGGCAAAAGACGAGTTAAAAGAAATCGTTGCCTTCCTCAAGAATCCCAAGGACTACGGCCGCTTGGGCGCGCACATTCCGAAAGGGGTACTCTTGGTCGGCGCGCCGGGGACGGGCAAAACCCTGCTTGCCCGGGCCGTGGCTGGTGAAGCCGGAGTGCCGTTTTTCTCTATCAGTGGCTCCGAATTTGTCGAGATGTTCGTCGGTGTTGGTGCCGCGCGGGTGCGCGATCTTTTTGCGCAGGCCAGCAAAGCCGCGCCCTGTATTATCTTTATCGACGAGATGGACGCGCTTGGTCGTGCCCGCGGCCTCGGGGCCTATGGAGGGCACGACGAAAAGGAACAGACCCTGAACCAGCTGTTGACTGAACTCGATGGCTTTGACCCACAGGAACAAGGGGTTGTCCTCCTTGCTGCCACAAACCGCCCCGAAGTCCTGGACCCGGCACTCTTACGTGCCGGTCGCTTTGACCGCCAGATTTTGGTCGACCGGCCCGACAAAACTGGCCGCGTCGCCATTCTCAAGGTGCACTTGAAAAAGGTCACGCTTGCCACGGATGTCGACCCCGAGCAGGTGGCCGCGCTTACCCCCGGCTTTTCCGGTGCGGATCTCGCCAATATCGTCAATGAGGCGGCTCTACTGGCGACGCGGCGCAATGCGAGTGAGGTCACCATGGACGATTTTAACAACGCTATCGAGCGAGGGATTGCGGGTCTGGAAAAAAGAAACCGCTTGCTGAATCCGCATGAGCGCACGGTCGTCGCCCATCATGAAATGGGCCATGCCCTGGTGGCCAGTGCGCTGCCCGGTAGCGATCCGGTGCACAAGGTGTCAATCATCCCGCGTGGCATCGGTGCGCTGGGCTATACGATCCAGCGGCCGACCGAAGATCGGTTTCTAATGAGTAGCGAAGAGTTACAAAACAAAATGGCGGTCCTGTTGGGCGGACGCGCCGCGGAGATTCTCATGTTTTCTGACGTCACCACTGGCGCGGCAGACGACTTCGACAAGGTCACCCATATCGCCCGCGCTATGGTGACCCGGTACGGGATGTCCGACACGCTCGGCCAGATGACCTATGAGGAACAGCGCCAATCGTTTCTCGGGCAGCCGTCATTCCCGACGTACGAGCGTCACTACAGTGAGGAGACCGCGCGGGAGATTGACTGTGCCGTCCGCCAACTCACTGACCGCGCGCGCGAAGAGGCTCTGCGTATTCTGACGATCTTTCGTCAGGAACTCGAAGATAGCGCGGTGCAGCTCTTGGAAAAAGAGACCCTGCGGACCGAAGATCTGCCGCGGCTCGATTTGAGCAGGCTCAAGGAGAGCAGGGAAGCGCCTCACGCGGCCGCAGAGCACGGGGCTGCGCTATAGCGCGAGATGGAGACAATGCTGGGACTGTAACTCTCGGCGATAGGCCTGCCTGAGCATGGATAGCAACTGAAACCCCGCTCTTGGTTTTTTCAACATAGCAGGTGGGATTGTCCTGACTGCTCAATAGAGTCTTGGCATCAAGCCGTTTCCTTGGGAAAGAGAGGCAGGCAACGGTCTCTGCGCTATTATATCAGCGCTGTCCCGCGCTTATTGGCCAGACGTTGCGCCCATAGACGGTCGTAGTACGGCATTTCGGTCGCCCACTTGCACAACCACAGCAGCAACGAGGACCCGACGATAGCGGTTACCCAGCTCTTGAGGTGCCAGAACTTGTAGGGATCGGGGTCCTGGGTGAACATTCCCCATAGAAAGCCGCCGAGGACAGCGCCGACAACGCCGACAAGAATATTCAGCAGGATTCCTTGCTGGGCGTCGGTGCCCATGATTTTACTCGCTATCCAACCGACGAAACCACCGAAGACTAACCAACCGATGATACTCATGTGTCTATCCTCTCCAATCTGAATCGGAGCACACGAGATTCGTACACGTCCCGCTACTACCTCGCGGGCATGTCATTCTGAGCGCAGCGAAGAATCTCTCTGCGAGGCCCTTCGTCGAATTTATCCTGAGTTTATCGAAGGACTCAGGGTGACAACTCTAAATCAAACCAGAGGAGATTGGCACAGAGACGCACCCGCTGATAGATCAAGGGTTATGACATCTTGGAAACACTCAGCGAGGAGTGCCTGTGCCGAAACCCACGATAGTAGAGATTCCCTTGGAGGAGCAAGTCCACATGCGGGCGGAATTACGCCGTGCCCGGTATGGCTACCTGTTAGCGCTCCATCTGCTGCTCCTGTGCGCCGCCGGGCGGACGCCGAGCGAAGTGGCGGGCGTGCTCTTCTGTTCCCGCTCTAGCGTGTACCGGATCGTCCGAGCGTACCGGGCAGGAACGCTGACCTTCGAGAAGGGACGCGAGCGAGGTACCCGGCAAAGACGGCTGCGGCTGCTGACGCCGTCGCTCAAACGCTCGCTCCGAGCGCTGCTCAAACTTCCTCCCCGCGCGTTGGGCTGGTGTCGCACGCGGTGGAGCTGCGCCACGTTAGCGGTAGAGTTGCAGGTGCGCCGCGGGGTGGAAGTGTCCGCGGAAACTATCCGCCACTGGCTCCATGAACTGGGCTGGGAATGGAAGCGGGCCAAAGTCGCCGCCAAAGATGATGATCCCGAGCGCGTGACGAAGTTAGCGCGTATTCGCCTGGCCTACGAACAACTGCGAGCCGAAGCCGTGCTCTTCTTTGCCGACGAGTTAGATATTAGCTTGTTACCTAAGGTTGGCTATCAATGGATGCCCAAGGGAGAGCAAGTCGAGGTGATGACCCCAGGCACCAATGAGAAACGGTACCTCGCTGGAGCCCTGAACCTGACCACGGGGAGCATTGCCTCTTGTGTGTGGTAGCGCAAACAAACCGGGCTGTTCCTCGACCTGCTCGATACGCTTGATCGTACCTACTCCGCGTTGCGCTTCTCCCGCCTCCCCGTGGTGGTCGACAATGCCAAGATTCACCACGCCCAGAAAGTGCAGCAGTGGCTCGCGGCGCATCCCCGCTTTGCGGTGCTCTACTTACCGACCTACTGTCCCCGTGCCAATCCGATCGAGCGGGCCTTTGGCGAGGTCCATGACAAGTGTACCCGCAATCACACCCGGAAGCGGATTTGGCACCTGGTACAGGATGTCCGCCAACATTTGCGTGTCAATGGCCCGTGGCACTATGCCCTCTCTGAGATCTACTACACGCCGGAGGTGACAGCGGCGGTCGCAGCACTCCAGGGGGCGGGTGGCTCACTTCTTGAGTTATCACACCTGGCTGCCTGAGTGTACGAATGTCGCGTGGTTCGATTTAGGACTGAAAGCCAGATTGGCAATGAACAATGCCATGGTAAAGCCGATACCGGCGAGTAGACCACCGCCAACCAGGAATCTCCACTTGAGATCCGGAGGGCGTACCGCAATGCCGGTGCGCACTGCCAACCAACTGAAGACCACGGCACCAATGGGTTTACCAAGTGCAAATCCGACGAACACAGCCACCATGACGGAATTGGCGAGATCGCCCAACGATAGTGGCAACCCGGCGTTGGCAAAGGCAAAAAGCGGCATGATGACAAATCCAACCCACGGGTGCAGCATCATCTCCAGCCGTTCAACCGGCGATAACGTTTCACGCGCAGCGGCCTCCGCCATTCGCAATGCCTTGCGATCCTCCGTAGCGCCACTCCAGTGGTCTCCGAGCGGATACGCAATAACTCGCTCTAAAATAACACGTAAGCGCTCATCGCTCACCCATTTGCCGGTCGGCGTCATCAAGCCGAGGATTACACCGGTGACCGTTGCATGGATACCGGACGCATCCACCGTGAGCCAGATCAAACCACCTACTAGGAAATAGATCGCAATGCTACGCACGCCGAGCAGAGCCATTCCGCGGAGGATGACGAGGCCAATTGCGGCCAAAGCCAGCGTCTTCCAACTGATGTTACTGTCGTAGCCGATGGCTACAACCAGAATAGCCCCGATATCGTCAACAATCGCCAACGACAGCATAAACATGCGCAGACTATGGGGAACGCGCGATCCCAACAGTGCTAGACAACCGAGGACAAACGCGGTGTCAGTTGCCATCACCGTACCCCAACCATGCTGGCCGGGTTGACCTGCCTGGAGTATCAAGTAGAAGATGGCGGGCACGAGCATACCACCCAAGGCGGCCACGATAGACAGCGCAGCCTGGCGTGGGTTGCGCAATTCGCCAAGGACCAATTCCCGTTTAAGTTCTAGGGCGACAAGGAAAAAAAACAAGGCCATTAAAGCATCGTTGATCCATTCTCGTAGCGAACGGGTGAAGTCTAACGAGCCGACCTGAATACCCACCGGCGTTTCCCAGGCGGCCAGGAAAGGATGGGCCCACGCTGAGTTGGATAGAACCAACGCAGCAATGGTAAACAGCAGCAGAACCGCGCCAGCAGCGGCCTCAATGCGCAAGAATCGTGTAACTGGCTTCGTCAACCAATCAATGAGTTCCTGGGGGAGTTGGGGACTTCCTACATTAATCTGCTGATCTTCGTTCATATTTTCCGCTACCGAGCAATGCTCCATCATCTGATTGATAGCATTGTGGAATTGCCTTCTAGGAGAGGAAAGTCTAAAGCTGCTACAAAAGTCATGGCTGGTTGGCGCTACCGCTATGCCATTGAGCGGCCACGGGCAAGCCGAAACTTGTCCTGGTGGTGAAACCGTGCCGCGCAGGGGGCCGCTCCACTACCAGGGTTGGACAGGCAGCTTGCCCCTCAGGTCGCCACTGGCCATCAGGCTAATAATCTGAGAGTAAGCGCACAGAACACCGCGCGAACGATCTATTCCGCATCTATGAGGTTCGTCGGTTCTCAAGTCAGGCTTGCGTACGATGCGCGTTCTGGTGTTGCGGGAACACTGTCGTAGTGTACGGATCGCTTTTCATAAGCAGCTGCCGGAGCTCTTCACGGTGCCGCAATTTGTCCTTGCGGATGCGCCCCAGTCCCACCGCTAAGGCTGGTTCTTCCCGTTCGACTCGGTGAATCCACTCCAACAAGCGGTCACAACCACGGCGCGCCTCTTCGACGTCCCGGCGGAGACACTCCCAACTGTTCTGCTCCGGTGTCGGCCTGGGGGTAGAGGAAGGGAGGTTTCCACCCAAGGCGCCGATCTGCTCACGCAACCAGGGCAGATGCGCCTGGACCTCAGCAGCAATGCGTAACAGCTCTGCACGAAACTGAGGGTAGTACATCTGGTCAGCACGTTGTGTGTACCGCATGACCGTGTCGGCTTCTGTACGGTAGGCATCACACAGGGTCTCAAGCAGTGTCTGCTGGTCGCTCACCCGGAACGCCGCTAGGAAACGGCGCCAGCCGCTGGATATGACATGGGAGATAGACATCGTGCACCTTCCTTATTTTCTAAAGGGGAAAGCCCAGCGCGCCCCTTTGCTCTCTACTGACAAGAAAGATAGCGCTGGCGTCCGGCCTCGCCTGTGACATTTGTGCTACGAATGTTAAAATCCAGCGACAATCGTGTAAAGAGCAGAAAAGATACATGGACAGCACGCCGCCGTCCGCGTTTACCACTCTGAGCAGAGATCAAGCGCCACTCTGCTTCGCGATAGTCCCAACAGAACCGCTGCCTCGGAGCAAAAAGAAAGCTGTGACCCGACGCGAAAGACAACAGGCCGAAGAGCCAGCTATGGCCCTCTACGGTCGCTTGGTAGCTTGGGAGTTCATAACTGGTGAGCGCTTCTCATTCTCCGGCGCCGCGTGTTTGAGATAGCGATAGTAGTCGCTGTCGGTTGTCATGATCAAACTAGAGTTCTGGTTCCCTCCCTCGCCGTAGACCTCCAAGGTACGCGAGAAAGCATAGAACTCGGGATCGCGACTGTAAGCCTCACCATAAATCCGTGTCGCCTCAGCGTCGGCCTCGCCCCGGAGTTCCTGCACCTGCCGGTAGGCAGCAGAGCGGATCTCGCGTAAGTCCTTCTCCATCGTCCCGAGAATTTCCGCTGCCCGTCCTTCCCCTTCTGAACGGAACTGGGCAGCAATGCGTTTACGCTCGGAGATCATCCGGGCGTAGACCTTCTCGCGAACGCTCTCAATATAGTCGAGTCGCTTGATCCGTACGTCGATCAGCTCGATCCCGTATTGGGGGATGATTTTCCGCGCCTCGGCCAGGATGGTTCGGGTAATCTCCTCTCGTCCCCGGGTGACCTCCTTCTTGATTTCCTCCTCTCGTTCCTCCGGGACCTCCTTCAGCGCCTCTCCCTCGGGGACCTCCCAGGAGGCACTGCGGACGAGCTCGATGAGCTCACTGCTCGACACCTGATCCCGGACCACGGAATCGATGATATCGTCCAGCCGTGATCGGGCTCCTTCTTCAGTGTCCACGCTCTCCAGAAACTTTTTGGCATCGGCAATGCGCCAGCGCGCCGTGGTATCCACCCAGATGAACTCCCGCCCCTTCGTTGGGATCTGGTTCGGATCGCCATCCCAGATAAGCAGACGCTTTTCGAAGCGCCGAACCCCCTGTACGAAGGGGAGCTTAACATGCAGTCCCGCCTCGGTCACTGGTTCCCCGACGGGCCGCCCGAACTGCACGATAACCGCTTGCTGGCCCTCCTCCAGCGTGTAGAACGTGCCAGAGAGCCCAAAGAATATCGCCATCACAAGAACAAAGATCGACACCTGTAGTGCTGTTTTCACGGCGTCCTCCCTTCAGCTAGCGGTTGTGGTTTCAAATCCTTCAACCCCGAGTCTAAGGAAAGCCAGGGCACTATTGCCTTCTGGTCGCTGTCTACGATATACAGCCCCTTCATCTCCGCCATAAAGCGGCTCAGGGCCTCCAGATGCAGACGCCGGCGTGTAACCTCTGGGGCTTGCTGATACTCGGCCAAGACGGCCTGAAAGCGGGTTGCCTCGCCACGCGCTCGGTTCACTCGCTCGATGGCATAGCCGGCAGCCTCACTAATGCTGCGCGCCGCCTCACCGCGGGCCTTGGGAATTTCTCGGTTGACCTGCTCCTGCGCCTGATTGATCGTCCGCTCTTTGTCCTGGCGCGCCTCGTTGACCTCGTTGAAGGCCGGCTTCACGGTATCCGGGGGGGTTACATCTTGTAGTTCCACCGTGACCAGGTGCACCCCAGTCTCGTAAGCGTTCAAGATCTGCTGGATCTCCTCTTTCGCCTTGCTGGAGACCGTTACCCGGCCAACGGTGAGGACGTCGCTGCCGAGCCGGTTCCCCACCACCCGGCGCATGACCGCCTCAGTGATGTCACGAATCGTTTGGCGCGCATCCCGCACCTGAAAAAGGTAACGGATCGGGTCTTCGATGCGATACTGGAGAATCCACTGCACGTCGATAACGTTAAGGTCGCCGGTGAGCATAAGGGACTCGCTTTTATAGGCCTGATTGTTGGCATATTGCGTTCGTTGGCCAGGGATAGTGGCGAGCGACCGAAAACCGAACTCCTCCTTGAGTACGCGAGCCGTGGGAACGAGACGGACCGTCTCGATCCCATAGGGCCATTTGAAGTGCAAACCTGGGCCAGCCGTACGCACGACCTTGCCAAAACGCTGGACAATCCCCGTCTCTTCCGGCTGGACCGTGAACCAGCTTGACCACAGGACGATCAGCGCTACTACGAGGGCGACAAAGCTGAGGACCGGGCCACCCCTAAATCCCTGCCAGTGCTGTCGCACCTGCGCAAGAATTTCCTCTAACTCAGCAGAGGGGCGCTGCCCCTCAGGAGGGAAATCGTGTCCTGCCATAAGTCACCTCACTTCCGCGACGATAACGAGTGCGCCGCCGTTGACGAAGATAATTGCTGACACTCCCCTGTTGTCAGTGCTTGAACACGATGCGTGGGTCTAGCCCCGCGGACGTTACTGGCGCCACGTAAAGGGAGACTCGCCGTGGTCAGCCGCATTGACTTTCTCTTAGGAGTAGCGCAGGACACATGCTCAGACAACCACCCCACTCCTCCAAGAGAACCCATCCTGGTTTTGTCCGAGTCGTCCTTGCTACCGTGGCTACACTCCGTTGGGTTCAGTATCTCTCACTTCTAGTTTTACTCCGTGGTGCGGTGCGCACCGCATCAGTCGTGAAGGTATGTTTCTAAGATCCAAAGTTGTTTATCGACCCTGCGCGAGAGATCAGTATAGATGGCCGCAGTACCCGCGTCCTCGACATCCGCGGTGAGCCCAATGTTGTCTCGTAGAGTCGTAGCGTAGTGCGCGAACCGTTCCACCAGGGCCAGCACGTGACGGTTCCCCTCCATCACGGTGTCAGGATATTCTGGTAATTCCGACGCCAGGGCTACGGTACGAGCCGTTCCCATCACCACTCCCCCCAGCACGGCGATGCGTTCGGCCACCAAGTCGGCATACCCGTCGAGTTCAGTCGCCATGGTCACAAAGAGGGCATGCAACGCCGCAAATTCCTTACCCTTGACATTCCAGGCTGCTTGTCTGACTTGGGAGCGCAGATCCACCGTGCAGGCTAGAGTCTGATTCAGCCGCGTAACGACATCCAGACGGATTTCCGGAGGGAGATCGACCCGTGTGGGACGGAGGGGCACGACATGAGCACTGTTGTTCATGAGTTTCCTTCTAGCTCTCCGCACCGTCTCGCCTGCATGTGCGAACGCTGGCGAGGGTGCCGAGCCAAGTGAGGACTTGTCTTATTGTTCCTTATATAATGCCGGCATTATGTATTGTCTGTCATATTCTTGCTACGAATGTTGGAATCAGGAGATAATCGTGTTAGGAAGCCGGTTTGGCCGACGAAAGCCTGTCGGCGGGCACTACCCGACGGTGCCTCTCTCCGCGTTCTGGGCTTCGCATCGATAGGCTGTGGGGGTCTGGGCAGTGTGAGCCCGAAAGAGCGCACTAAAGTGGCTATGATCTGAGCAGCCGACGAGAAGAGCTATATCAGTGAGGCCCAGGTTCGTCTCGGCAAGCAAGTGCTTTGCTCGTTCTATGCGGCACGTAATCACGTATTGATGGGGAGCCAGGCCAGTCGCGTACTTGAACAGACGAGAAAAATGGGCAGGGCTCGTTTCCCCAACGGCAGCAAGCGTCGCAAGGGACAACTCTTGCTCCAGATGGGCTTCGATATAGGCTTTCATACGCCGCAGCTTGTATGGTGAAAGCCCGCCCTGTACCTCACCCAAAGGGTGCTCCGTGGTGTGATAGCGGCGGAGGAAGTGGACTGCCAGCGCGTCGGCCAACGACTGGGCATACAACTGCCCGGCTGCACTTTCGCCTTCCACGGCTGTTCGCAACAGCAGGGTAATATGGTCGAGGAGAGGATCGGAAGTGGGAAAGTAAGGGACAAGCGTCAGGCGCTCCGTTTGGAGTGCCTCATAGGGAGTATGAATAAGAAGCACGGGGCGCACTCCAGGACGAGGGCAGGTCGTCTGTCCCAGCCAGGGGACCCACACCAGTTCGCCGGTTACACCAGCGGGAACCGCGTGGACGATGTGCCTAAGGAGGGCCGAGGCTAGGGAAAAGGTCGCGCGAGCCGCCTCCTGTTCCCACGTGACAGCCTGCAGGGATAGCCCAGGCGCAAATTCAATCTCGCCCGTCGTCCAACAGGGGCTTGGAAAAAATTTTGTGAGCGGTGATCCTGTGGCTTGAAAGACAGACCGCTCTGCCGAAGGCGTATTTACCTCGCCGTCATGACACCTGCCGTTCTTCGCGTTCCATTGCAAAGTGGAACCCGCGGCCGACGACAGTGGTGTGCCACCAGCCGCTACAACACCGGATCGGCTGGACTTTTTAGCCATGGTCACCTCCTCTCTTTCAGAGCTGCCCGTCAGGATGCCACAAGCTCTCCACAGAGAGAAAGACGGGATTACGCGGCTGCTAAGCTCCATGACTAACACGCCGAGAAGTTACCCTACATTGTCTTATGGCGGCTGTTACCGGGAGCCTTCATTTTCAATGATTTCCAAGAGGCTAGAGTGGAAATGATATACCTGTTGGTCGAGTAATACCACTACGCCCGTACATGTCGCCGCCTTCGGGATGCTCCGCCCTTTTCGGCGGAATGCTAACACATCGCGGAGCGGTTGCATTCTCGGGCTGTTGTTATTCTGCCTCGTAGAAGCTCTCTCTTCTGGCAGCGACGAGGTTGCCTGCTGCCTCTGTCTATCGACGATCGATGAGGTAGGTGCTTCTTGCCGACACGGGCGAGTCTACCGTTTCCTCTAGCTGCGCCAGCGCTTGTTGAAAATCACCCGCCGACGCACGAAACAGGCGCATGAGATAACACACATCAGCGAGATCACATGGCCAACACCGCAGATGGGCGACGATCTGATCAACCTTATTGGTTACCTGTTCGAGTGAGGAGCATGGAGTGGAAGGGTACTGCACGTGAACATCCTTGTGGTTGATCTCGATTGAGAACGTGATTGATCCTCCACCGGCAAGCAGAGATATGCGCGGCGGACAACAGGATCATTTTCTATCACTGCCAACAGTGTCGCATACATGCATTCGCGTTTTTGCCCATGCACGCGCTGGAGCATGACCGGAATCAGAGTACGCACTCCTTGTTTTACCGACGTGAAGGATTATGAATTCTTCCGCTCCGCGCTCCTCATTTCCTCACGACGATTACTGTGAGGCCAGGGTTATTACCACGCTCGTCTTCCATGTTGCTGAACGTGAGCGGATGCTCCTGCCCATTACCAGATGTTGCAAGACGAGGTGCCGCGATGCCACTCTTAATCAACGCAAGTTTGATTGTCTCGGCCCGTTCCCAGGCGAGCTTATAGTCGGCCCTTGTATCGCCCATGCCATCCGTGTAGCCGTGCAACTGTACATCCGTGGCCGGATAAGCAGCCAAGATGAGGCTCAGCTCTTTCACGGTCTGTTCTGAATCAGGCGTCAGAGCCGCAGTGCCAGCGGCAAAGTTAACCTGATCAAAAACAAAAACCTGAGGAACCGCCTCATTCCTCGTGTCGGCCAAGAACATGGTGAGATGATACGCTGGAGAGCCTTCCTTCAGAAAAAGAGAGGGTCCTCCCGGAAGGGTGACGTTAGGGGCTGGAACGGGAAACACGAGATCGGGTGTCGCCGTCGGTGCCGGAACTACGGGTAGCGCCAGGTTCACCGCAGTTCCTCCCCCCCACTGCCAATAGAATACGCCTAGGGCTATCAGCCCGATGCTGAGCCACCCCCAAGGTCGACGGATACCTCTAGTCATGCGCCTATCCTTTGTCAGCAACGCCTTGTCATTGGTAGCGGTCGCTGCCGGTGGGTCAACATGCTCGGCCTCACGCATTGTCACACTGTGTAAATCAAGAATCGTTTCTAATCCCGCAGGTGCGAGTCGCGACACACTTTGGCGCTGTGCCATCAGCAGAGACGAGAGGCCGACCGCATCGAGTCTCTGTGCCGCTCGGGCACGCGCAATAACACCTAAAACCACCGGGGCAGCAAGGCTCAACAGCGATGACGTAGCGGTATTCTTCATCCCGCTAGACTTGGCAATTAGCGCACCCACTGCAGGTAGCTTGTCAGCAAACACCATGTTAAGAATGTTCCGACCGGATCTCATCATTTTTTCTGCCGTGTTGCCAGGATCCGAGAGACCCGAGAGATTGTTAAGGACGTTACCATAATCGCCGTTGGTCAGGACCTCGACGAGCTGAGTGGCACCACTGCCAGTTGCAGAGAAGCGCAGCACGCCTGCCAGTAGGGTAGGCAGTACTCCGTCGATAGCGTTCTGAGTAGCGTCCGGTGTTTCATTAAGTAAGGTGCCGATGCGTTGCACCCTGTCCGGGGGAAGTTGAATCTTCATATCGTCTAATAGATTGGTTGTCATATCTCTCCTCGTAGGCGATCGGAGTGCAGAGCAGCACTCCCCGTTTCCTTGACGTCAGCAGCGGAGAATTGGGCGTTGATCACTTCAAACACATCCTTTACTCTATAAAGAGTAGTTTCGACACCCTGTGGTGTCTGTGAGATTCATGCGCAGAATGTTGTAATCTTGCGACAATCGTTATGGAAAACCGAGAAAAACTCACAGCTCTGACGTGCAGACACGCGAGCGGTTACAGGTGGAGCTACTCGTCGTTCGCCTGACGCATCCACCTGTCCCTCATGCCTGGAGTGTGGTCGTGGCAGGTTTTTGACGAGTATAGGGGTGAAATTGTGAGGGAGGGACATGCTTTGACCCGTGTCCTCCATGAACGGTCCGTTCTCGCCCGGGAACAAAGCATTGAAAGTTACAATACCTTCTTGCTTATGATTGCGCAGAGCACGCCTCTGTGTGGACCGCCACGAGTCGTATCCACCGATACTCGTACGGTGTGAGAGATAGAGCAGAGGGCAGAGCGGAAATCGAGGGGAGGGGAGAGTGATGCAACAGGTCGACCGGAGATATCCCTTCATACTGCCCCAGAGAAAGTTCTACGGCTTGGTCACGCGCCGAAAGATTATGCAGGACCAGGATCGTCTCTCCCTGATATGCGCGCAGGTATGCTAACACGTGTTTATTCTCTAGCGATAGCAATTCCAAGGAACCGTGGGCAAAGACGGCAGTCCGTTTACGCGCGGCAATCAATCGTTTGACCCGCCTCAAGAGCGAGTTCCGCTCCATCAATTGGCGAGCGACGTTCACCCGCCGATAACCATGCTCCGGATCATCGCTGATGGGGGCGTACAGTCGCGCCACCTCGGCTGTGGAGAATCCCGCGCTTTGCTCATCGCTCCACTGCATCGGCGTGCGCAGCCCCGCTCGGTCGTTCAAGGTAAGATTATCGTCCATGCCGATTTCGTCACCGTAATACAGTACCGGGGTCGCCGGCAAGGTAAAAATCAGACTGTACAAGAGTTCAAGTTGGCGCTGATCGTAGTTCACCAGTGGCGCGAGTCGTCGTCGGATCCCGCTGTTAAGCCGCGCTCGCGGGTCGTGCATGTAGATACGATATAAATCTGCCCGCTCTTCACCCGTCACTCGCGACAACGTCATTTCGTCATGGTTACGCAGAAAGGTCGCCCATTGGCACGAGGGGGGAATCGGTGGTGTCAATGAAAGCATCTCGGTAATAGCCGTGGTCTCCTGGCGAGCCAGGGCCACAAAGAGATGGGGCACCAACGAGAAGTGAAAAGCCATATGAAACTCGTCGCCCGCGCCAAAATAGCGTGCGGTCTCATGCGGTCCCTGGTTTGCTTCCCCGATCAAGACACAATCCGGATAGGACTGCGCGATTTCGCGCCGCAGTTCCTGAAAGTAGGCATGCGTCTCCGGCAGCCCTTCACAGGAGGTTCCCTCACGCTCGAAGAGATGAGGGACCGCATCACAGCGAAAACCGTCAACTCCGAGACCGAGCCAGAAGCGGACAACCTCCAGCATCTCTTTACGCACCTCGGGGTTGTTGTAGTTCAGGTCCGGTTGATGAGAAAAAAACCGATGCCAGTAATAGGCTCCGGCGACTTCATCCCACGTCCAGTTGGAGGTCTCGAAATCCTTAAAGATGACGCGCGCCTGGCGATACGTATCGGGCGTATCACTCCATACGTAATAATCACGCTTAGGAGACACAGGGGAAGAACGCGCCGCGCGAAACCAGGGGTGTTGATCTGAGGTGTGGTTCACGACCAAGTCAATGAGCACGCGCATACCTCGTTCATGCGCCGCCAGAATAAAAGTGCGGCAGTCTTCGACGGTTCCGTAGTCTGGATGGACACGGCAGTAATCGGCTACGTCATAGCCGTCGTCCCTGAGCGGGGACAGAAAGAAGGGCAAGAGCCACACACAGGTGACGCCAAGCTCCTGCAAATAATCGAGCTTCCGGGTCGCCCCAACGAAGTCGCCGATGCCATCGCCGTTCCCGTCACAAAAGGCGCGGACATGAAGTTCGTAGATGATTGCATCCTTGTACCACAGGGTTGATGTCACCATATGTAGGCGTTCGCAGGCACGTCGCCGGTCGCATCACCACCTTGTCCACAGAAATATGTCGGCAAGGTTTAGACCACGACGACGTGAGGGAAGAGAACTATAGGGAAAACACACCAACATATGGATCGTGTGCACTCTTCGTTTTCTCCTCTCACTTAATGCATTTCCTTACCCACATCTTGCCAACTTAGCGAGATGGGCGCTAGAGGAGAAGCACAGCAGGAGGGAGGCGTGCGATGGGAAGAGGAAGCGTAACCACAGAGGAGAACTGGGCAGTGACGGAAT
>JBFWXH010000105.1:0-27450 GCA_050187625.1 Binatia bacterium
TTACGGGCACGGCTCAAGCTAGACGAAGAGGAGGTCAGTATGGGCGAACCATCAATTCAAGCACAATCCCGCAGAAGTGCCGCGTCTGCTGCCTAACCCACTTTACAGGAACCGGGGGACTTGACCTGCGGTTCAATGATTGCCGGGCCTGGTCGGGATAGCCAAGCACGAACAATACCCAGGCGGGGTAGCCGCCACTGGCGATGCGGCTCTCGACACTTTGCAGTGAGGTGAACATCCCTGCGCTCGTTACGTTTGGCTGCGCGACACTCTCGGTCAAATGCTGCCGTGCTCTCAGTAACTTTCCTTGGCGAAACGCAATGTTGCCCATGACGTGGTGCCCGTCCTGGAGGATGGTGGCCTCCCCGCTGTCACATGCTAGTTCCAATAGCTTGGGAGCATACAATCGTGTCTGCTCAGGTTCGGCTCTGGTAATCGCGTATACCCAGAACCCGCAAAGTGCGGCAAATTGCTGCGTCACCGTTCCCACCGCTTCGCTGAGCATCTGCGCCTCGTGATACACCTCACGAACAACCTCTGCTTCTCCCCCATAGTGCGCAATCAGCATAGGACCCAGGGCCAGCAGCGCCTGCAGCCGCTGCACGGCCACCTCTGGAGTGGCAGGGGTCAAGAGCCTCGATTCCTGTAAACCCGCTTAGGCAGCAGACGCGGCAGCGCCCACTCGTCCAAGTAGACTCGTCTGACGTGTTCGCTCTGAAGTAAGAGCTGATAGTGGAGGTAGTGATCACCGGGGTCCACTGCCCGTGTCGGATAGATGATCACCGCCTGCCATGGATGAGGTGGTGTTTGTTGGCGTAGATACAGAAATATTTCGGCAAACAGCCGCGCATAGAGGTTGGAATCAAGCTGAAACTCTACCTCGACAAAGAACAGTGGCCAATCGGGGTATTCGGCTGGAGCCTGAAAGACACCATCGAGTCGAAAGGCCGTTTGCTTGAGTTCCACCGACTCAAAGCGATAGCGGGTGGCGTGTTCGGGTGGCTGGGCGAGCACGTCGAACAACAACTGCGGCAGGGCCTAGAACAAACGATAGAAGAGCGTATCGGTCTTCATCAGGAGAAATTCTGGCTAGCCACGAGCATGATTCACTCTCCATTATCACAGACAATACCCTTGAAGCCACAGGGACAGGGAGCGGGACGGGATAGGTGTTATGAGTCAGGGAAATACACGACATGGCAATTTTCTCTCCATCTGACTGAAGCTTGCCTGGATGGCTACAGGCATCAGGTGAAAAACATCTCGATCATCAATCGGCGCTCACTCGACACGGCAACCGTAATCGTTCCGCCGCCGCAGGAAAACCCACGATGCAAAAGCCCCGCGCTGGACATCTCCCGCTCTGACATGGCAGGTTATATGCGAATCTTACATAAGGAGGGGATATGGTGTCGTACTGTCGCATTGTTGTCGTGATTCTTGTTGCCGTTGGGTTGTGTCTTTCCATGATTGCCCCGAGCACCGCCGAAGAGAAAACCGTGAAGGCGAAATTCGCCAAAGGTCAAGTCTCGCGAGAGATGGCGACGCCGAAGACCTTTACGCCATCGGTGAAGGAATTCCTTCAGCGCCCTCTGGCATCACAGCTGACAACGATCAATCCCAATGGCAGCCCGCAGGTGACTGTGATGTGGTTCCAACAGGAAGATGGCGCGTTACTTTTTACGACGACCACCGACCGCATCAAGTTCCGTAACATGCAGAAAGATACACGGGCGGTCTTTTCAGTGGTTGATCCGACCAACATGTACAAGTGGGTCGTAGTCCACGGCAAATTGTCTGTAGACGATCGTGACCCCGCCGCGTTCTATCGTGGGCTGGCGGAACATTACCTTGATGGTGATGCCTTGGCGGAGTGGAAAAAAAGGACAGTGATGGATAAGCGCACCGTGTTGAAATTAACGCCGACTCGTATCCGGACCATGGGTTTTCCAGCAGAATGAACGGCACGAAAAATCGCTCAGCCGCAAAGTTGCTTCGGTCCCTGCACAGCAAGCTTGCTTCCCGCAAGCCGCTGTGTTAACAACGAATGCTCTTGTTTTGGAGGATAGGATTATGGCTTGGACGTGTAGAGTTTGTGGGAAACGCCCGTCGGTTGGCAATAACGTCAGTCATGCCAACAATAGAACCAAACGGCGCTGGATGCCGAACTTGCAGCGTGTAAAGGTAAAAACCGAGGATGGAGCAAAACGAGTTCGTGTGTGTACCACGTGCATTCGCTCTGGCCGGATACAGAAAGCGGCGTAACTCAGGATTAAGGCTGTAGGCTTGAGGCTAAAGGGGGGTGGAGCTTTCTTTCCCGTGGCCTACGGCCTGAGGTTTATAGCCTGTCTTACTTCCTCACGCGCTCGACTTTGACCACACTGCGTATGGCGCTGAGATTGCGGATCACCTGATCAAGTATTGCAGCGCTCGAAACCAATACTTCAAAGACGTTCAATGCCCGCCTATCCGGCAAAGTGCGAACATCAGCGTTCGCTATACTCACATTTGCCTCACTAATTGCCTTACTCAAGGCAGCGAGAAGACCGTGTCGATCTTCTGAAAGCACGGCAATTTTAACCGGATGTAACGATTCCCCTTTCGGATCCCAACTCACGGGGATATGGCGTTGAGGATCAATAGCCAGAAGGCGTTGGCAGTCGATTGTATGGACCGTGACTCCTTTGCCACGGGTGATGACTCCTAAAATACGGTCTCCGGGCAAAGGGTCACAACAACGCCCAAATCGGACGAGGACGTTGTCGACTCCACCAACACGTACTCCTCCTCGGTCTTCTTCGCTGGGCAGAGACTTTTGTTTGATTTTTTCTAATTCGAGTGCGTCAGCGATTTGTCCTTGTGTCATGTCTGGCTGGGGAACAAGGTGAGACAAGACTTGTCCAACCGTAACTTGTCCGTACCCAGTCGCCGCAAGGAGGGTCTCTTCATCCTTAAAGTTCAGCGCACGCAACGCTGTGTCGACTTTTCCCTGTTTCCGCAACGAAGCTAAATCAACGCTGTAGCGTGACAGGTCGCGCTCCAACAATTCGCGCCCTAACGCCACACTCCGCTCATGTTGCTGCGCTTTGAGCCAGTGTCGAATACGATTCTGGGCTTTCGCCGTTTTGACAAACTTGAGCCAGTCTTTGTTCGGGGTTTGCTGATTAGCGGTGACGATTTCAATGGTATCGCCGTTTTGCAATTGATAGCGTAGCGGAACGATCCGTCCGTTCGCTCGTGCACCAGCACAGTGGTTTCCAACCTCAGTATGAATGCGATACGCAAAATCGATGGCCGAGGCCCCTTGGGGAAAATTAAATAAATCTCCGTTGGGGGTAAACACGTAGACCTCTTCGGTAAAGAGGTCTCCTTTTACTGTTTGCAAAAACTCCTGGGGATCTTTGAGTTGCTGTTGCCACTCAACGAGCTGTCGGAGCCATGCGAAACGTTGCGCTTCTTCTAAGCCTTTTCCTCCTTCTTTATACGTCCAGTGGGCAGCGATTCCTTGCTCGGCGACACGATGCATGTTCTGGGTGCGAATTTGTACTTCTATGCGTTCACCATAAGGGCCGATGACCGTCGTATGGAGAGATTGGTACAGATTTTCTTTTGGTAGCGCGATATAGTCTTTGAAGCGTCCAGGGACTGGTTTCCAGTGACTGTGGACGATCCCCAAAGCTTCATAACACTCACGAACCTCGTTCACGATAATGCGAAAACCAACAAGATCGTAGATCTCGCTAAACAACAGGTTCTGCGCCTGCATCTTCTGATAAATAGAAAAGAAGTGTTTCGGACGACCAGAAATCTCGGCGGAAATGCCGGCCGCGGTTAATTTTTCATTGAGAATGGCAATGACTTCAGCGATGTATCGCTCGCGTTCAGTTTTCTTTTTCGCGACGTCTTGCTTGAGTTGCGCATAGACCTCTGGGCGCAGGTACCGTAACGAGTTATCTTCCAGGTCACTCTTTAACCAGTTGATGCCGAGACGGTGGGCCAGGGGTGCATAGATATCGAGGGTCTCTTGCGCAATCTCTCGCTGCTTGTGTTCCGGGAGATAGGATAACGTCCGCATATTGTGGGCGCGATCAGCCAGCTTCACCAGGATGACGCGAATGTCTCGCGCCATTGCTAAGATCATCTTGCGAAAATTTTCAGCCTGACGTTCCTCGCGAGTGGTAAAGTTAATCTGGCTAATCTTTGTGACACCGTCGACGAGGGATGATACCTCTGTACCAAAGCTTTTTTCGACCTGTTCCAATGTTGTTAGTGTATCTTCGACTGTATCATGCAACAGCCCAGTCACAACGCTGGGCACATCAAGTTTCATGTCGGCAATAATACTTGCAACTCCCACCGGATGGACAAAATACGGATCGCCCGACAGACGTTTTTGCCCTTGATGCATCTGTTCTGAAAACGTATACGCTCGCCCAATGACATCAATATCTGCCTCAGGATGGTATGAGCGGACTTTATCGACGAGGTCCCCTAAGGTCATACAATAGCCTTTTCTTCTAGCCGCGAGATGCGGGCGCGTTCGGCGAGGACAATTGCCTGCAGCGTAGTGACTGCGCGTTCAATATCGTCATTGATGACCAAATAGTGATACATGGGCAGCTCTTTTGCTTCCTCATGGGCGCGTTTGAGTCGGCGTGTAATTGCCTCTTCCGATTCAGTGTGACGGCTCCGGAGGCGCTGTTCCAACTCTTTCCATGACGGTGGGAGAAGAAAAATTGCGACTGACGAAGTAGGGTAGAGTGCTCGTAGTTGTTTGACACCTTGAACATCAATATCCAGAAGGAGATCTTGCCCGCTCGCTAATCCCTCATCCAGCGGGGCACGGGCGGTACCATAGTAACAATCATGGACTCGGGCCCATTCGGCAAAAGCGTGTGCCTCACGCAAACGAGAAAATTCTGCCTCACCGATAAAATGGTACTCTCGCCCGTCTTGTTCACCCTGCCGAGGAAGACGGGTGGTATAGGAAACCGAAAGAGATAAATTTGATAACCGTTGAAGGAGATGGCCAGAGAGTGTCGTTTTTCCTGCTCCAGATGGAGCAGAAATGAGAAAAAGAATTCCCTGACGGCGAAAGCGAAATGGATAGTCTGGTTCGTCTAACATAACCTTACTCTATATTCTGCACCTGTTCTCGTAACTTTTCTACCTCTTCTTTCGCTGCAACCACGAGGTGACGAATTTCGGCATTATCCGCTTTTGAGCCGATGGTGTTTATTTCTCGCTGGGTTTCTTGCAAGAGAAAATCAAAACGTTTTCCTATTGGCTCTGGTGACCGTATGAGGTCAGTCAACGCCATGATATGGCTATGTAATCGTACTAATTCTTCAGTAATGTCACCGCGCTGCGCTAATGCAGCGACTTCCTGCAGCAAACGGCTTTGATCAATCTCAATGCCGCTCACGAACCCGTTGAGTGCGTTGGTTATGCGGTCTTTGAGGCGCTCTCGTGAATGTTGCAGGACAACCCCACTTCGCTTTTTTATAGTCTTGCCCAACTTGTCGAGCGTCATGATTCGTGCACGTACTTCTCGTTGCAGGACCTGCCCCTCTCGTTTGCGTTGTTGTTCCAAGGCCGCCAAGGCACTTGTCAGCGCCTTTTTGGTTGCGAGCAGTTGCGGTTCGATTGCGGTCTGTTGCTCTTGTACCTGAAATAGTTCGGGATGGGAGGAGAGAAAAGCAGAGTCCCATTGCCCCGTAAGTTCAACCTCGCGTTGCAGCTTCAGCAAGGCCGTTTGATAAGCGCGTGCAAGGGGAATGTTGACTTGCACTGTGTATGTGCGCGACGCCTTCCCGGAATTACTGATAAACAGGTCGAGCTTCCCTCGCTTGACCTGTGCTTCGATCATCTCGCGAAACTCTTGCTCATACGGGAGCAATTCACGTGGTAGCGGCATCTTCAGCTCCAGAAACCGGTGATTAACCGCGCGTATCTCAACAGTCACTCGACCACCCGGAAATACTACTGTTCCACTACCGTAGCCAGTCATGCTGCGCATAGTCATTCCTCTTGTAAGGCAAACTGTAATTCTGCAGGGCTGATTGTTGCAGTTCCAATCTTGCCAACGACGAGGCCGGCAGCATGATTGGCCAGAATTGTTGCGACCTCCAACGTCGTGCCAGCACCAAGAGCCAATGCGCACGTCGCGAGGACCGTATCGCCTGCGCCTGTGACATCAAAGACTTCGCGTGCCATGGTCGGAAAGTGTTGAGGCTCACTGGTGCGTTTAAATAAGCTCATGCCCTCCTCTCCACGTGAGACGAGCACTGCCTCGGTCTTCCAGAGATCCAATAAGCGCATGCCTGCTTGGCATAAGTCGGTTTCATTCCGTATGTCAATTCCAGCTGCGACTCCGGCTTCGTCCTTGTTCGGCTTCACCAAAGTGGCGCCACGGTAATACGCATAGTTGCGTCTTTTCGGGTCGATGAGATAGGAAAATCCATACTGTTGCTGAAGTGAGGCAAGCAGACCGAGCAATTCGGCGTCGACCACACCTTTACCGTAGTCAGAAATTACCACCACATCGAAGTTTTTCACGTGTTGTTGAACAAACCGGCGAAGCTTGGCAGTAATCCGACTGTCGAGCGCCTCCTGTTCTTCGCGGTCAAGACGAACCACTTGTTGGTTGTGGGCGAGAATTCGGGTTTTACTGGTCGTGATCGTCGTTTGGCTCGTCATAATCCCTAAGGTCTCTGCTCCGAGATCCGTCAGTTTTTTGCGGAGAAGGTGTCCGTTGTGATCTCGTCCAATGACACCACATGTGAAAACCTTCCCGCCAAGGGCACAAACGTTGGCAACCACGTTGCCCGCGCCCCCGGCATGAACGCTTTCCTGCGTAACCTGGACCACAGGGACCGGCGCTTCTGGTGAAATCCGGTCGACTTTTCCTCTAATGTAGTGGTCAAGCATAAGATCGCCAATAACGAGGACGCGCACTTGTGAGAACCGTTTCAATAAGGTGGGCAGATGACGCACCCGTAATCGCGAGCGGGAATCGAGGCTGTGCCGTTTCATGAGCAAGGTATTGTCAACAAGGATAATTCTGTATCAGTTGGGCGATGTGTTCTTCGTGGGCTCTTCTTTGGCCAGTAGTTTGTAATATAAGGCCTCGTTTGTTTGTGCCATGACCGCGATATCATAGTGGGCCCGCACGAAAGCTTGCCCTTTTTGTCCTAAGGCTTTTGCCCAAGAATGATTCTGGGCCAAACGAGCGAGCGCGTCTGCGGTTGCTTTTGCGTCCTGTGGGGGCACCAACAACCCGGTTGTGCGACCGTCTATCAACTCTGGGATCCCACCGACACGACTCGCGACCACCGGCAACCCAGCTGCCAGTGCTTCGATGACGGCAATTCCTAGCCCTTCCCATAATGGAACGTGGACAAAAATATCTGCAGCCGCAAGATAAGGCACGATATCTGGACAAAAACCGAGGAAGTGTATTGAGGTAGTCAGCCCTAATACCCGAACTTCACTCTCGAGTGAAGGACGTAGGGGACCATCGCCACAAATGAAATAACGGAAGTGGGCTCCACTGTCTTGGAGAGAATGTGCTGCCTGAAGAAGCGTGTGGTGATCTTTGCGGTCAACGAGTGCGCCGACAACAAGAACAAGAATTTCGTCTCCAGTAATACTGTGGACCGCGCGTTGCCGAGCGCGGAGCTGTGGGTCTGGAGTAAGCCGGGTAATATCCACACCACTGGGGATGAGATGAATGCGCTCCGCTGGGATACCACCAGCAAGGAGTGCAGCTCGTACCCCTTGCGAAATTGCAACCACCGCATCAACGTTCTGCAGGTACAGCCGCCGTGTGAGAGCGCTTGTTCTGAGTGCATAATCCATCCGGCGAGTAACGATACGTCGCGAAGGAAGCTGGTACAGCCAATGACTCAGAGCGTGGGCACGGGCGGTATGAAAATGCACCACATCATACCTGCCCGTGCGGACAAGAGAACGCAAGCGCCATCCAGCAAGAAGGTCCACATCATTTCTTACCGTAAGTGGTATCGTCGGGAGCTTCGCTTCTTTGAGGCGTGCAGAGAGAGCCCCTCGTGGATCAGTAGCGACCACTGAGCGATGGCCGTTGTGTTGGAGGTAGCTGGTTAGGCCCAGCACCTGGACCTCGCCCCCTCCCCAATGCCTCTCTGGATCGACGTGGAGAATGTTGAGTTTCGGTATCAGCATAACCTCCAACTGTGCGTTCCCACAGTTTGGCGTACTTTAAAAAGACGTAAAACGCAGACGTGACTGCGACGAAAAACCCGGGCACCCCATCGCGAAACCCACCGCGAAAGAAATAGAAACGAACGAAGCGCCATAAAGGTCGGAGCAAGAGATCTGACCAGCGGGTGCGCTTCCCACGTAGCGCCAGTTCACGTGACGACACTTCAGTCAGACCATTGAGTGCGCGCAAATGGTCGTGAATGTCATCATAGGTGTAATGGTAGAGCGGCCCGCGGAGGCGGTCAGCCTGACCACGCAACAGAACTTTTTCATGCGGATCAACTCCGCCCCAGCGGACTTTGGCTTTACGAAAGAGACGGAGCCGGTATCCTGGGTACCAGCCGCGCCACCACCAACGGCCCAGGTAGTAGACGAGACGCGGAACATAGAACCCATCTACATCTGGATGATTATGGCGCAGAACAGTAAGAATTTCATGCCGGAGTTGTGGAGAGACTTCTTCATCAGCGTCAACGTTGAGAACCCATTCGTGACTCGCCTGTGATAATACGAAGCGCTTTTGTTCAACATACCCTGGCCACGGTCGTTGAATAACACGGTTCGTATATTCATGACAGATGTCTACTGTGCGGTCGATCGAGAAGGAATCGACGATGACAATTTCATCACACCACTTCACGCTTTCGAGACAACGACGAATATTCGCTTCTTCATTAAAACAAATAATGCAACAGGAAATAGCTGGACGGCTGGCAGGGAGTAGCTCTGGTCTCGTAGCTGAAGGCAACGTCACAGGAGGCAACTCACTGGCTAACTTCCGATTTGTGCGGTCTCGCCGACGAGCATACTCACGATCTTTCCGATCACGGAGTTGCAAAAGCTTGATTACCAGTTGACGTCGCTCCTGACGGGAAGACAATGAATTTCCTAAATAGTGGTACAAAAAAAAGAGCCGCTCTGAGGTGCGCGCGTTGCGACCAAGGGTGCGTTCCAGTTGGATCAGGTTTTTCAAGCGACGCTGTTGACGCAACCGTTTGTGTTGTGTGACACGATCAAGATCGACTACATACAGCTTCCACTGCATCGCTCCTTGTTCTTCAACGAAAAGGTTTTCGTCCTTCATGTCGCTGACGTAGATGCCCGCAGCATGTAACGTCCGAAAGAATTCCGCGAGAGTGCTCACAAACCGACGTCGATGTTGCCAGGTCCACTGCGCCTGTTGTTCCTGCCAATAGCGGTTCAATGGCTCTTGCGTGAGCAATGCCTCACTCACATAGGAACTGGCTTGTACAACTCCTGTAACGCGATGTTCGACAGCGGCGAGTGGCCGAGGAATCGCGATTCCCGCAGCCTGAAGAATCTGCGCTCCACGCCAGGCTCGCCGAGCAGGTGAGCCATGGAAAAGGCTTTCGCCCCAGCGGGGCAAGGTACGTAAAGTGTGACGCTTAACGACGACTGGCCCTTGCGGGAGAGAGACCACAGAGACCGTTCGTCCACCGTGGTTTTTGAGAACCCGGCTTTCGTGCTCATACGCCGAAGGGTGAGACAACAGATCGAGTACATCTTGTCGTTCAGGGTCACAGAAAATAACAGAAAGAGATGACATAACTAGGACAGAGGCTGAAAGCTTGAGGCTAAAGGGAAGTACGAAGTATGTCAGTTTTCAGCTTCTTGTTCATTTTCCTTTTTCTCTTTTTCCCTTATCCTTTATCCGTTTATCCATTTCCCCGTTTCCCTCTAGTTTTGTCTTCACATATATCCAAGATCAACTAAGCGTTTTTCAATCTCCGTTTGTTCTTCTTGACTCATGACTTGTCCTGGATTGGCGGCAATCGGTCCCTGCTGAATGGCTTCAATGCGTTGGCGCAAGCGCAACATGACCTCTGGATATTGAGAGGCCACATTACGCCGCTCTCGAGGATCGGCAACCAAGTGATATAGTTCCTCCGGCAGCCTCGGATTCTGCGGCGCATAAATATATTTCCACTCTTCGGTACGCCAGCCGACGCGACGGTCGCGAGGATCAGAGCGAATACGTAGGAACGCTTCCAAATATGCCTCTAAGTGGAGGTGAGTTTCCTGTCGTAGGGCTGGCACAAGACTACTACCGTGGATATTTTGCGGGATCTCTGCCCCGACCATATCAAGCAGAGTTGGCAACGCATCAATTTGTCGGACGAGCTGCGGAACCTGGTGCCCTGGACGAATAGCCGGATGGGCATTGGCATCAAGAGTCGTAAACACCAGCGGTACACGAATCAGATCTTCGGACACATCCATCTCATGGCCTTCTCGCTTCATGGTATTTCGACCAAGTAAGTCGCGGGAAAATCGATATAAGCGGTATTGGAGGTCGGTCTTGACGACCCGTTCTCCGTGATCCCCATGAATGACAATAATCGTATTCTGTGGAAGGACCGCCATGAGCGAGGCAAGTTCGGCGTCAAGAGATGAAAGGGCACGCTCGTAACGGTTTTTCCCGTACGCCTGGCTACTAAACGCTGGCAATATGTGGCGGCGATGATGCAGTTCCCATAAATGGAGAAACAGAAACCACGGAGAGCGAAACTCCTGACTGTGTAAGCGGCGGCGCAAATCGCCTCCCCAGCTTGTTGATAGATACGCCGAGCCTTCGCGAAAATGGTACGTATCGAAGCCACGGTCGAGTCCGGTTTCTGGAAATAATGGTCCGCTGACTTCGGCAACAGTGTGATATCCGCACGCTTGCAGATTCTCCACTAGGGACGAGACTGCTGCATTCATCTTGAGGCCGAAGATAGAGCGAATGCCGTGAACAAAAGAATATGAGCCGGTGAGGAGACTGGCGACACAAGGGGTAGTCGACGAGGCTGACGACACGGCTTGCGTGCAGGCAATACCTGAACGAACGAGTCGATCAAGGGTTGGAGTCTGAGCACCTCGCTGGGAACCAACAACCGCATCGGCTCGCAGACAATCAATAAGTAAGAAGAGAATGTTGGGTAGCATGACAGAAAAAACAAAAAACAAAAGGCAAAAGGTAAAAGGTAAAGGTAAGACAACTTCTATCAAATCGGTTTCCGACGGCTTTCCCTTCTTGCCGTTTCATTCAGTTGACTTTCGGGTGTTGTTGCTCGAGGATTTGGCGAGCAACGATCAATACGCGTTCTGGTGTAATTCGTTGCATACAGAGCCGTTCAATTGGGCAGCGCCGGACATAGCAGGGACTGCAGGCGGCTTTACCCTGAATGACGAATGATTCAGAGCCCCACGGAGCTGAGCGAATCGGACTCGTTGCTCCCCACAGCGAGATCACCGGGATCCCTGTCGCTGCCGCAATATGCATCGGTCCACAATCTGGCCCCACAGCAAGACGAGCACAGGAGAAGATACCGATCAGATCACGCAGCGTGGTTTTGCCACAAAGGTCGGTTACGGTCGTTTCCATTTCTTTACTGACCTGTTGCGCGAACCCGACTTCACCTGGCCCACCCAACAGAATAACCCCCATACCATATGCTTGTTGGAGCGTTCGCGCTACCTCGGCTGTGGCCTGTGGGAACCAAAAGCGGCTCGGCCAGCGAGAACCGAGGAAGAATGCAGTAAAAGGCCGCGGTGTCGCAGAGAGGAGTTCCTCAATGTGCTGATCCTCTTCTGGCCGCAGCCGCAAGTCAAAATGCACCCCGTCGTCCGGCAGGCCCAATGCATCCGCGAATTTCAGGTACTGGAGCAGCTTCAGCGAAAAATCCGGCACAGGAGCAATCGTATGGGTATTGAAGAGCCAATTGCCCTCTTTGGTGTTGGAACGGTGGAAGCCTAGCCGGACCTTTGCACGGGAGCACCTACTCACCACCCCACTCTTGAAGTGACGCTGGAGATCTAGCACGAGGTCAAAATGTTTGCTCCGTATGGTACGGAGAAAAGGGAGAAAGGTGTGTGATCCTTGTGTCCGTTGATATACCAGTATTTCGTTCAAGGCTGGATGATAATCTAACAAGGAAGCAGCGGCGGGTTCAACAGCCCAGGCAATATGCGCTTCAGGATAGGCGCGACGGAGACGAGTGAGGAGCGGCAAAGCTCGTGTCACATCACCGATCGCCCCGAGGAGAATAACTAAAATACGTTGAGGAGCAAAAGAGGGAGGAAGCAACGATAGACGTGAGCCCGCGTGTGTATCAGTCATGGCCAACCTGTGGTCTTGGGGTATCGATTTTTCGCTATTTT
Source organism: Binatia bacterium (assembly GCA_050187625.1). GTDB lineage: Bacteria > Desulfobacterota > Binatia > Bin18 > Bin18 > JBFWXH01. The sequence continues at coordinate 12,406 of JBFWXH010000105.1, forward strand.
TTCAACGGTGGTATCGTCTCATACACCCGCCGGAAATCTGCCCATTCAGTGGGGGACAACCACTCTCCAAGAACATCATATTTATTGAAAAAGCGCTGCAACCGACGCAGGTTTGCTTCCCGAACGTATGAAGGAACTGGTGTAGCAAACAGACGCGCGCAGTCGAGGTCGATGACCAGGGCTTGAGGTGGTTCTCCTTCGGGCCGGACCAGGATGTTGGTCGGGTTGAGATCCGCATGCGCAATCCCGGCGTTGTGCATGCGTGCAATAGTACGGGCGACTATGGCCAGAGTTTGTCGTCGAGACTCTCCTGACGGTGCCCTTTGTAACCATACCCACAGATTGTGAAATTCCGTTGCCTCACGAGTGAGTAGGCGTCCACGGTAAAAGCCACACGAAGCCCATTCTACCTGAGCCGCAAGCACTTCGACTGTTGGCACTCCACGTCGTCGTGCCTCCTCGGTACAGTATAACTCGGTGAAAGGCCGGAGAGGACGGTCCCAGTAGAGGTCGTGAAGGAAATGTCGCATGAAGCCCCCACGCCGATAGCGGCGAATAATAATCGCGTCGTTTTCGCCAATGGGTACGCAGCGAATGTCGCCACGTCCTCCTGTAATGGAGACAGAAGGGAGATTCTCCTCGATAGGTGGGTTTCCTGTGTCACCTGGAGGGAAGAGAGGCAGAATTCTCGACTCCCAGCCGACCTTGAGCCACCAGAGAGTGTTTCCCGACCGTTGCTCGAAAAACCCTGAGGGAATTGTCACCTTAGCCATTGGCAGACGGAGAAGAGGGGGGGACGCTTGTGGGCACCTGCTGTTGTTCCCACAGCTTTGCCGTGCGGACAAATGCACTATAGGCGGCAAAGAGCGCGGCGATAAGGCCAGGGATTCCTTGCCGCCACGCTTTCTGCTGCCAGTACGTTCGTAGAAAGACGACGAAAGGAGAGATAACCAACGCTTTGAATGTTACTCTTTGCCTATGGGCTGCAGCGACAGCGTCATCCGATGTTGTTTGATTCAGCTGCTGAAAACGTTCTCGCAACGGGAGTTCGTGCTGAGCATTAATGCGAGGCATGGCCATATTCCGGGAAAGATTGAGTTGCCGATTGTGTCAAAAGCTGATCTACGCCACTCAGCACATCTTCAACCGTGACAAGTCGCATACAGTCGTCCGTTCCTCGCGGACACCGCGGACCCCCGTGGCGGCCACAGGGGCGACAAAAAAGGTCTCTTTTTTCCACAACGACCGCACGATTACTATACGGACCATAGCCAAGACTCGGGGTCGTGGCACAGAAAATCGCGACGACTGGTATTCCACGAGCAACAGCAATATGCATCGGGGCACTGTCGTTGCTAATGACAGTCTGGGCGTAATCAATCAGTGCCGTAAAGGTTGGTAAGTCTGCTTGTCCTGTGAGATTCACCCCTTGCTTTCCCGCTTTTTCGTAGACCGCTTGCGCGATGGGAACGTCGTCCGGGCCACCACAGAGCAACACTCGTCCATAGTTTTGTTCGAGGCGACGGACCACTTCAGCAAAACCATCGATTGTCCACCGCTTGGTCGGCCACACTGATCCCGGACAGACGACAAAAAGCGGTTCGCTGGTGTCAATGCCTGCTTCCATGAGGAGCATGGCTGCCTGTTGCTTCGCGGCACTGGGATATTCGACTTGTGGGGTTCGTTCGCATTCTTCGGGTTCCAGGCCGAAAGTCCGCATTATGCAAAGAATGCGCTCGACCTCGTGACGGTGAGCGTCGCGGATGGCCGTGCGATGGTAGAAAAACCAACCGGGACTTTGCCGAAAACCGACGCGGTGGGGAATGCCAGTCAATGCGAGCAGGAGTGCGGTGCGCAATGATTTATGGGCGGCAACCGCGAGCGAGAACTGTTCTTGTCGCAGTTGCTGTGCGGTCTGCCACAAACCGACGATGCCACGTCCAGTGGTCCGCTTGGCATCAACTAATACTCGTGACACCACGGGGTGGTGTTCGAGTAAGGGTTTTGCCTGAGGTGTCGTGAGCACGGTCAGGGAAGCGGGTGCGAGATGACGATGCAAAGTCGTGAGTAATGGGGTGGTGAGGACGACATCGCCAAGAAAACCGGTCTGGGCGACAAGCAACCGTGGATGCGGTGGCGACGCTGGAGGGGTATGGAAGGAAGACAACATGGCAATGGGGTCCGTGTCTCCTACGCTTAGGGGAGTTTAATGGCCTCATCAATCAGCATGACCGGAATGTCATCCTTAATCGGATAGCGCAGTTTGCAGGCAGCGCAAGTGAGCCCATCTTTCTTCTCTGTGAGAGTGAGGGGTCCTTTACACTGCGGGCACACTAAAATGTTCAGTAGCTCTTGGCTGAGGGCCATAACGAGTTCCTTTCTCTAGGATGAAGTCGGAGTGCTGGTCGTGTCCTTACGCAAGCGGAGCACCAAATTATCTTCCGTTAGTGTCCGGGCATCGAGTAACCAACGACACAGAGCTTTGTTCTCTCGCTTTTGCCGAGTATCCTTCTCGCGTAACTGTAGGGTATACCAGGTATACAGATGCACCGGGAGTCCAAAGAGAACATAAAGGAGCCGCGAGAATCCTTTCACTTTGCTATTCCCTAGACGCTCAATGGTGAGACCATTCTGTTTACAGAGGTAATAGAGAATCGGCAAATCGATCGGGTAATTGTGGAACCGATGGGCCTGATCGAGCGGTGTGTCAAAAGGAATGAAGCGACGTTTGGTTTTGTGGTATCCGCTGAAAAAGAAGTGGAAGCGGGAATTCAAGCGCATGATGTTGGGAGTGGTGAGGATCAGTACGCCTCCCGGTTTAAGAATGCGCGCGAGTTGGTTCAATGCGATTGGGTGGTTTTCCAAATGTTCGATCACTTCTACCAACAATACGACATCAAATTGGGCATCGTCGTAAGGAAGGGGGTTGCGTAGATCAACTCCGTAATCAACTGGAATGCCATCAAGCGGCGGACCAGTCGGTTCAAAATTCGTTCCGCGTAGAGTAAATCCGTGCGAGCGTACGGCTTGGAGAACATCTCCTTCTTTACAGCTCACATCCAGGAGGGTTTTCCCTTGTGCTGGAATGTCCGCGAGCAACTCGGTCACTGCTTTAATGAGAAACGGTGCGGCCATGCTTAGTCCTGTCTCCATGTTTATAGCGGAACCGTTGTTCGATGGCGAAAAAGAACGGTTCTGTTGGGTCGATGCGCATCTCCCCCCGCAGGGCCACGAGTTGAGTGGACAGAGGAGGAAATTGCTCAAGTTTGACCAAGTCCTTTTCCGTCGTCACGACTAACCCGTGCGCTTGACTCTCTTGCCTGATCTCTTGCCAGTCTCTGTTGGTATAGCGGTGATGATCGGGAAACTCCATGACCTTGGCAACCGTGGCACCCTGTTGTCGAACGGTATCGAAAAAAGGTGCCGGAGTTGCAATACCAGTGATCGTGGTGACGCGCTTCCCTGCCAACAGGGCGAGCGGTAGTTCCTGCCAATTGCCGTGCACAGACTGGATGAGTGCAGTGGGAACGAAGTCACCGTAAAACCGAGGCACAGGAGATAAAGGTACTTGTGCGAGTGGATCGATCGGGGAGTCAGAGGACCGCCGTTCGCTTTTCGTATACACAATGAGATTAGCTCTACGAGCAGAGGAAATCGGTTCTCGCAGTGGTCCGGCTGGCAAGAGCCAGGTGTTGCGCAGTTGCTGCGCAGTAACCAGGAGAATGTCAACATCACGGGGCAAGCGGCGGTGCTGAAAACCGTCATCAAGAATGACAACCTGCAAATCAAACTGTTGCTGGGCCATGAGAGCGGCTGCACTACGATCACGACCGGCCAGCACTACACCAGCGAAACGACGAGCGAGCAACACAGCTTCGTCGCCAACCTCAGCGATGGTAGCTAAGGGGGTGCCGTTTTTGCCAACGACCGTAATTCCTGTTGCTGTGCCTTTGTAGCCACGCGTGAGGACACCAGTACGATAGCCTTTCCGCTGGAACTCTTGCGCCAGCCATAATGTCAGCGGAGTTTTACCACTCCCCCCTACAGTGAGGTTGCCAACACTAATAACGTTGAGATCTACCTGCGTAATCGGTAATAGCCCAGTGTCGTACAAAAGGTTGCGTCCGCGTACAGCGCAAGAAAATCCGAGCGAAAGAGGAACGAGCGCGGCCCAGCCGATTTTTGACCATAGGCTCTGCCGTTGCCAGACGGTTTCAATGACCTGTTGTAACCGTTTCATTATTCATGCCGCTGGCGAAATTTTCCCTGTCCCTCCTTTGTCAAAGGAGGGGACCTAATTGCCCCCTTTGGAAAAGAGACCGCGCAACGCACGGGGGGATTTGAAAGCATTGAGGGCCACAAAGAAACGTTCGCGAGCAGTATCATGATTGTGTAAGGTTTTTATATGCTGAGGGACTGGTTTAGGAGTTCCTGTTCAATGGTCGCCATTGTCCTCTCGACAGCTCCCTGTCCGCGACGGATGACCGTTAAAGCGCTACGGCCAGCTTTGTCCTTTAGGGAGTGATCGGTGAATACCGCTAGGGCTGTCTGAACAAGGCTTTCTGCATCGCACACGATGAACCCTCCGCCGTCGTGCACTAATTCCTCGACCACAGTCGTAAAATTGTGTGTGTAAGGCCCAAAACAGACTGGGACTTGGGCTAAAGCTGGCTCAATAACGCTGTGCCCACCAGGACCTCTCACCAGGCTTCCGCCGACAAAAACCAAGGTTGCAGCCGAGTAGAATGAGGAGAGTTCACCGAGAGTGTCGAGTAAGAAGACTTCTACATCTGCCGATACCTGGTCTTTTTGGCTCCGTTTCAGGTAACGGTAGCTATGTGTTTGTAGCAAGGCCTCAACCTCGCCAAAGCGCTGTGGATGCCGCGGTGCGAGTAAGAGGAGCAGGTGTGGAATGGTGGCTTGCAACAGGCGATAGGCGCGGAGCAATGTCTCTTCTTCTCCTGCATGGGTACTGGCACCGATGAGAAGCGGTCGGTCGCCCAGACCGACCGCAGTTAAGACTTGTCGACCGACGTCACTACCTGTTGTTATTCCATCGACTTTGAAATTGCCAGTGGCGAAGACGCGTTCTCTTTTTGCCCCAGCACTAATCAGCCGTTCAGCGTCGGCTTGCGTCTGCATGCAACACAGACTGAGACGCGCAAGGATCGGTGCAAAGAGGAATGAGGCTGGCCGGTACCGAGCCTGGGTCCGCACGGAAAAGCGACCACTGACTAAGATCGTGGGAATTCCGTGTCGTTGTAAGGAACTGAGAAAGTTCGGCCACATTTCAGTTTCGGTAAAAAAGAAAAGCGACGGCGCGAGACGAGACAAGACCGCTTCCACGAAGAGGGGATAATCGAGCGGGAAATAGATGACGCCATCTGCTTCGGAAACGCGTTCGGTAACGGTTGCGTATGCTGTGGGTGTCAAACACGAAAGGAGGAGCGGGTGACCGGGAAAGCGCTCTTTAAGTTTGCGCAGGAAGGGGCGCGTAGCGAGCGTTTCACCGACTGATGGGGCATGGAGCCAAATCGGCTTGTGTCCCTGAAAGCGTTCAAGGACTTCTGCGGGAATGAATCCTAAGCGTTGAGAGAGTCCAAGACGGTAGCGCGGACGCACCGCCAGTGCAGTTGCGACCATTGGTAGGGCAGGGAGGGCAAGCATAGTGAGAATCAGGTTGTAGAGGACGAGTGCCATAACGCTAGAGTGAGAAAATGCCCCTCACGATCTTGTTTTCAGCTTCGTCGTGGCAGCGGCTTCGGAGCGGTCACAAACGGAACTGCGTCCGGATCAGCGAAGTAATTATCTGCCTGAACCGTGATGTGGGTTAAAGCACGCTCCAATTCTCGTCGTTTCTCTTCGAGTACCTGTGCTGAGGCATCTGGCGGAACATGAATCGGTGAGTCCACGATGTACAGCACGCGACTCAACGGAAACGGGATCATCAAGCGATCCCAACTCGATACCGTGGCTTTCCACGCGGCACTGTATGTAACCGGGAAAATCGGTGCTCCAGTTGCCCGCGCCAACTGTACAATGCCAGACTTTGCCTGCTGGCAGGGACCACGTGGTCCGTCGGGAACGACAATCAGGTCGTATCCTTGTTGATACGCATCCAACATGCCTTTTAGCCCCCCGAGCCATCCGCGGGTTGACGAGCCCCGTACTGCGCTGATGCCAAAGCGTTTGATCACACGGGTAATGATTTCACCATCTCGGTGAATGCTGTTCATAATGCAAGCCTTGGGCCCCAAGTAGGGAAACGGCATCATGAGAATGCGACCATGCCAAAACGAAAGAATAACTTGTTCCCCTCGTTGCCACCGGGATAGCACTTCATCGCCGCCAACATAGTGTTTCCGTGTTGTCTTCCCCAAGAACCATAAGGCGGCAATCGCCAGAGCTGTCCAACCACGAATCTTCAGCTCTTCTCCAAAGGGAAACCGCAGATGACGGCTACGAGGCCGGGGTTTCATAGAATTGGAGTTCATAGAGCTTACGATATTGGCTGTTACGGACAACAAGATGTTCGTGCTTGCCTTGTTCAACGATTTGCCCGTCTATCAGGACTGCAATCCGATCGGCACGATGGACGGTAGACAGTCGATGGGCGATGACCAGCACGGTTCGACCGACAACCAAACGCTCGATAGCAGCCTGGACAAGGCGTTCCGATTCGTTGTCAAGAGACGAGGTCGCTTCATCGAGAATGAGTACGGGAGCGTTTTTCAACAGGGCTCGTGCAATCGCGAGACGCTGGCGTTGACCACCTGATAAAGTCGCCCCCAACTCACCAATCACTGTGTCGTACCCCTGCGGTAAGGCCATAATGAAATCATGCGCATAGGCTGCCTGGGCGGCGGCAATGACCTCTTCAAGCGGCAAGTCTGGCATGCTGTACGCAATATTGTTGCGAACGGTATCGTTAAACAGAAATGTGGACTGTGAGACAACGGCAATCTGCGCGCGTAGCGAAGCAAGCGTGACATCGCGGATGTCGATCCCGTCAATCCTGATATGCCCTCGTTGGACATCATAATAACGTGGAATCAAATCGGCCAACGTACTCTTGCCTCCGCCACTGGGGCCGACCAACGCAATAACTTCACCAGTACGAATTTCCAGGTCAATACCACGCAATACCCAGGTATCGCGGTAGCGAAAATGTACCTGTTCAAAACGAATGCCGTGACGAACACCGGTGAGGGTTTGCGCCCCTGGACGCTCTTCTACTGCACTTCGTATGTCGAGGACTTCGAATAACCGCTCAGCTGCCGCTAACCCATTTTGAATGGCGGCGCTCGTACGGGTCAAATGTTTGAACGGTTCATACAAGAGTAATAATGCAGTGAGAAAAGCAATAAATTCGCCTTGAGTGCGGTCGCCGGTAATCACGCTGTGGCCGCCGTAGCCAACGACAGCGGCGATACCGGCGGCGGCGACGAGTTCGACCATTGGTGGCACGAAGGCGCGTACGCGTCCAGCGCGCATTGAATGGCGATAAAACCGGTCATTCTCCTGCGCAAAACGCTGATACTCATACGCTTCCGCGCCGAACGCTTTGACTACACGATTACCTTGGATCGCCTCCTGCAAAAGCGCGGTAAGTGACCCTAACGATCCTTGTCCGCGACGGCTCGAACGCCGGACCTGTTTGTACATCAGTGTCAACGGCAAGACGGTGATCGGGAAGACAATAAAAGCGATCAGTGCTAGAAACCAATCTTTGACGAATGCGACCACAATCAGCGCGAGCAACGATGTTGCATCCTTCATAATTGAGGCAGTCGCTTGGGTCAGTGCCTCTCTGACTAACGTCGTGTCATTCGTAACGCGGGAAAGAATTGTTCCGGTTGGATTCCGATGAAAATACGACAAAGAGAGTGACTGGAGGTGCCGGTTTAGCGTGTTGCGTAAATCGGCAACGATACGCTGGCCGACGTACTCGATAAGATAGGCGTGCCCGAAGTTCACCACCCCACGAAAAAGGAAAGTGCCGACAATCAGCCATGGTAGGAAAGTCAACGCCGTAAGGTTCTTCTGGGCAAAAATGTCATCGAACACGTGTTGCACGATAAATGGGAGGACCGCATTGGTGGCGCTGAATAGCAACATGCAAATGATCGCGGTTGCGAAAGACGGGAACAGATAAGGACGGAGAAATGGGAAAAGACGACGGTAAACGTTCATCGGTATGAATCAAAAGTCTCGATTAGAGCGCATCAAACGTACGGCGTAAAACGTCACGGGAAAGGAGCAACATTTTTCCTTACGTTTTAGTTTCGTTCGTCTAACATTTCTACCACCAGCGCTGCTGCTCGTTCCGCAGCGCCCCCACCACCAAGCCGCTGACGAACCTCCCGTAACCCCTTCTGCGCTACGCTATATGCTTGGGCATTGGTGAGCAAGTGAGTCGCTTCAGCGGCGATGCGTGCTGGAGTGACCTCTGCCTGTACGAGTTCGGGAACCACTCGTCGTTCAGCGATGAGATTCGGCATACCAATAAACGGTACTCTGACGATTACGCGAGCGAAAGCATAGGTGATTGGTGCGAGGCGATACACAATAACCATTGGCCGTTCGAGGAGTGCCGTTTCCAACGTTGCCGTGCCGGAAGCAACAAGAGCCAAATCTGCAGCATGCACAAGGTTGTACGTATCGTTGTGGATAACGCTGATATGCGGGCTGTTGATAGCCGCCCTGAGTTTTTCCGGGGCGAGGGTGGCAGCCGCAGCGACGACAAATTGATAGTCATCTCCGAGTAACTTTGCTGCTTCGATCATCGGAGGCAGTAAATAATGGACTTCTTGAACGCGGCTGCCCGGCAATAGGGCGATCAAGCGCTTCTGCCGGTCCAGGTTATGCATGTGAAAAGTATCGTCTCGTGAACGAGTCGGACGGACACGATCAACCAAGGGGTGACCGACAAAATCGACGGTGCACCCACGCGCGGCATAAAAAGCTGGCTCAAAGGGAAAAACTGCGGCAAGACGATCGACACGTCGAGCAATCGTGTGGACGCGATATCTCCGCCATGCCCACACTTGTGGGCTAATGTAATAGAACACCCGTACTCCGGCTTTTTTGGCAACTTTGGCCAGCCGTAAGTTGAACTCGGGAAAGTCGATCAGGATTAGCAGGGCTGGCGGGTCGATTTGTAAAATTCGCTTGAGCTGACGATAGGTACGGAGCAGCGCGCCGATTTTATCGCGAGCTTCGACTAAGCCCATGCCTGCGATCGCCTCAGAATCGACTAATGTATGCATTCCCGCTGCCCGCAAGGCAGGTCCACCAACTCCGAAGACCTCGACATTTGACACTTGCCGCTTTAGGGCGGTGACCAGGTCACTGCCATGCATGTCGCCAGAGGCTTCACCAGCGACGAGAAGTATTCGGAGAGTGCGGAGTGCGAAGTGCGAAGTGCGGAGTGTCACAAAATTCTACATCCAAGGTCCAAAGTTTCTCGTTTTCCCTATAGCCTACAGCCTTCAGCCTGTTAGGGTATCTCTAAACACCCGACGATCCGCTCGGCGACTTCTAACGCTTGCAAACCGTCTCGCCCGCTCACGATCGGCTCGCTGCGTTCGCGGACTGCGTGGAGAAACGCGCGAATTTCTTCTTCCAGAGCATCTTCTCCGCCGACCTCGCGTTCTTCAAAGCTGATGTTCGGGAGTGCACCAGCTTGTGGTCCCGGTTCCCGACGACAAATCCGAATCCGGTGTTCCCCGTAATCGACCACCAGATAGGTATCAGGTTGAAAGACACGCATTTTTCGTTCGCGCTTCAGCGCGACACGACTAGCCGTGACATCGGCAATACAACCCGAGGCAAAACGTAGGCGAGCATTGGCAATATCCGGTTCCGCCGTTAACACCGGCACGCCAAACGCTTCAATCGAGGTCACTGGCGAACGCACTAAACTCAAAATCACATCCAGGTCGTGAATCATGAGGTCACGCACGACATCGACATCTGTCCCTCGTTCGACAAACGGTGCAACGCGGTTGCACTCAATAAAGCGTGGAGATGTCAGGATACCCGTGAGCGAGCGCAACGCTGGGTTAAACCGCTCGAGATGGCCGACTTGCAGAATACATTTGTGCTGTTCGGCAAGATGAACCAATGCACGTCCTTCCGCGGCAGTTGCCGTGAGTGGCTTCTCGACGAGCACGTCGATTCCGTGCGCAAGACAGTCACGGGTGACTTCGTGATGAAACTGCGTCGGCACGGCAACACTGACACAGTCGATCTGGCCAAATAATTCGTGATAATCAGTGCAGGCAGTTGTATGGCATTCTGTAGCGATCTCTTGCGCCCGTGTGAGGTTGGAGTCGACCACTGCAACCAGCGTCACTGCGGATTGGGCTGCATACTTTTGGGCGTGAAAGCGACCGAGGTAGCCGACACCAATCACGGCAGCGCGGAGGGTTGTGGGAGGATTCTCTGCCATACGGACTTGCCGTTAGACCTTTGCCATAACCTCGTTGGCGAATTTCTCCATCTGGGGATACAGCTCTGAGTCAAATTTTGCCCTGGGGACAAAACCTGGTGCGAACGTCATCAAGCGGTGCACTCCAGCATCTGCAAATCGTTTCACGGTATCGACCGTGAGGTGAGCACCATTTTCTGGGGCGATAGTAATCTCAAGCTGTGAAAATTGCCGGCCAGCTTTGTCTGTCAGCTCCTTGAGCAAGCCCAGCTGCGGCTTGAGAGAGTCGGGAGTATAGCGGAAGCCGAACCAGCCATCGCCTAATTCCGCGACACGTTTAAGGGCTGGACGACTTTCGCCACCAAAAATAATCGGCGGATGCGGCTTTTGTACTGGCTTAGGATTAAATCCGACTGGGGCAAAGCTATGAAAGCGACCGGAAAACTGCGGAGTCTCGTCGGTCCACAACGCTTTCATCATGGTAATGGTTTCCCGTGTCCGCGCTGCCCGATCCTTAAACGACATCCCAACCGCATTGAACTCATCCTCGCACCAGCCAATACCAATGCCAAACAACAGCCGTCCCTGCGAGAGGACATCGACGCTAGCCGCAGCCTTAGCTGCGGCTAGGGGATTGCGAAGCGGCAGGACAAAGACCCCGGTGCCAAGTTTAATCGTCTTGGTACACGCTGCAACGAAGCTCAGGGCAACAAAGGGGTCATGAAGGGCAGCCCCTGGACCGCCGGGAAATTTACCGTCGGCGGAGTAAGGGTAACGGCTGGTAATAGTCACAGGCACAGCCAGGTGCTCTGGAATCCACACCGACTCAAAACCTAAGGCTTCTGCTTTCTGAGCGACTTGGGTAAGCAACTCCGGTCGGGCAGTTGATCCGCTGCCAACACCGCTGAGAGCAAACTTCATAATAACGCCTCCTTATTGTTAGGCGAGACTATAGGGGGCAGACCTCCTCTCTGTCAAGGAAACTTGATCCCTTCACGGAAACCTTTTACGGTAGCAACCGGCAGTGATTATGTTATATATGAGGAGTGTCGCCATGGATTACCCCAGGCTCCGGTACATCGAAGCGTTTCCGGTCGAAGAAGAAGGAAAGCCTCCACGAATTTACATCCGTGATCCGTTGGACTACGCCAAAACGCCGCTGTTGCTGCCGTACCCTACCTACTTCATTATCAGTCACTTCGATGGACAACACTCGCTGATCGATATTCAAGAGGCGTTTGCCAAGCAATTCGGGCAGGTGCTATCTCGTGAAATGATTGCTGACCTCGCGCGCCAGCTCGACGAGCAATACTATCTTGATAGCCCACGCTTTACTGATCTCCAAGAGGAAATTCATACGGCATTTCTACAATCTTCCGTGCGTGAGATGGCGCATGCCGATACGTGCTACTCCTCACAGCCGCAAACGTTTCGTGAACAAGCCGCAAGTTTTTTCTCTCATGCCGAAGGACCAGGAACCCCTGCAGCGCACGAGCAAACGCTTCCTCCGATTCGTGGGTTAATTGCTCCGCATATCGATTTACGGGTGGGAGGAACAGCGTACGCCTGGAGCTACAAAGAGTTAGCGGAGCGCTGCGATGCCGACCTGTTTATCTTGTTGGGGACCTCACACTACGGTGCAGAGGACCTCTTTGTCGCGACCGACAAAGACTACAACACGCCCTTAGGAAGAGTAAAAACTGACCGCGACTTCATTCGCACGCTGCAGCAGAACTATGACGAAGATTTGCTCGCCAGCGAATTGCTTCACCGCACCGAGCATTCGCTGGAATTCCAGACACTCTTTTTGCAGTACGTGTTGGGAAATCATCGCCCGTTCACCATCGTTCCTCTTTTAGTTACCTCGTTCCATCACATGATTCTCAGCAATACCCCGCCGGTAGAAATTCCCCGTGTGGCGACATTCTTGAGCGCGCTCAAAAAGACGATCGCCCAGAGTCAGAAAAAAGTCTGCTTTGTCGCCGGCGTGGATTTTGCCCATGTTGGGCAAAAGTTCGGTGACCAAGGTCCACTCACCCAAGAATTCTTGAATTGGGTAGAAAGCGAAGATCGGCGACTTATCCAGGCGCTGGAGAACGTCGATCATGCCGACTTCTTTGCCCAGATTGCGAAAGATGGCGACCGCCGTCGCGTCTGCGGCTTTGCACCAATGTATACACTGCTGCATCTTGTTGAGGCGACCCGAGGTAAGCTCTTGAAATACGCCTATGCCGAAACCGCTCCACACTCGGCCGTGAGTTTTGCTAGTCTGGCGTTTTATTAGAATAGGATCTTGTTACGCACCCTCCTCTTGTCTCTTTGTTGACTTTTCGCTAATCGAGCGGCGCGGAACGCGTATCTCTCACTGAGAGACGATTGCAAAATTTCAGCTGCCTAGCACAAGTGAAGTTGTAAGCACTTATGAGACTTTTTTTTGTGCCATAAGCCAGCGTTGAACCGAAACGCCAAACCCAAGGTGACTTGGGGACGGAAAGCCGACGGGACTTCATCCACTACGCTGACACCGGAGTCGGCAAGGGAAGTGGGAGGCGGCGGCGGCGGGAAGACGTACAGAGGAACTGAAGTTGGCCGGGTTGCCGAAGTGACCGCCATAAAGGTCACAAGGGTAGCCCGGCTTTTTTGTTTGGGGGAGGGACGTTCTTTGAGGCGCATTGCGTTCCTATACTGTTAAAGGAGGGAATATGCGAAATCACCGACTGTTTACTGTGTCTCACCTTGTTGCAGGTTTGTCTTTTATTAGCGTACTCTGTGGAGGGGCTGGGCTGGTTGCAGCCCAAGTTTTTCCCGGAGATGTTCTCGTCGTTGATCACTTCTACGACTCTGACTCTGCAAATCCGAACGTCGGGGCTCTTTTTGCCGTCGATCCGCAAGATGGGACCCGACGAATTATTAGCAACTTTGATGCTGTCAGCACCAATCCCTCAGGGCTAACGGTACAGAATCCGAACGATGTGTTCATCACAGCCGATGGCACTATCTTGGTGACGACTACCGGGGGAGGGACAAATGATCGCGGGACCCTCTTTTCGGTCGATCCCATCGATGGAAGTTTGAATCTAATCACTGACTTTGGGAATCCTGTCCAAGGGTTGCCGTTGGGCGAGAGTCCTGTTGGCGTGCTCGTTACAGCAGATGGCACCCATCTTGTCGTAGACCAAGATTCTGGTCCGCTTCTTCCCGGTAATCCTAATGCCCCAGGGACACTTTATATTGTCAATCCTGTTAATGGCCAGCGTCTAGTCTTGAGTGACTTCGGCAATTTCTCCCAGGGCCCACTTGGCCAAGACCCTCGGAACCTGGCGTTACTTGCTGACGGAACTTTACTAGTCGTCGACTTTCTCGCTCGCATTTCCACCTTTCAAAATAGTGGGATATTATTTGCTGTTAATCCTGTCAGTGGGGTGCGCACGGTTGTCAGTGTATTTGACGACGCAAACCAAGGCTCAACGATCGGTGGACCTCTTGATGTTGCAGTCACCGACAACAATACAATCCTTGTTGTTGCTCGTGGTGGCAACAACGCAAACCCACCTCCAGGCGCTTTGTTTACTGTTGATTTCACCACCGGCAATCGAACAATCTTAAGTGATTTTGGTGATTCCAACCAAGGGCCTCTGGGACCTGAACCAGTAGCGCTTGCCGTCATGGCCAACGGTACTATTCTTGTCTCCGATGTCATTACCAATGACTTATATGCAGTAAATCCTGTAAATGGAACCCGCACGGTCCTCAGTGACTTCGATAATCCCCTCCAAGGGCCCACAGGACCAGATCCAAGAGGGATTGCCGTCGTTCCGGGCTCTCCTGACGACGAAGGGCCCGTAACGACTAATGTCGTAACCACGCCTAACCCGGTAGCGGTGAACACAGCAGTCACTTTGACGGCGACAGTCGATGATAGTGACACGGGAGGATCAAACATTGCCGCTGCCTATTATGCCATTGACGGGGGTGACTTAGTCCCCATGAGTGCTCAAGATGGGGATTTGGACGAGGTGCGTGAAGACGTGACGGCGACCATTCCCATTTTTACAGAGGCAGGCGTGTATGAGGTGTGTGTCAGTGGTGAAGACGCGGCGGAAAACATTGGCCCGGCAGAGTGTATTCTGCTCGCAGTCTATGACCCGGATGGCGACTTTGTTACCGGTGGCGGGTGGATTTATTCTTCACCGGGGTGGTGCCAACTTAATGAGGCGTGTGCAACCGCCGAAGGGAGAGCGAATTTCGGCTTTGTCTCCAAGTATAAAAAGGGAGCGAGTATCCCGACGGGGAACACGGAGTTCAACTTTTCGGCGGGGGGCTTGAACTTCCACTCGGATACCTATGACTGGCTGGTCGTCAACCAAAACGGCACCACTGCTCAGTTTAAGGGCTCTGGCACCATCAATGGCGAGCAGAGCTCAACGGGCCCGTACAAGTTCATGATTTGGGCGCGCGATGTGACGCCGAGCGACACTTTTCGCATTAAGGATTTGCTACGAAATAACTGCCATAACTAACGAACTATTTCTGATACATAGGGCAGAATGGAATAGTTCCATTCGCCATGAAAAGCATGGGGGCGCAGTTGGACTTGGGCGAGTTGCTCATCG
>JBFWXH010000106.1:0-27266 GCA_050187625.1 Binatia bacterium
TGTGTTGTCCGTTCCGCTACTTGGTGTTCGAGAATTTCGTTAACCGACTTCAGTTCTGTTTCGGCAAGACGGCGTAGCATACCGACCGCGATCATATCGATAACTGCTGCCAACCCGGTACGCGTGCTTGGCGGAGAAGAATGTTTCGTTACCAACCCGAGACAACCGACTACCTGCTGTTCGACGAGTAAGGGATAAGGGGCTAGAACCTCGAAACCGCTTTGTTCTACTGATTGTGAAGAGGAGGAATCCAACGACAAAGAATCGATTGTCTGAGAAGTGTGGCTCGCGAGTGTGAAAGCATTATCCCAAGGTTGGTCAGTTGAGAGACGAGGTGGAACCTTTGCGTGTCCATGTTGCTCTTCATTAGTCTGGAGTTCGAGAACGTTTTCGTTTTTATTAAGCGCCCAGATGTACGCCGATTCAGCGTCGAGATAGTCCATGATGGCCTGGGTGCACTGTCGCAACATGCTGGAAAGACTATCACTCTGTGTCAGGGCAGTCCCGATGGTGGCAACAAAAGAAGCTTCCTGGACGCGAGCGGCGAGCGCTACCTCCGCTTGTTTCCGTGCGGTGATATCGGTGAGTGATCCAGCCATGCGACATGGTTGCCCGGCGGCATTCCGCGAGGCGATACCGCGGTCGAGAACCCAGCGGTACGTGCCATTTCTGTGCAAAATGCGGTACTCGCTCTCGTAGTGAGCACTCTGCCCTTTGAGATGGGTGGTTACGGCTGCCGTCATCTGCATCAGATCGTCGGGATGTACCCGCTTACGCCACTCCTCCAGCCACCCTGACAGTTCCTGCTCCTGATATCCGAGAATTTCTTTCCACCGCGGGGAGAAGTATACTTCCCCAGTTTGGATGTTCCAGTCCCAAATGCCGTCGGTGGTTCCACGGGTGGCTAATGCGTACCGCTCCTCGCTTTGCCGCAACGCTTCTTCAGCCTGGACAAGGCGAGTGATGTCAACCGAGATCCCTGCGATCAGCCACTGTCCAGATGGTTTACGGAGGGGAAACCGGAGACTCAACCAGCGATAGGTATCGTTGGGAACTTGGATGGTCTCGACGGTTTCCACAAAACGGTTTTGTGCCAAGGCAATACGATCATACTCGCGAAATTGAGCGGCATGCTCTGCCGGCCAGATATCGCTGTCAGTGAGCCAGAACCATCCTCTTCCCGGTAGGAGCTGCCGGAAAAACCGTTCCCACGGTCTGTTCACATAAACATAGCGCCCGTTGGCATCTTTGATGTAGGCCATGATTGGACTGTTATCCATGAAACTCTGAAACAGTTCTTGGCTTTGCTGGAGATCGCTTGCAGTCTGTGCACGCTTGACAGTGTCAGCAAGAATGTTTGCGACTGTTTGCAAAAAATAGACGTCATCATGACTAAAAGTGCGTTTGTGGGTGGAATAGGCTCTCAGGATACCAAACGCCCAGTCTTTTGTTCCGATGCGGACACTGAGGCAGCTCACAGCTCTCTGCGTGTGTACCAAGGGTGACTTGCTGAAGCGTTCCTCATGCGTGAGGTCATCGACGATAACTGGTTCCTCAGCAATCAATGTATAGAGCGCATGCGAGCAGAATTCTCGACTTTCTGCGTTACGCTCTGTCGGTCGTGTTCCCCCATTAGTCTCGACTTCCAGGACAAACTCATTCTGATTCGGGATATATTTCAGAATCTCACACTGCTCAATGTTCAAGCCTTCAGCGACAAGGGTGACACTCTCTCTCATCAACTTTTGCACGGAACAATCGCCTAGTGCCAATTGACCAAGTTTTGCCACGATCGCCTGCTGTCGCCCTCGTATACGAAACTCTTCTTCGGTTTTCTTCCGTAGGGTGATATCGGAATACGAGCCGATCATACGGCAGGGCTGCCCCGTCCCGTCTTGTAGCGCCACCCCGCGGTCGAAGACCCAGCGGTAAGAGCCGTCCTTATGAAGAATACGATACTCGCTTTCGTAATGTTCTGTCTGTCCTTCGAGATGCGCTGCCAGCGCCGCTGTCCTACGTTCTACATCGTCAGGGTGTGTCAATTCGTTCCACTTTGGGAGCCAGCCGGAAAGGTCGCACTCTTGGTATCCAAGTAACTCTCTCCACCTTGGTGAGAAGCAGAACTCACCGGTGCGAATATCCCAATCCCAGATGCCATGTGTAATAGCCCGGACAACGAGGGCATAGCGTTCTTCACTCAGCCGCAGCGCCTCTTCTACGAGTTGGCGACTCCATAACCCGACGAGCATTTCACTGACAACGCGCAGGCATCGAATATCCTCTGCAGACCATTCACGATCAGGTTGTGAATCGCCAAACCCCATAACTCCTAACCGTGCATTGCCCTCTGTCGAGACAGGGACGGTCAAAAGCGACTGAACGCCTTGCCGTTGAAGGTACTTTTCTAATGCCTGAGCTTCTTCAGGTAGGGTCCGGCGGTCGAGGGTGAGAACGTCTTCCCGCGCACCGAGTCGGCTGAGGAGCCAGTCGAAGATAGCCGAGAGTGTTGCCGGTTGCCTCTCTAGCTCAGGAAACGTCCTCTCCTGATCCCTAAAATGGACTGTCTCGACAACCCTGACGTTGTCATCCTTATGGAGCCTGAGAATAAACGCACAGTTTGCTTTTACAGCACTCCCGAGGATTTGCAAAATTTTCTCTAGAGGTGGTGACCCTGCTATGACGAGCAAGCGTGAAACCTGCCCAAGGGCGTCTTCTAAAACAATACGGTGACGAAGTTGAGCGTTGAGATGTCGCCGGGTTGTGATGTCTTGAATACTTATGAGGGCTCCAGCCACTTGCGTGTCTTGAGTGCGAAGAATAGTAACGTGCGTTTTGATGATACACTGGGCGCCATTAGGTAAGACGAGTCGATACTCATCGCCTTCTTTGTGTTTGCTAGGAGCTTCGCTTTTGTCTTGTAATTGTTGCAGCAAACTTTCCAGCGCCCGGGACTGGTCTTCTTTGTGAAGAAAACTTACGCTACATGTTCCCACGAGATGGGTCTTGTCGGATACACCAAGGAAACGCAGGACGGTCTCATTAACATCGAGGATGTTCCCTTCAGTGTCGGTGGTGACGAGGCCGTAGGCTGAGAGGTGGGCGACGCTCGGTAAGTGGAGCAGGTCGATGCCGTCTTCATTTCCCACCGCAGTTTGGGGAGTAGTGCGTTGTTTCATGTCGATTCCTTCACTGGACTATCGTGATATGAGGCGACGCTGCACGCCTCAGACACGCCAGGGGGCCCACGACTAGGTGTTCGTGGGTAGCCATCACACCGATTACGCTGCACCAGGAAATCGGTCGATCCTGTTGACGAATGTTTGTCTCTCGCTTGCAACAAGGCAAAATCGCTCCGGGCTGCACGTGTCCCTTTTTCTTAACGACAACTGCTATCCTCTCGCTTTTAGCAAAGGAGGGATAGGGGAGATTTCGCCGACAGTATCTTGCCCGTCTCTGATATGGCCGTACTTCGCGCATTCGTGGGCTCTATCCGTTGTGGTTCTCTGCGTTGAGGAAACTATGGTCGTTCCCTTGTCTGTGACAGCGAATTCTCCTCGCGTGGGGATTGATCTAGCTCTCTGCCACCTTGTTGCACACTGCGATAGAGACGAATTTCCACGCGCCGATTGATTGCTCGCTGGTCGTCTGTCGTATTGGGAAGCAAAGGGTGAAATGACGCATATCCCTGGGCGGTAATCCGCGCCGGTGCGACGCCTGCTTCAATGAGAGCACGGGCAACACGACTTGCTCGCGCGGCAGACAGTTCCCAATTGGAGGGGAACTCCGGCGTGGCGATCGGTACATCATCGGTATGGCCTTGCACCTCAAGCGCAAGGTCAAGGTGGTTTTGTGCGAGCGTTGCGACTGTTGTGAGGATAGGAAAAATTGTTGCCCGTAAATCGGCTTTACCGGAAGCAAACAGAATCGGCTCCTTTATGTCGATAAGAAGTTCGTGCTGTGTGGATACTAGACCGATCCCCTCAGCCCACCCGCCTTCGCGCGTATACTTTTCCAGTTCCTCTCTGAGAGCTTGCCAACGGTCGGTAGCTGGCGGAGTGCTATACCCTGCTTTTGCCGGCAGTGGGAGTGCCGCCGTGGGTAGAGTAATAAAAGGTACCTGAGGGGTTTTTACCAAATACGGGGCAGGAATTGGGGACTGCACGGAGCTACGGAGCGCTGCGGCTGGTGGTGAAAATCCCTGCGCTCGAGTTGAGACTTGTTTATCCACAACATGCCAGACAACGAGTGAACAGAGAAGTAAAAGCGTTAAGTCACTTAGTGTGATTTGCCAGCTAGAGTCTTCTCCGAACGCGTCTTTCCCTGATCTTGGCGAGTCTTTGCGGAAGGTGGGAAACAGCTCGGCCATAAGCGGGGATTACCTTTCTACGCGACTGAAGACGGGCTTGTGTAGGTCTAAAGAAGGTTGAGGGATTCTTGTTGTCGCGTGTTGGTCAGTTGAAGGTGAGAGGAAAATCGCTCTTAACTGATGCTCAATGGTAGTAGGAGACTCTCCGTGAGCCAACAGAAGTATCCCCGCGAGAGAGAGACGCATTATCGCTTCCTGCTCCTGCTCGAATGACTGTAGCTTGGCTGCTAGAGGAAGAACAACGACATTGGCAAGCAGCGCTCCATACAATGTTGTCAGGACCGCCACGGAAATAGAGGACGGTAATGTCTGCGGTTCTAAAGTGGGAATCTGATGAAAGAGCAAAATTAACCCGATGAGGGTACCAATAAGGCCAAAAGCGGGAAGGAGTTTCCCGACGACGAGCAATACCTGCATAGCCGACTCATAGCGATGGAAGAACGCGAGCAACTCCTGTTCAAGGCTATTCTGAATGTCTCTTTCCTTGCGGAGATCAACGACCATTTTGACTCCTGACCGGAGAAAGGGATCGGTAATGCTTCTTTCTTGATTCTCCAAACCACGGAGTCCGCCGACGTGGTAGAGGTGCGCTAAGCGCTTGAGTTCTGTGATACGCGCTTCGAGCGTTTGCGGTTCTGCGTGAGAGAGAGCGTACAAGACCTTTCCGACCTCACATACCCGTGTCCAAGAAAAGGTGAAAAGCGTGACAGCAACAGTACCGCCGACCGTAATGAATAAAGAAGGGACATTAATGAACTCTGGCAATAGGTGCCATCCAGCAAACAACCCGCCGGCCACGATTGCGGCGACCAACATAAATCGTTTCATAGTTTGCACTCCTCAGTGTCACGTTCCATGAAAAGAAAAGCACAAAGAGTGCCAATGAAAGAGGCGGGAAATGTTGGAAGAAATTCTGGAAGGAAGAAAAAAGACAACGTGGCAGGGAAAAATTTCCCTTCGCGCGGGCAATTTTTACCAAGGATTTAGACAGCGCGTTCGAGGAAATGGTGCGAGGAGGATGGAGGAAAATCTTTGAGTGCCTGACGAGCCTTAGCGACGGCAGCAAGGTCTTGGCAGCAGCGGGTGCGGTGAACCACCAACTTCTGCATCAATAGACGATCTTTTTCGATGACCGACTGGAGGAGTTCCTGGACAGGGGCAGCCTCGGCTTTTTCCTCAGTCGCGAACAATGCTTGGAGATTGGTGAAAATGCGCTGCCGTCTGAGGTTGTACTGTTCCCACGTCTCGGTGTCGGGCTCAGAGCAATCGAGCAGCGCAACGGTATCCTGCAAGAGAACTGTTAACTCTGTAAGGATTTGGTTAGTCATTGAGGAGCCCTTCCTTGCGAACTTGCGCCACGGCGCCTTCCCAGCCCTCTTTGAGTGTTGCCAAAAGACCCATCACCGTTTCTAGAGGTTTGCCATCATTACCGAGGTGCGCCTCCATGAGTTGATCCAGCATAAACCGATAGAGACCTTCGAGATTGCGAGCGACATCGCCGCCAACCTCAAAGTTGAGGCTACTGCGAAACTCAGTGATAATGGAATGCGCCTTAGAGATGTAGATTCCTTTTTCCGCCATTTCTCCTTTTTCTTGATGGCTCTTTGCCCGTTTGACGAAGTCAATGGCTCCTTGGTAGAGCATTAGTAACAAGGTGCCACGATCAACGGTGTGAAAGTGGTTCTTTCTGTAGACGTCTACCGGAGTTTGATAGGTCATATTCACGGATTATCTCCTCTAGGCATTCAGACTAGATAAATGTTGAGCCAAAAAATTTCCTTGGGTTTGCAACTGGCTCACTAAGGTTTCGAGAGCGGAGAAGCGACGGATCAAATTCTCGCGAAATTTATCGAGATTAGTTTCTTTGCGGGCAATTTGATCGTCAATCTGGCGAATGCGATCTTGGGTCCCTGTGATGTGGGTAGAGAGGATCCCATCGCCGCTGCGTGTGGCGTTGGTCACAAAGTCGACGGTTGCTTGCGCGACACCATTAGTAGTAGCCAGAAATAGGTTGCTGACCCCTTCCAGGTTCGTTTGTAAGGCACTGGTGAGTTTCGCGTCATCGACAACAACCGTCCCGTCTCTCTGAGTTGCGATTCCGATTTCAGCGAGAATTGATGGAGTACCAACGACCGGAGTCGTAAGCACTCTCTGTAGGGTCCGTTGGAGACTTATTACTGTGGCGTTGCCGATCAGCGGAGCGGCTGTTTTGCTGTTACTATCGTATTTTGTTTGGGTAGCGATGAACGACATAATTTCATTATAGGCGGTAACAAAATTATTGAGTTGCTTCTTGATCTCTTCCGTGTCGTTATTCGTTGTTACCTGGATTGGTGATGCAGAGGTGCTTTTCACGTCGAGCGTTATCCCGGTAATGGCGTCTGAAATTGTATTGGTTGCTCGCGTTATAGCGATGCCGTCAATCATCAGTGCTGCATCTTGAGCAGCTTGTGTGGTAGTGAAGCCAAGGGCGAGGGATCCTCCGCCGAGAGTGAGACCATTTGTGTCGAAACTGACGGCATTGACTGTTCCAGTGTCTTTCCCGGTCACAGCGAGTCGATAGGTTGGACTTGCTCCGGCATTTTCGAGAATAATCGAGGCAGTGACTGCAGCGCCAGAATCGTTAATCGCATCGCGAAGCCCCTGTAACGTATTGTTCGTACCGTCAACGGAAATATCAGTTATTGTTGTCCCAACGGTAATTCGTAAGGTTCCCATCCCGACTGTAGTGATATCGGTATCGGCAAAACTTGCGGAAGCCACTGTACTGGCCCGTGCCAAAGTATTGACGATAATTGTGTGGTTTCCAACGTCGGCGTTTGACCCCGCGCTAACGTCAAGAACAGTTTCGTTGGAGCCGGTGGCTTTTTTGACGAAGAAATTGGCGACAGTGGACAGTTTTGTGGCAGCACTTTTGAGGGCACTCAGTTTGCTAATGAGGTCTTGTAAGAGCGAGACGTTCTGCTTGAGTTTCGCCTGTTTACTTTCAAGAAGGGTGATTGGCTGACGTTCTACACGTACTAGCTCGTCGATCAGTGCTCCGGTGTTTAATCCAGTAGACAGACCGCCAAACGTAATAGTTCCCATGCTTAAAACCTTTCGGAGAACAGTATCCCTTTGAGGTTGCGTAGTGACTTCATAACCTGCAAGATCTCTGAAGGAGGGAACTGTCGGATGACCTTCCCCGTTTCGGGGTCAAGAACTTTGACTAATCGCTCTCCGGTATCTTTATCGATTGCGAACTCCAGATGGACGTTATGATCGTTCATAGCCTGAGTCCGCGCGCTATGCGTCCGTTTGTGCCGGTCAATTGTGGGGCGATCCCTGAAGAGCTACTCGAGAGCGAATTGTTTGGGCATGTACGTGGCGCATTTACCGGGGCGGGGCATGCTCGGCAAGGGCGCTTTCAGCTCGCGCATGGTGGTACCCTGTTTCTCGATGAGGTAGGGGAGATGAGTGCCAAATTACAAGTGAAACTCTTACGCGTGCTCCAGGAACAGGAATTTGAGCCGGTAGGGAGTGATAAATCCGTTCGCGTCGACGTTCGCGTGATCGCCGCCACCAATCGAGACCTCCAAGTTGCTGTAAAAGAAGGAAAATTTCGTGATGATCTATTTTATCGGCTCCATGTGCTCCCGTTAACGCTTCCGCCATTACGTGAGCGGACCGAGGACATTCCTCCATTAGTTGCACACTTTCTGCGCCTGCATAGCCGCAAAAAAGAACGACTGGTCGAGCGCATAGAACATGAGGCACTGGTGAAGTTGGCGAGCTATAGCTGGCCGGGCAATGTCCGCGAGCTGGAGAATTTGATCGAGCGGCTCGTGGTTCTTAACGATGATGGCGTTATTCGGCTTTGCGACCTGCCAGAGTACATGCTTGAACATATTCCATTACAGCAGGAAGAGAACGGGTTGTTACCTCCAGTGGCCCTTCCGATCGAGGGTGTCGATCTCGATGGCCTGCTACAGAACCTCGAAAATGAATTCATTCTGCAGGCCCTTTCTCGTACCCGGGGCAACAAGACGCTGGCGGCGGAGCTTCTCCGCTTGAATCGAACCACGCTCATTGAACGCATGCGTAAGCGAGGACTCGAGTCGCCTCCACGCCAGGTAGTGTCTCCGCCACCCTGGTCTTCTGTCAGAAGAATGACAACTGATGTCTTTTCTTTGACTGCCTAACTTGCAGTTTTCTCCTTCTCACCCCCCGCGGAATGGAGACTCTCCGGCTCCCCACCACCGCGGGGGAGCATCCCTCCTTCTCCTTGCCACCGTAGATCATAACTTTGAGTGAATTTCTTCTGCCGGATCGCTTCGTTCCTTCCTCACATGCCTACTTTATAAGCAAAATTGGTAGGGGAGCTCTGGAACAGTGACTAACCGTACTCGTGCCCTATGCTCTCTCGCCTTGTTATCTCGCAATCGTCTGAGTTTTGACACGGTCACGTACTCAGCCTCGTGTTGGCACGTACCTTGCCATACATCTTGGCTGACGATCGCATGTAGGTTCGGTCAGTGAGGGAGATGTCGTGATGGTTGAATGTTCCACATGTCCTGAAAAAGAACTTCAAGCGTTGAAGGGACTGGTTGCCTGGTTTTACCAGAGCAGCGTGCGGCTGACCGAAGAGTATCAACGCTTAGAGGAGCAAATTGCTAGATTGAATGGCGAACTCGAGAAGAAGAATCGTACGCTTGAGCAGAGCCTCCGTGCTCGTGAGAAAGTAACAGATTCTCTCTTATCAGTATTAGAGAGCCTGAAGACAGGAGTGCTGGTGGTGGATCAGAAATTGACCCCCACGTTTTTTAATCGGCGGCTCCCTGGGGTGGTTGGCAGTATCGACGCCATGCGGGTACGGCAAGTCCTCGGGGAGGAGCTGGTTCGCCGTTTAAGCGATGGGAAGGAGGCAGATCTTCCGCTTGAATGTGAGCGACTTGTCTGTGGACCAGACAGTAGTACGTTGTCTGTCCACATTACAATCTGTGAATTCTTTATCGAGGACAAAGAACCCGCTGGATACATCTTGGTTTTTCAAGACATTAGTCGAGCGAAACGTCTGGAAGCCGAGGTTGCACGGGCTCGCCGACTGGCGGCACTAGGAGAAATGGCCGCCGGAATAACACACGAAGTGAGAAGTCCATTGGGAGGGATTGAGCTGTATGCATCCCTTATTCAGGAGCAAAATGCTGGAGAGGCAAAACGGCTCGCGACAGAAATCCTCCACGCCGTGCACCGGCTCCAGACAACGATCTCCCGGCTTCTCTCGTTTGCGACCGAGCCGCGGGTCGCAGCCGCGGGATTTCCTGTTTCGTTACTGCTCCGCGACGTAAGCGAAGCCATAGCTCCGCTTCTACATGCGGGGAAATGGAAGCTGGAGCTGCGGATGGAACGTAACCTCCCATCGTTATGGGGAGACCGTGCCTTGCTCACACAGGCACTTGCCAACCTGGTCATCAACGCCACCGAGGCGATGCCAAATGGCGGAGTGGTGAGCGTCTGGGTGCAGAGCGTCATTCTGCCTTCTGCAACTGACCGGGTGCAGCGTGAAATTGAGATCCGGGTTGTCGATGAGGGAGAGGGTATTGCTCCAGCAAATCGAGAACGCATCTTTGATCCCTTTTTCACGACGAAACGACAAGGTACGGGATTAGGTCTCGCTCTGACGCGCAAGATCATTAGTGCACACGACGGATCGATAGCAGTGTCTTCGACTCCGCGCCAGGGCAGTTGTTTTACTGTGTTTTTGCCAGTGGCAAGTGAATGCAGCGGTTCTCGGGTGTTCGTCGACAATTCTTATGATGCCATCTCGGAGCGAGTAGAAGAGAATACCAATGCGGAAACAAATTGTTGTAGCTGATGATGACCCGACGATGCGCTCGGCTTTGTATGAAGTCCTCCGTGCGGCGGGCTATGACGTCGTCCAATGCCCGAGTGGCGAACAGGCGAGCCTGATTATTCAACAGGGTGGGGTCGATCTGGTGATTAGTGATGTGCGTATGCCCGGGGTTGATGGTCTCGAACTATTACGGAGCGTACGCACAGTTTCATCGCCACCGCCTTTTATTATGATGAGTGGATACGCCACTGTGCTTGAGGCAGTCGAGGCCATGAAGATGGGAGCTTATGATTTCCTGGTGAAACCATTTTTCCATCATGATCTCCTGGCTTTGGCCGATGCAGCACTCTGTCAAGAGAAAGGGCAAAACGAGGAACCGGCAGTGAGCGAGCCTTCTTCAGAATTCAGAGCCGGAGAAATTGTTACCACGAACCCCCAAATGCGAGCGCTTCTCAAGCTCGCTACTGACGTGGCGCGGTCGCGAGCCTCAGTGCTGGTCCAGGGGGAGAGTGGGACAGGAAAGGAGATCTTCGCACGATTTATTCACACGCACAGTCGCCGAGGTACTGGCCCTTTTGTCGCCGTCAATTGCGCGGCCCTTCCCGAAGGATTGTTAGAATCGGAGTTGTTCGGATACGAACATGGAGCATTTACCGGAGCGGTAGGGAGCAAACCTGGAAAATTCGAGTTAGCCGATACCGGCACCATGCTCCTTGATGAAGTCAGTGAAATGCCGTTGCCATTGCAAGCAAAACTCCTCCGAGTGTTACAGGAGCGAGAAGTAGACCGGGTCGGTGGGCGAAAACCGGCGAGAGTCGACATTCGTGTGATTGCCACGACGAACCGCGACCTACGGGAGATGATTCATGCCGGGACGTTTCGGGAAGATCTTTTTTACCGACTTGACGTTATTCCTTTTCGCTTGCCACCGCTCCGCGATCGGATCGAGGATATTGAACCATTGGCTCGTTCCTTCTTTACCCGCAATGGGTACAAAGGGAATGGTCTCTCTCCGACTGCTGTTGCGCGACTGAAAGCTCACCCGTGGCGAGGAAATATCCGCGAGCTGTTTAATGTTCTTGAGCGAGCGACGATTCTCGCTGGAGGCGAGACTATTGGTCCCGAGCATCTCCTGCTCGAAGAAGAACGGCCGCGGGATTTTGGCAAGAAAGAATACAATGTGGTTGAGAGAGGTCCTGTAGAGCCTCGTCCCCTTATACCATCCTCTCCTGTGTCGGGGGTGTCTCCCTCGGCGCACGTCAACGAATACATCCGTGCTGGGCTCTCTGTGCAGGAGATGGAAGAAATGCTGATTCGTAAAACCTTACTCGAAGTCCAGGACAATCGTCTTCAGGCGGCCAAGCTTCTTGGGATCAGTGTTCGTACCCTTCGCAACAAGCTCAAGCAGTACAACTCTGCCGCTGCTACGACAAAAGCTGAGGACGGAGATCAAGAAACCTCACACAAAGAGTGCTAAGCAAGCCCAGCTCCGTACGGAAAGGAGAGAAGGACATGGCAGGCTTCGTTCTTTTTAGTCCGACCCATTATCTGCTAACGACGTCGATGCGCGTGCGTTCTGCACGGCATGATCTTTTGACTGCCAATATAGCGAACGCTGATACCCCAGGGTATCGACCGCGCGACCTTGATTTTGCCGAGACGCTCCAGTCGCTTGGCGCTCCCCGGGAAGGAGCGCCGCGCACTGAGGGACAAGTGCGGCTCGCGGTGACTCACCCGCTGCATCAACATCGGGAGGACGGCTCTGTTTCTGAGCACGCAGAGGGGGAAGAAGGTTTAGATGAGAATAGCGTCGACCTGGATAGTGAAATTACCAAACTCGTTGAGAACAGTTTGCAGCATGAGGCAAGTTTGACTTTGCTCTCCCGCACTCTCGGCGGCCTTCGGTATGCCATTAGTGAAGGAAGGAGATAATCGTATGGGTATGTTTGATGTGTTTGCTCTGAGTGGAGCTGGTATGGCGGCTCAGCGCAGCCGTATGAATGTCGTTGCGGGAAATCTCGCCAATGCTGAGACTACTCGTACCCCAGAAGGTGGTCCGTACCGGAGACATAATGTCCTCTTTCGCGCCGAACCCACACGAGATGAATTTTCGGCGATGTTGACCTCGCATTTGGCTCCTCCGCAGGCGGACGCAAAGCCGGGATGGTTCAGAATCGCTGCCGAAGACCAGTCCGAAAAGCTTATGACGGTGCGAGTTGATGAAATTCGGGAAACCTCCCGTGCCCCGAAGAAAGTCTACGATCCCCATCACCCCGACACTGATGCTGAGGGATACGTTTCATATCCTGACATCAATCCGATGGAAGAGATGGCTGATCTCATGTCTGCTGTACGTTCCTATGAAGCTAACCTGGCAACGTTCAATGCGACCAAGACCATGATCCGTCGTTTATTAGACCTTGCTCGATCTTCGTAACGGCCATCGTCTCTGTAGGAGATTCATCCATGAAAGAAATTGCATTTACCAGTTTTCCTCCTATCACTCTCCCGTCTACTGCAACGACTTCGCTTCCATCCCGTCCGCAGGGCGACAATTTTCTGACGTACCTCAAGCAGGCGGTG
This sequence comes from Binatia bacterium, assembly GCA_050187625.1. Lineage (GTDB taxonomy): Bacteria > Desulfobacterota > Binatia > Bin18 > Bin18 > JBFWXH01. The sequence continues at coordinate 12,783 of JBFWXH010000106.1, forward strand.
GGCGAAGTCGACGACCTTCACCAAACTGCGGAGAAGGACATTCAGCAACTCGTAGGCGGCGGGACCGGAGATCTACAGGAAACGCTGATTGCCATGGAGCGTGCAGATATTTCCTTTCGCCTGATGATGCAAGTCCGCAACAAGATTCTAGATGCCTACCAGGAAGTCATGCGCATGCAGGTGTAAGCAGATGAGAGAAAGAAGACCGTACTGTAGACATGTGTCTGCTCTTTTAATCTTTTTTCCTGGCAAGGTGCGTCGTGCTTGATCGATTTCTTCACGGTCTGAACATCACAAAAGACTGGCTCATGGGGGCCGTTTCCTCATTATCTCCTGAACAGAAGAGCCTCCTCATGCGGGGCGGGCCCGTCCTGTTTCTCGCTCTTGGAGTCGGTTTCTATTTCCTCCAACATGTCTATTACCGCCCGCTTTTTACTGGACTGTCGCCGCAGGATGCTGCGGCGGTAGTAGGAGAGCTCGACGCACGAAAGATCCCATTTACGTTGCAAAAGGATGGGTCCACCATTGAGGTTCCGGAGGAGATGCTCTACCGAACGCGGCTCGAACTGGCAGGAAAAGGCCTGCCGATGGGCGGAGGTGTCGGCTTTGAGATTTTTGAGCAGACCCCATTCGGAGCTACGGAGTTTACACAACGAGTGAACTACCAGCGGGCTTTGCAGGGAGAACTGTCTCGTACAATCAACGCGCTCAGCGCGGTGCAATCGAGCCGCGTCCACCTGGCCTTACCTGCACGTTCGGCTTTCTTGGGGCGTGAGGAAAAGCCGTCAGCTTCCGTCGTCGTAGAGCTGAAGCCCGGATATCATCTAACCTCTGAACAGGTGCAGGGTATCATCAATCTGCTAGCGACGTCAGTCGAGGGATTAGCCACAGAGAAGGTAACGGTCGTGGATACCTCCGGCAGACCTTTGCAGGCAAGGGAAGAAAAAACGGACACAGAAACCGAATTTCTTCATCGATTAAAACTGCAGATCGAACAGGAGATGGAGCGGCGCATTGAGACTATGCTTGAGCCTGTATTAGGCGTCGGGAAGACCGTTGCCCGTGTCAGTGCAGAGTTAGAGTTCCGCGAGACTCAGCTGGCGAGAGAAGAGTTTGACCCGGCAGGTCATGTGGTACGCAGTCAACAATTGCAAACTGAGGGCTCAATGCCGCAGCCGAGTGGAATTCCTGGTGTGCAGGCCAACATTCCCAATGGGGATACAGTTGAGTCCAAAGATCCGAACACCAACAGAAAAAATGAGACCGTCAATTACGAAATCAGCCGAACGACAAGCCAAGTTCTCGAACCGCGAGGACAGATTCGTCGGTTGTCCGTGGCCGTGCTCGTTGATGGTAAATACGAAGCAGATACCTACGTTCCACGTCCGACTGAGGAAATGGAATCGCTTAAGGCCATTGTGATGAAAGCAGTGGGGTTTAACGTGGACCGGGGTGATCAACTCGAGGTCGCGAACATTCCGTTCCAGAAGGTTGACGCGCAGACGAGCCTTCCTGTCTCTCCTCTGGGCGATCTAACTCAGTGGGCACGGTCACCGGTTGGCATGGGGGTTATCGGTGGGGGTGCAGTATTCCTACTCTTGCTCTTCAAACTTGTTTTCAGGCGTAAGAAAGTTACGGAACGCCCAGTCGGGGTGCAGAGTGAACAACTCCCAATCGAACAGTCGCAAGAGGAAGGTGAACAGGCTGTGGACGCACTGCCGGGGCCAATTGAGCGGATCATGGTTTCTGCCGATCCCCACCAAGTCCAACTGGCGCAGATTGCTCAGGACTACCCTGAAATGACAGTGCAGATCATGCGGCTGTGGTTGCAAGAAGGCCAAAAGGCGGTTCCGGCAAAAGAAAAAGAGCCCCCTCGAATTGCATAACTCATCGTCAATAATTGTGGAGACAATCGGATCGAGAGGAAAACCCCTATGTTGACCGGACCTGAAAAAGCCGCAGTGCTTCTCTCTCTCGTGGGTGAAGAGGTTGCAGCGACCCTGATAGCAAGCTTGGAAGAACACGAGATGAAGCTCCTCCGTCAGGGAATTCACCGCATGGCCTACATCGAGAAGGCGCATGTTGATCTAGTGTTTGGCGAAATCTGCGACCACCTCGGTAGGGCCAGCGCCCCGAGTAACGATACGACTGAATATCTGCGACGTATCTTGACGAAGGCCTTAGGACCGGAAAAGGCCGAAACGCTGCTCAGCAGTATCATCCAAACGGACAAGGTAGCGGGTGACTCTGGTCTTGAGATGTTACGTAGTATGGATGGGAAGACGTTAGCGAATTTTCTGCGGGATGAGCATCCGCAAACGATTGCTTTTATCTTAGCACACCTGTATCCGGCTCAGGCTGGAGAGGTCCTCTCGTCCCTCGGTGAGGAGGTGCAAAAGGACGCCGTGTATCGACTAACAAAGCTTGAGCATAGCTCACCAGAAGTTCTGGAGGAAATCAGTAAGGTATTGCGCAACGAGATCCATCAAGAGCGTGGCAAGGAAGTAGGAGGAACGCGTCCGGTCGCTGAAATCCTCAACTATGTAGATAAAGCCACTGAAGAGCGAGTGTTGTCGGGAATCGCGGAAATTGATCCCACTCTTACCGAGAAGGTGCGTAGTTTTATGTTCGTTTTTGAGGACCTGACCCAGATCGATGACCGCAGCATGCAGGTACTCATTCGTGAAGTCGGTAAGGATAAATGGGTATTGGCCTTGCGTACAGGGAGTCCGCAGCTGAAAGAAAAGATCTTTAGGAATATGTCAGAGCGGGCTGGGGCGCTCTTACGGGAAGAACTGGAAGGGAACGGACCCGTACGATTACGAGACGTTGAGACAGCCCAGAAAGAGGTTCTTGATCTTGCTCGTCAACTCGAAGCCGATGGACAACTCTTCTTGAAAACCGGCAAGGGTAAGGAGGATGTCCTTGTATAGGGTGATCCTCAAAGATGACATCATTGCTAGTGATGTCCAGCCATATCAGGAGGTCGACGTCCGTTTTCTTCTCCCTCCCCCCGAATTTTCTGAAGCGGCGGAATCCAATAACTCAAGCACTGAGGCGACGGACACTGTGAGTCCCGCGGAGCCGAGCTTTCCGTTGAATCCGATTGCTTCCTTGATCCTTCTTGCTACTGCTCAGGACGGAGCGGAAGAGATTCTGCTCCAAGCCCGCACTGAAGCGGAAGCGCTCAAACAAGAGGCGTATGAGCAAGGACTGGCTCAAGGCTGTAAGGAAGGGGAAGAAAGGTCAAAAGCAGAACTATTCGCGTCTCTCGCGGCCTTTGCTCATGCTGAACAGAGTCTCCTAACACTCGAGCAACAACTTGTGACCCATTTTGCGCAAGAGATCGTTCAACTGGCTCTAGAAATCGGCGAGAAAATAGTGCGGACAAAGATTGAAGAAGACCCGACGATTACGGCATCGGTGTTAGAACGGGCGCGGTCAGAAGTGTCACAAGCGCGGAATGTAACTCTGTGGCTGCATCCGGTTGACTATAAAGTTGTGCTCGAATATCGACCAGACTTGGTCAAAATGGGGGAAGAGGGAGGGCGAAAGATCGAAGTTTTCACCTCTGAAACGATTAGTCGTGGGGGGTGTCGGGTGGAAACTGAGCTGGGCGTTGTGGATGCGACGATTCCGGTACAAATGGACGAGATCAGGAAAAAACTGCTCAGTGAAGGATAAGTAGAGTGCGCCACAAGGGGGAGGCGCCGTACCGATGCTCGTTCGCCTTTTACCTTGCCCTTCGTCAGCCTCAGGGGACACTGAAGATAAGCAGTTTCAGCACCAGTTCGTATTGAGTCTCTCAGTGCGATACGGGTGAGTCACTTGAAAATAACCGAGCAATTTTTCGTTTATGAAGAGTGTACCTCGAGGGTACAGTCGAAGCATGAACGGCGGTTGCCTCAGATGATTTAGGAGACCTCTATGTGGGAGGCTGGAACGAAAGCTCTTTCTCGTCGTGAATTGCCGTCATGGGAACAGCGCTGCTCAGGAATAGATCTTGCCCCCTACCGTCAGCGACTTCACGGCCTTTCTTCTTTCCGTCTTTCCGGGACTGTCCAGGAAGCTGTGGGGTTGCTTATCGCCAGTCGGGGGCCGTGGCTCCCGGTCGGCGGGATATGTGAAGTCTACCCTCTGCACGGGGGAGACCCAGCATTAGCAGAGGTTGTCGGATTCAAGGGTGAACAGACTCTCCTTATGCCTTTGGGCGAGCTGCACGGTGTTGCGCCGCGAAGCAAGGTGGTGGCAGTGGCCAAAGAGGCACGGTGTTTTGTGAGTGAGGGGCTTTTAGGGAGAGTGATTGATGGGTTAGGGCGTCCGATCGACGGGAAAGGGATACTCCCTGCGTTGTGTTCATATCCGCTCTACGCGCCGGTGACGAATCCGCTGGAGCGTGAAGATATAAGCCAGCCGTTGGATTTGGGGGTGCGAGCGATTGGTGGGCTGATTACCTGCGGGAAAGGGCAGCGGGTGGCGATTATGGCAGGAAGCGGTGTAGGAAAAAGTACACTGCTTTCCATGATCGCACGTTACACTCGCGCAGATGTCAAAATTATTGCGTTGATTGGCGAGAGAGGAAGAGAAGTTCAGGAGTTTGTCGAACGAGTACTGCCCCCTGAGGATCGTGAGCGGACGGTGGTTATCACTGCCACCTCTGCCGATCCGCCTCTTGTCCGCGTGCGCGGCGCGTTCATTGCCACCACCATTGCTGAGTATTTTCGAGATCAAGGTTTCGATGTGCTACTCTTAATGGACTCGCTCAGCCGTCTTGCCATGGCACAGAGAGAAGTGGGTTTGGCTGCTGGCGAACCGCCGTCAACCAAAGGATATACGCCCTCCGTGTTTGCGCTGTTACCACGGTTGTTGGAACGGGCCGGGACCTGGAAGGGCAAGGGCAGCATTACGGGGCTCTACACCGTGCTTCTCGAAGGAGATGATCCGCATGAAATTATTAGTGACACTGTCCGTTCCCTGGCTGACGGACATATTCATTTATCCCGTCGCTTGGCAGAGCAAGGACACTTTCCAGCGATTGACGTGTTGCCATCAGTCAGCCGCGTGCGCTCGCGGGTCACCTCTTCTGACCACCAGCGACTGGTAGCTGAACTGATTCGTTACCTGGCCGCTTACCGCGATACGGAAGACCTCATTCAAATTGGTGCCTATGTAAACGGCAAGAATCCTGATGTCGATCGTGCGATCCAGCTAATGCCGAAGATCCGTCGCTATCTGCGGCAAGGAGAGTCCGAAGATGCGAACCTGGAAACCTGTGTCCGTGAACTCGCCGAATTGTTGGCCAGCTAGCATGTGTCGGTTCATGAATAGCATGATGTGTTGCTCCTGCTAAAGTCTATGGCTACTTTTCATTTTCGTCTTACGCCGGTTCTTCGCTATCGGACCCGGATACGAGAGGCCCGACAGTGGGAATTACAGGCCTTGGAGGGAGCGAAGGCTCAAGTGATCGCTGAGATTCGGCGATTGGAACAACTCATCTCCCAGCAGACAATGGCGATGGAAGAACAGCAAGGGAAGGTTGTGTCTGTACTTGATCTGAGGCTTCAGGGCGATTTCTTTCGTTTCTCCTCGCAAAAAATCCAAGAGCACGTGCAATTTCTCACGACTATACAACGGAAACTCGAAGAGAAGCGTAAGGAAGTTGCGCGAGCCGACCAGGAGGTCAAAAGTCTCGAACAACTTCAGGTCCGTTTATGGGATCGACATCGTCAACAGGAAAAACTTGAAGAGCAGAAGCTCATTGATGAAGTTGGGCAACGGCAGTACGCCGAGAAAAAGAATGCGGGATGATGGACGAGGAACGAGGAATGTCTGAGTAAGCTCTGTCAGTTTTCTTCCACGTTCATCATTGACCATTTTCTGCTACGTGAGCCCGATGAGCTGCCGAGCTTCCTGGGGAGTTGCTGGCTCACGCCCATGCGCGCGTGCAACCTGGACCGCCCACGAGACGAAATCCGCGTTACTGTTTGCTAGAGATCCATCAACGAGAGTCGCACGGTCTTCGAAGCCAACACGGACATGGGCGCCAGTAGCAATAGCTAGACTGGCGATAGTGAAGACGCTCTCTTCAGTGCCGTGCGCGATCCAAAAAGCCTCAGGAAAAAGCTCTTTCACACAGTCAGTCAGGTAAAAATAGCCTCGTGGTGTTCCAGGTATAATAAGGAAACCGTCCCCGAACCGTCCAGAGAATTCTACTAAGAGATACCGGGGTGAAGGCAGTAGCCCATCTTCGACAAGTGTGACGACGTTCGACAGAAAGCCGGTATCAAGTACCGCAGGTTCTGGCATAATCCCGCGCTTGCGACAGGCCAGAATGATCTGGCGAATGTCATCATACGAATTTGGAATAGCAATAGTTTGTCGTGTGCTGTGAGAAAGCGGGGTGTTCAACAGAATGTTACCGGTGTTGAGAGACACCATATCGACCGGCTCTGGTGTCTCTCGCAGGTACCGAAGAACCTGTTCGATTGTGGCATTCGGCAGGCGTGCGGTGGTGTGGTTAATAATCAGTGGCGTGTGGGCGCGGATTAATTGGTCTGCTTCTATATACCAAGTTGGATCATAACTGGTCCCACCTTGTGGGGTGCGAGCGTGAATATGTACGATAGCCGCACCGGCGTCGAAACAGCGCTTCGCCTCTGCTGCGATTTCTGCTGGAGTCCAGGGAACATGCGGATTTTGTTCCCGTCCTCGTCCGCCATTTAAGCATGCTTTGATGATAATTTTGTCCATACATATCCTGTTCTAGGAAAGGAAGTGCTCCCACCTGGTCTCTGTTGCAAAGATGTGACCGTCAATAGCGATAACGAGCTCTGATTTCATTGCCATCTCCTTATGTCCTGCGAGACTTTGGCTTGCTGTCTGGAAAGTGATAAGGTTGCCACAGGATGGCTAAGCATCGGTAAGTCTGGCACTCTTATAAGAGTACTGTCAACTCTGGGGGAGGAGGACGATTGGCAATGAGAAAACCGCTCGTGCGCGCGTTGGTGTTAAGCGGAGTGAGCCTCTTGCCTATTGTGCAGAGCAACTCTGTGGAAGGGAGAGAAGAAACGGCGGTGGCGACATCTTCTGCGTCTCCAGTAGTTGCCGAACCTGCCATGTCGGCAGACGAACTCCAGGAATTTTTGGCTAGGCCCCTCATCGCTCGTTTGGCGACCTCCCGCGCCAATGGCACCCCACAAGTGACCCCTATGTGGTTTCTGTACGAAGATGGGATCGTCTATATGAGTACGCGTCCGAGCAGAGCAAAGGTACGGCATATCAAAGCGAATCCCAACGTCGCAGTTGTGGTTGATGTGATGGAAGCCCCACTCAAGAATAAGGTTGTAACGTTTGAGGGGTCGGTCGAACTGGTAACGACCGGAGTGAAAGAAGTGACAACAAAAATTTATCAAAAGTACATGGGGATAGAAGGAGCGAAGAGTCCACCGGCGCAGCAGAGTATCGATGCCCCACGCATCATTTTGAAAATGGTCCCGAAGACAGTGCAGACGATAGACACGACCCGGTAGTACGACTCGGAAGCAAAGGGCGACGCAGCATACGAACGAGGGCACGGTGGGCGGAGGAAGACAAACAAAAGCACAATTGTTAGCTGAGGTAGTAACGCTTCGTGATCAGCTGGCAACGCTCAACGCGGAAGCGGTTTCGCGTCAACAAAGAGAGCAGGCATTCACCGAGCGTGAGGCACGTTCCCGAGCAACGGAGGAATTCTATAAGTGGGTGCTCTCACACATCCACGATGGGGTGTTTGTCATTCAGGAGGAACGAATCGTATTCGTGAACGATGCAGGTGCACGCATGGTTGGTGGGGACCCGTCCTCACTCATCGGCACTTTCTTTACCCCTCTCATCGTGCCTGAAGATAGGGCCCGCCTCTACTATTGTTATCAACAGTGTGAGACGCAAGGGCAGTTTGCCGATCAGGAGGAATTTCGTCTGCGCCCCAAAGAGCAAATGCGACGGGTGTTAAGTGAACTACAGGCAACACAGATTACCTATCAGGGTGAACCTGCTATCCTGGTGATTCTCACAGATGTGACAGAGAGCCGACATGCAGAAGAGACGGTTAAACAAGAAGCTGAAATCGCCGCAGCATTGGCACGAGTTAGTCAGGAAATTAACCTTTCGTTGGATACCCCGGTCGTGCTCGAGCGTCTTTGTCGACTGACGACTGAAATTTTAGACTGTGATTGTAGCTATGCTCTGTTACGAGACCCACAAAAAGATGTATACGTTACCGTGGCTGGGTATGGGGATTTGCCTGAGCAGGAAGCCGCGATGCGTGCGCTTTCTCTGCCAGAATATGTGGTCAACGGCGTTATAGGCCAGCAGAACGAAGATATTGCTGAATCGGTTGTCGATCGCGAAGACGCGGCGTTACACCCTCTTCTCCAACATGTTGGAATCGAGACCGCCGTGTTTCTCGTTCTTCTGCGAGACTCCCAACCAGTGGGAATCCTCTGCGTGGCATTCCGCACAGCCCGTGGTTTTACTGCTCGACAAAGACGGTTAGCACGGGGTATTGCTCATTTGGCAACCTTTGCGTTAGCAAATGCCCGCTTGGTGGAAGAATTAGAGAACTCTAACCGGGTAAAAGAAGACTTTGTTGGGACGATGTCGCATGAATTACGCACCCCTCTTCATATTTTGTATGGGTACACTGAGCTGTTACGTGATCAGTCTTTTGGATCATTAACACCGGATCAAAGTGATATTTTGACTCGTATTGAACGGAACGTGCGGGAGTTGTCAGCGCTCATCAATACGACGCTCGATTTGAGTCGCTTGCAAAGCCAGCGAGTCCCTTTAGCAGTTCAAGAGGTGCGAATTCCCGAGCTGCTCAGGGATCTTGAAGTCGAAGTGCAGCAATTGCCGCAAAAGACTGAAATCGCTGTGATTTGGGAGCAAACGCCAGACCTGCCGTCGCTGTGGACAGATGTCGCAAAACTCAAGATTATTCTTAAGAATCTTTTGAACAACGCGGTAAAATTTACCGAACATGGTACTGTGCGAGTGCGGGTTGCCAAGCAAGGCGAGGGGGTTGCTTTTAGCGTTGAAGATACGGGCCCTGGTATAGCGCCAGAGGTGTTGCCAGTAATTTTTGAACCGTTTCGTCAGGGCGGAAATTTCACGACTCGTAAACCAGGTGGCGTGGGGCTCGGGCTCTATATCGTGCAAAGTCTTTGCGCTGTTTTAGGTGGAACGGTGAATGTCGAGAGCGAGGTCGGGAAAGGGTCGACATTTACCGTTTGGTTGCCTTGGGAAGGGAAAGGCGCTCGGTAAGAGGAGCTAGGAGAGCACAGAATTGACCGCGCCTTCAAACCGTGCCTTCCCTCACTCGTTTATGCTTTCTGTTGTTCAAGAATCACTGGTGTTCCTTCCGATGGCGCGAGCGTAATGCTTCGCCGCACCACGCGGATGGGTTTTTTCGGCGCGAGACGGAGGGTCATGCGGGTTAAGACCTGGGCCAGGACAATTTTCATCTCATAGGTCGCAAACGCAGCTCCGAGGCAATGACGTACTCCACCGCCAAAGGGAAAAAACTCATAGGGACTTGGCTTCTTTCCGAGAAAGCGCTCCGGCGTGAATTCTTCAGGGTTTTGCCACAATGCGGCTTGCCGATGTGTAAGGTAGATACACGGAGAGACGACCACTCCGGCTGGCAAGTCATGACCTCCGATTCGCATTGGTGTCCGTAAGTGACGCCCGACAATTGGGAGAATCGGATTCAGGCGTTGGGTCTCTTTGATCACGGCATCAAGATATTCGAGCTTATTGATTTGTTTGGCAGTGATTGGTCCAATACCGAATTCCAGGCGTAATTCAGTCTGTAGTTTCTCCAAAACATCTGGGCGACTAAGGATTCGATAGAATATCCAGGCCAGAGAGGTGGCCGTGGTTTCGTGTCCGGCAACCAAGAGGGTCACCATTTCATCGCGCAAGTGTTGGTCACTAAGAGGTTGACCGTCTTCGTCGCGTGCTTGTAACAGCATCGAGAGAATATCTTCTTGTCCGGTGAGGTTGCTTGCACGGCGTCGAGCGAATTCAGCGAACAACAGTTGATCGATCTCTCGTCGTCGGCGTACCTGCTTTCCCCACGGGGAGTGTGGACCAAGGTCAAGTTGCAGCCACGGAATGAGCATGAATGGATTCGCTCCTTGAGCTAACAGCTCGGTGAGGAGTATCCGCAGACGTGCGAGGGTGGCGTTTTCTGCCAACCCGAACACCGTTCGCAAGATCACGTTGAGTGTGATCTGCTGCATGGACGGGTGGAGAGAGAAGCGCTGACCGACCGGCCAGGTATCAATCGTTTGGTCGGTGAGTTCTCGCATCGTTTCACCGTAAACATACATCCGCTCACCGTGAAAAGGAGGCATCATCAAGCGTCGTTCCTTGAGGTGACGTTCTCCATCGAGCAAAAGGAGGGAGTAGTCCCCAAGTAACGGTCTGACGATGACATTGGCCTCGCCAGCGCGTAGTTGTTCAGGATCGCCAGTGAAAATTTCCTTGATCGCCTCGGGGTTGCTGAAGAAAATGATGTTCTCGCGACCAAACGGAAAACGTACGGTGAAGCAATCACCATACCTACGGGCGCATTCTTCCATAAAGCTGGTCGGGCGAGTAAGCCAGCGGAAGAGTTGTAGCGACGCGGGAAGACGGGGGCCGGGGGGAAGAGCAGGAACCGTCCGTGAAGAGGCACCAACGAAGGAAGCGGACGACATAAATGGTGCTCCTTTCTCTTTGTTGATTATGTTTCACTATTCTTGGCGATGGGACGAGAGAAGGAAAGGAGGGAACAAACGAAAAAGAATCAGATCACCTATAAGAGCCCCTTCTCACTTGAAGTTGGGGCCCCTCGAAATGGAACGCGAGTCTCCGCTTTGGCTGTTGAAAGAAAAAGCTCGTAGCTTTATGCTGCCTTCTGCGCTTTTTGCTTCAGCAACTTGGCAATGATCTGATCGATGACCTGATCCGCTAGCGCACGGACTTCATCTTGAGTCTTGGGTTGAATCGGATGCTGCACGAGGATTGGTTCATACTGTGCCATGCCTAACGCTGTGCACTGTGCATGCGCAGCACCAATGAATTCGGTCGTTGTCACATTCGCAGTCGGAATGCCTTGTTCTTCAAAGTAGACGACATCGTGCGAACTGCACGAAATGCAGGCCCCTCAATCGCTGAGAGCTTCGATGACCGCGTCACACTTTTCCTGCAACTCTGTCTTGATCGGTTGTGGCGCCGGGCGCGTTACGGTTGGTTTCATACGGCGCAGGACGTCTTTGACGCCGTATTGCTGACGCAGCACTTCTTCGACACGATCAAGGAAGAACGACCCCTTTGCCTTGCTGATATCGAGCAGACCAATGGTCTTCCCTTCTAGTGTGTCCAGGCGTGGGGCGAACGCTTTCTGTGCACGCTCCACTTTATCGGTAGGATCAAGGAACATTTCTCCCATAAGTGACCTCCTTGTAGATTAGACGTGAATTTCTTTGGTTGTTATTTTACTCCCAGCGTCACCGCCTGCCCAGCCTTGTACTGCCGCCGAAAAGCGCCCAGCGGTGCCACCCGCGACAATAATCGTAAGATTCTCGGGCTTGGAGAATTTGGGGAAGAGGGTGTCGTCGGTTGGCGGTTCTCGGTCTTTTTTCGGGGTCCGCAACATGCTCACCCCTACGCCTTCTCCACCGTTCACGCCAGGCCGTAACTCCTTTAAGGGCCGGCGAATTTTTTCCCACAGAAATTGCCGCAGATCGTTTTTCGACCATCCGTCTTGCTTAAAGGTCGTCGCGTGTTCAGGGCACACCACGAGAACAGTATCCGAGAACAGCGGGAAGTTTTTGTGATTCCACAACCCTGCCATCGTCCAGCCGAGCGATAAGGCGAGTTGTTCGGCACTGCGACTGGCGTGGTCATTGATCTGCAAAGGCGAATGGCCAGCGAAAAGTGTGACAGTGCTCTGGTCGGGCCGGAACCCTTTCTCGACGTGCAGCGGTTCCCAGGGGCTTTCTTCTTCATTCTCACCTACGCAAAAGGTGTACTGAGCAGGGTGTCCCATGGTTGCTTTGGTGATCTCGTGGGGTTTTGCGCCGCCGATATTCATAATCATCAAGCGTAGCGCCCGGCCAATCGTCGCGTTAGCGCGAAAGCCGTGGCCGAGGGCGTTATGTCCGCAGTTCACGCCGATCTGTTGACGAATTGGACCATTGATAATGATCATTGGCGTCGCTGAGAACGTGGTCACGTTAATGCCGTGGAGACAAAACTGGTCTTCACAGGCGGCTTCGACAACGGCAAGCACGGTGGAAAAATATGATGGATGGCACCCCGCCATGACAGCATTGATGGCAATCTTCTCGATCGTGGCGCGCCCATAGTTCGGGCCGATGGTGCCGATCAACTCTTGCGGGTCACGCTCAGTTGCCGCTAACATCCGTTTGACTCGCGCCTCGGTCGGTGGGACTACCGGGAGCCCATCGGTAAGACCACGAGAATACAACAGTTCAACCGGGTCGTCTTCTTGGGCTTCGATACGTTGGGATTGAAGTACAGCTGCCTCTGACATGACATCCCCTCCTTACGAGTCCCGAAGTCTGGCATTCTTGCGGTAAGGCTGTCAACCTGTCTATGGTTGCTGACGAAAGGAGTTGTCTATGTCACTCCCCGCTGAAGGATATACGCAATTCACCTCTGATCTCCGCATCTGTCGGGTTTTGAATGGACTGTGGCAAGTGTCAGGTGGACATGGCCGTATCGACCCGCAGATAGCGATCAAAGAGATGTTCGCCTATGTCGATGCAGGGTTTACGACCTGGGATCTTGCGGACCATTACGGCCCAGCTGAAGATTTCATTGGGGCGTTTCGTCGGCAGTTCATTGCTGCCCGTGGGGCTGAAGCGTGGTCTGGTGTGCAAGCATTCACCAAATGGGTGCCGCGCCCTGGGCGAATGACACGAGAAGTGGTCGAAAATGCCGTCAAGGTTTCGCTGCGACGGATGGATGTCCCGACGCTCGACCTTCTGCAATTTCACTGGTGGGATTACGAGGACGCTCGCTATCTTGATGCCTTGAAACACCTTGCCGACCTTCGGGATGCAGGAAAAATTCGCCATCTCGCGTTGACCAACTTTGATACCGAACATCTGCGGGTCATTACGGAACAAGGTATTCGCGTCGTCTCGAACCAAGTGCAATTTTCCCTTGTCGATCGTCGTCCGGAAATTGCCATGATCCCTTTTTGCCGGGAGCGGAACATCACCCTGCTTACGTATGGAACGGTCTGCGGTGGGTTACTGTCTGAGAAATATCTTGGGCAGCCAGAACCTGGCTGGCGCGGACTCAACACCGTAAGCCTCGAAAAGTACAAGATGATGATCGACTCGTGGGGTGGCTGGAGCCTCTTTCAGGAGTTACTGACGGTCCTCAAACAGATCGCCGAGAAACATCACGTCAGTATTGCCAATGTTGCCGTGCGTTACATTCTTGACCGTCCTGCGGTTGCAGGAGTGATTGTCGGTACACGACTAGGAATCGCCGAGCATCGTGCTGATAACGCCCGCCCGTTTGCTTTTGTGCTTGATACAGAAGACCTTAGGCAGATCGAAAGCGTCGTCAGCAAGTCACGGGACTTGTATCAAGCGATTGGGGATTGTGGGGATGAGTACCGGCGGTGAGCTAGAGACGTCAGACAAAGAGCTGAAAGCGTGCAATGGAGCGGGGAAGGCACTTTTAGAAAGTCTCGCGTCCGGGATCAAGCGAAAAAGGAACCGATGGTCCCAGAGTGTCATTGCGAGTTGTCCAGAGCGCAGGCGCTCAGCATAGCAGGAGAAACAAAACGCACCGTCATTCCCGCGCAGGCGGGAATCCAGCGAGGAGGCAAGAGGTGGAGGATTTTGTTTCTGAGCAGGAGCTGGAGGCAACGAAGCAATCGCTGTCCGAAAGTGAGATTGCTTCGTTGCGCTCGCAATGACAAGGCCGCGACGTGGCGGATATTTTCATGGGTAAGGGTGTATCTCTGGGGCATCAACATTGCTGCGAAAGCCTGTCTTGAGTCCTTCGTCTTCACTTCGTTCCGCTCAGGATAAACTCCGCCGAAGGGCGGGAATCCAGGAAAGTAGAGCTTTGGAATTACGCGTAAGCTTCAGTTAATTCCGTTCCTTGTCGGACAGTAGGAAAAAAGGAGCTGCGGAGCTGTTGCGTGCCTCTGAGAGGTGTTCAGCGCATCTGAAGGGTTCTCACGGCAGGGTGGAGCCTCAAGGGGATGAGAAGGCAAGGAGGGGGGCAATCGGGCTACGTTTCGTTTGTCCGAAAATTCCCCAAATTCGAGAATCCAGAAAATATTATGGCGATTTTCAGTGACATGCGACCTGTGGTAGGAAAGGGGCCATGAGAGCATATCCGAAAGAACTCCGCAGTCGTGTGGTGGCGGCGGTCGAGCACGGAGCGATGACGATTGGGGAAGTCGCC
>JBFWXH010000107.1:0-26124 GCA_050187625.1 Binatia bacterium
GATGAGCAACTCGCCCAAGTCCAACTGCGCCCCCATGCTTTTCATGGCGAATGGAACTATTCCATTCTGCCCTATGTATCAGAAATAGTTCGTTAGTTATGGCAGTTATTTCGTAGCAAATCCTAACTGCCGACAAGATACTAGATTACTGAGTGGACGCGGATGGGAGGGCTGCAGGGTGGATAGCCGCGAACGTTTTTGTTAATTGAAGCCGAGGGAACTTGTTTCCACGCGAGAAAGACGCTAGGTCGCGAGATCACATGTCCGTACAACCGAGATTGTCCACACGCTTTTCAACAACTCTTACCTTGGCTCTTCTCATTGCTTTCGTGCCGGTTGCGGGGGGTGTCCGCCCAAGTGCGATATTCGTGGATGCCCCGCACTGTTTGTTGTCAGAGTTGTCATATGCACAAGCGGTTGGTCGCACTGGTGACAAGTCACCAGTGGCCCCTCTCTCGCCGTGACCAATATTGGTCATCACCTTCCGTCATGACTTTCCGTCTTTCCGCGGGCTCATGCGCAGATCTCGATCGCACTGCCCCCCGGGAGGGAGTCCTGCCGGCTGGTCGGCAGGACCTTGCTGACCAACACCGGCGGCCAACGCAGCCTCAAGCGATGCTGCCTCGGAGATGATAATGGCAACGCCGGCGTCACCCAGGGCGTAGCCTGGCCCTTTTTCACGCACATCATCGGCGGTGATAAGCATATCCACGCGCTGTTCGAGTAACCATTGCGCGACTTTGAGGCCCCGCCCTCGGGGATCAGCCGCATATGGATTGCTGAGTGTCATCTGGTTCTCGTGGTTCCCCACAGCCGTTCGCATATCGACCAGCGCAAAATACGGGGCGGTACCAAAGTGCATACTGACAGCGCCAGTACGGTCGGCCAGAGGAACCGCGATGCGACGCAGCTCTTGTCGCGCTGGTTCCATATGTACGAGTACGTGTTCGACATACGGGACATGGTTACGGATGGCCGTTTCAATAGTATGGCTGATCTGATGTGCCTTCTCTAGCGCGTGCACTCGCAGACCCACCTCTGTTTCCAGGAAACGGTAGCGCCCGGCGTTGCGACCGATCAGCGACTTAACCTCGATGACCGCGGGTTGTTGCTCAATAATCTGACGCGCCTGGTGCAAGGTCTCCGCATCGACCGACGCATCTAACAAGACACGCATGCCGTCGGCTAACGTTTGCCAGCCGGCGCGCACAATCCAGACGACGATGAGTAACGCCGCCGGGCGATCCAGCGGCCACCCGACCAATTGGCCCGCTAAACCAGCGAAGACCACTCCGGAAGACAAGACGTGCGCACGCAACTCCGTGGCACTGGCAATCACACTTGGAGAGTTGACTGCCCGTCCAATTGCCAGGGCATAGCGACCGAAGAGCCAGGGCACCAGGGCAGCGATGGCCGTCCCCACCAACAGGACAGGATGAACAGCAACCGGGCCTGCCCCACCCAACACGGCTTCTCCAGCAACTTCGTAGGCAGTGAAAAAAATCAGGAACGCAACGCCAATCGCGACCACGTTTTCGATCTTATAGAGCCCGTAGGGGAATGCTCGGCTTTTCCGTTGGGAGAGCTTGAGACCCGCAAATACAGCGACGGCCGCGGTCAGATCGGCCAGGTTATGCACGCCTTCAGCCGCCAATGCGAGACTCCCCGAGAGCGCCGCCATAGCCACATTCAATCCGAAGAGGAAAATGTTGACCAAAATCGCATATATCCCGACGCGCTCTACCGAGGGGGTCACAGCGTTCCTAAAATGGTTAAATGATCGCTTTGCATGCTGAGCCAGTGAACAGGGTATTGCTCGACTGCGCGCCGCCCATCCATGCGAGAGTCGCCATACCGTTACTCTTCATGACGCGAACGGACAATCTCCACTGAACACGGCGCGTGAGTCGCCACCGCTTGGGAGACCGAGCCGAGAAGAAACCGTTTCACCGGTCCATACCCGTGACAGCCGAGTACAATGAGATCTGCACCCCACTGCTCGGCTTCCTCGACGATCACCGACTTCGGTGCCCCGTCGACGATCGCGGTATCGATCGTCACATCCTTGTCGACACTATTCTCTCGCAACCAACTGGCTTTGTGCTCGACGAGTTCGCGAAGGCGGTCGCGTTCTTTGTTGAGCATCTCCATACGGATGGGATAGAAAGTGAGCGTGGGATCGGGAATATCTGGATACGGCGCGGTGACCGCTGCGAGGATTTTGATGTGACTGTGATCTGGCCAACGTCTGGCGGCAATCTCTTTGACCGCCGCCTCGCTGCAGGCTGAGCCATCGATAGCCAATAGTATCTTCATGTACGTACTCCTTTTCTCTGTGTGAAGGCACGAGAGTTCTAGAACGACGACAGTAACCAACCGAACGGTGGGCGAACTTCCGTAAGGTCGGCTTCAGCCTGTTGCCAGGCTCCAAGGACGCCTTGCTCCAGATCTGCCCATTCCTCACCAAGAAGCATGATCAGGTCGTCGAGCGTGACTACCCCAATTACCCGGCTTGTTTCGTCGACGATAGGGACGCGCCGAACCTGGTGGTAATGCATGAGAGAGGTGAGATCACGGACGGTCTTGTTGACGTTGATATGCGCCGGATCAGGCGTCATAATCTCCTGCACTGTCGTTGTGCTGGGATCCCTGCCCTCGCCCGCGACCCGCAACGTAATATCCCTATCTGTGACGATACCGCGCAGGGTATTCCCCGCTGTGACCACGAGACAACCGACATTGTTCTCTTTTAACAACTGACAGGCCTCGAAAACGGTCTGTTGGGGAGCCACCGTAGTGACCGACCGCTGACAAAACTTTTGCAATGACATCTTCTCTCCTCCTTCTGTGAAAATCACTCTTCACCTGGCGCGGAAAAATTCTGTGATTTATTAGGCTAGCCTTTTCCGCTGCCGAAGCAACCTATCATCCGGAACTCATTCATTATCAAAAACCGCGCCACCAGGAAAAGAGAAGCCATTCGGCCAGCACTACATGCGTTGCCCGCTTTCCATGGCGGGAGATTTTCCCAGACATGGGAAAAAGACACGTGAGGACTCTCACAATTGAGAATCGCTCCCATCGAGCCACTTCATACTGCCACCTGTGCTTGTCAAAACTCATCAGACCCTTGGCAAGCTCATGGGCTTCGCTTGAACCATCTCGTGTGGCGCAGCTTTTGCTCAAGACTGCGAGCAATTGCTGATACGGAGGGAAACTTCATGCGCAAAATATACGTGCGGCTGACACTAACGTTGCTGCTACCCGGCTTTCTTGGGAGCGGCTGCTCCCAACCCCTCTCCACACGCGAGAAAGGAGTGCTTACCGGCGCAGGCCTCGGCGCAGCCACCGGTGCCATTATCGGCGCAGCGACTGGGAAACCAGGTGCAGGGGCGGCTATTGGGGGAGCAATGGGAGGACTCGCTGGCGGGGTTGTTGGTGATACCCTGCAAGGTCAGGAGAAAGTAGCGGAAGAACAACAACGCGTGTTGGAGCAACAACGCCAGGAACTCACCCGCAATCGCGAACTCTTGGAAGAACTCAAGCGGCAAAATCTCGAAGCGCGAGAAACAGAACGAGGTGTGGTGGTTAACCTCCCAGATGTCTTGTTTGAGTTTGGCAAGGCGACACTCACCAGTACAGCCCATGCGAAAGTTCATAGCATCGCCGACGTACTGAACAAGAAAGCGCGTGGACGGCGAATCGCGGTGGAAGGTCATACCGACGCGATTGGGAGTGAAGCGTTCAATCAGACGCTGTCTGAGCGACGCGCGGAGGCCGTAGCACTGGGTCTGGAGGACAATGGCGTGAGTCGCCAGCGTCTGGCCGTCAAAGGCTTCGGTGAGCGTTACCCCGTTGCTCCCAATACCCTTCCGAGCGGAGCAGACAATCCGCAAGGTCGCGCCAAGAACCGCCGGGTGGAAGTCATTATTGAAAACTGACCGTTTTTCTAAGGAACCCAATGATTGGCCAATCCATACGATTAGGAACGCTGTGGGGGATCGCTATTGGTGTCCATGCCTCGTGGTTCCTCATCTTTGCCTTGGTGACGATTTCCCTGCTTGCCCACTTCGCTGAACTCCATCCTCACTGGACTCGGGCGTACGCCTACACGGTCAGTCTCTCCACCAGTCTCTTCTTCTTCGTTTCGGTACTGCTCCACGAGCTAGGCCACAGTGTAGTCGCGCTGCGAAAAAACATCCCCATTCGCTCCATCACCCTGTTTATCTTCGGCGGTGTGGCACAGTTGGGCAAAGAACCGGATCGCCCACTGACAGAGTTGCAAATTGCCATTGCCGGACCGCTCGTCAGTTTTGCATTGGCTGTCCTGTTCGGCACGCTCGGGAGACTTGCTGTAGATGAGAGCGAAGGTCTCCAGACACTCGGCGAGTGGCTCGGCCGCATTAACCTGCAACTTGCTCTGTTCAATCTCCTGCCCGGCTTTCCACTTGATGGCGGACGCGTCTTCCGTGCAGCGGTGTGGAACTGGACGGGCAACTTCATGCGTGCCACGCAGATCGCTGGCAATGCTGGCCGTGCTGTCGCTTTCCTGTTCATCTTCAGCGGTTTTGGCATGACGCTCGGCGGTGCGTTCGTTCAGGGTTTGTGGATCGCTTTTCTCGGCTGGTTCCTGCTCTCGGCTACCGAGAGCAATGTGCAATCGATAACCTTCCAGCAAGCTCTCGGCGGCCTGACGGCGCACGATGTCATGGCGACGGATTACCCTCGCGTTCCCGATTCACTGTCACTAACGCAATTGGTCGAAGACCACATCCTGGTGACCGGAAAGCGCTGCTTTCTCGTCACAGCAGAGCATGACTTGCTTGGCCTCATCACGGTGCATCAAGTCAAGAGTGTTCCACGCGCTGCGTGGTCCCACACTACTGTCCACCAAGCCATGATCCCGCTGGAACGGCTGCGCTACGTCACTCCCGAGGCCCCGTTGAATGAGGTGCTGACCGTGATGGATGAAGCGGACCTGGGACAAGTCCCGGTGGTACGCAATGGAAAACTCCTCGGTCTCATCGGCCGTGACCACTTGTTGCGCATCATTCGTACTCGCATCGAGTTTCGCGACGAACAGCACAGATCTGATGATAGCAATACGTAATTTACTGCCCAACGGCTCACTGTGGCTGGCAGGTCTCATCTCCATCATCGTCGTGAGCACTGCCGCGAAACGAGCCGGAGCCCAAGATCTCGAGGTGGAGACCGCAGTCTGTGGGTCGCTACGTGAACCCTTCATGTTTTGGCTGTGGCGGACGATGGCCGGTTCGTCTGACCCTGAGCGAGTCGCACAGGTCCGCGATCTTGAACGGTTACAGTTCCGTACACGCGACGGCATCGTATTGGGAGGATATAAATTGGCCGCGGCTGACCCCAAAGGGTTTCTGCTGATCGCCTTGGGGAATGCGATGCTCGCCGATCGTCTCGTTGCGGATGTCCAGGTGTTCCGCGAGGCGGAGTTGGATACGTATATTTTTGACTACCGTGGCTACGGTATGTCCGAAGGAAAAAGCCGACTCGCCGCTATTGTCGACGATTACGGCGAAATCATTCGGCATTTACACGGACAAGGCTATCAGCAACAGTTTCTCTACGGCATCTCTATGGGAGGCATTATCCTGCTCAACGCCGTGAGTCGGGGCGCGCCCTA
The DNA here is from genome assembly GCA_050187625.1 of Binatia bacterium. Taxonomy (GTDB): domain Bacteria; phylum Desulfobacterota; class Binatia; order Bin18; family Bin18; genus JBFWXH01. The sequence continues at coordinate 5,657 of JBFWXH010000107.1, forward strand.
TACGCGTATGGTCGTCGATGGCTCGCCCAGCCGGATTTCGTGGCTCGGCTGTCCAGAACGCTACGATCCGGTGCTGCAGTTGCCGGAGGAGAGCGGGCGGATCATGATTATCTCCGGCGCGAGAGATCGCGTGGTAAAGCCGGCAGAAATGGAAGAGATGCTACAGGTAGCCGAGCAACGGGGCGCGCGGGTGATTCGTGATGCCGAATTCGCCCATCCCTATCAGGATGCCTCTGCCGTCATCCACCGGCGCCGACAACAGGGGGTCATTTCCTTCCTGCTTCAGGAATAAGCAGGAAGGAACCCTCAGGCGTGGCCAAGCAACCAAAAATTCATGCCTCTGCCCTGCAGTTAACGCGGCGGAGTATTCGGCACACGGGTCACATAGATCCCGGCCATGCCCTCCTCCTCGGTACCGCCTTCGATGCCCATTTTGGCACTGAGCGCCAGCCAGTTGCCGCGCAGCCCTTCGCGCTCAAGGCCCAGCTCGGTGATGGTTGAGTCTGCAGGCGCCTCCGGATCAAGCATCTGGCCGTCCATGGTGGTATCGAGGACGGTCTCAATCGGCTGCCCCGGACCCCGGTCAAGATAGATCCCCACTACGTTACCCTTCACGGCCTTGAAGACAGCAGAGAAGATCTGATCGTTGAGTCCGGAGACCGCCACAAACGCCGAGGAGCGCCAACGCACGGGCTCACCATCGTCGTCTCCGCCCTCCTCTCCATGACCGCTACCAACGCAGGGGGTCTTACCGGAGTAGCTCCAGAACAGGAATTCATCGAAATCTGCGCCCGTTTTGGCCATCGCCCTAGTCCGCCCCAACCGCGTGTCGTGCACGAAGATTCCCTGGTGCACTGGAACCTGTTTATCCTGATAGCAGCCCGTACCATCACAGATGCTGTTCGGATCGTCTAGCGTCTCGCCTGTATCTTCGCAAACCAGTTGTTTATTGCAGTAGGCAATGCGGTCCTGGTTGCCTTCTGTCGGGCAGTAGAGGCGCACGTTCCGGGTTTCTGCCCCCCAAGCACCCCAGAAGCCAACGAAACGGCCGTCGAAGGCGTTGCCCTCGCCAAGGCCATTGAAGGTGTCACCCACGGGCTGATTAGGAACCTGGTCGCCGATACGCACCAACGTAGTGAGCTGTGGCTTCTTAGCTAGCGAGGCGAGATAGATGCCGCCCAGAGTCGGGGCCGCTTCATTGTCGAAGCCGGCAAACACCGCCCACCGGCCAGCGGCGCTGGGCGGGGAGGTGGAGCCGAACACCGTAGTGGTACCCGGAATTAGCGTGTCCGTACTGTTGGCAATCAGTACCACGGGTGCATCCCCTCCAGCCGGAGCCAAGTCAGCACCGTCCGCCAGGACAATTGACTTCTTTCGCAGTTGTCGGAAGTACACGCCGGTCCTGCCGACGAGACCCTCGTTGTAGTTCCCCTTGAACACGATAGTGTCACGCTGCGTCACCGCAGGCGCTCCGGGAAACACCTCAAAGCGCGTCCCAGGGAATTCAGGAACCTCGAAGAAGGAGAAATCCGCAACATCGCCCAGCTTGGCGGCGCCGGTAATTAGCGGGCCGAATGGATTGGTATAGATCCCTGTCGTCCCGCCACGAGTCTCGCTCCCATCGGGTAGAAAGTATCTCCATACCGGCTGGTGATTGCCGCGCGTGGCGATGGTGTCCGATGACATATCAATGCGCGGAAAAGACGGAGTCTCGACGAAGAGGGTCTCGAGATTATTGGGCTGGGGAACTTCTGTGCTTCGGTCCAGGATCCTCACGATAGGACTCCCAGCCACGCCCATGTTGCGCGTATAGATACCGTGCGTCGCCGGCTGACCGCCACCGCCGCGGCTACGCGCCCGCATGACCACCAGCCCCTTCAGGTTTACCGAGGGCTGATTGTAGCTGTTGAACGTTCGGTTCAATGGAGCGCCCGGCATCAAGTCATTGTTGTTCACCACCGTCGACCAAGTGAAGCTGGACGGGGCAGCCGAGGCCGTAGTCGCTGCCGCCAGAATTACGACCCCTACAATAGATACCAGTGGCTGCAAGTAACGGTATTTCATGGGTCTCCTCTTCCCTCCAGTGCATGAGGGGACATTCTTTACGAGTGAGCGAAGATGGCCGGGCAAGGATCGCCCCCTTCCCCGGCCTGCGTTCGGTATGCGGTGCTAGACCGTAACGGTCATGCGACCCGCTGTATTATGGACGGTTAGGGTTGCCGCCACCATTCCCGCCGCCGTTACCGCCACCGCCCTGACCGGGCGCGTCATGGCCGCCACCGCGACCACCGGCCGACTCCGCCACGTGTACTCGAAGCGTGACAGTGTTGTCATCGACTACCTCACCACCCGCCGCATCCTGGCTGAGGATCGTAACGTTAGGGGCCTTCACCGTAATCGTGTAGTCGCCGGGCAGAGGCTTCTGCCAGTTGAAGCCATACACGATTCGGCCGGTCGAGTTGATTTCAGCGCTGAAGGCATCGTCCACGACAACAAGACCGTCGTCTCTCTCGATTCTCAGCGTGACGCCCGGGTCCCAGACCCGCACTTCAGGGCTGCCATTCGCCCCAAGGAACGGTGTTTCGGCCACGCCCAACGTTCCGTAGGTCGCAAGCCGGTCGAGCTCATCTGTCAACTTCACGACCTCAAAACCGGTCATTATCGGCAGGCCGGCTATGAAACCGATCTCGACACGGATAGGAGTTCGCTGCTTCAGAGGCGCGAACTGGAGGTTGTCGCCCCATTCGGCATTTACCTCCACACCGCTTGCGGCCGTCACGCAGTCGGCCTGCCAGAGGTCCTCGCCCTGTACGTAGTAGTCACCAGGGTCCGCCGGAGCGGGGGGGTTACTGAAGGTCGTGGTCGCGTTTCCATCGACGTCATCTGGATCTAACGTGTCGTCGGCGACCGTGCAGTCGACCGCGAAAGGAACATTCTCAATATCGTCAACGAAGATCGCCGGGACGGACAGGTTTTTCGATGATTCCTCCGGAGGTTCCTCGCCCCCACCGCCACCTCCACCACCGCCACCCCCACCACTAGGAGGGCCCGGAATACCTCCACGTGCGGCGTAAGCACCACTGCCTAAAGCGAGTACGCCAGCCAGAGCCAGCGCGATGGTGGTCACGCGATTGAGCCGATTGTGTCGATTATATGGTGTATATTTCTTCATGATGCCTCCTACATGGATAAGGTGTGAACAACAAGAGTCGGATAAACAAAATACCAATTTGTGATAAATTCAACATTACTATCGCTCTACATAGCTTACCCTCCTTATTCATTGAGTAATGTATACCTTGCCTCTCAGTGCTCCACAGGACACAGGAAGCCTTCTCTCCTGGCGCTCGCCTAACCACAACTCGCCCCTGACCTACATCACCACTAAAATGGCACACGAATTGCTCACACTATCAACCACAGGTCCCCTATTGTGAGCGAAAATAGGACCTGAGATTGCGGCCCAAATGAATCCTTAAAGGAATGTGCGAAAGAAAAGATGGTGCTATAGAAGAAAATAGCAGTTGCGGCATAAGATCCCCAGTAAAGTAAGGTTACAAGATATCAGAATAGGTATATTTACATCGATATGCAAACTTATTAAGTGCGAATGTATTTGACAAAAATGCAATACGCATGCCACACACAAGTGACGAAAAAACGCTCATAATCGCTGCGAAATAGACGTTTTTTCTCAAAAACAAGAAAACCTTTTGCAGATTTGGGAATAGCCGCACGGTCCAGCAACTACTGGTGCACTCGGAGAATATGGAGATCGCTATGTCATCGACACTCTTACAACGGAAAATAACACATTTTGTTCTTTGGCGACCGCGGATCACCACGCCTCCACCAACACTCGTCATTGGCCAACTCAAGCCAGGCAATCCTCCGACCTTTGTGGGTGAACAGCATGTGGCGTTGCACCCCTCAGCCCTCAGCGCAGACCTGTGGGAGATCGCCGCAGCGGAGTGCCACCTCACCAATGGCGAAGTCTACCACTATTGGTTTGCTGTAGAGGATAGCAACCCGTATAAATCTCACGACAGTTCATCACCGCAGATTCTCTGCACCGATCCGACTGCCTGGACGGTCGATTGGCGCCTTCTCGCTCCACCACCTCCAGGGCCGTACGGAGAAAATGACCGCGACCCTGCCAGTGTGGTCAAGTTTCGCGACGGCCAACTGGTCCCGTGTGATCCTGGTGGTGAAGAGGCAGACTTTTCTGGCGATTCACCGCTTGCTTCCCTCGCAGCCAACAATCGCCTCGTCATCTACGAGCTGCCAACGACGTGGGCACGTGTGGCGGAGTTTGAAAGTGGCGCCCAGATCGCGGTCGGCACCTTCCGCGATGTGCAGGCACTGATCACGAACGAATCACTCCCAACCCCATTCTCGGGAGTACCAGTCAGCGAGACCGGACGTACACATCTCATCCAGTTAGGTATCAATGCGCTGGAACTGCTACCACCGGCTGATAGCTTTGTCGACCGCGAATGGGGCTATGCCACCAGCAACTACTTTGCCGCCGATTACGATCTGGGCTTTCCTCCGCGCCATTTCTCTCCCACCGCTACGACCGATCTCGTCAACCTGATCAAAATTTGTCACGCCCACGGCATCCGCTTTTTCACTGATATCGTCATGGCCTTTGCCACCCAGTATTCCTACCAGAATATCAATTTCCTCGACTTTCACGTGCAGACCGGGGTGGGCGATCCCGAAGAGTTTCTCGACAAAACCAACGAGTCGGGCGAACGACAGAAACGGAACGCTTTTGGGGGTGATCTCTTCAAGTATAACTTCTCGACCGAGGCGTATGATCCGTTGTCTGGAACGGTGCGCACTCTGGTACCCGCCCGACAGCTCATGAAAACCCACCTGGTTCGCTGGCTGCAAGACTTTCGTATTGATGGTATTCGCCTCGATAGCATCGAAAACATCAAGAACTACGATTTCGTCCAGGAGTTCAAGGACCTCGCCCGTACCCTCTGGCAAGATCGGGCGCACGCTGAGGGAGTATCCCGTGACGAGGCGGACGCGCGTTTTCTCGTGGTTGGTGAAGAACTCGCCGTACCCTTTGCCCTGCTCAGCCAAAACCGACTCGACGGGTTGTGGAATGAGCGCTTTAAGCACCACGTCCGTGCCGCCATCTTAGGTGAGAACGTGGAGCAGGAGAACTTCGAATGGACCGTACGCAAAATGATCGACTGTCGGCTACTCAGCGACCAGGATGGGAGCTTTACGGATGGTGCACAAGCGATCAATTACCTTACGTCGCACGATGTCGAAGGCTTTCGCAACGAACGCATCTATGAATTTCTCCGCAACAACGACGTGACTGAGACAGAACAGCGCATCAAGCTCGCGTTCGTCTGTCTGCTTACGGCTGTCGGTATCCCCATGATCTTTGCTGGGGAAGAGTTTGCCGATGAACATGACCTCCCGGTCCGCCATCCCAGCAAACAAGTCGATCCCGTCAATTTTGATCGGCTGAGCGGTCCTGACAACGCGTTTCGCCGACGCATCTTTGACTACGTCGCGCGGCTCGTCCGGTTCCGCACGACAAGTGAGGCACTGGCTGTCAATGATACACAGTTTATTCACGTTGATTTCACGGACGGCAAACGTGTCCTGGTGTGGCGGCGGGGTCGTCCCGAGAGCGATCAGCGCGTCGTCGTAGTCGCGAACTTCTCCGACTTCGGCACTCCAGACGCCTCTCAGCCTAGCGCCGAATATGTGGTCGCGAATTTCCCCACGGCTCCAGCAGGAAAGCGCTGGCGAGAGGTGACGCAAGAACGCGACGTGCCGTTTGACTGGATTGGACGCGAACCGCTGTTTCCGTGGGAGGCGAAAGTGTACACACTAGTGTGATACGGAGGAACTGCGAAGATCAGGATGAGGGAGAAGCGGAGCGAAGCAATCGTTGTATTTTGCAGGGATTGCTTGGTCGCTCACGCTCCTGCTCAGAAACAAAATCCTCCCCCTCCTGCTTCCCCGCTGGATTCCCGCCTGCGCGGGAATGACGGTGCGTTGTGTTTCTCCTGCAGTGCTGAATGCGCAGCGTTTCTGGGGAACTCGCAATGACAGCCCTTCCTACACTTAATGCCATTGCCCGTCAGGGAGAGGAGACGGCAACGTGGTCACGCTCCGCAGTTGGGACCAGTGATCGTGGAGCCCTCCCTACTTGAGCATCCTCCGCATAGTGCCAGATTCAATCCGCGAACTTACGTCTTCGATACGCCGCGTAGCGGCTTCGACTCTTTGCGCCGCGGCCTCGGCCCGGCTGGCGGCGGCTTCGGCCCGGCTGGCGGCGGTGTCAGCACGACTGGCAGAAGCATTGGCTTGCTGAGCCGCAACCTCCCACGGGTTCGGTCCTGCGGGTTGCCGAGACGCGCAGCCAAGATTCATGGTTGCGAGAAATACCCCCACAGCGAGCAACGACCCAACGGAACGAGAAACTCTCATTACACTATCCTCCTTCTGACCACAGCCGTGGGCGTCCTCTTACGGAACGCCTACGGTGCGTCGGTTATCTTCGGTTATCTGTTGTCCGTATATCCTTTTTGCCAATCCAAGACCACGACCTACACCCGCAAGAACCCAGCCACCCCGGAATTCCGTTCTCGCTATGCCGCCGCCTGCGGTGACGATGGTGGGGACTTTCGCGGGAACCGTGCGGGAACACGACTCGTTTTGTTCCTGGCTTTGCGAGCGATCAATGCTTCCAGTGCGGTTGGAGTATGGTGAATCCACTGCTCCGGGGTGTACGTCTCACCGAGGCGCGTGACCCAACCGAGGGCGGCAGTCACTTCTGCGGGATGCGGCAGACGCTGGGGAAGGTCAAGTTGCTCGATGGGAATGAGGTCTTCCTCTGCCAGCAGGGTATGGAGAACCAAAACGCTCCGTGCAGGTCGCAGGACAATGTACCGTTCCTGTTCGCGTAGGATTGCCGTACCGAGCGCGACCATCCCCCCTTGCCGCAGAGTTTCGAGCAAGAGCGCGTACGCTTTTTTACCGCCCTGGCCAGGTTCGAGGTAGAAGGCATGGTCAAAATAGATAGGATCGACTACTTGCGCCTGCACACATTGCTGAACGGTAATGACATGCGGTGCACCATGCGGAAGCGCAGCAAGTTCTTGCTCGTTCACAATCACGAGTTCGTCCTCGTACTCATAACCACGGACTACGGCTTCCTTCGTGACGGTCACATTGCACTGTGGGCAATGGCGCCGCGCTTCAATGGGCGTTCGACATGGGGCATGAAGATAATGAAATCGGGGTTCATGGGCCGCAAGTACAGAATATAGCTTGACCGGGATAGTCATCACGTCGCAAGTCAACGTCCCTTGCCAGTACGCTTTCTTTTTTGTTTCCATATGGTTTGCACTTCGCAACGTCTGTGCCAATCTTCACTATGGAAATGCAACGTCCAGTTTGCGGTCACGTCCATAGAGATCTTCACGCAATTGCAGGATCCCGTCGCCGTCGACCCACGCTGTCCAATACCCCACGTAAATCGGCAGTGGTGAGTGTAGCGGTATCGTCTCTCTGACGCCGTGTTCGATCGCCTCCCATAACAACTCCCTTGTCCACTGTGAATTGTCTCGCAGGGCGTAGGCAGCCAGTTCGACCGGTTTTTCTATGCGAATACAACCGTGACTGAAGGCGCGGACGCTCTGAGCAAACAGCGCCTGCGTTGGCGTATCGTGTAGATAGACGCTAAAGGGATTCGGCAGGTGGAATTTAAGACGGCCAAGTGCATTCTGGGGTCCCGGTTCCTGCCGCAGGCGATAGGGAAAATATCGTCTTGACAATGCCCACCAGTTGATAGCACCGGGAGCAACCCTCTGCGTGTTCGCTCCGGAGCCTTGCAACACCGTCATGTTATGTTTTGTGAGATAGGATGGATCGCGACGAATCAATGGCAAGAGTTCCTTAGTCGCAATGCTATAGGGCACGTGCCAGGCGGGATTGAGTTCGACCGCGTTGATGGCGCTGCGAAAGACCGGAGTGCGCGAGTACGGTTTGCCGACGATAATCCGCATATTCAGCACCTCGGAGCCCTCTTCCACAACATCTAAAGTGAAGCCTGCGATATTGACGATGACAGCGCACTGCTCCAGGTCACGAGGAAACCACCGCCAACGTTCGAGGTTGAGAATCAATTGCCGAACACGCGTTCCCATCGGCACATTTAACGCGGCAAGCGTTCGCGGTCCGACGATGCCATCGACTACCAACCCATGTCGCTCCTGAAAATATCGTACTTGTTGGACGAGCGGTTCATCAAATACCTCAGGATGAGCGAAAGACAGCGAGAGCGGTTGATGAGCGCCATCTAAGCGAGCCCGCAACAGCGGCACTCGTTCATCTTGATCGCCAGGATGTAAGGTCTGCCCTGGTGGCAGCACTGGCCAACCGCCCGCACGAGCACGCATGCGATAGGCGGCTAAAGCCTCCTGCAGTTTTCTATACGCGGCCAGAGATGGGGTGAGGCTCTGCAATATCGCCGTTACGGATTGCGTAGCGAGCGCCTGCTGCAAGAGTCCAACAAAATCTCTGGCCGGCCGTTTTACGCCCCACGCGCCGTTTGCCACAGCAGGGTTCACACGACCAAACCACAGGTGGGAACTGTAAGTGAGAAAGGCGTCGGTCAACAAGAGATCAAGATCGCCCAGTTGCTCAGGAGCCAGCGGCAGCAGGACTTCCTGGTTGCCGCGAATAGCCTGTAGCAGCTTTTCAATATCCGCCAGGTGATACTCGCCAGGGATCAGCCCTTGTTGATCGGCAGCGCGCAGAGCGCTCACCAAACTGTCGACCTGCAACGAGAGCGTGGAATCTCTACTCCACGCGGGTTGATAGGCGCGGCCCTGATAAAAGCGCATGAGCGTGGGGACGACGAGCGAGACCATTTCTACAGTCATCCGGCCCTCGCTTACGGCTTTGGTCACGCGACGACGGAGGTACTCGCTGACTGGTGAAGACAGGGGCTGGGCGACAACGCGCCCTATCCCCATTGCCTGAACGATCAAAAGCACCAGGAGCGTGCAAAGCAGGTAAGGCATGCGTGAGCGCAAGCATTGACTGTAATTCATAGCGCTTATGTAACGGAATAGTCGCAAGACAGATACCGGTGGTGTTCGTAGAAGGAGAGGACGCTCAGGCAAGGTCGAGCGTAGCGTAGAAAAAACAACTCGCTGCAATTTTTCCCGTTTTTGCGAATAACCCTCATGGGAATTCGCAGAACCGAGAAAATCGCAAGACCTCGGCATGTTCAGTGGGCAACAGACTAGCACCGGGTCTTACAGGTTCGTTAACAGGGATAGCACAGCGGTTCTTCCGTTTTGGAGTGCGCCGTCACTGGCGACGCTGTAGCTGACGAGCGTTGCAGAACACAGGGCACACGCTCCACGCAGAGCCAAAGCGGCGTCACCGCCGCCGCACTCCAAAGGCGACACATCACCGTGATCAGCAAGCAACGGACTCGCCAGCGAGAGCCGCCGGGGCGCAACTCTCGCCGGACGGGTTTCGGGGGAACTGAATTACGTCGGCTGCCCCGGTTGCAGCGGACCAACGCGATACGGTCGCATCATCTCGTTGTCTTCGTGCTCGACGATGTGACAATGCCAAACGTATTGGCCTGGAGTGTTGAACCGCACCCGTACCCGCGTAACCTGACCTGGGTAGGCAATAACCGTGTCCTTGAAGCCGGTCTCCCAGGGTTCGGGCGGGTTTGGTACTGAGCCGGGTACAACCTGAACCTCCTGCGTGTCCTCGTCCACAAAGATGTTCTGGCGGTTGACCACCTGGAACGCCACTTCATGGATGTGCATGGGGTGGGCGTCGGCGGAGGCATTATAGAATTCCCACACTTCCGTCGCCCCGACCTGCGGGTTCTCCGTTACGGCCTCTGCCCACAGCCGCTTGGCCCACACGCCTGGTGCAGAATTGGGATTTCCGGCCACTGTACCGAGGAGCGTCTCGGCCGGCGCGTCGTCAAAGAAGGCAGACAGTTCTTCCAACAGCGCTAACGGGCGCGTCACGGTTTCTGGTGGCAATGGCGTTATCTCTGGCAATAACAAAAACTGCGGCGGGGTTGTTGGATCAGGAACGGCTGAGGGAATCACAGTGAAGGCCATGATCTGCCCGGTCGAGCCGGGATCCGCTGGGTCAAGCTCACCGCCTTCGCCATCGGCAAGAGTGCCGTCAGGATTGAAGCCCTTGAAGGGCTCATCCGGGCCGACATTACCAAGAACCCAACTCCCAACCGGCACATTAGTGAAGTCGACGATCACATCCGCGCGTTCGGCCAACCCCATCACCAGCTGGTTTGCGTGGCCCCCCGTGAGGTTCACCGGTTCTTTCAGGAAACCACCTTCGTTACCGATCACCCACACTTCCACGCCTTGGATCTGGCTGAAGTCTAAGATCAGGAAGCGGGACTGGCACCCATTCAAGAAACGAAAACGATAACGCCGCTGCTCGACCGTCTGGAACGGCCAGGTGTTGCCATTGACCATCATCATGTTGCCGAAGAACTCGGGGTTCCAGAGGGGCGAGATGTCGGTGTCCGGAATATACGGCCCGGAGATCCCGTCAAAGAATTCACGCGTATCGGGATAGAACAACGAACCATCCGTGTTGAACGAGCGGTCCTGAATGGCAATGGGAATCTCGTAGTAGGTTTTGTTGGGTGGAAACTTGTCGTTCTCCTTGGGTGCCGGCCCCGGTAGCACGGCAACGGACCCGTTTCGCGAGTCGAGTACGGCATCGTCACCAGCTGGGCCGCCACGAATAATGTAGAAACCAGCGGGACCGGCATACACGTTAAGACGAGTCATGCCTAAGGTATGGTCGTGATACCAGTCGGCTGAGGCCCGCCCCAGGTTCGGGTACTGGAAGGTGGCAAACCCTGGACCCCAGGTCGCGCCGAATTTGCTCGCCGCCTTTCCAGCAAAGAAGTCGTACCAGGTGCCTTCCGTGGCGTGACCGGCTGGGATGTTCCCTGCCGCAGGGAGATACCAGGCTTCAGCATAGCCGTCGCTCTCATCACCGACACCGACCGCCCCGTGCACGTGCGTCACGATCGGGACCGGCCCGGTATACGGACCAGGCGTCGAAGTGAAGGGCGGGCGGGTGTCACGTCCGTCTGTGCCACCAGGCGGGTTAGCCCAATGCAGGGTCGGGTCAACTGGTAACAGGTGCGGCAGATAGTTGCCATTGGCGTCGACCAATTCGTTAATCCATTTAATACGTACAGGTCCATTATATTTGGCCTCAATGGTCAGCGAGGGCGCGTTGTGCAGCAACAGACCGCGTTTGCTGTCGGACGCAATAGCACCATAGCCCCAGACCGTTGTTGCTAGGAAACCGGATGGTAAAATTTGCTGTGAAAACTGTCGCATTGAAATTTCGTAGTAATCAACGTTCTTGCCGCCCCTCTGAACAATTCTTCCTGCCTTCGGCATCACCGGCGGGATCAGCATCGGCGTCACATACTTAGGAATGTCGCCCGGCAGGAGGGTTCCACCGGGAATCGGAGCCGCGTGGACCGTGCGAGCCGTACTGCCAAATCTGCTGATGAGATATAGACTAGCACCTCCAGCCCCTATTTTGAAAAACTGGCGTCGGCTAAACATTGTTCCTCCTTCTTTGACTAACAGTGAGACAACATCTCACTGCCCTACCCTTCGAAGACGTCATAGCATCTCATTCGCAGTGCGTACGCGCTGGTCAGATTTTCACATTTCATCACCCCCTTTCCTGTTGGCGGGACGAAACAGTTTGCAACCGCAGAAGTTGACCGGGTCACCATCGATACCCCGCCTCTCTTCTCGTAGCACAGTCTGTGTCACATACACGTCCACAATTATGCAGACATGCGATTACTACTTTCAGAATATTCGCGAACGGACTTTTACATGAAGGGTCTCTCGCGTTGACCCTTTTTTGTGAGACGGCCCGGGCCGTCGACGATGCCGTCTATTGGCGGGCACGGTCTACATGCTCACGTCATCTAGCAAAATCTATCACGTGCACTAGGTACACGTATAACTCCAGCCGAGTTGGACTCTTTTCGGCGCACGCTCCCCTTCCAATCACTTCGTACTGTTTAGCCTCTCGCTCGCTGAAAAGAAGGTCGTTAGTGTCGTCGCAACATACTTTCTTGATCAATCTCACCGGTAATCGTGGCCGCAACATCTGCCATTTCGTTGCCGAGGAGCACCAGGATATCGTCCAGGGTCACCATTCCACAGAGATGTCCATTGGCATCGACAATAGGCAAACGCCGGACGCCGTGGGCTCGCATCTTGCTCAGGACATCGTCGAAGCTGTCAGTAATGGCTGCGGTCTGTAAGGACGCACGGAGAAATTGCGCAACCGTTGCCTCTTGCGGGTTTAACTCTTCAGCGATCATGGCAACGATATCGCGATCAGTGAGTACCCCCAGAGGAGAAAGCTCCTGGCTGTCAATGATCACGAGGGCGCCCACCTGGTGCTGACACATGCGTTGGGCCGCCTCGGTAATCGTACAGGATAGTGCAATGGTATGTACTGGACGATGCGTAAAGGTAGCAAGTGACATAGTGGCCCCTCCTTAGTTATTTGTCTCCCTCCGGAGGAGGAGCGATCACCCCGCTGCTCATCAACGTCCGTGTTTCCATCTGCGCGCGTGCGATCAGACGTTCTGCATGGGCGCGCAGCTCATTGTAGGTGATGATGTTTTGCGCTACGCCCTGCGCAATCGCTTTCGTCCCTACCGCGGCGGCTTGTCGGGGCGCGACCTCAGGATCATCCATCGGTGGCAAAATATGTTCTTCCGACAACCCTTTGTCCTCAGCGCAGCGTGCCAACTCTTCGGCTGCGGTCATACACATGCCATCCGTGATCGTCCGGGCGCCAACATCAAGCACCCCGCGGAATATCCCCGGAAAGCACAATGAGTTGTTCACCTGATTGGCAAAATCCGATCGCCCGGTCGCTACGATCCGTGCGCCAGCTGCACGCGCCTCCCACGGCCAAATCTCGGGGACTGGATTGGCACACGCAAAGACAATGGCATCACGGGCCATGGTTGTCACCCATTCTGGGCTGATGATCCCTGGTCCTGAGCGCGACAGGGAGATACAAACGTCGGCCCCTCGCAGAGCCTCGGCAATCCCACCGATTTTTTGTTCGTGGTTTGAGATCTGACACAGGTGCCACTTGACCTCGTTTCCTGGCAGTTGCAGGTCAGTCCGTCCGCGATGAAGAAGCCCACTACTATCGACCAAACAAAGATTCCCCGGCGGAAAGCCTGCCGCAATTAATAAACGGGTGACCGCAACATTAGCAGCCCCAACCCCCACCAGCACGATAGTCACCTGGGTCTTGTCCTTTCTCACGATCTTCAAGGCATTGAGGAGTCCCGCTAACACCACCGCCGCGGTTCCCTGCTGATCGTCATGCCACACCGGAATCTCGAGTTCCTGTCGTAAACGATCGAGGATGTAGAAACACTTGGGCTTCGCAATATCTTCGAGATTGATGCCGCCGAACGTCGGCGCAAGCCACTTACACGCCTGAATAATCTCGTCCGGATCTTTGGTGCCGAGACAGATCGGAAAGGCATCGACCCCACCAAGATACTTGAAGAGGATCGCTTTGCCTTCCATGACTGGCAGTGCGGCATGGGGTCCAATATCCCCCAACCCCAAGACCCGTGTACCGTCGGAGACCACGGCGACGAAGTTGCCTTTATTGGTATGGGTGAACACCCGCGCCGGATGCGCGGCAATGTCACGACACGGTGCGGCTACCCCTGGGGTATACCAGACAGCAAAATCCTGTAGGTCGCGAATCGGGCATTTCGGCGTCACCTCAAGCTTGCCGCGATAGAGAGGATGGAGACGCAACGCCTCTGCGCTTGGTCGCTGCGCTTGCGCCAGCAACTCGTCAATGGTTCGTGCGTCCTGTCCCATCTGTCTTCCTCCGTCTGTGATGCTCTATGTTTCGTGTTCGTATGTCGTGCTGGTAGCGCCGCTCCTCCTCTCCCTCTTCAGCAACCACGTCCTGGCAGACAATCGACACCAGTTCCGCTCCCACTTCGAACAGCTCCGATTTAATTTCGTGGACTAAGCCCCAGCGTTGCGCGTCGTCGGGGTTCAACATGGTGCGGGTCAGCATAGCGCTCGCGACCTCCTCCACCGACTTGCCGGTATTGGCAGCAATGACTTTGGCCACGTTCTCTTTATCAATGCGCATTTCTTTGAGGCGTTCTTCGAGCTGGCTTTCCTCGAGGGTTGTCTCTTCTGCAAAGGTGACACTCACCCCGTGAAGAAGAAACTGGGCCTGAGGGACCGAGAGACGACGGGTCCCACTGCAGTACAGCACGATGGCAATGGAGTCGACCGTCCCGAAATTATGCGTGGTAATCGTTGCCGGAATCCCCTTCAAGTAGTTGTACGCACTTAACCCATAGAACGCATCGCCGCCCGGCGAGGAGATCAGCAGTACAAACTCCGTCGCACCATGCCGCATCTTGTCATCGATCACCGACAAAAGCGTCTGTACCGTCTCCTCTATCACTGGAGCGAAAAATTTGATGACCGTCGGTTTTCCCTGCACCCGAACTCCCCTTCCCTGCTCACAGTCATGTTTATCTTTAGCTGAACACAGCAATCTTTATACCGCAGGTTATTGTTGCGTTGGCAGGGAAGTTGGGCAATCGTTCCCTGCCATTTTCGCAAACCTGAGAAAATACCACGTGAGAAATCGCAGAGATGAGAAAATACGGCGTTCACCTCTCCTGTTTTTTCTTCACATCCGTAGCAGGTTGTGGCGGCCGCTTCTTTGCTAAAACGGCGGTTACAAAAAAATGAGGGGCCGTATATTCTTTCTCGGCCCCTTACACTACAACGGCAAAGGAAGCGTCATGAATCAGTCCTCTCAGGGCCACGCCAGCACTGGTCGCGAGCTGCAGTCTGCGCCAGTGGCGAACGAACTCACCACCGAGCAGATACGTTTTCGCGTCTCTTTTCCACAAACGTTCCAGACCACCGCGGAACTCACCGGCACCTCGGCGTTTGTTGGTCAGGACCGAGCCCAAGCCGCGCTTGACCTTGGGGTGGGCATTACGAACGGTGGATTTAACATCTTCGTATCTGGGTTAACTGGGACGGAGAAGCTCCAAGTCTTACGAGACTGGGTGACCGCGCATGTCCGTCAGGCTCCCACGCCGAACGACTGGGTATATGTACATAATTTTGTCTCGCCGGATGCACCGCGAGCGATCGCGCTCCCGGCTGGTCGTGGCTGTCGTCTCAAGCAGCGCATGCACGACCTGATCAAGACCCTGCAAACAGAACTGCCCAAAGCGTTTCGTCAAGAAGCGTTTGACAAGGAAAAGACGGAACTCAAAGAAAAGTATACGGCAAAGGCACAGGCATTGGCTGAAGAGATGGAAGGTTATGCGCGTGATCGTGGCTTTTTGATCCAACACAGCGCAACGGGACATTTTATTCTGGTCCCGGTCATTCACGGCAAGCCGCTGGAACGCCCAGAGGAATATGAAAAACTGAGTCGCGAACAGAAGCAACAGCTGGAAGAACATCAACAGCAGGTCGCCGAACAGATCGTCACCTTCACCGAGCGGCAGCAGCAACTGATGCGAGCCCTCACAGAAGATATTCGTGCGATCGAACGGCGATTTGGCGACGCGTTGCTCGCCCCCTTAATCGCTAATATCAGTCGCGAAATGGAAAATGAGGAGGTCGATACGTATCTTAAGGAGGTCCATACCCACATTGTCGAGAATCTGGACCATTTCAAAGAAGGGGAAAGTACCAGCTCGCTGATGTTCCTTCCGCCCTTCGCCTTACCTCACGACCGGGATGTGTTTCTTGAGTACGGGGTGAACGTCGTGGTTGACAATTCCCAAACGACCGGCGCGCCGGTCCTGATCGAGATTTCTCCATCGTATGTGAACCTGTTTGGTACCATCGAGCGCGTGGTCGATCGCTTTGGCCGTCTGGTCACCAACTTCACGCGGATCAAGTCTGGGACGTTGCTCCGCGCTCATGGAGGATACCTCATTTTCAACCTCGATGACGCCATCACGGAGTTCGGGGTGTGGAAAACCTTGAAACGCATGCTGAAAAGTGGTCGGGTGGCGATGGAGACCTACGAGCCATTCGCCTTATTCGCAACCTCAGGCCTCAAACCGGAACCGATTGAGATTCGCACAAAAGTGATTGTCGTTGGCACGCCGTTTCTTTATCGACTCCTCTACATGTGGGATGACGAGTTTCGCGAGATTTTCAAAGTCCATGCCGACTTTCGCGACACGATGGAACTGGACACCTCGCATCTGCTGGCCTACGGACAATGGGTCGCACACGTGTGTCAGGACGAAAAACTCCCGCACTTCGACCAAGGGGCGGTGGAACGCATTGTCGCATTCGGTGCTCGTCAAGCTGGTGATCGCGAGAAAGTCGTCGCGTCGTTTGCTGATATTGCCGACCTCGTTCGCGAAGCTGCATATTGGGCGCGACGGGATCAGGCGCAGGTCGTCTCGGCCCAACACGTGCAACAGACTCTCGACCAACGAGAGTTTCGCGCGAATCGCATCGAAGAAGAGCTGCGCGAGCTGGTTACGCAAGGGACCATTCTGGTCGACATTGACGGTCGCAAGGTCGGGCAAGTCAATGGGTTATCCGTCCTGCAAGTCGGCAATCACATCTTTGGCCAACCTGCCCGGGTCACTGCGAGTGTTGCGCTGGGACAAGCAGGGATCGTCAATATCGAGCGCGAGTCACGGCTCAGTGGACCGATTCACGACAAAGGACTCCTCATCTTGTCGGGCTATCTACGTAATCGCTACGGTCAGGACAAACCGCTAGCGTTGTCTGCCAGTTTATGTTTCGAACAGTCGTATGCCGCCGTCGAAGGTGATAGTGCCTCATCGACCGAACTCTATGCCCTACTCTCGTGTCTTGCCGAGTTACCGATTCGCCAAGACCTGGCGGTGACCGGCTCCGTGAATCAGTGGGGCGAGGTACAAGCGATTGGAGGGGTCAACGAGAAGATCGAAGGATTCTTTGCGCTCTGCCAGCTGCGCGGCCTGACCGGAAGCCAGGGCGTACTGATCCCGGCGGCCAACGTACGTCATCTGATGTTGCGTGCCGACGTCCTCACTGCTGTTGAGCAAGGACAGTTTCATATCTACCCGATTCGCACGATTGATGAGGGAATCGCACTCCTCACTGGAGTCCGTGCAGGGACGGGGGACGAACCCGACACCGTAAACGGTATAGTCAGTGCCCGGCTACACGACCTGGCCATGCGGCTGAAAGCGTTTGCGCCCACTCCCGAACGGACCGAGACGAAGCATCCCGAGGAGAAGAACGATCAGCGCAATGCGTAAGGAACTCTCAAGTCATACTGTCCGGAACAAATTTGCCGAAGTACTGCCCTACACTCTGGCCCCCGGCGCTCTAGCGCCGGGCTGAGCGCGACGATTAATCGTCGCGCGAGTGGCGCCCAATAGTCAAAAGAGCCAGACAAAATAGCCCTTCTCTCTTAACTCGTATCGACTCGTTTGTCACCAAGCGCGACTACAGCCTCTTGCAAAGCCGCGGTGATCCGTTCATGAGGATGCTCCCCACTTCCGGTGCGCAGCAACGTCTCGACCTCCAAGGGTTTGCCAAAGGTTACCGTAATAGGATGGCGGCGTAATCGCGCCGTTCCCGGTGGGAGTGCGACATACGTCCCGGCGATCCACACCGGAACGACCGGCACCGATTGCACCGTAAGAATCAGCCCAATGCCTGAACGAAAAGGTTGCACCTTCCCCGTCTGTGAGCGGCCACCTTCCGGAAACCAACCTAGAATGTGGCCGCGCTGGAGGGCCGCGATGCCAAAGGCCAGGTTCGACAAGGAACCCCGCTGCGGATCGATTGGTACCACATGGCTCGCACGACTTACCAGTCGCATGACCGGATTCGTAAACATGATCCCGGTCCAGCCTCCCCAGTAGACGAGCTGCAAGTGCTGGGCGGGGAGCGCGGCGCCAACGGCAAGAGGATCTAAGAAGCTGACATGGTTTGGTGTCAGGATAAATGGTCCTCGCTCCGGGAGGTTCTCACGTCCAGAGACGCGGAGCTGAAACATGGAACGCATAAGGAGTCGAACGGCTGGAACGATTACCGCACGCAGGGCACGTACAATCAGCCCCGGCGGCTGCAACCACTGTTGCTGGGCGTCGCTTAACAATGTCTCTGGCTGTTGTAACTGCTGCAGTGGTGATTTCTCTGGGCCCGTAATCTGTTCGGCGGCGACCGCTTCGCGCAGGAGGTCGCGCACGGTCTCTATCCGACTGATGGCCTCTTCGTCCAGATCGACTCCGGCTTCGTGGCGAATCTCCAGCGTGAGCGTTAGCCACGTCAGGGAGTCGATACCTAAGTCCAGTTGGAGGTGCGAATCTGGCGTCAGGTGGACGTTGGGGAAGCGACGGACCAGCCATGCCCAGATCTGCTGGGCAGTGACATCCTCCAACAGTTGCCGATCTTCCGGTGCCATCTGTGCCAGCGTCAGAGGGCTGCTTGTGGGTTCTCCACCATGTTGGCGTTTCGCGTGTTCGTACCGTTGAGCGAGCACATGACGACGCAGCTTACCAAGACGAGTGCGTGGGAGTGGGTCAAAACTGAGCGCATAGTCACTCAACCGATGGTGCGATGGCAGTGTCCGTGCGAGGTGTTCCACCTCCGAGCGGATCTCCTGATTTATCTGCTCTGTGTCGCGCTCCGCGGTGGGAACGGTCTGTGGCACAATGAGCGCGACCAGTCGGCCCTGCGACTCTAAGACCCCAGCTTCCCGAATGTGGGTACTTTGGATCAACACGTTTTCTACCATGTCAGGACGAATGTTTTCGCCACCCGCCAGGACAATCATTTCCGATGCACGACCAACAAGGTGCAAATAGCCGTCAGTGTCCACATACCCGACGTCACCGGTACGGAAATAGCCATCGGCAGTAAAGGCGGACTGCGTCTTGTCGGGGAGATGCCGGTACCCGGAGAACACGTTGAGCCCCTTCACTAACACCTCACCATACTGCTGGCCTGGCTCAGGGAGAGCAAAACGCACGTCCACACCAGGCACTGGCTTTCCTGCCGTATCGAGACGGCCTTCCTCTGGTGGCTTATAGGTGAGGAGTGGCGACGTCTCGGTCAGGCCATAGCCAATGGCCACTTGCCACCCCAGCCCCGCCAGTTGCCAGGCGAGAGCAGGGTCAAGTGCAGCTCCTGCCGACGCAACCAGACGCAAGTCCGGGGCAAACTGCCAGTGTATGGGAGCAAACAGGAACCTGCCAACCCGTAATTTGCAGCGGCGGAGGAGCATCACCGATGCTGCAAGTGCGCGCTGATAAAGAGCCGTTACCAGACGGCCACGTTGGCGCATGCGCGTCTCCATCGCTGACAGCAGCGCTTCGTAAAACCGCGGAACTGCGAGAATGAGCGTGGCCCGCTCTTGTTTGAGCGCACGGACAATCTCGGGTCCGGTCAACGACGCCGGTAACACCACAGGAACCCCCAGCCCCAGTGGCGCAAGCATTCCTGCGGTGAAGGCGTACACATGATGTAACGGGAGCGGCAGCAGCAAGCGATCATCCCGGCTCACCAGGTCAAGAGCAAGAATAGTAGAGTGGTTCGCAACCAGGTTGCGGTGAGTGAGGGGGACGCCTTTGGGTCTGCCCGTGGTTCCCGAAGTATAGAAAAGGACAGCAGTGTCCGCAGGGTTAACCTGCGGAAAAGCGTTTGCGGGCGTCTTTGCAAAACGCCACCAACTCCGTATTTCGCTTTCAGGAGTGTCGAGGCATATGACCTCGCTGCGGACACGAGGAGCAAGTGCCAATACACGTTGGGCAAGTGCATCGGTCGTCACAATCAGGCTGACATCACTATCCGCCAAGACATGTTGCAGATCCTCATCGGCTATCTGCGTATCGACGGGGACCGGCACCAATCCAGCAGTCAGCAAAGCCAGGCACGCAATAATCCACTCAGCGCTGTTGGGCGCGAACAAGAGCGCGCGAGCGCCGGGTTCCATCCCTGCGGCGGCAAAGCCCGCGGCTACGCGGTTGGCCAGATCGGCAATCCGCGCGTAGGACCATTCCTCGCGGTCGTGTTTTCGTAAAGCTATTATTGCCGGTTGATCGCCCCGCTGCCCAAACATCGACACCAGCTGTTGCAGTGTTTCCATCGCTTCCCTTTCTCAACCGTCGCCGAGAACCATCTCACTATGGTTCTCGGCCCGAGGTTCAAGCAAGCAGTGTGCCTAAGGAAGAACGTGGAGCACAGGGGGCATCCCTGTAAAGGTGGGAATCTTTCATGATTTCAGCGGTTTTGCTCTGATAGAGGCTTGCAGGGGAATGCCCCACAGAAGGGGCGAGTCCCAGGAGCGAGCGCAATGATTTTAGGCGAATG
>JBFWXH010000108.1:0-26046 GCA_050187625.1 Binatia bacterium
AGCAAGTGATTGCGGCGTACATTCGGAACCAGGGGCAAGAGCAGGACTACAAGCAGCTACACAAGCAACCGTTGCAGTTAGAATTGTTTTCGTGAATGCCTCGCAGCTTGCTGCGAGGTTCTTTACTTATGATGATATTTTGACAAACTTTCCCTCTGCCTTGCCGTTTGACCTCGGCTTTGAGCGAGACAGTGCTATTTATGAACTGCCTATCACGTTTGACGAAGGGCAGTCTTCAACTTTGGCTGAGCGCCTGGGCGCAACATTTGCGGTCATTCATGCCAGCGCAGACACTGGAGCCCGATCGTTAATGGTGGTTCCAACCGATAATCCACGGCGGGATGTCCCTACAGAGGAGAGTTTATTACGCGGACTTCCCAAGGAGATTCCAGCGATTGATATCGCAAGCTTTGCTCGCTCTTAGCGTGCCCGAGACCAATTGCACTGGCGCATCGAAGAAGCGGCAGATCCGCAGACCGTTACGTTGACCGTGCTCAGTGAAGAGGCCGTAAGTGGTCTGACTTTCGAGTTCGCTCAGTGCATTAAAACCGTGCCGGAAAGGACTACGCTCCGCTGACAAGCGACGGGTGATTCTTCCACTGATAACTGCAGGGCGCAGGACGTTAGTAGCTATCACGTATGCCTCATCCCTATATCATTAGCTCCAGAGTCCAATGTGTTCACGGACCTCTTTGATGGTCTGTTGAGCAGTTGCTCGTGCTTTCCGTGCTCCCTCACGAAGGATGCTTTCTACGCGCCCTGGGTTTGCTTGGAGTTCCGCTCGACGGTTGCGAATGGGCTGAAGATGGGCGATCAGGTTATCTGCGAGTGCTTTCTTACAATCAAAACAGCCAATCCCTGCCGTTGTACAGCCTGTGCGCACCCACTGGATGCGCTCCGCATCTGAGAAAAATGTGTGCAAGGTATGGATATTACAGACGTCAGGATTGCCCGGGTCAGTCCGACGAACACGGGCAGGATCAGTTGCGGCTGTGGCAAGTTTCTTACGGATGCTGTCGTCGTCTTCGCCTAGCGCAATGGTATTGCCAATAGACTTCGACATCTTGGCGTTGCCATCGAGCCCAAGAATTTTTGGGGTGCTGGATAAGAGTGCTTTCGGTTCGGAAAAATACTCGCCCCAACGTCCGTTGAAGCGACGAACAATCTCACGTGCAAGTTCCAAATGCTGTAATTGATCCGCACCAACTGGAACCACGGTGGCTTTATATAAAATAATGTCGGCTGTCTGTAACACCGGATAATTGAATAATCCGGCGTTGATGTTGTCTGTTTGTTTTTCGGATTTGTCTTTGAATTGGGTCATCCGTCCGAGGTCACCAAACGGTGTGACCGAGTTCAAAATCCAGCACAGTTCTGTGTGTTCTGGAACACTGGACTGCACAAACAAGACAGTTCGTTCAGGATCGATGCCACACGCAATCAGGTCGGTTGCCATTTCCAACGTTCGTTGCGCGAGAACCTCTCGATCGTAGTTCTGTGTAATAGCGTGATAATCGACGATACAGATGAAACAGCGATACTGCTCCTGCAGGGCGACCCAGTTTCGTACTGCGCCCAGGTAATTCCCGAGGTGTAACTCCCCTGACGGTTGAATACCACTAAAAACGGTTTCCATATGTCCTCTTTATCCTTCGCTTCGAGATCAACGCAAGACCAGGAGCACTCCTGGTGCTGTACCTCGCTAAGACGCTGCAACAGTTTTGCTGTGATGATTCCGAATTATCCTGCGAGATTATGGGCACTGTCAAATAGAGTGACGTGTGGTAGGTTCGACGCAGTTGCTTCGCACGAGATCATGGCAGAAAAAATAGATCTCTTCCGGCGAAAGTATGAAGAGGAGGAGAGAAGCATGAGTGAAACCATCAAGGCTATTGTTGCTGAAGAAGTGGACAAAAAGGTCCATACTTCACTGAAAGATGTTGCGGTCAGTGATCTTCCAGCCGGAGACGTGACGGTTCGCGTCGCCTACTCAACATTGAACTACAAGGATGGACTCGCGGTAACAGGAACTGCAAAAATTGCTCGACGATTTCCTATGGTATGTGGAATTGACCTTGCTGGGACAGTCGAGGAGTCGAGCGTTCCTGACTATAAGTCTGGAGATGGAGTCGTCCTCACTGGGTGGGGGCTGAGCGAGTCGCATTGGGGTGGCTATGCGCAAAAACAACGGGTGAAGTCTGAATGGCTGGTCCTGCTCCCTCGTGAATTTTCCCTTAAACAAGCAATGGCGATTGGCACTGCTGGCTTCACGGCGATGCTGGGCGTTTTAGCTCTTGAACGGAGCGGGGTCGCACCTGGAGAACACGAAGTCCTTGTTACTGGTGCAGCCGGAGGAGTAGGGAGTGTCGCAGTCGCGTTGTTAGCAAGACTTGGCTATAAGGTAGCAGCGTCCACAGGTCGCCCAGGACTCGCGGACTACCTAAAATCGCTTGGTGCTAAGAGCATTATCGAACGTACAGCGTTAGAAAAACCTTCGGGTCGCCCGCTTGATACTGAGCGCTGGGCAGGTGGAATTGATTCTGTTGGCGGAGAAACGTTAGCGTCCGTGCTTCGTGGTACACGGTACGGCGGTACGGTAGCCGCATGCGGATTGGCTGGGGGGGGGAACTTACCAACGTCAGTTTATCCCTTCATTCTCCGCGGAGTAAATTTGTTGGGTATCGAATCGGTGATGTGTCCAAAGCTGCAACGTCTAGAAGCGTGGCGTCGATTGGCGCGAGATCTGCCAATCGAACAGCTTGAAACCATGACTGTTGTTGAACCAATGTCCAAAGTGCCACAACTGGCGCAAGCGATTCTCAAAGGGCAGGTGCGTGGTCGGGTCGTGATTGATGTCAATGCGTAAATTCGACCGAGTAACCGTTGCCATGTATCATAGTAGGCATCGCGAGGCAGTTCGCGTCAGCCTGCATTGCGAGATTCGTTGTTCCGCCTAGAAAGCCGATGCTGGGCAGCTGTGGTTATTCGAGCAGTACTTGGTGCTCCAAGTTCTTACTCTGCCTGGGTAAGGGCAACGCCCCACGGTTGACGGTGTTTACGTACCCCCCATTTGCTCCAATGCTGTGTATTGTTGACAATTCGTTAAGTAGGGGAGCATTGCTCAGCGAGCGTAGTTTTCTGTTGATTACCCTGTCAAAAAAACTTCTGCTGTCAATTCTCTTTGACAGCAGAAGGCCGATTGTTCAGTGACAAGACTGCTCTGTTCCTAAACGGCTACGCTAGATGTACGGGTGGTCTTATTCCTGCGCAAAAAATGAGCCTTTACGCGAATGAACAGAGCCTCTACGTTCCTCCCCGGTGATGAAAACTTGATAGTTCTTCGTAGGATTTTAATCTAGACATGTCGAGGAGGAATGGCACAGACCTTGCGCTTTTCTCCCTACCCTATCGAATATGGAGAACCTGGAGTCTCATTTGTCGACGGGTAAGGAGGTTTGGTTGATGAGGAAAAATTCGATAATATCAACGCCATGGACTAGTTGTGTTGGTTTTCCACCGGCTCTTTTATTTCCCTAGCGAACGTTTCCATGTTTTTGATGATGGCATCAACATCGGCATGAAAGGACCGTGGGATAAACATCATGCTGACACCAGCAGCTTCATATTTTTTGACATTTTCTACAGTGTAGGGGACGCGGTTGTTGACATTAATGGTAATCGGAAAATTGCGGAACTCTTTCCCTGCCTTGGCGCACAGCTCGCGCAAGATCTTGCTTTTCTCTACAACTTCTTCTGGAGTTTCCCAGACCGCGTGCCAGCCATCGCCGAGTTCTACTGCCCGTTTCAAGGCCGGCATTGAATTGCCTCCGAACCAGATCGGGGGATGAGGTTTTTGTCGGGGCTTCGGGGCGAATTTAATTCCTGAGAAATCAAAGAATTGACCATGAAACTGCGGGTCTTCTTGCGTCCAACAGGATTTCATCACCAACAGTGCTTCGCGTGTTTGTGCGGCACGGTCACGGATATTTTGTCGCAGAGCCCGAAATTCCTCCTCCAACCAGCCGACACCAACACCGAAGATGAAGCGCCCACCGGACAAAACGTCGAGCGAGGCAACGATTTTTGCGGTGACGAGAGGATCACGATAGGGCACAATAACGACGCTTGTTCCCAGTTTGATGGTTTTTGTCACAGCGGCAGCATAGCTCAAGACGGTAAAGGGTTCCAATAACGGATTGCTCGGATCAAGCGGCAGTTTACCATCCGGAGAATACGGATACGCCGAACGCAGCTCTGTAGGAAAAACAATGTGATCGCTTACCCACAACGAGTCGTAACCCAACTCCTCAGCACGACGAGCAACGCGAGCGATTTTTTCTCCTTCGATCATGGTACCAGCCGCCACCAAATGAACACCAAAACGCATAAGGTTTTCTCCTTTCCGATCGGGAACAGGGACACGCTGTCCGTTGTTGTAACGCGACAGGTATTGAGGGATAATTTTATTGCTCTCCGATACCTGTGCTTTTTTCCTTCTGCCGCCCTGTCAAAAATGTCGCGGAAACCAACGCGGGATAGCAGTGCGGTAGGCACGATAATCTGCCCCGAAACGGTTTTCCAAACGTGGCTCTTCAACACACAGGATGTACAGGTGGAGAAGAAACGCGAGCAGACTATCATATACCCCGACCGTGGGCGAACACAGCCACAGAGCCTCGCCGAACAGGATCAACAGCAGGCCCAACAGTATGGGGTGTTGTATGTGACCATAGGGACCTGCCACGACCAATCGGTGGGGAGCAGTGAAGATGGACGTATTCCCCCCGCGATGACCCAAATAGTACGCTCCGGAGAAAACCAAGGTCACGCCGGCGATACACAACACAACCCCACTATAGGGGGCAAGAGTCAGCAGCCCGTGCTGCACCCATGGATCGTACCGAAGCAATTGCCAGGGAAGGTATACGAGCAATACCCCCACCGCAGGGCACACGTACAAGGCGGGGGGCAGTCGCGAAAACATGCTTATTGTCCACAGAACACAGGCTTACGTTTTTCAAGCATTGCGAGGACCCCTTCCTTTGCATCGGCACTCTTACGGGCACGGCTGACCATTTCATGGAGATCTGTTGCGTCGATAGTCTCGCGTAATGAGATCGACCGAAGAATTGTTGCCTTCATACCAGCGAGAGAAAGGGGTGCGTTGTCAGCGATCGTGCGGGCGAGGGTAGCCGTTGCATTCTCCAACTCCTTCGGAGACACTAACTGATGAATCATCCCTATTTCGTAAGCACGTTTGGCGTCAATGGGTTGGCCGGTCAACAAAATTTGCTTGGTGAATGCAGGTCCAATAATTTCCACCAGTTTTTGACCAAGTGGAAAAGGAATAACCAAGCCCAGACGAGCCAGGGGCATTCCGAACCGGGCATTGTCCGAGGCTACACGAAGATCACAATGAAGAGCCAGTTCACAACCACCCGCAAGCGCATCTCCTTGGACCATCGCAATTGTCGGGTGACGAGACTGTTCGATTTGTTGAAAAATTTGCACTACCCCGGTCTCAGGGTCTGTATCCCCTTGCTGTCGAGAACTCAGTTCTCGCAAGTCGAGTCCAGAGCAAAAAGCTTTTCCTTCACCACGGATGATAACGACCCGAACGTCAGTATTTGTTTCCAATTGCTGGAAAATTGTTCTGAATCCGTCAATAATGGCAGTGTTCAGCGCGTTACGTTTTTCCGGTCGGTTCATGGTGACAGTCGCGATCCCATCTTTGATCGTACAGAGAATATCTGTCATTTTGTTTCTCCTTCCTGCATGCGCGGTTCACCTAAGCCTTTTCTAGTGAGGAGGTCAAGGTGAAGAGGTGTAAACTAGCTTCTGGAGAAAAGACTTTGAATCGTCACGGCCATGACATGCGGTCCGTCGCAAGAAGGGATCCCTGGGTGAAGAAAGGAATGGCGGAAGATTGCTATCGGCAACTTTTTGAGCACGCGCTTGATGGTATTCTTGTTTGTAGTACGGATGGAATGATTATCACCACCAACCGTAGAGCAGAGTCTCTGCTTGGCTATCTGCGTAATGAAATGATCAATTGCCACTATGCAGAGATCCTTTTTTCTGACAATGTTCATGGCGGGGTTACCGCCAAACAAATTGAGGATCGACTTTTACAGGAGGAGGGGGAAAGCGTAGAGTGGATGTTTTCCCATCGAGATGGGCAGTCTATCTCTGTTGAGATTCGCGGAGTGTGGTTAGAAGACCGCAATGGGTTTCAACTCTGTCTGAGGGATGTCAGCCGTAAGAAGGCGGCGGAACAGCAACGCGCTGATTTTTTAGAAATGCTTGCCCATGATATCCGCGCCCCTCTTGGTGTGGTCGTAGGCTATGCTGACCTGTTGTTGAGTTACGCCAAAGAGCGGGCTGCTGTTGAGGAAACCGATATGCTGCTCAGCCTCAGGAGTGGGGCATTTTCATTGTCGACGCTCGTCATGAATTATCTTGATTTAGCAAAGATTGAAGCCCGCCCGCTGATTCTGGCGAAAGAGGCGCTTTCCCTCAATGCGTTACTCCGTCGAGTGGGAAAGCAGTACGAACGAGAAGCTCAACGCCTGCAAATCTTGCTTGATTTTCATCTTCAAGATCAACTCCCGTTACTTACTGGTGATGCAATGGCACTTGAGCGAGTGGTGACAAACCTGCTGCATAACGCGCTTAAATTTACCCCTGTGCAAGGAAGGGTAACAATTCGTTCTTTTCATCATGATGCTGAGGTGGGATTCACTGTGACAGATACTGGGCCGGGGATGACAGACGAAGATGTTGCTGTTGTCTTTGAGAAATACCGAACGGCAAAAAAGGACCGGCGTCGGGAAGGCTCTGGACTCGGTCTTTTCATTGTCAAAGTGTTAGTTGAGGCCCTCGGTGGACGTATTGCCGTGGACAGTGTGTCCGGCGCGGGAACATGTATGACAGTTGCTTTGCCAATAAGTGAAATGTCTGAACATCATCCAGTAAAAGACCTGGAAAGTGAAAAGAAAATATCCTTCGTCTGAACTTGACTAGCTCCTGTAATGACCCTAAATAGAGACCTTATTTATGTGAGTGAGGAGGTTATGTAGGTATGCTGGATGAATTCAAAAAGTTTGTACTCCGGGGAAACGTGCTCGATCTAGCGGTTGGCGTTATTATCGGTGCTGCTTTTGGTAAGATTGTCAGTTCTTTAGTAGATGACGTTCTGATGCCACCTTTGGGCCTTTTACTAGGAAATGTCGATTTCTCTAATCTCTTTATTAATCTTTCAGGCACAGCGTATGAGTCGCTCGCCAAAGCAAAAGAAGCTGGGGCCCCAACGCTCAATATTGGTCTGTTCTTGAACACAATTATCAACTTCCTTTTGGTGGCATTTGCCGTATTTTTTTTCATTGTGAAACCAGCAAACCGTCTTAAAGCTGCGCCACCTCCGGCCGCGCAACCAGAACCTTCTCCGGAAGAGAAGTTATTGACCGAAATTCGTGACTTGCTGAAGTCTCGGTAAGGTGAAAAAAGGAGACGAGCTATTGCTCTATCTCCTTCATGCTCACGAGATTTACGCGGCGGCGGCGGTGACGAACACCGGAGACGACGGTCGTTCCTGGGGGAGCCAAATGCTAAAGGTTGAACCCTGGCCGACCGTACTCTCAACTGAGATCGATCCACCGAGTAAATCCAACATCCGCCGGACAATATACAAACCGAGGCCAACCCCTCCATGTCTTCGTGTTAAGACCCGTTGCTCTCCTTGGCGGAACGCTTCGAACACAACGGCAAGATCTTGAGGTGAGATCCCTGCACCGGTGTCGGCGACGACAATTGCTATTCCCTCATTTTGCTCTTGTACCGAGATGGAGATTGTCCCTTTCTCGGTAAATTTAATGGCATTGCCGAGGAGATTTTTTATGACGACTTTTAGTTTATTGGGGTCGGTGACGAGAAGTGGCAAATCTTTGCAGACTTGCCATTCAAACTGTAAACCGCTTTGCTGACAAAGGTCCCAGGTTTCATTTTGGATCTCTGTGATAAGACTCCGAATCTCTACTTCTTTAACATCTACAGGTAAGCGACCAGCTTCAAGCCGTCCGACTTGTAGGGTGTTATTGATCAGTTCTAGCAGCCCATGTGCACTTCGTTCCAAACGGCGGAGTGTTTCGATCTGTTCAGTTGTAAGAGGACCGAACGTTTGCTCGAGCAACAGATCTTTGTAGCCCAGGATAATGTGGAGCGGCGTCCGTAACTCGTGTGAAACGGTGGCAAGGAAATCTGACTTCAAACGGTTAGCACTTTCGGCTTGCTCAAGCAGCAGTGCGTTCTCAAGCGCGAGAGAGGCAAACTGGGCGATGCCAAGTGCAAGGCGATGCTGTTGTGCAGTAAAACTCTGAGTCTGATTTCGTGACCCAACAATTTGTACGCCAATCACTTCGTTGCCGCGACGAAGAACCAGACTTAAGGCATTGGGAAAACCTAAAAATTCTCTGGTTGTTGGTGGAATGTTGTTTAGTCCACGGCTTTCTTCATAAGAGATGACTTCTTCGCGCGCTAAAACTCGGAGAAAAGGTTCAATGGCATTGCGTGGAATGCGACAATTCTGCAACTCCGCCCAGCAGGGAGGAAGAGGACCCCATACTGCTTCAGGGACATAGGCATTATGTTCTTGGTTCCATAGGAGCGCGTAGCTACTCTCACACCCAAGTACAGACGCGGTGAGTTGACAGAGGCGTTCGAGGATAACAGGTGTGGCGAGAGAGGATGTGAGGTCTCGGCCAACCTGCGCTAGAGTTGTTGATGTTTGCACTTCCTGACGTAACGCTTCTTCATTCTGTCGGAGTTCGGCAAAGGCCTGGCTCGCACGGAGAAGGTATCGCACGCGATGACCAAGCAAAACCCAATTGATCGGTTTCGTAATGAAGTCGGTTGCTCCAACCTCATAGGCGCGATGAATGGAAGTTTCATCTTCAAGTCCAGTGAGCATGACGATCGGTACGTGTTCTCCTGCGGCGGATTTCCGTAAGGCCGCACACGTATCAAAGCCGTCCAACTCAGGCATCATCACATCGAGGAGAACAAGATCTGGTTTAATACGTTCGAATACGGAAAGCGCTTCTCGACCATCACTGGCTTCTTCTACAATAAAGTCTGCTTGCTCCAGTGCTTCGCGGACTAAAAGGCGGATAGTGATTCCGTCATCGACCACCAGGATGAGTGATTTGGAGCGGTACGCTACAGAGTCCGTCATTCGGGTGTCCTTCCTTCAAGAGCAGGTTGAGAGATGATAGGTCCGTCAGTGTAGGGAATCGGTTGGCTAACCAAAGCCTGAGGATACCCAAAACAAAGGGTAAAAAAATAGGTTGTTCCTTGCCCAAGCGTGCTGTCAACGCAAATCTCTCCTTCCAGCATGTTGACCAATTGTTGAGCAATAGTGAGTCCCAGCCTTGTCACTTTATCCTCGCAAGTCTTTGACTCATCAACCTGCGTGAAGAGTTAGAAAAACTGCGCCATAGGTTCTACTGTAAGCCCGGTCCCCGTATCGTGGACGGAAACCTAGACCCGACATGCTCTAGGTTCTTGGTGGAATGATCGGGTTGTCCTCTCAGAACTTGAAACTACAGTGTCATCCAACGAAACGTTTGTGATGCTCTCACCTTGCGAGATGAAGGGTGAAGAAGGAGGGGACAAGTAATGGCGCAGACATCCTGAGGAAAATCTGCAAAGAACTGCCAGTCTGGGTTTGCTTGCGTGCATAGCAGACTGGCCAACGGAGAATGTCTATTCTGAAAACTTCCAGGTGTTTTCTGCGGGGCCACTAATTTTCCAGCGTGGGATAACGATGTTGGGGTCTTTTGTTTCCTGAAAAACAACCTCTACAGGGAGGCCAATGGCAACAGCCGCTTCGTTATCCATCATGGTTCCAGCAACGCGAACAAGTGACCCATCAGTCTCGTGACAGTCGTCTAACTCAATCAGACCGACCACATACGGGACCGCGTCAACAAAAGCACTGAGAATCGGTTGGGTGACAACAATGTAACTATGGATAATTCCTTTCCCTGCTGTCTCAAACCACGTCAGTTCCATGGAGGTGCATTTACTACAGGCAGGAAATGGCGGAAACCATTTATGACCACAGGTTTTGCACTGTCGCACGAGATATTTATGCTGCTTTGTGCCTTGCCACCATTCTGATGTATCGAAATCCGGGACGATCACAATTTTGCTATAGTCGATTTGTCCGGGCATGGGAGATCCTTTCTATAGTTGCGTTTATGCTCAGATGCCACGCAGAATGACCGAACTGGACGTCGCTTCTGTTCCCCAACCCAGGCAGGCGGCAATTCGCGCGTTTTTTACTTGACGACAACCAGCTTGACGGTCATAGGTGTGTCGCCCTTCAGCCCAACGCGGGCATGTATCATCAGCACGATGACGCAACTGACGGACGTTCTCGATGACCATACTGATCCCATGGGTGTATCCTTCAGATAAATGCCCCCCAGAGAGATTCGACGGGAGTTCATGATCAATGTGTAAGCGTCCGCCTTTGACAAAGTCTTTCGCCTCGCCTTTGCCACAGAAGCCATAGGCTTCTAATTGGATAATAGTAGTGAAAGTGAAGGCATCGTAGCAGGAGATCAGGTTGACGTCCTTTTGGCTGATACCGGCCATGCCAAAAAGCCGGTTGCGACCATAGTTCCCGGCGACATAATGAATTTCTGGGCGCGAATAATTCCACGATGGACTGGGAGCCATCGTACGTCCCGTACCACCCATGATGAATACCGGGGGATGACGGAGATCATAAGCCCGCTCGCGCGACGTGATAATCATGGCCGCTGAAACGTCTGTCTCTAGACAACAGTCTAAAAGTCGAAACGGTTTGGATACCCAGCGCGAATTGTGGTGATCTTCGATGGTGATCGGCGTGCGCATAATTGCCTTCGGGTTCAAACTGGCGTGGTAGCGATGCGCCACCGCAACCTCGGCAAACGCATCGGTTGTACATCCTGTGTCACGGAGGTAGCGCATGGCCGACATGCCGAACCACTGCGCCGGAGTTGTCCACCCCCAGTGCATATAAAATTGTTGATCTCCAGCCGCCTGCGTTGGCGGGACTGGACCGCTCGGAGCTTGGCCACCCATGCGTCGTCCTGACCGTCCGTTCATCGAGCGAAAAATAACGATCGTTTTGCAATATCCTGCTTCTAACAAACCAATGGCGTGTCCAACCAGCGCTTCAGTACTCGATCCCCCGCCGAAAATGTCCAACGAATAATTCAAGCGAATCCCCAGCGACGTGGCGACATGGTTCGAACTGGTGGAATCTCCCGCTTGATAGCTCGTCATGCCGTCGATATCGCGCGCTTCAAGACCTGCATCTGCCATCGCTTTCTTGACGGCTTCACACGCCATCGACAACGTCGTCCGGTTCGACGGTCGCATGTGCGGCGTTTCTCCCACGCCAACGATGCAGTATTTATCGGTCAAGGCTCCCATGTATCTCCTCCTGTGTTTGAGAAGTTGACGTTGGGATAAAGGATAACGGATAAAAGGAGAAGGGGAGAAAAAATATCGCAACTATCTTTTTGCTTTCCCTTAACCCTTGCTCCTTATCCCTTATCCTTTTCTCGCTTCGCCCTCTTTCTTTACGTGTCCATTTGTTTCTTAATCTCCGCCACAAATTCCCGCGCTCGCCCGCTGTCTTGCCGTTCCGGTGATCCTAAGCCGACAACGACGCGATCGAGCACGCCTTTATAGCGAGCAGCTAACTTTTGGGCGATTTCATCATACATCCCGACAATCGCAAGTTCTTCCAACATGTCGTCGGTAATTTCTTCGGCCATCGCGTTCCAGTTGCCTTTGGCTGCTTTCTCGCTCAAACGATAGCAGGTGTCGCCCCACCCGTGAGCGTCGAGTACCCCTTTATAGGTACGGGTCGAGGCATAGAAAGAAATTTGCTGTTTTACCGGCTGTTTTGCCCTCTCCACTTCATCGCGGGTGACCCCACTGGCAATGAAGGTGCCAGTAATAAGAGACAGCTCTTGCCGCTTGCGACCCGCTTTCGCTAATCCTTTTTGCAGATTGGGGAGCACTGTTTCCTGGATATACTTAGCCGAGTGAAACCCATGAATGTAAAAACCCTCGCACAGTTCTCCGGCAAGCTGCGTGATCAGGGGATTCAGGCCGGAAATATAAATGGGGATCTGCGGATGCTCGATCGGACCAGGGTTAAAGAACGGGGTCATAAGAGTAAACTGATAAAATTCGCCGATGAAATCGAGCTTTTTATTATTCTGCCATGAGTCCCAAATCGCACGGAGAGAGAGAATCACTTCCCGTAACCGTTTAACGGGAGAGACCCACTTCACACTAAAGCGGCGCTCGTTGTGGCCTTTCACCTGGGTGCCCAAGCCAAGAATAAAGCGACCTTTTGAGTTGGCCTGTAAATCCCAGCAGATATTGGCCAAGACCATCGGGCTGCGCGGGAACACAATCGCTACGCCGGTGCCGAGGTGAATTCGCTGAGTTTCGCGGGAGGCAATAACCAGGGGAAAGAAGGGGTCGTGGCTTGTTTCGGCGCTCCACAGTCCATCAAAACCTGAATCCTCAGCCCGTCGGGCAGTCTGAGCCGCAGCATCAAAGGTCGTGGGAAAGAAGGCAGTGTCGACTTTCATAGAACCTCCTTTTTTGCTCTGCTATGGAATGGCTGGGTGCGTAAAACGTAAAGGGGGAGGTGGGTGATTACGTTTCACGCTTTATGTTTTAGTACGACCGCGGCATCCCCAACACGTGCTCGGCAACGTAATTCAACACCATGTTGTTAGAAACCGGGGCGATAGAGAACAGACGACACTCGCGAAATTTGCGCTCGACATCATATTCAGCCGCAAAGCCATATCCGCCGTGGGTGTCGAGACACGCATTCGCCGCAGCCCAGGCAGCCTGTGAAGCAAGAAGCTTCGCCATGTTGGCCTCTGGACCACAGGCTTCCCCGGCATCAAACATCTCTGCGGCGCGGAAGCGCATGAGATCGGCCGCTTCGGTTTGCGCATAGGCTTGCGCTATGGGGAATTGAATACCTTGGTTTTGCGCAATCGGCCGCCCAAAGATGACGCGTTCTTTACCGTACTTCACTGCCCGTGCGATTAGCCAGCGGGCATCGCCAATCGATTCCGATGCGACTAAAATACGCTCGGCGTTCATGCCGTCGAGGATGTAATAAAATCCTTTCCCTTCTTCACCAATGAGGTTTTCTTTCGGAACTTTGAGGTCACGAAAGAACAACTGGTTCGTTTCATGATTGATCATTGCATCGATGGGGCGGACTTCGACCGAATCGCCAACGGCTCGTAAGTCGACGAGGAAAATACTCATACCGAGGGTTTTCTTTTCGCTTTGCTCGTATGGTGTGGTGCGGGCTAGCAATAACAGCATGTCAGAATGCTGCACGCGTGAAGTGAAAATCTTGCCACCGTTCACAATATAAAAGTCACCGTCTTTGCGGGCGAATGTGCGGATATGAGTGGTGTCGGAGCCGGCGTCTGGTTCGGTTACTCCAAAGGCTTGTAGCCGAATTTCTCCCTTGGCAATTTTGGGCAAATAGCGCTGTTTTTGTTCTTCGCTGCCGTGACGCAACAGCGACCCCATGATGTACATCTGCGCATGGCACGCTGCAGAGTTGCCACCTGAACGGTTGATTTCTTCGAGAATGACACTCGCTTCTTTCATCGACAAGCCGGAACCCCCGTATTGTTCAGGAATCAACGCGGCGAGCCAGCCAGCCGCCGTCAGCTCATCGACAAACTGTTCTGGATACTTGTGCTCTTGATCGAGCTTCCGCCAGTATTCGTCGCCGTATTTGCTACAAAACTTGCGGATTTCAGCGCGAATTTCTGGACATTGTTCTTTGCTGGGCATAGTTCCTCCATTGAGTTATTGAGTCATTTGGCCATTGAGTCATTTTTCAATGATTCAATCTCTCAATGGCGCGATGATTCAATCTGCATTAGGGCCAAAACAATTTCTTGGCCGCCTTCTCCAACTCCGGACGAAAATCGGGATGGGAAATGGCGATCAGTTCTTCGGCGCGGCGACGTTGTGATTTTCCAAACAAACTCGCGACCCCGTACTCGGTGACAACGTAGTCCGTGAATTGTCGCGGCGAGGTGATAAAACTGCCTTCCTCAATCACCGGCACGATGCGGGAGATTTGTCCGTTCGACGTGACTGACGGCAAGACAATAATCGAACGGCCATTCTTCGCGTACACCGAAGCGATGGCATACTCTGGCAGTCCACCAGTGCCAGTAAACATTTGCGGACCAAAGGAGTCGGCAACAACCTGGCCAGTGAGATCGACCCGGAGAGCATTGTTAATTGCTACCATGTTGTCATGCGAAGCAATGGTGCGCAGATGATTAATGTAGGCGACTCCATACAGTTCAAAGTGGGGATTTTGATGAACGAAGTCCCGCTCTTCACGGGTAAAGGCGACGGCGGTGGCCACTGCTTTTCCCGGATGCAGGGTTTTACGCGCACCAGTGAAGATGCCTTGCTGGACTAACGCTACGCCTCCGCGCGGAATACGTTCAGTATGCCAGCCTAAATCATTACGTCCGGCAAAGGCTCCGGCCGTGACAATCGCCTCGCTCGTGCTTCCGGCACCGACTTCAATGGTGTCGCCATCGCGAATCAACGGGGCAACATACGCTGCGATCTTCTTGACCTGTTCGCTGATTTCGACCGCAGGGAAGGGTGGGCGAAACTCTTCGGAGCCAGGCAGTTCGACAAAATAATCGATCTCGCTGACATGGGCGAAATTGTCCCCACCGGTGCGAATGAAGCTTTTATTGACCTCGGCAATCACCGTGCGGGAATACTTAATGAGTTCTTTTTTATCCCACACCCCGGCGCCGAGACTGACAAAGCCGTTATGATCTGGCGGAGAGACGTCCATCAAGGCGACATCGGGAAGTGGAGTGTCCGAGCGAGCGTCGTCAAAGGCTTTGGTAAGCAGCGCGCTGGGACATACCCGATGATCACTGCGCTTCTCGTTAACCATTTGCCGAATCGCTTTGGGGAGGTACGGACTCGTGTACCACGGTTCGATCATGAATGCCTCGGCAGCTTCCGGTTTATACCAAGCGAGGTCTGCGGCTGCCGCGCCCATGAGGATCGTGACGCCTTTCAGTTCGTTCAGACGATTTGCCAGGGCTCCGGCAATCAGCGACGGGTTCGAGTAGACGGGAATCGCAACGCGGTTGCCCGATTGGACGGCTTTCACCGCATCTTCAGGAGTTGTGAGACGTTTGTTGAATTCGTTTTGCCAATCCATACGCACTTCCTCTTTTTTATTCTCTTTCCATGAACATATCTGGACGCAGCACGGTTTGTCCTGCCACTAAAGCATTGATTGTTGCTTTCGACGCCATGACTGCTGACGGTTTTTTGGTAGCTAGACTTTCCGCCAGTTCGCGGGCTGTAGGCATGAGTTCTTCCTTCTTTATAACCCGATTCAACATGCCGAGCGGCAAGAGTTCTGCAGCTTTGAAGCGGCGACAGCCGATAATGATTTCCTTGGCTAAGGCCGGACCGACGTGAGCCAGGACCAAAGCAGTGGAAGTTGGACTGAGAGGAACGCCAAGATCGACTTCCGGAAACCAGAACTCTGCTTCTTCAACCGCTATACGGAGGTCACAAGCGAGGGCCAAGGCCCAGCCGCCACCGGCAGCGTAGCCGTTGACCGCGGCAATCGTGACCTGTTCCAGATTGACCAAGGTGTGTAAGGCGCGAGCGATCAAACGGACGCGCCGTTTCCCGAGCGGTGCAAAGATGCGATGCCGTTCCGCTGGGTCGGTAATCCCTTTTACCTGCGAGAGGTCTGCGCCAGCCGAGAAGGTGTTGCCGGTCCCGGTGAAGATCAAGACGCGGATCTCTTTGTCATCGCGCACCTGATAGAGCAGATCTTCCAATTCCAGAACGATTTCTTCATTTAACGGATTGCGTTTCTCGGGTCGATTGAACGTGAGAGTTGCAATTCGCCCTTCCTTTGCCAGGGTAAAGTGGTCAGGCATGCCTTCCTCCTGTAGTGCCGCGCCCTATCTAGCCATAGCGTTCTGAGACTGGCAAGGGATGGAAGTCATTAGGGGGTAACGTTGCGCGCTTCTCCACCCTGTCTTTTGGAATCTTCAGGTTATTGCCGTGTCGCGCGCAACGGAGCTAACGCTTCGGCGGCGCGTTGGGCTTCGCGGCGCATAAGAA
The DNA here is from genome assembly GCA_050187625.1 of Binatia bacterium. GTDB lineage: Bacteria > Desulfobacterota > Binatia > Bin18 > Bin18 > JBFWXH01. Next base: position 16,249 of record JBFWXH010000108.1, read on the forward strand.
TCAGGTCGGTGCCATACAGCAGATATTGCGCACCACTGGCAACAACCGCCTGCATATTTTCTGGTTTGTTAACGGCACCGGCTGTGGCGATATGTCGCTCTTTGCAAAGCGCGTTCACCCGCGCGTTCGCTTCTCGTACGCGCGGGTGGCTGTACTGACCTGGGATTCCTAAATTTTGCGCAAGATCTTGGTGACCCACCAGACACAGATCAATACCTGGAATGAGAATTTCTTCGGCGTTTTCTACCGCTTCTTTGGTTTCAATAATGACCCCGAGGAGCGTATTGGCATTGGCATGGGCCATTGCGGCGAGCGGGTCGATGTCTTCATATTCGGTATTTGCCCCGCAGAGAATGGCCATTCCTCGTTTGCCTTCAGGATGGTACTTGGCCATTTCGATGAAGCGACGAACCTCTGCCCCGGTTTTGACATGGGGAACGATCAGGCTTTGGCAGCCTGAATCTAACAGGCGAGTCACAGACTGATACTCGAGGTCTGGAATACGAACGACTGGGGAAATACCGGCCGCCTGGGAATGGGCAATGAGGTCAACAACCGTTTCCAAATTGTACGAGGAGTGTTCGGTACAAATCATGACGTAATCCATCCCTGCCCGTGCCAGGGTATGAACAACTCCTCGCCCTCGGGTGTCCCAGAGAAGGGTGCCTAAGGCGACTCCGCCGGACTGCAGTGTCTTTTTTAAGGTGTTCTCTCGCATGGTGCTTCCTCCTTTGTGTGCGAGGTTACCATGCGAGAGTGGCAATGGCGATGTCGTTACGGTGTCAACTTACGGGAGAAGTTTTGCGCGAGTTTGTTCGAGTTCGATCTTAGAAAACAAGGTGTCAACGAGGTTTTCGATCGTTCCTAACAGATGGTTAAAAGACTTGTCGGTTCGGTTGAGGAGCCGTTCTTTCAAGGCGGGTTCTATCTCTTTGCTCTTTTTAATTTCTCTTTTATGGCGCGTGGTTTGTTTCGCATAGTCGATCATGAAGGTCTCAAGATTTTCCATGACTTCCATTCCGAGTGTTTGAAAAAGTCGTTGAATCGTTGCTTGCGTGCGCAACGCTTCAAACGCAAAGATGGTATTTAATCGCGCCATTTCAGCTTCAGTTGCCAACTCAAGGCGGCTTCGTTCGACCTTCACCGCACGATCCATGCGGTCCTTGAGCAGGATCATCTCCTTCCGGAGAAACTCCTTAGTAACGCGACGCTTGTCGATCCACGGAATCTTGTCGTCTTGTAGGATTTGCGGCAGCGAGTCTAACGTTGGTGCGTTAATACGCATTTCGTGCTCGGTTGCTTCGGAAAGTCGTATATGCGACGGAGTAGCAAGCTCTTGCTTATCGGCCATCTGTGTATCTCCCTTGACCTATTGTTCTGCGAAGGGTGGCAAAGTTATGATCGAGTTGACTCAAGGCATGGTCGAAGTCGGCAAGCTCTTCCTTGGTCAGTTTTCTCTTTCGCCGCTTCTTTCCGCCAGGTTGACAGAGAACGGCGAGTTCTTTGGTTGTCCTGAGATCAATACTGTTGGCTAAAGTGAGAACGAGTGCGGTTTGCGTAGAAGACGCCATGCGTTGTTGTTCGCGTAACATGACCATTTGCACTTGTTGCTCGAGGCTGCGCAACTGCGCTCTGAGTATCTGTTTGCGTCGGAACTCTTGCCACTTCCAAGCAAGCGCCAGTGAAAGCCGTTTCCACCACCACCCGCGTACCCCTGCTTTACGGACGTCCCGCTTGTACTGGGATAATGAATTCGGGGAATCCTTGAGCGAGAGAGAGGCAGTTAGTGACGCGACATCAGGCGAACCGACAAGCATTTGTTGAAACGAAGATGTCGCGGTCGTCTGATCGAAATGGAAATGGGCCCACTGCAGAGTATCCAACTCGCGATAGAGGCTTTCGTATTGCAACTGTTGATCTCGTGTAGGCGAGACTTTTCGTGCGCTAGCAAACAAATACCGCGGGGAGAACAGCCGGAAGCATTGTCGTAATGTCGCTACGAGATGTCGCAATTGGCATTGATGTGGACCGCTTCGCTGCTTTTTCCTGCCTTGCCAGTGGAAGTGGTGAAGAACGCGGAGGTTCTGATAGGTGAACAACAAAAGTTGGACAGTGTAAAAGCTCCCCCGAGCATAGAAACCCAATTTATTCCAGGCCCCTCGAAGTCGGTTACGGAAAATCAGGTAACGGTACAGCTTCAGGCTATCGTCCAAGCGACGTTCCTCCTCGGGGCTCAGCTACTCTCAACAAGGATGGCGCAACTTCTGCTGAATAGCAGGAATGCTAGTGCTGCTTGTGTCGATGGGTATGAAGAAATCTCTTGCTCATCACTAAGATCGACGTTTTCTTCATTGTCCTGCTTGTCTATACCGAATGTTTTCGAGACAACTTGGCATACTCACCCCATCCAAAAATACAAGCGCAACTCTTAACGAGAGCATAATACTTATTTTTATCAAATTACCTGCAGAATAGCAGGGAAGCAACGAAGGCGCGGACAATTCTTGCTCTTTATTGCATGAGCACAAGAGAGAGATGGGGGAAACGCAACTTCCCCTTGTGCCGTATGATTCTTTTCGGTGGGGCAACTCACTAGAGGCGCCGCGCCTCTAGTTCTACTGCGCAGGCATGTGTTCCATAAACCAAGCGTTGGTCTGTTGCACAACCTTTTCAAAACCCTCTCCACGGTACACATCTTCGTGGATCATGTTTTCCAGAACCACGAGCTTCTTTGGCTGGCGAGCCTTCGCATACATACTTTGCGCTTCATACAGAGGAACGAGTTTATCCTTATCGGTATGAATCCACAGAATGGCGCGGGGAGAAATACGATCTGCGACCGCTTCTGGTTTGAACTCCATAATGTCGACGAGCGATTCAAACGTCACTTCAGGCCGCCATTGGGGAAACGCTTTTTGTGCTTTTTCCAGATCGGCGACAACGTCAGGATCACGTGCCATCATGCGGGCCGTTTGCATGTACGACACCTTTCCGGTCGTGACGAATTCCGCTTTGGCGCGGCGGACCTTATTCATAAACGCGTCAAAGTTGGGGCCCATGCGAAACTGTCGTTCGCAGTCACCGGGGCCAACCACAGCAACCGTACATTTCGCTCGTTCATCGACGCCAGCGGTATAGACGACATTGGCACAGCCGAAGCTGGTGCCGTAGAGACCGATCCGATCAGGATTTACTTCTGGCTGACCCTGCATGAAGGTAATGGCATTACGAATGTCGGCGACCTGTGCCATTGGGATTAAACGGCACCGCGGTTCTCCACCACTTTCACCGAAGTAGCGATAGTCAAAATTGAGCGTGATATACCCTTCGGCACGCAGCCGTTTTGCATTCTCCGGCAAATACATCTCTTTGACGCCGGTGAAGCCATGGCAAAAGATCACTGCTCCACGTTGCTCCCCAGCTTTGTAGTCTTCGGGAATGCCGAGAATACCAACACAGGGCGTTCCTTCACTGTAGAAAGTCACTTTGCGTTCCATAGACACTCCTTTTTCGGCGAGACACGAATTCAGAGGAGGAAGAACCCGAGATTTGCATCGCTCCTCTCCGATTCCCCGTTTCCCCGATTCTCCGTTTCCCCGCTCCAGTATTCTCGTTAGACGCCGCGCATGCCGGAAGCTTTATCCTTCGGATACAGACTTGCACTGGCACTTGGACGACTGTTCACGCGCTCAAACCAGGCGGTCATGTTTTTCAGATTGGGATTGATCGTTTGGCCGACGCCTGCACCAAAATCGAGAGCTGAGAACAGGATAATGTCTACCAGAGTGAAACGATTACCACAGATGAATTGCTTCCCGTCCATCAGTTTATCGAGCCACTCTAGCTTTTCTTGCACGATCGCTTTGAGGCCGGCAGCGGCTTCGGGTAGACAGTGCATGCGGTCTTTGAAAAGTTGCAGTCCTTCAGCATAACGGAAACCATTGTAAAGATTTTCGGTGATGTTCAGCTCAATGCGGCGTTGCCACATACGGGTCTCGGCCCGCTCTTCAACGGTGCTGCCAACGAGTGCCGGAGTGGGATGTTTCTCTTCGAGGTATTCGCAGATAGCGACGGTTTCCGCCAGCAGGCTGCCGTTGTCGAGTTCCAACGCGGGCATTTGTCCACCGGGGTTTTTGTCGGTGTAGGGTGGTTTGCGGTTTTCAGCTGCCAAGAGATTCAGTTCAGTGCTCGGAATATTAATGCCCTTCTCGGCCATGAACATGCGCACACAGCGAGGGTTGGGGCCCAGGGAATTATAGAATTTCATACGGTTTTTCCTCCTCCAGATAGAATGAGTGATGTTGTGGCGAATTGCTCCCTATCTATCCGGCCCTGGGGAGCGGTGCAACCGTGCTGTCTTCACTGAAGTGAGCAAAGAGTCACACACGATATGCTCGTTTATAAGAAAAGACAGCCTTTCGTTTTGCAACGCTGATAAGGTTGCATCTTTTTACCCTTTGACTGGCAGGCACTTCGGCGATACATCGAATGAGAAAGCGGTTAGCTATGAGCGTAATTAAGGAGGGAAAAATATGGTTGCATCAGCGAGCGAGTTTACCGAGCAACTCAGGGCCTACATGCGTGAACAAGAAAAAGCGCCACTGTATGGCAAGAGTTTCTTCGAGGGAGTAATGGCGGGGACTATGGATCGTGAGTCGCTAAAAAAATGGGCGATTCAACATCATTACCGTACTGGCCAGCATATCCGCGCGTTTGGCGGCATCTTCCTCAATACCGGTCTCAGCCCGCTCGATCAAAAGATCCGTCGCCACATTGTAGAGAATCTCGTCGACGAAGAGACTGTCATGGGGCGTGGGGATGATGCACACTGGGCGCTATCTCGACGATTAGCAGAGGCGTTTGGCGCGACCAAAGACGAACTGACCCATCCAAAAGTCGCGAAAGAAGCGATAGATTATGTCAACTGGGTGATCGAGCTGGGGAGACGTGAGTATGGGCTGGTGACCCTGGCGGCGATGTCGATTGGCGGGGAAAGTCGTCGTGAAGACTCCTTAGAACGGACAGTGAAGGCGCTGAGTGAGAAATATGGTCTTAGCCGTAGCGATCTTGAGTTTTTCTATGCCCATATGGGCGAAGCCGAAGCCCATGGTGATCCCGTCTACAAGTTGGTTGCCGAGTATGCGACAACGCCGGAGCGTCAAGAGAAAATCTGCACGGCACTGCAAACCTGGTGTGAAAAATTTCGCGCCGCCCAGGAAGGGATTTTTAAGGTAGCGATGGGGGTCGAAGAAGGTATTGAAGCCCTGCTCTAGTCCCGCCGATTCTCTAGTTGCGATGAAGCATAATTGGCAACGCAGTTGGTACCATGTCGCTGACGAAAGCGAGATTCCCCGTCCAGGTGATTTCAAAACGGTCTTTATCGACGAACAACCAATAATCGTCGTTCGTGATGAGGATGGACAGGTCCGTGTCCTTTTCAATATTTGTCGCCATCGAGACGTCATGGTGTGTCATGAGGAACGAGGCAACGCCAAGCGGTTTGTTTGCCTCTTTCACGGTTGGATATACAACACTAAAGGGAACCTGGTCGGACTGAGTGGCGCGAATGATATGATGCGGACTTTTCAGGAACGACGCGGTCTTACCCCCGTGCCTCGGATGGGGACCGTGCAAGGCCGCATCTTCGCCAGTCTGGATGCGGAAGGCGAAGACTTGCAGACGTACCTAAGCAGGACAAAGTTTTTTGACAGACAGGAAGCGTAGAACGTGGCGCGTGTTACGTGAAAAGAGCGATACATTGGTATTTTTTCCTATCACGTACCACGTATCACGCTTCCTCTTTACCTCTCCAGCCGGATATGCCATGAAGCGAATGCGAAGGAGGGTCTTCATGGATTACGGCATTGTTCTTCCGCACTTTGGATCATTTGCTCGTGAAGATGCGACCCAACGTGTCGTGGCTGCGGCTGAAGCGGCTGAAGCGCTCGGCTATAGTACCATCTGGGTTGTGGATCATGTCGTGTTTCCGGCCAAGATGGAGGGGTACGCCTTCAATCCCAACGATCCGATGTTGGAACCGATGACGGTGCTTGCCGCACTCGCGCTCAAGACAAAGAGCGTTAAACTCGGAACCGCGGTTTTAGTCCTGCCGTATCGCCATCCGCTCTATACTGCAAAGACTCTCGCGACCATAGACGTGTTATCTGGTGGACGTTTAGTCGTGGGAGTTGGCGCGGGGTGGCTCGAAGGGGAGTTCAATGCCTTTGGCGTACCGATCACCGAACGGGGCGGACGTACGAATGAAACGATCGACAGCATGAAGATCTTGTGGACAGAAGAAACGGCGAGTTACTCTGGGAAGCATTTCCAGTTTTCCGAGGTCAAATGTTTGCCGCAACCACTGCAGAAACCACGCCCCCCTATTCTGATTGGTGGGATGACGAAAGGGGCACTACAACGCGTGGCTCGACGTGGTGATGGTTGGATCGCAATGGGCAAAAGTCCTGACGATCTGAAAGCGCCATTCGACACCTTGCGAGAACTCACGGTCAAGGCCAACCGGAAACCTGAAGAACTCCAGATCAATATGTTGCCTCTGGCCACCCCAAGCCTCGATCAGGTCATTCAAGACTCGCCTCGCTATGCTGAGCTTGGCGTGCACCACTTGTATCTATCGTTTCGCGCCTGGACCAGCGATTTTTCCCAGTTAATGGAATTGATGGCTCGCTTTACGCGGGAGGTAGGACTGAGGACGTAATGCGTAAAACGTAATCCGTAAAGCGTAAAAAGTAAAACGTAAAAGGGAGGAGAGGAGTGGTTACGCTTTACGTTTCACGTTTTAATCCTGCGGTTACGTTGCGGTCCTGTGATTACATTTTACTCTTTACATTTATTGTATTACATTTGATGCTGCATTTTTTAAGGAGGGCTCTCTCATGGCTGCCGTAGCAAAAGTGGATGGATGGACACCAACACAGGCGAAGGTCTGGCACCAACAACACCCGGAACTGGGGACAGAGCCGATTCCTATCGAGCCCTATATTTCCCAAGCATACTTTGAACTCGAACGAGATCGGGTCTTTCGCAAGACCTGGCTCAACGTCGGGCGCATTGAAGAAATTCCCACCCCTGGCAGCTATCTAGTGAAAGACTTGCCGGTTTGTAATACCTCAGTCATCGTCGTGCGCGGCAAAGATGGGCAGGTGCGCGCGTTTCACAACGTGTGCTCGCATCGCAGCAATAAACTTGTGTGGAATAAGCAAGGAAATTGTCAGAACTTCTCCTGTAAGTTTCATGGCTGGTCGTATAATCTCGAAGGAAATTTGACCTTCGTGCCCGACGAAGAGAATTTCTTCGACCTGAAAAAAGGCCAACTCGGACTTACGCCTGTCGCGTGTGATACGTGGGAAGGGTTCATCTTCGTCAATCTCGATTCCCAACCGCAGGAAACGTTGCTGGAATACCTTGGAGAGATTGGTACAACGCTGAAAGGTTATCCGTTTGCCGATTATTCGGCCACGCGTTACTCGTGGTCAACCGAACTGAAGGCGAACTGGAAGCTCCTGAAAGATGCATTTCAGGAAGCCTACCACGTGGCCTTTCTGCATCGCCGTTCAATCCCCGATTCCTTTACCGGTAAGAGTAATCCCTTTGCGCATGTCCTCGACTTCAAACTGTATAAACGGCACCGTCAGGCTTCAGTCTGGGGCAATATGGAGCACAGGCCCACTCCTGTCGAAGGCTTAGCCTTCCGCTCTGGTGCCCTGCTTATTCGCAACGACTTCTCGGCGAATCGCTTACCGCCGGCGGTGAACCCGACGAAGGACCAAGGCTGGGCACTGGACTTAAATGTGATCTTTCCCAATTTCTTTGTCGATGTCTCGGAAGGCTCGTATTTCACTTACAACATGTGGCCACTCTCGGTCGATCGGACCTTGTGGGAAGTGCGCAATTATTTCCCCAAAGCGAAAACAGCGGGACAACGGTTCAGTCAAGAATACAGCAAAGTGATTTTCCGCGATGTCATCATGGAAGATTCCAGCACTCTGGAGCAAACACAAGAAGTGTTAGCCTCCGGTGCCAAGAGCCATTTTGTCTTGCAAGACCAAGAGATTCTCATCCGTCACGACCAGAAAGTGCATGAGGATTACGTTGGGTTCTACAGAGGCCGGTGAGACAATATCCTTTGGACGAAACTCAGAGAATGTGTCATTGCGAGTTGTCCAGAGCGCAGGCGCTCAGCACTGCAGGAGAAACACAACGCACCGTCATTCCCGCGCAGGCGGGAATCCAGCGAGGAGGCAAGAGGTGGAGGATTTTGTTTCTGAGCAGGAGTCGTAGACGACGAAGCAACCTCTGTTGTCGGGTAAAAATTGCTTCGCGGAGTTTATCCTGAGCGGCACGCAGTGAAGTCGAAGGGCTCGCAATGACTGTGGGAGTAGCCGACAGCAATAAAAATCCAGACCGAGTAAGGAAACACTATGTCATCCCAGCACTTCCCTGCCCCCTTTGCTGATCTCGAACCATTTGTTCCTTGGGCCTTGGGGACTGAAGCCGAACGAGCGCGCAAGCGTCGCGACAGTACTATGGTGGAGATTCAGGCTTTCTATGACGCGATCCTGCCACGCATGGAGGCAATCCTCGACTACTTGAATCCGCTGCCGCTTGAGAATTTGCCTGCTGATGCCCAGGGTTTAATGAACCTCACCTTAGCGCTGGCTGAAGTCTCAACTGCGGTCGAACTCTTCAAACAGCCGCTCGTGGCTGACGGCTACGACCCTGAGCGGTTTATTCCCGCACCGGGGCAGTAAAATCCTTGTGGCGAGAAGCGTTGGTATCCGTGGGCATGGCATACTCGTGCTCGTCGTTGCTTTTCTGTTTGCCCTGAGTATTACGCATAGCTACAAACTAATAACCGCTGACTGAAAGGAGGCCTCCCATGATCCACCCCGAACGTATCGCTCATGTTGTGATTAAAGTCCGTGACCTTACAGTATCGAAGCAGTTCTATACCGAGACTCTTGGCATGCAGGTAATGAAAGATGTGCCCGAAATTAAAGCTGTGTTCTTGTCTTTTAATGGTCGTGATCACCATGAGGTTGCGCTCTTCGAAATTGGCCAACAGGCTGAAAGTCCCAAAGTGAATCAGACTGGCCTGTTACACTTTGCTTTCCGTATGCGCAATGAGGACGATCTCCGAGCGGCCTACCAAGAACTCAAAGAAAAAGGGGTTCCGGTCGTCTTTACGGTTAACCATGGCGTGAGTAAAAGTGTCTACTTCAAAGACCCGGACGGAAACGAACTCGAAGTCTATTCCGACAACGATATTCCCGAATTGCTTGCCACCAAGCCGAACGGCTATCTGGGAATGGAGAAACTCGACTTTGCACCCAATGATCCCGGCTTGGCGGATGTGTTGAAAGCGATGCGACAGTAAGCTGGATACGGCTTATTATTCACTCCTCCTGGTTAATGACAGTAGTCCCTCACGATTACATTCATAAAACGCTGCCACGCTCTCCTAACTGAATTTTTTCATTGCCAACGGCTTCGTTTAGCAGTGCTCACGAAGTCGTCTGGGTAATGTCCTCCATTGCTTGCCCTACATGCCCTGATCGGGGATAAGACAGAATTCTGGATTCCGGGTCGCGGCTTGCGGCCTTGCCCGGAATGACGGGCGACGCAGAGTCGTCATTCCGGCGAAAGCCGGAATCTAAATCGAACCACGCGACATTCGTACACTCAGGCGGCAAGTTGTGAGAGCGCAGCAAGTGAACTGTCCGCAGTCTGTAGGGCTTCGACCGCTGCCGTCACCTCCGGTGTGTAGTAGAGGTCCGA
>JBFWXH010000109.1:0-25584 GCA_050187625.1 Binatia bacterium
TTACGGGCACGGCTCAAGCTAGACGAAGAGGAGGTCAGTATGGGCGAACCATCAATTCAAGCACAATCCCGCAGAAGTGCCGCGTCTGCTGCCTAACCCACTTTACAGGAACCGGGGGACTTGACCTACCAGTAGGCCCGCTGGCTGACGACTTCCCCGCGTCGGATGGTCCCGCCGTACCAGCGCAGTCGCTGTCGCTTGGCGCGTGCCACCACCTGGTGGGGCGAGGGTTGCTTGGGCCCTTTGGTGCGCGGTCGCCCGGCTTTGGGTCGGGTACTGCGAGCCGGAGGCGGCGCGTAGAGATTGGCGGTGGCGTAGAAGCGGCTGACCAGTGTGAGGTGACGGCGGTAGCGGTGGGCAAAGCGTGCCACCTCGTGGGTGCCGTAGCTGCCGTCGCCCGCCAAGCGGAACTGCCGCTGGGGAAACCAGTGGAGCAAGAGAGCCGCCAGTTGCCGCAGCAGCATGGCCGGGGTCTTGTGCCGCCGACCGTGTTTGGTGTTCCACTCTTCGGACTGATACAGCGCCACGAGCACCGGCAAGGCCCAGGGCCGCTGGGCAAAGGGAAACTACGCCACGATCGAGAGCACGACTCACTTGTGGCCCCAGCGCCACGCGGTAAAGGTATGCGAGGAGCGCACGGGGTCGCGGTGGCGGGCTTTGCCAAAGACTTTGCGTCCCGGGTGTTCCTCGACCGTGTCGTCGCCTGCCAGCGCCACCGGCCCTGCGGGCACCCCCTGGGTGAGGATGAAGTGGGCCAAGGCATGGCCCAGGCCCCTCAGCGTCCAGCGGCGGTGAGAGAAGACGCGGTGATAGCTGGAGGGATGCCCGCGGACCAAGAGCTGCACCGTGCGCAACAGATTGGTAATCGTGCGCCGGCCCGGCGTCACAATAGCCGCCACGCCTAACAGCAGCCACCGCTGAAAGGTGGGGTGAGTCAAGGTGGGAGCAAACGCCAGCAGTAGCGGTTGGGCACCCGGGGGGATAAAGTCCATCGGGGCCTCCGTGATCCAGTAAAATAGGGGAGCTTGCGTATCCCCATTTTACCGGGCCGGAGGCTCTTTGTACTGTCACCACGTTGTTCCTCATGGTCTCAAAAAGGGCAAAAGTCGAGCTGAGAGGGAGTGCTTCTACCTCAACCCTACGAGTACCTGATGTTTGCTCCTAGTAGCATCCTGTTGCGAGGAAAGAACATCTAGGCGGCATACTTCTGCGGATCGGATATAAGTTCACTGACCTGCGATGGAAGCGGGAGAGGCTGGGCTTCTTCTCTTTCAAGCGAGGGCAGCGGGGGCGGTTGTCGATGTTGGGGCTGCGAGGACAGGCGCCCTGAGTGTGACCGGGCCCAATCGATCTTATCTGCCTCTGGTAAGCGCTCGATCAGCACTCTCATGATCGCCGACCACACACCGGCTTTCTGCCATTCATATAATCGTCGCCAGCAGGTCATACCTGATCCACACCCCATCTCTCGTGGTAACGCCTCCCAGGGGATACCACTTTTCAGAACAAACAGAATACCTGTCAATACTCTCCGATTATCTACCGGCTTACGGCCAGGAAAGTTAAATCTTCGGGGTTTTGGCGGTGGAAGCAAAGCAGAAATTGCTTCCCACAGATCATTGCTTAACAACGGTTTGGCCATAGACTCCTCTCGGGGAGGTGCTCATTTAGTGAGCCATCCCTACTCAGAAGAGAAGCATCGGCGAGAAAGAAATGAACTTAAAGAGGCAGCAAACAAACACAAAATGAAGAAAAAAGCGAAAAATCAGGGCGTTTTGCAATCAAACCGTTGGCAAGAAGTCACAAGAATGCGAAGTTGTTCTTCTCACGCAGACTAGGCCCCGCTAGAGTTCCGGTCTCCGGCATAACAGTAATATTAACAATTTGTTTTTCACCCAGGTCATTCGCTCACCAGTCGATGATAAGCATCGGGTCTGCGATCCGCAAGAAAATCCCACTGTTTTCTCTGCGTTGCTACGTCATTAAGATTAATAGTTGCCACCACAAGTTCATCTCCATCGGTCTGCGCTTTTGCTAGCACTTTCCCGTTAGGCGCGATGATTTCGCTGCCACCAATGTACTCCGTTCCGTCCTCTACGCCAGCTTTACCAACAGCAACGACGAAGAGCTGATTCTCCATTGCTCCGGCGCGCAAAAGAACCTCGGAGGTTTCTTGCCCCGCTTCCTTCGGCTGTCCAAAAGTGGGCGTGTTGTACGGCACGCAGAGAAGTTCAGCACCGTTCAGAGCCAGGGAGCGATAGCTTTCAGAGAAACGACGGTCATAGCAAATACAAGTGCCGACTTGAACTTGCGGAAGTGAAACGACGGGGAAACCAAGATCTCCAGCCAAGAAATACCGTTTCTCCAAGATGTTCAGTCCCTCCCATCGTGGCTCGACCCATCCAGGAATATGCATCTTGCGATATTTGCCAAGGATTTCCCCTCCAGGAGCAATTACAACCGCACTATTGTAGTAGTGACCGTCCGCACGTTCGGCATACGGAAGCACGAAGTGCATACACGTACGATGTGCGACTTCAAAGAGTGGTCTAGTGTCAGGCGATGGCAAAGTATCCTCAAAAAATTCCTCGAATGCAGTTTGGATTTTGGTAGCAAAATAGGGAGTAAGAGCTAACTCAGGAAAAACAAGCAGACTAACGCCCTGCTCTCCAGCCGCTTCCATTAATGAAACCATCCGCTCAACGGTGTGTGTTCTCTGTGAAGAGCTTGGTCCTAACTGCGCAGCAGCAATAGTGAGTAGACGTGTCATACCGTTCCTCCTTTGTTTTTTGTCCATTACTGTGAAACACGAGGAGACGTCAAGACACGGGGCTGTCGAGGCGAGAAGTAAAAGAACAAGAAACCTGAGGAAGCCTCTCTACGAAGACACTCCCGACAAACTTGTGGGAAGCTAACGAACACTCGCCGCGAAGAACAGTTTTAAGGCTTTAATGCCAATAGCGAGAGCAAAAACATAACGCATACGGAACAAGCCATCTTCAATCTGGGAAGCAACATCCTGAAGCGGAGAGGAAGAGACTGGTTGCTCCTGAAGCGGTGAAGAGGTACTTTCTTGCACAAGCAGTGATTCTAGTGCTTCTTTTTCAAAACTGGGCGTCGGACGCCGTTTTGTTGTAACCTCGGGTTTTTTACTCTGCTCGTCGTCACCGGTTTTCGTGATCCGGACAACATCATCTTTACGGAACGCGAACGAGCCCAAAGAGGTATATACTTTCAACATATCTCCGCGCTCTTCATAGTTCGAAACGGTCATGCGGTGACCATCGGAAAACTCGACGATGAATTTCGCGTAAACAGAAACCGGTAGGACACACAGCAACGCGCTAAAAGCAAGAGGCAGTCGCAGAGGAAGTAGGTGGCGCATGGCTATTCTTCCCTTCTCAAGTTAGGGCTCTGTACACTAGAAGTATCGGAGCGAGAGAGAAAAAACTTTAACGCCGTGAGCTACAATAGAATGACCGATAACTATTGAGAAAGACAAGAAAATACGGGTTAAATGTTAGCGACTCCCTTATCTTCGCGGGCACAACGGTCACGGCACCAATCCCAACCATCGCCAATAAGGAATTGCCACGGTGATAGCCACCAGATAAATTCCGCCATATATCCAGGCGAGTATCCGTACCTGACTGTGCGAAAAGGCTTTTTCTTTGGTGCCAAAATACAGTGCCAAATACGCGGTGCTTTGATACGGCAGAAACCATACCGTCATACTCAGACAAATAACCAACAAAAGCGCAAGCGGCTGAATTCCCGCATTCACCGCAATTGGGACAACCGTTAGCGTTAAGAGAGAAACGAGGGGAAAGCTCGGCAAAATAAAACGCGCCCCAAACACTGCCAACGACATCCCGAGAAGGAAATGTGTCGGTCGTTCTGCCAGCGGTTCAAGGAGTGGCGTGAGTTGTTTAACAACCCATGTATCAATACTAAGTCGCTGAACCACGCTGGTCAGGCTCAGTACCGCACCGAGATAAAAGAGGAAATCCCAGTTGATACCGGCACGGAACGTAGCACGGTCAAGGAGATTGGTCGTAAGTAACAGCAGCAACCCAGCCATCGCTACCCACGCAACATCAATGTGATGATAGGAAGCGGTGAGCCAACCAAGCATCGCTCCAAGCACCACAGCTGCATTAACTTTCTCTGCGTGTGACGGCGGTCCAAGTGCTTCAATTTGCGTTTCAATCAGACCACGAGAAATCGTTGGTTGGAATTCCGGCGGGAAACACACCATGGTCGCGACAAACGCGAGCATGAACGTCACGATCGCAAGGGGAAGCGCAGCTAAGAACCAACTGCTCCAAGTAATGTCGACGCGTGCCGCTTCAGGTAACAATCCCCAGGCCAGTAGGTTCTCTGCAGCGCCAGTCAAAAAAAATGCCCCCATCTGTCCAAACCCAAGCAACGCAGCCATAGCTAACCCCGCCGACCCATTGCTGCGCCGTGTATAACCTAACGAATCAGAAACCGCTAAGAGGACCGGTGCAGCGATAGCCGTTGCCGATGTAGTATCGGGAATAAATGTCGTAATCCCCGTTCCGCTTAATGATAACCCTAAACTTTGCCCACGATAGGTCAGAGGAAAACTCCGCAAGATATGTAAGGCCAAGCGAAACAGTAAGCCAGAACTTTGTAGTGAAGCAGTCATGCCAAGGACGCCAATAATGAGAAAGAACGGCCCAGAGGTAAAGCCGGATACCGCCACTTCCGGCGGCACAATGGTAAAAATAATCCAGCCAAGAATCAGGCCGATACCGACCACATAATCTGGAAGAACATCGAATACCCAAAACAGGACAGCCCACGCTAAGAGCGCCAACATCCGCATGCCGGCAGTGTTCAGTTCACCGAAGGGAGAAGTGAACCAAATTCCCGAGCCCACAGTCAGACCGATCATGGCGGCCAGTCCGCGCCTTATCCGTGGCGAAAACCATTGCGGGGCGAACCAGCACCTCGGCTCGGTAGTCATCGAAGATTCGTCAGGGTGGAGTTCTCGCATAAGTCGCTGCTGTACAGAAGCAAGTCCGTCAGTCAGTACGGCAGCAGGAAAACGCTCAAGCCATTTTTGCAACAAATCGAAGCGTCGTGCAGTAAAACTCTCGTTTGCATGAGAAGACAATAGTTGTGACGCTGAGGGAAAAGCTTCTGCGTCAAGATAATAGTCGATGGCTAATTCCCATTGCCCAGCTCGCTCGTACAACTCGGCTGCTCGCTTATGCAACGCACGAAGGTCACCTTGATCTACCGTGGCAGCGAGACGTTGTAACAGAAGTTCGCGAATCGCTTCAGGATAACTCAACGCCCCATCATGATGGAGGACTAGGCCACTTTGCGCGGCGATAGTGTTTAATATCGTTTCCGCATCAGAGCGCCCGGTGAACGCGGTGACAAGGGCAGGATCTAAGGTTGAGAGAATCGCAATGCGCGCAAGAAACGCTTGAATATCAGGAGGTTGGCTCTGAAAAAGGAAATCGGTTTGCCAGTTGAGCGCCGCTTGGATCTTCGAATGTTCCTGATTACGTACATAGAGACGATCAGTCAAAACTTGGGCAAAATGCAGAATCAGCCAGGGATTTTCCTCCACCAAGCTATCAAATTTCTCTTTCGAGAGTCGCCACAACACTACATCCGTTCGTGCAACCACGGTCGCCGACCGTGGCCGATCAGAAAACAGCGCTCGTTCACCAAACCACTCATGCACTCCAACAACAGCAACACTTTCTCGCACCTTGCCACTGCGGTTCACGAGAACCTCAAGGTGGCCAGATTTGATGATATAGAAGTCACGAGCTTCTTCCCCCTCGTAGCAAATAACCGTACCGCAAGGATACGATTCCTCACGCAGATCGGCGATGATTTTCGCTAGATTTCCAGGGGGAAGATCCGCAAAGACAGGAACACGTCGCAACACGGTGGCAAGGGATTCCATAGCTGCCCTGTCCTAACACACGGACGTGTGCGTCGGTAGGGGCAATGAAGTCTGATCCGTTATCCTGAAAAGTCGCGCCATCCCCTGTGAGCACAGAGAGTGCTATGGTACAACAACATTAGATGAGGACACAAAACCGTTGCCATGGTCTCAGTAGAAGAAGCTTCCGATATTTCAAAGCATACACTCCGCCTGGCACTCGATGAGGTGGTACGCGAGAGTCTCCGTCCAGTCATAGCAGGGCTGAGCCTTCTATATATTGCCTTCGCTATTGGTCACACAATTCTCCTCCCATCCCCAGTCGGTACTATAATGACACCGGTTGCCGGGGCTTCAGCCTTCGTGCTGTGGAGCACCGCCGCGTTGCTGGGGTGGTATCGTCTCCCATTACACTACACGCATCCGCTTGCCGCCGGTGTTGCCTCCTTAGTGCTCTTAAACAGCCTGCTCCACCTGTATCTGACTGCTGAACTCTGGCACACGACGAACATCATGTTGCTGATCATCGGCGTCGGCTGTTTCTTCCTCTCAGCATGGTGGGTTGCACTGATGCTAGTCGTAGCGCTTCTTGGCTGGAGCCTTGTGGCATGGTCTGCCCCTCTCCCACCTCCCCTGTTGCATTTCGCCTTCGCATTATTCACTGCCACTGGGCTTGCGATCATGGTTTTTTACGTTCGCCTTCGTACCCATCGCCGACTCGCACTCTTACACTTACAGGATGAGTATCAGAAGGCAAATCTTGAAAAAGCCCTTGCCTCTGCCCAAGAAATGGACCGCTTGAAAGACGATTTAATTTCAACCGTCAGCCACGAGTTACGTACCCCCTTAACCAGTCTCCTCGGGTTCACTGAATTGATGTTAGAGCGAGAGTTCCCAGCTCAGAAACGGCAAGAGTTTCTCGGCATCCTCCACAACGAAGCAATCCGGCTAACCGGCCTCATTAACGATTTTCTTGACTTACAACGGATGGAGTCTGGGCGCCATCAATATCGTTTTGCCCCAGTGGAAATCATACCGCTACTACAAGAGTCTGTTGCGGTTTTTGCGAAAGCAGATGGCAAACACATCTGGCATTTGGCGGTTCCGGAGTCGTTGCCACTAGTACGTATGGATACAGATCGCATTCATCAAGTGCTGGTTAATCTACTTTCTAATGCCGTGAAATTTTCTTCTGGCGGGGTGGTGACCGTCGGCGCACGCATCCATCGGGACGAACTTGTGGTCTGGGTTGCCGATCAGGGAATAGGCGTTCCCCACGACGCACTCCCACATCTCTTCGATAAATTCTTCCGCATCGATCATCATGACACCCGTACAGTCGGTGGTACGGGATTGGGGCTGGCACTCGTCAAAGAGATCGTTGAGGCACATCATGGCCACATCTGGGTAGAAAGCACCCTAGGAAAAGGCAGCACTTTTTTCTTTACCCTTCCACTGACCACATCTAATGAACGTGCCTTACCTAGGTAAGCGCCAACGCTCGCAGCGCGAGTCCTTTTGCTACAGTAGTCAACTCCCCACCACCACGTAAACGTGCTATACTAAATCGATCAGCGAAAATCTGGCGAACTGCGGGAACAAAAGACGAGCCACCGGTCAAAAAGACACTCTCAATGTCGTTGGGAGTGACACCGCAACGCGCAAGCAAACGATCAACACACGTCGCAATCGCTTGCAGATCAACGGCAATCCAATTGGTAAAGTCATCACGCTGCACCTGCGCCACAATATCCACTGGTGGATCATGAAATGTAAACGTACTTGCCTGCTGGGAAGAAAGATTGCATTTCACATCCTCTACTGCCCGTGCCAATTGATAACCCAAATCCTCATCAACTACATGGATCAAGGCCTCAATTTTTTCCGGCTCTCGTGATTGAAAATGAATCTGCCGGAGCATCTCCATCATCTCGCGCGATTTCAGAAAAGAGAGTTGATGCCATTGCTCGAGTTTTTCGTAGATCCATAAAGGCACCGACAGCTCGCGACCAAACGGCGTCCGATACTGCGACCCACGACCAAAATGAGGTGCCACCAGATAATGAATAAACCGACTGTCGAAAGCATCCCCAGCAATCGCGACACCGTCAGTGCCAAGAATATCCTTAGCACGTTGTCCTCGCGCACGAGCCTGGGGGCCAAGTTGAAGAAGAGAGAAATCGCTTGTCCCACCACCGAAATCAGCAATCAGCACCAGCTCATCGTGATCGAGCTGCTGTTCATATTCGTAGGCCGCAGCAACAGGCTCCAGCTCAAATTCCACGTTAGCGAAGCCCCCTTGCGCCAAAGCAAGACGCAGGCGTTCCAGTGCTGCCGCATCCTCACTCTCCGATGTGGCACCAGAGAAATGTGCCGGGCAACCAACAACGACATGCCCCCCAAGTGCGCCGAATTGCTGCTCTGCTGCCTCTCGTAGAGAGCGAATAATCAGGGCGATTAGTTCCTCAACCGTAAACGTATGGTGAAAAATGACGGTCTGCTTAAAGAGCGGACTACCAAGATGCGATTTTACCGATTGAATCAAGCGGCCCTTCGTGTCAGCTTGCAAATACCGAGCAATAGCCTCGGTTCCACCAATTGCCCGTGGTTTTCCCGTGGGTTCCAAATGCTCGGGATCAAAGTACAACACGGAACGGAACACTGAGGTAGGTTGTCCGTCCAAAGAAAATGAGGCCAGTTGCACAGTTCCATCAGGCCTAGCGACGGCAATCGCACTATTTGTCGTTCCAAAATCTAAACCGATAACGTTGCGCATATTGTGTAGTAACCAGTGGACAGCTTTCCGTAATCAACCGAAGAGATCACAGATCTAAACGGATAAGGTAGAAAGAGAATCATAGCTCTGTTTTCTTTCCCTCATTCCTTGTAATCTTGTTGCTGTTTCATGCTAATCGTTAATGATCGAGATTGCTACCATGCGTACTCGTGACCTCGAAGTTCTTGAATTCGACAAGGTCTTGCGGCTGCTCGCCGATAGTGCACTGTCGGAAGCCGGGCGTGAAGCCTGTCTCTCACTTTCTCCACATACAACGGAGGATGTCATTATCATACAAAGCGAGCGTACCTGGCAGTTCTTCCGTTTGTTGGAAGAACAACTCTCGATTCCTTTGCAGGCGTTTCCCGATATTCGCCCCTCCCTCCAGTGGGCCACCCATATCGGCACCGCGCTCGAAGGGGTGAAATTGTTGGAGATCCTCCAGGTTGTCGCTCTTTCACGTGCTATGGCGACTTTCTTTCGCCGTCATGCGGCTACCAATGCAGCGCTCCACGATTTACCGAGCCGTTTATTAGCGTTTCCGGAACTCGAAGAGGTCCTGCAACGTTGTCTTAATGAACGTGGAGAGCTGAAGGATGAAGCTAGTCCAGAGTTACGTTCAGCCCGTAGACGGCTCCGAACCTTAGGCGAAGAAATCGAGCAACGCCTCCAGCGCACCCTTCATTCTGCACACGCCAAGGAAGTAATTGCCGATACCTACATTACTATCCGCAACAATCGCTTTGTTATTCCAGTGCGCCCAAATTTTCAGTCACGATTGCCTGGCATTGTCCAGGACCGTTCAGGGTCCGGGGAAACCCTTTTTGTCGAGCCACTCTTCGCGGTCGAATTGAACAATCGACTACTTCTCTTTCGAAAAGAGATGGAAGCGGAAGAGCAACGATTGTTTTTGTGGCTTACGGAACTTGTGCGCAATGAGATTCCAGCGTTAACGGAAACCTTCGCCACCCTGATCGAAGTTGATGTTCTCTATGCCAATGCTGCATTTGCACGCACCTATCGCTGCAGCAAACCGCTGCTTGGCGGTGGAACGGTTCGCTTGCGTACAGCTCGACATCCACTCCTGCTTGCTACTGGAACCCCCGTCACGCCGGTCGACATTCTCATCCCTGAAGGGAAATGTGGCTTGATCATTACGGGCCCTAATACTGGAGGGAAAACCGCGGCGCTGAAAACACTGGGGTTGTTGTGCCTCATGGCCCAGAGTGGCATGCTTATCCCAGCGCAAGAGGAAAGCCACCTGCCCCTTTTTAGCGGCATTTTTGCTGATATTGGTGACGCCCAATCGCTTGAACACAGCCTCTCGACGTTCTCGGCGCATGTGCAGAATGTCGCCGACATTCTTAATCATCTCAGATCTCCAGCCCTAGTATTGTTAGACGAGCCAGGCGGGGGAACCGATCCTAGTGAAGGAGGAGCATTAGCCTGCGGGCTGCTTCTTTACCTCAAAGAACGCGGTGTACACGTTGCCGCCTCAACCCATCTCGCCCCAGTGAAACTGTTTGCTTTGGCGGACGGTTTCTATCACGTCGCTGCGGTTGCATTTGATCTTGAAACACTGACCCCGCACTATCAATTGTCGTACAACGCTGTCGGACAAAGCTTAGGTTTACAAATGGCACGTCGGTTAGGTCTGCCTGAGGAAGTCTGTGCAGCAGCAGAGGCGTCACTGTCTAGTGAAGAACGCCAACTCTCACACGCACTTGTCCAACTCGAAGAGATGCGAACGGCGCTGGAACGCGAGCAAGCCCAGGTTCGTCACGAACGGACCGAAGTCGAGCGACAACATGCGCAACAGCAAGCCCAACTCGCCGAGATTGAAGAGAAACGTCGGCAGGTGTGGCATACGACAACAACCGAAGCGCGACAAATGCTCCGACGAATTCGTGAAGAAGGCCGCGAGATTGTTGCCAATCTTCGTGCGGCGCGACCTGCGGCTCGTCAACAACTTGCACAGTTTGTCCATCAGCGCGGACAGGACATTGCTGCCAGAGAACAAGAAGTGCAAACGCTACCGACAGCGACCGACGCGCCTCCACAAATTGGTGATGTGGTCGAACTTCGAGAAGGACGGATTCGTGGAGAGCTGCTGGCATTACAAGGCCACCGTGCACGGATTCGCACTGGGGGCATGACATTTGAGGTCCCGGTTGAGCAGATCCGCAAATCGCGCGAAAAGCAGGAACGAGCCATGCACGTACGGGTAGACATAGGACCTGCGGCTATGCCGGAATTGAACCTGCTAGGCTTACGGGTGCATGAAGCACTCCCCCGTGTCGAAGAATTTCTTGATCGGGCGGTTCTAAACCATCAGACAACTGTCCGAATTGTCCATGGCATGGGTACGGGGGCCCTCCGGCGAGCAGTACGTACGTTCCTGGCTGACTCGCCTTATTGTACTTCGTATAGCGAAGCTACACGGGCCGAAGGTGGGGGTGGGGCCACAATTGTGGAGCTGTCGTCATGAAAATTGCGACACGCAACGCCCTCGCCAATTTATGCCTTGCGGCTTTCAATCAACCGGTGGCAGCTGCCGCTCTCAATTGCCTAGCCCGGTATTGCCGCGCTCCGAAGGAGAGACTCGGAGCTGTATCCGCGGCACAGTTTCTGGCCTCCGTCCCCGGCGATCAACATGACGGCGTCAAGACCCTGCTGAGAGGGAATCCTCTCGTGTCATGGACTACGCGAGCTGGGCTAGACAGTGTCGAGGCGACACCAATCTTACTGACAGAGTACGAAGAGATCACTACACAATTGCGACGCTCAACGGCAGCACTTGCAGAATGGCTCCCAGATTCAGCCGAAAGTGAACTGCTTACTGCTCTACGCAAAGGGTGTTTGCTCTTTAATTATCAGCTGTTTTTTGCCGTACACGAGGTGTTAGAGGAGCAATGGAAGGAGGAACAGAGCGATGCTCGCCTCTTCCTCCAAGGACTGATTCAAGTTGCGGTCGCTTTCCATCACCTCGGAAATGGCAATTTTCGTGGAACAATAGCGCTTTTGTACGAGGGCAGTGAAAAGCTTGCCCCCTATCAGCCTAGGTTTCTTGGCGTGGAGGTCCAACGCTTTCTCATCCAGCTTGAGAGATGTCGCCAGGAACTCTTACGCTTAGGCAGTGAACGACTCGCTCAGTTTCCGTGGGGTATGGTTCCTCACCTTGCCCGTGAATGAACTCTCCACCCTTATTCTCAAATTTCCTCCTCACCCTTTCACCCTTTATTCTTTACCCATTTTCTTTTACCCAAAGAGCGGGTTATAAGCGATCAATCAGCAGTAGGAGGAAGATGTATGGTCACGCGATCTCAGCGGCTTGATACAAAAATAATCCACGCTGGTGAACCCATCCCGCGTATTAGTGGCGCAGTGAGCATCCCGATTTTTCAATCGGCGACGTTTGAAACTACTGGTGAAGACAGTTACCATGACGTGCGCTACATTCGTCTCAACAATACCCCCAACCATGTGGCACTCCACACCAAGCTTGCCGTGCTGGAGAATGCCGAAGCAGCACTGGTGACCGCCAGCGGAATGGCAGCCATATCAACAACCTTGCTAACGATCCTTTCTGCCGGAGATCATCTTCTCGCCCAGGATTGTTTGTATGGTGGAACACATGACTTATTGACCAAAGACTTCGCTGCATTTGGCCTGTCATATGATTTTGTTGATGCTGACGACCCGACCTCATGGAAACGTAAACTGCGAGCGAACACCAAGGCAATTTATGTCGAGTCGATGTCAAACCCATTGTTACAAGTCGGCGACCTCAGTGCTCTTGCGTGGTTCGCAAAGGAACACGATCTGGTTGCGATCATCGACAATACTTTTGCCAGTCCGGTTAACTTCCGACCGTTAGATCTAGGCTTTGACCTCTCTCTTCACAGTGCCACCAAGTATCTCAACGGCCACTCCGATCTCGTGGCTGGAGTCGTCATTGGTCGAGAAGATCTCGTGACCAAGATTACGCATAAGCTCAATCATCTGGGAGGTGCGCTTGACCCACATGCTGCGTTTCTGCTCCATCGTGGTCTTAAAACTCTGGCGATTCGTGTACGGTATCAAAACGACAGTGCGCTCAAGATTGCCCAATTCCTAACAACTCATCCCGCCGTCGCCACAGTGCATTATCCAGGGCTCGAAACCCACCCACGTCATCAGCGAGCGCTTGAACTGTTTGACGGGTTCAGCGGCATGCTGAGTTTCGAATTGTGTGGCGGGGTCGAGGCTGCTGAGCGTTTTATGCGTAAGGTAACGTTGCCGATTATTGCGCCAAGTCTCGGCGGTGTCGAAACGCTAATGACGCGGCCCGCGACCACCTCTCATGCGGGGATGACGCCAGAAGACCGCAAGCGACTCGGTATTACTGATGGGCTAATTCGCCTCTCGGTAGGGATTGAGACAACCGCAGATCTAATCGATGATTTTGCACAAGCGTTGCGGATATAGCTAGGCGTAGTTAATAACTCTCTTGTAATAAGCGAGCGATCTGCGCGGAGAAGGCTCGCGAGGTTAAGCGAGTGCCATGGGCGCCAAGTTTGTTCAGCAGTCCAGGAATCACTACACGTTTTCCGTGCATGAAACCTTGGTAACCGATTTTGGCAACTTTTTCGGCAGTCATAAAACCCATTAGTTTACTTTTGACCAGACGCGTGTTTTCGATACGGGCGCGTTTCTGAAACTCTGAGGCTGTCGGCCCCGGACAAAGCGCAGTTACGGTTACCCCCATACCTCTAACCTCGTTGGCAATGGCTTCGGAGAACGACAACACAAAGGCTTTAGTTGCATAATACACCGCCATAAACGGACCGGGCTGAAAGGCAGCAGTGGAAGAGACGTTCATGATTTTACCAAACTTGCATGCGATCATGCTAGGTAAAAACAGCTTGGTCAGATGTACGAGGGCGGACATGTTGACCTGCATCATCTCAGCTTCAACCGCGAAATCGGTTTCAACAAATTTACCACCTAGTCCAATGCCAGCATTGTTCACCAAGTAGTCAATCTGCAAGGCGTATTTCTGGATTTCATCAGCAATCCTTTGCGGCGTATCCGGTTTTGCAAGGTCAGCTACGATTACTCGGGCCGAGATACCAAAGCGCTGAACGAGTTCATCCGCAACGTGCTGAAGGCGCTGTTCCTGCCGGGCCACAAGCACCAAACTGTGACGATCAGCTGCAAACAGTTTACTCAGTTCGCAACCAATCCCAGTCGATGCACCAGTTATGAGAGCGGTCCTAGCCACGGTCTCTTCTCCTTATCCACCAGTACGAATCACGCGTGACGTCACACCGAATGGAAGACGTGATCCGGTGAAGGGTAAAACGTGATCTACTGTTAAAAACTCACCGGTAGCGTCTGCAAACCGCGCAAGGTAAATGCGGGGCGCCAGCGTGGAGCTTCGTCATCTAAGGTAACGTTTGGCAGACGCTGTAACAAGGTGTTGACAGCGATCTGCCCTTCCGCACGTGCCAGTGAGGCACCGAGGCAAAAATGAATGCCATGACCAAAGGCCACATGGCGATTCTCCTGCCGCGTAATATCGAGACGATCAGGGTCAGGAAATTGAGCTGGATCACGGTTTGCCGCTGCCAGAACAGTTATCACTCGCTCCCCGGCAAGAATACGCTTCTCACCAATTTCTACATCTTCTCTTACACTTCGACCCGTCAATTGTACTGGTCCATCATAGCGAAGGAACTCTTCAACTGCATTCTGACTGAGCTCCGGTTTGTTCTGTAGGAGCTGACGCTGTGCCGGATGCTGTAAAAGTGCGAACAAACCATTGCCGATCAGATTGACTGTCGTCTCGTGCCCTGCAGAGAATAGTAAGATACAGTTTGCCAGCAGCTCATCTTCACTTAAGCGATCACCCTTTTCTTCCGCCGCAATCATCGCACTGAGAATATTCTCTTGTGGATTCTTACGCAGAGTGACAATCAGATCCCGAAAGTAGGCGACCATGGTTTCGACAACTGCATGCCCTCTAGCCACCATCTCCGGCGTCTGAATCGGGTCTAGAGTACGGGCAACGTCACCAGACCATTCCTTGAACAGCTCGCGGTCTTTCGCTGGCACTCCGAGCATCTCGCAAATCACCAACACTGGCAAGGGATACGCCAGATCCGCCATGATATCCATACGACCGTGCCCTTGGGCTGCGTCGAGGAGAGAATTCACTAACGCCTGGATACGAGGCCGTAACCCCTCGATGGCACGGGGAGTAAACGCTTTATTGACGAGGGTCCGCAAGCGGGTGTGATCTGGCGGATCGCGAAACAGCATCCACTTGCTAAAAACGTCAATGAGTAGCCCTTGACCAAAGCGTTCACGAAAGAAATTCTCGGCGTCATGGCGATCAAATCGCGCGTCCCTCAAGACCATTACAACGTCTGCATAGCGCGTAAGAATCCAGGAATCAGGAAGTAGCGTGCTGCGGTGTACAGGATCTTCGGCGCGCAAGCGATGATAAAATAAATAGGGATTGGCGATGAACCCTGGCAGGAGGGGATTAAACTCCAGAGGCGCAGCAACAGTTTTATTCGGGTGCGATTGCGACAAAGAGGGAGTGGTGTTTGACATTACGATTCCTCCATAGCTAGATACTAGCTCTATCGACTAACTTGCGTCGGGTTTTCCTAGATTGTACATTATGACCAAATCAAGTCAATTAGTCATTTAGTCACAACAAAAGGACAGAGAGTGCGAGAGACTTCAGGAACCAAAGACAAACACGCCGCAATCCTCACCGCAGCCTTTTCTCTTTTCGGCCATTATGGCTATCGACGTACGTCGATTGACGATATCGCCCAAGAAGCTGGAATCGCCAAGGGGACGGTATACTTGTATTTTAAAAGTAAAGAGGAGATTTTTCGTGTGCTCT
The DNA here is from genome assembly GCA_050187625.1 of Binatia bacterium. Classification (GTDB taxonomy): domain Bacteria; phylum Desulfobacterota; class Binatia; order Bin18; family Bin18; genus JBFWXH01. The sequence goes on from JBFWXH010000109.1 coordinate 15,610, forward strand.
CCCAGCAATTGATTGATCAGATGCTCACCGCAACAGAGAGTGCAGCCGCTGCCCCCGGAAACATCGAGGAGCGATTACACCGGATGCTCCAGGCAAAGTTCGGGTATTTTTACCAACTCTTGCACGAATCAGCACATGTAAGAGAGTTGCTTGACGCGAAAAACCAACTTTCCGCCGATCTTTTTGCCCAGGCGGATCATCGCTATCAACAGCTGCTGGCGAGAGTGATTACTGAGGCTGTCGAACGAGGCGAATTACATCTGGGGACAGTGGCTCTTGAGCCTGAGGCCGCGGCAGAGCTGCTCATTCGAAGCGCCTCGGGGCTCGGCCCCTATGGAGCAACGGCACCGACATTACCCGCTTTTGGTCGCCATCTCGCAGCGTTAGTCCGAGTTTTTGTCGTTGGTCTTGGTGGGCACGTTACTCGGTGACCGCCACCTGCACCCGCTCCTTTGTTGTCACTTCATATTTTTTGAGTTCAACAGTAATCCACCCCCATGTTGTCGCACTTTCCAATTTCAGCGGCGTGTGAAGAGCATCGGCCGAAACCCAAAAATTCGTCTCTTCAGGCAAGATGTTTTTAGCGAGATTTTTGTCTAGCGAAAAGATTTGCGGGCGTAAACGTAGCGCCTGATGTTCCTGGTTGTTCACCAAGACCGTTTCGCGTTTTACTACCTGAGCGACAAAACGATAGCGTCCTTTCCCAGTGAAGAGAGTTACCGCAATCGGCTTTCCAGGCACCAGCTCACGACTCCGTAACAAATAGAGTGCCGATACTGGGTCATACACGTTCGTTGCAACCAACGACTGTTCGCTCGTTCGCTTTCGCTTTTTGGCACTTCCTCGCAAGGTCTTGGTATCAGGATCATAACGAACGGTATATTCTCTCCGTCTACTACCTTCTCGTGACAATAAACGAAATGATCCCGGAAGATAGTCGCGTAGGCCAAAGACAGCTTCGGCACTGTCGCGACGTTTATAGAGGACATCTATCAATTCGTTCGTCCGTGCTTGTCCAATAAAGCGAAACGCTTCTATCCCATCAGCTTGTCTTTCCCGCCGAAGCAGGAATTCTCCATCTCCAGCCGGTAGAGCATTGAAAAACGCTGAAAAGGTGAGGCGTTCTCCAGCAGCAAATGGCGAAGGGGCGGGAGTCGGCGATGCGGGGACTGTAGCTCTCGGAGTTGCATGAGTGGGAAGCGCATGGAGCGGACGTTTCTCCGCACCCAACACTGGAGCGCTAAGAAACACACCACAGATGAGCAGAAGGAAGATGACACAATAGCGACGATCATGAAGCATCGAATGCCCTCTTCAAACAATGAGTGAAAGCTCTTGAAGAGTTAACGGGGCAGGAAGATAGCACTTCTTGCCCCGTCAGAGGGAAAGGCGGGGAAATAGAAGATCACTTCTTTGGTAATATGGAGGTTGGGTTCGTCACCGTATTAACTGCATCGGCAGCCGGCACTTCAGGGGCAGGAACGACATCGCTCGCCGCATCTTTCACCATCTCTTTAGTATCATCGGCAATGGTCTCAACAGTACTCGGCTGGGTTTCCTCTTCAGTCGTGGCCTCTGCCGTTTCCCCTGGGGTCGGAGCAGTCGGTTTCTCGTCTTTGGCAAGCATCTCTGGCACAACGCTATCATCGCGTTGTTCGACAGTCGGGGTCTCACTTTTCTGATGAGAATCCAAAGCAAAAAGCGGATAGGCTGCGCCAGCAAGAAAGAGCGCCGCTACGGCCAACATCATGGGACGTTTCATCGATTGTCTCCTCGTTACGGTGTCCTCCCAGTCATGGAGTTGGGAAGGGTTAGGGGGTGAAGGTTAATCTATTTTTCTTGTCCCTTGGGATGTACTTTCTGTCGGCGCCTGCGAAAAGAAACACGGCCCGTACGGAAAGGTTGCGCAGCAGGTACTACTGCATTCAGATGTAAGTATTGATACTATGCCGCCAAAGGAGTCGGTCAGGTGCGACGCATTCGCGATTTACGGAAGTACGGTTTACCAGACACGCTGCTACAAATTTGGGAACACCAGCAAGGTGAATTTCTCCTGCCGGTGCAAGAGGTTGCGGTCCAACGCTACGACCTCTTCGAGGGGCGAAGCCTCGTTATCTCCTCCCCAACGTCGTCAGGAAAAACTTTTGTTGGAGAAATGGCGGCAATGCGGGCCACGTTTGCCGGGAAACGGGTGTTGTATCTCACGCCATTACGAGCGTTAGCCGAGGAAAAGTACCAAACCTTCCAAGCTCGCTACGGGGCATATGGTGTCAAAGTCGTAGTAGCGACACGCGACCGGCGCGAGTTTGACCGCGATATCCAACAAGGGGATTTTCATCTGGCAGTCTTAGTCTATGAGAAGCTGTCTCAACTGCTCGTGAGGCATCCCCACCTACTCCGCACCGTAGCCCTCGTTGTCGTCGACGAATTACAAATGCTTGGCGACCCCGAACGTGGCCCTGGTCTCGAACTCTCCCTCACGAAGCTCCTCGGCTCGACCCCACGACCACAGGTCCTCGGCCTCTCGGCCGTGCTCCGTGAGGCCCAGCAAGTCGCTGATTGGCTTGGGGCAGATCTGCTGTTTCAAGACGAACGACCTGTCGAGTTGTATCGAGGAGTGTTACTCGGTAATCGCTTTCGTTACAAAACCTACAACACCCGCGAAGAAGGAGAAGAAGAACTTGCGACGGTCGATTCTGAAGACCCCCGAGAGATTTTGTTTGCCAATGTGAAGCATTTGGCTCACAAAGGTGAGCAAATCATGATCTTCCTCAAGGGGCGGCGCGACACGGTGCAGTGTGCCCTTGCGCTTGCTGAGCACATAGAACTTCCTCCGGCCCAGGCCGCCATCACCGCGCTGGACGCACTGGAAGAAACCGCCTTGAAAGTGCAACTGCGTACAGCCTTTGCAGGAGGAGTAGCCTTTCACCATGCGGACCTTACCCCGGAGGAGCGCGTACTCGTTGAAACCCATTACCGCAAAGGTGAACTACGAGTCATTGCCTGTACCACCACGCTCGCATTTGGTGTCAATCTTCCGGCCACGACCGTCTTTCTCGAAGCCGTCAAATGGGATACGGATCGGCGCACCGGCGCAGCCATCGAAGTGCCACTGTCATGGGCAGAGTATGAGAACATCTCTGGCCGGGCCGGACGACTAGGATTTCACGAAGAGTTTGGTCGTTCGATCGTGATCGCGACGAATCAATTTCAGTCCGACCTGTTGTGGCGTGGCTATGTGTTAGGAGAACAGGAACAATTTACTCCCGCCCCAGGGCAAGAAGGATTTGCCGATCGTGTACTGAATGTCATTGCCTCTAAGATTTGCACGAGTCGAGATGAACTCCGCGAGTTTTTCCTACTAACATATCTCGGCTTTCAGCAACGGCGTGACAAAGGGGCCTTTTCCGAGGCTACGAACAAGGCCCTCGATGCCCTAGCGAAAGCGCAACTCGTGACAATTCGTGACACCGGTCAACTTGAAGCGACGACCTTAGGAGAAGTCGCAGCCCGTAAAGGCATTCGGGCAACGACAGCAGTCAAACTTGCCCACTTCTTCGATAGTGCCCGTGGTCGCGAAGTGCCGGACCTGGAACTACTCCATCTCCTCAGTCTTACCGAGGATGGCAAACGCGTCCATCTACCACTGTCTCCGGCTGAGCATCGCAGTCGGGTTTACGAAAGCAAACTCAACACATGGGCCGAAGAGACTACAGGGGAGTTCGGTGAAGAACTTCGGCACGTCCTGCATGCCAAGATGTTGCCCACGACGCAGGAGATACGCACGGCAAAGTTAGCCCTCCTCCTAATGGGCTGGGTCAAAGGTGAAGAATTATCTGAGCTGGAGAGCCGTTATCAATGTTATGCCGGAACGATCAAAGCGCAGACCGAAGAGGTGAGCTGGCTCGCTGACGCTGCCGGTGAGATTGCTGAAGTCATGGGCTGGCCTATCCCCCAGCGCGTTAGTGACTTAGCCGAACGTCTGCGATTTGGCGTCGAGCCTCCAGGACTGGCCTTGGCCCGCGCACAACTTCCCGGGCTCGGGCGGGAGGAGGTTCGTGCCCTAGTAGCAGCGGGATTTGAATCTGTTGCTGCTTTACGAGAAGCGTCACCGGACGTGCTCTCACGCTATTTGTCTACTGAGCAGATCGCGGCAATACAGGCAAGCACAGAGTAAAACCGGGGCTCGGTAAGGAATTGGTAAGGAAAAGGTATGGCAGAACAATTGTCTCAAGAAACACTGACTTCAGCGCTGACACTCTTGTCAGTTGAAGAGCTGCCGGCAGAATTGCTTTCCGCCTTGAATGCGGCGCTGGAACGTGCCACACGCCACACGGCTCACGGGGTAGAGACGATACTGCTCGACGGACAGCGACTGATTGAGCGCTCGATGTACGGGTCCCTGTCTTTCTTTGTCCCATCAACAGTAGCCCATGGTGCGCCCAATCGACTGGCGACGTTCGATCGGCGCGGACACTTACTCTTACTGATAGCCAGAGACGCCTCGGGACATGTGACGCGCTTCAAAGCGCGGGGCCTCGATGGACGATTTCTCGGGGTCGAACGCGGCGCTGCCTCCCACATCGGCTGGGGTTTGTCAGACAGTATTGTCCTGTTGGATGGAGAGCAGGGGTTCACGGTGGCACGCCCTATCACCCTTTTCCGGTCGGTAACCTATGAAGATCTAGAGTATTTACCACCACTAGATGACCCAGTCCGGTTGCCGACCGGAGCTGGATCAACCGTGCTTAACGTTCTTGCCCAGCTTGCGTGTGATCAGGGGAAGGCGCAGTTACGTTACCGAGGTCCGTATCCGACCGAGCGACTTTTCGCCACATTGAACGAGTCGTTTCGCTACCGCGGGGAACTCGGTGTTGCCCGCGAGCGTTTCACAGAAGGCGCAGAAGAGATTGCGCTGCAGATGGCCATGAAAGAAGCGCCGATTGACTGGGAACCTCGACCTCATGAACGATTTTTTCCTGAGGCACAGACCTGTGTCCAACTGCGTGACGGTGTCGAGAAGGTCTACGACCACAATCGTGTCTATTATCGTCCTGATGTGGCTGCAAGTGCGCATGCTATACGCACGGAGCGGACCGAGGACGAGCAGCAGCGGTATATCGCTGGATTAATTCTCCTTGGTCAGCCGATCGAAAATCATCTGGTTCTTAATGCCACTGGTGAAATTCTCGCGCGACCAGCTATTTCTGCGTATCACGTCCTCCGTGGCCCGGCGCAACTGTCAGATGACTGGAAAGCGGTTCTCGTGCGACTTATTGCTGCAGAGAGTGCGGCCTTACTCCGCCCGGCTTTATGGCCAGTGATGGATGAACTCACGCTTACGTGGGAACCGCTACGACATGAATTGTGGTCACAAGCGGGGAACATGCTTTCTCTGCATGCCGGGATGGTAACCGTCTATCGTCAGGCGCTGACGCAAATACGGAGTGCCGGCGAAGGTTTACTTCTGGCAGCCCGCTTTACCTCGGAATTGGCGCGGCTTCTTGGTCCGCTGGTGCGTGCCCGTGCTCAAGAACAGCTCGCCAACCTTTCCCCAGAAGCACAACAAGTGTCTTTGTTCTTTTCGTCGTCCTCTAGCCCCGAAGGACTGCCCGACAATGACCTGCGATCGTTCCTGACTAAACTCGCATTAGGAGAAGAGTTACCGAAAGTCGAAATGGTGTAAAGCTCTCCCAAGACGTTCGCGGCCAGAAAGCCGGCTAGCCGATACTCTTGTCGTTTGACTCAGTATCCGTCACATATAGGCTATGAACACACTTTCATCGCCTGGTCCGCTGTCGCACATGGCTCTCAGTGGTCTCGTCCTGGCACTGCTTGCCGGAATTGCCTTGCTTCTTTCTGGCGTAGCTCATCGCCTCCAGTGGTTGGAATTTCGGCCAGCCTTGACGCTTTTTCGCTGGGCAGCCTACGTAGGTGCTGTGGCCGCAATACTATCTCTCGTCGGGGGAATCGTCACACGACCAGGGAATAGGCGACGGGGCTTACCGCTTGCCGTGATAGGCCTTTTTGTCTCCCTTGTCGTTGTGGGCATTCCGTGGCTATGGTGGCAAAAAGTGAAACGCCTGCCGCTCATTCATGACATCACGACTGACATGGAGAACCCACCCCCGTTTGTCGCCATCTTGCCGTTGCGAGCGGATGCACCGAACCCTGCTGAATACGGGGGACCAGAAGTCGCCGCGCAACAACGCACAGGCTATCCAGATCTCGCGCCTTTGACTCTCCAGATTCCGCCCTCACAAGCTTTTGACCGTGCACTCGCGGCGGCCCGCGACATGGAATGGGAGATTGTCGCGAGCGAGCCATCAGAAGGACGCATCGAGGCCACTGCAACTACATTCTGGTTTGGTTTCAAGGATGATGTGATCGTACGAGTAATTCCCGCAAGTTCTGGTGGCAGTCGTATCGATGTCCGTTCAGTCTCACGGGTCGGTACGAGCGATGTTGGTGCCAACGCGGAACGGATCACAGCGTATCTCGCGCGGATTGCCAACACCCAGCAGTAATTCTCCTCCTCATGACTGTAAGCGTTCGGTAATCTCCGCGATCAACTCCTCTACTGAGTAATCCGTTCCTGGGAACTCTCTGACGACAATCCCGTCTCGATCAATTACACACGTGACGAGTCGATGATCAAGAATACCGTCCTCACTCGCCTTGTAATCTGCGCCAAATGCAGCAGCAGTCAGAATAATGTCTTTCGTCGTTCCGGTCAGGAACTTCCACCCAGCGAGATTCGCTGCGTAGCGTTGCGCATAGGCTTTGAGGACTTCGGGGGTATCATGACGAGGATCAATCGTGATGGACAGGAGCATAACATCTTTTCCCAGGCGCTCACCCAACTGTTTCTGCACCTGAGAAAATTTCAATGACAGTAACGGACATGGGCCAGGGCAGCGGGTAAAAATGAAGTCAAGGACTACAATTTTTCCGTGCAGGCTACTGAGCGTCACGGGTTGTTGATCTTGATCGGTGAGGGCAAAATTTGGCGCTGGGAATGGCGCAAACGCAGCAGGAGATGCCTGCTCGGTGTTCTCCTCATCTGACGCAGCTTGTTCTCGCGTAATGGTGACATTTTCTAGCCACGAACGGTCGCCAAGCACCACGAGGGTTGCTTGTATCCGATCTCCCGCAGTAGCCACCTCATAGGGCCAGTCCTCTTTCAGAGAGAAAGGCATCGTCATAGCGTCCATATACCCCGGAATATCTTCATGTGCGATCGTCACAAGATGACGCTGAGCATCAACGGACACGATGGTCCCTTTTAATTCGTAAACCTGTTGCGAAGGTTTCTGACATGCGGAGAGCGTTAATATCCCACAACTAACCACCATGACCGCACAAACACGCGCTATCATCCATCCACGCAACAGCTGAGAAGAGACGTCTGTACTCGCCGTACCTCTCATAGCAAGAATTCTCCTTTCATCTAGAACATATTGGATTCTTGCCTCTGCTGCTCCCTCAGCCGCTTGCTTCCTCAGGGAGTGTGGCAACATCGCAACGCAGACGAGCAGGGCAAGCTCAAAAACTCACTCGTAGCCCACCAAACGCACCAATTGGTGCTCCCGGCCCGAGGAAGCGTTCGACCTCAGTATTATCCAAGGTATTCTCAAAGAAAGCACCATAGGTCTCGTAGTCTGAGTTAAACAGGTTTTCCAGACGAACAAATACGTTAATATTCCGATATTGATACGACATCTGAGCGTTGGCCACAAAGTACGGATCAAGCCGTCGCCGTTGATTTGCCTCGTCGCCACGCAGATACTGCGAACCGACGTAGGCGCCGTCGAATCGCAACCGCCAGTGCGGCGTGAGAGACAACTCAACACCTCCATTGATCCGGTGATGGGCAACCAGAGGAAGTGTGTCACCTTTTTGGACAAGCGCGACACGGTCTTCGTTGGCAAAGGTAAACAACTCAGCCTTATCCTCGAAAGTCGCGTCGGTCAACGTGTAGTGCGCAAACCAATGCCCGTACCCCCACGCCCCCTTCAGCAGCATTTCAATACCTTGGCGACGGGTAGCCTTTACATTCTGGAAGAATCCCAAGACCCGGCTTTGTGGCTCGTTTCGAAACAAAATATCGTCATCAAGGTCGGTACGAAAAAACGCGACGGTAGCATGAACATGAGGAAAGTGCGACCAGCGCACCCCTGTTTCCCAGGTCTTGCCTTTAACCGGTTTCAACGGTGGATCATCGACAATCGCTGTAGGAATCGGACACGGCGCTTCAGGATTGGCACAGGTGAGTTCAATCGCCGTTGGCGCACGATAACTCTGGCTATAGTTCGCGTAGAAGTTGAGACCGTACGGTAATGAGTATGTCGCACCGATCGCGGGATTGAAGCGTTCAAAGCGATGACTGCCACTCGCGTCGGTCTGACGTTCCTCCTCACCTTTATCACCTGTGCCCGCGAGGCGGTCCTTAATCTTGAGTGCCGTCGTATCAAAACGACCGGACGCAGTAACAACAAGCCGTTCAGTCGGTTCCATCGTAAGTGAAAGAAATGCCCCGCCAGCATGCGTGTCGGCCAGCACATCCGTTGCCGGTTCTCGTGCGGGGTCTCTTTCTTCCTGAGCACGGCTCGTGTCGTCGTCTTCATCGGCACCCTCGAATTCCCGTTCGTCAATCCGATGGCGTAATGATGCGCCATTGTAGTCGATCCCCGCGGCCGCCGTGACTGGTATACCTAGGAAGGTATTTTGGTAGGTGAGTTGCGCAGATCCTCCCCATCCGTCTTGATTGGTGTTGCCAAATACGTCCTCTTCGACATCACGGTTGAATTGATCGAGTCGGAGAAATCGGCCATACCCGTTTACGGTCAACGCAAGACCCGATCCAAGGTCGTAGGCATATTGTCCATTGACAAACCACAGTTCAGGCTGAAAGTTGTCGGGGTGAGTAAAGACCGACGAGCGGTCTCGTTGCAAACGACTCTCCGGTAATGGTCCGTTTCCCGTTAAGCGATTATTGGCATACGTCAGGGACAACGTCGCATCATGCGAGCCGGTTTGATAGCCGAGTTTGCCAAACAGGTGACCAACATCACTTCTAGAGAAATCGCGGAATCCCTCTTCGGTGAACCAGTTGCCGGAAAGAAAGTAGTCAAACTTTTCATACGTCCCACCGGTTTGGAGGAGCGATCGGATTCGCCCAAAGCTGCCTCCCCACACTTCGGCGACCGTGCCTGGATTGGTGAGTCCTCTTTTGGTTTGCATCACAAGCGCCCCACCGAGAGTGTTGCGGCCATAGACAGGGTTGGAACCGGGAATAAGTTCAATACGCTCAATCGCATCGGTCGCCAGCAAGTCCCAATTGACCTGATCTGCCAAAGGCTCGTTGATACGAACCCCATCGACAAAAACACTCAGCCCTGGGGGCGTGCCCAACAGAAACGAACTGGTAAAGCCACGATAGAGAAGATCGGGCTGAAAGGGATTGTTTTGCACATGCGTCAGCGATACCCCGGCGAAGTCTCGCGCAAAAAAATCGGTAAGATTCAAAGCGCCACTGGAGACATACTCCTGGCTGGTCAATACCTGCGTATTGACTGGGATCTCTTGTTGCGGCAGGGAAACGCTCATCAGCGGTGTTGTCCCACGAACGGTGACCTCGGGCAGGAGCGTGGGTGTTGGGGTCTGGGCTTCGACAGATGCAATTCCTCCAGCGAACGAACACCACGTGAGTCCGACAGTTAGCCAGCTCAGAGACACACACCGCCTACCGAATCGACATCCGTGTTTCACACGGACCGGATCTGCCCGTAAACAAAACAGCACACCACTCTTGAATATAAACCACAGCACCAGCTTCATTTTTCCTCCTTCTATAGGGACGCTACAGCAAGATGTGGAGTTTGAGAGAAACCTGTATACTCCTGGAAGACTCACAGGAAGGAGGAGCACCTCCTCATGTTAAGTGACGAGGATTATCAGGAAGCCGTGCGGCGC
>JBFWXH010000110.1:0-25563 GCA_050187625.1 Binatia bacterium
CGGTATCAATGAAGACGTGATTAAGCGGTACGTGGAATTTCAAGAAAAGGTAGATAGAGGGCAAGTGCAACTCACTTTCGGGTTCTGAGGAAGTGCCACGGGCGTAAGCCCGTGGGTATCTACCTGCTAGTAAAAAGCATATACTCTCTATACGCCTTCCAGTATCTATGTCTAGAGACTTCGCGCTTGCCCTCCCCCTCTAGGCATCAATGAGGCTCTATTAGCATAAACAAGGCTCTATCGCTACAAATAAGCATATACGCGTTAGAGCCGTTTGGTATCTACATTGAGAGATGCTCGCGGGTCACGACCCGCTGTTCTAAGCCGAGCGCCACAACTTGGGCATACGGCAACACCCACAGCCGCCGCTGGGAATCCCACTGTCCCCCTGCCTGTTTGATCTGCTGGCGCAACGTGACCTCAGCCACTGCCACGCGAATGTAAACCGGACTGGCGCTAACCGTTGGCGCCGTCGGGGGAACCCAGGGACTCTCGTCCACGATGAGCTCGACCGTCTTAAACCGTTTGTGTTGCTGCGCATCGTAACGATAGCGCACACACACCAGATATGTCCCGTATTGCGTCACCAGCTTCTTGGTGCCACGTTGACCAGGCTGTAAAGTTAAACGTGTCTGCATACCCAGAGTCTCCTTTCTGGTTACAGCCGGTCGGCTGGACTGGTCACGCCGCGTCCACCACGGTTCAAGACGTGCGTGTAGATCATGGTGGTGCTGACATCGCTATGCCCGAGCAGCTCTTGGATGGTGCGAATGTCGTACCCGGCTTCCAAGAGATGAGTCGCGAAAGAATGGCGCAAGATGTGCGGATGGGCAGGCTTGGTGAGTCCAACGTTTCTTGCGGCTTCCCGCAAGGCTCGTTGTGGGATGGACTCGGGTATGTGATGACGCCGCCGAATCTCTGAACGAGGGTCAACACTGAGATGCGAAGCCGGGAACACCCATTGCCACCCCCACTCAGCAGCAGCGTTGCAATACTTACGGTCTAACGCGTCCGGGAGCGCGACTCTGCCAAATCCTCGTGCCAAGTCCTGCTGGTGTAAGGCCCGCACCTGCACGAGGTGAGTAGTCAGTGGCGCTTTGACCACGGACGGCAGCATGGTGAGCCGATCTTTGTCCCCTTTCCCTTCCCGTACCACAATATGATTGGCGGTGAAGTCGATGTCTTTGACGCGGAGTCGCAACCCTTCCGTCACCCGTAGTCCCGCCCCGTATAGCAGATTGGCGATCAACCACGGAATGCCATCGAGCGCACCGAGGAGCGCACGTACTTCTTGCTGTGTGAGAACCGTGGGCAGCCGTTGGGAGTGTTTAGCGGGAACAACATTGTCGAGCCAGCTCAACTCCTGCCTCAACACTTCTCGGTACAAGAAGAGCAGCGCATGAAGCGCCTGGTTCTGGGTAGCGGCGCTGACATGCCGGTCCACGGCCAGGGCAGTGAGAAACTGCTCAACCTCTGCTTTGCCCATCACAGCCGGATGTCGTTTCTGATGAAAGAGGATAAACCGCTTGATCCAGTGAATGTAGGTTTTCTCAGTTTGATAACTATAATGCCGAAACCGCAGAACGTGACGCACGTGGTCGAGGAGTTTCGGTTTGTGCGTGTCTGCGGCATGAAACGTGCGACCAGCAGAGTCGGTTAGGGACGACGTGGGGAATGACGATGATGGAATGAATCGTGGGTGAGACCGTCGCGGGTCTCGCGGCACGACTCCCAAGTGGGTAGACATAGTCCCCTCCTTTCTGAAAGGCGAATATAAAGCGAAACTATAATTCACGCAATACACCTCGCCTATCCAGAAAGTTTTCCCCTTTTTCAGGTTAAGGCGTTTCGTGCGCACAGTGCACGAAACGAGGCGACCTGCTGCTACACTCAGGATAGGCTTGTCGAAGGAGTCAGGGTGAGGGGAGCCAATAAGGAATACCATTCTTTCTCTCCCTCATCCTGTCCTTCTCCCGGTGGGAGAAGGAACCCATCGCCAGCCATGCACGAATAGTGCCGAACCCTATTAGCCCTCCCCTTGCCAGGGCGTGTGAGACAGGTTACCCACACGCTAACGCGTACACATCTTGTCGTGTCGCTGGGAGTGGGTATTCAGCCCACGTGTTCCCTCCGTCTTGGGTGCCGATGACTTGGCCCTTGCGGGTTGCACCATAGACGATGCGGGGATCTTGTGGGCTTAATGCTACGGTCATCATCGTGCTGTTGATCGTGACATCATGGTCGAAGCGTTGCCAGCTGTGGCCAAGATCCTGACTGCGATAGAGCGAACCGGCGTTGCTCATAGCGGCAGGACTCAGCGCCGCGTAGAGTGTGTTGGGATCTTGGGGAGACACCTGAATATCACGGGCATACGACAGCGGAGAGTGCCGCCAGATTTCCATTTCTTGCCAGGTGTCGCCTCGATCTGCACTGCAAAACAGTCCCATCCGCGTGGCGAGGAACACGGTCCCTGGTCGCGCTGCGCTGACACTGAGCGCGTGTGAGTCCATCATTCCTTCGATCTGTGTATCGCTGACGAGTTGGCTTTTGAGGTGGTCCTGTTCGGTGAATTTGATCAGTTCGCGAGTGCAGTCGTTCCAGGTCTCCCCACCGTCGAGACTGCGAATCACGCCACCAACTTCAAGTCCGGCATAGAGTTCATTGGCATTGTTGGGGTCTGCGGCCAGGCGAATGACGCGGCAGGGGAAACCCATGCGAACCATTCCCGCTGGTTCAATGATCGACAAGCGCTTCCAACTCTCTCCGCCATCATCGCTGCGATAGATGGCAGGTGGCGCGGTGCCAACATAGAGTGTTTGCGGGTTGAGCGGATGAAAGAGAATCGACCATACGACCAGGTTTGGATCGGGGAGTGGTAACTTCTCCCAACCATTGCCGCCGTCGCTACTGCGATACGGTCCGTCCTGGGTACCAATATAGACAATCTGCGGATTCTGGGGATGGATAGCGATCGCCCGTACTTCCACTTTTGTGGGAAGTCCGTTGTGTAAGCTCTGCCATTCATGGTCGCCGACCGCTTGGCGGAAAAGTCCGCCAGGATGGTCGGTTGGACTTGCTCCACTCCAGGGGGCTGCACCAGCATAGACATATTGCGTCATAGATATGGTCCTCCTTTTCACTGGAGAAAGTTACGAGATTTTGCTATGGCTCTCAAGCCAGAGAGAAAAAAGAAAGCGAGGGTTGCGCATGGCGAAACGAAAGGTCTTAGTTGCCGGGGCCTCGGGATTAGTCGGTTTTGCAGCGGTGAAGCATTTTGCTGGACTGCCGGAGTGGGATGTTATGGGTGTTTCCCGGCGACGGCCCCTGGGTCTTGAGTCTGCAACTTTTGTCTCGGTCGATCTTACTGATGCGAAACGCTGTACTGAGGTCTTTGGTCAAATGTCGGATGTGACGCATGTGGTGTACGCGGCGTTGTACGAAAAACCTGGACTGGTGCAAGGCTGGCGAGAACGCGATCAGATGGAGACCAACCTCGCAATGCTCCGCAACCTGTTTGCGCCGTTGTCTGCGGTGGCGAAAAACCTGCAGCACGTTACGCTATTGCAAGGGACGAAGGCATACGGTGCCCATATCGAACCATTTCCCGTGCCGGCCCGTGAGCGTTGGCCTCGCCATCAACATGAAAACTTCTATTGGTTGCAAGAAGATTATCTCCGTGAGCAGCAACAAGGGAAGAACTGGCATTGGACAATCCTGCGCCCGCAGATCATCTTTGGTGAATCGTTAGGTAGCCAGATGAATGCGATCCCTGCCATCGGGGTGTATGCGGCGATACAGAAAGAACGTGGATTGCCGCTTTCCTTTCCGGGAGGGGCTTCGGTACTTGCTGAAGCAGTGGATGCTGATCTCCTGGCGCGGATGTGTGAGTGGGCGGCAACCTCGCCAGCGTGTCAAAATGAAATCTTTAACGCAACCAACGGCGACGTCTTTGTTTGGCAGAATGTATGGCCGGCAATTGCTGAGGCTCTTGGCATGGACGTTGGTCCACCGCAGCCGCTGTCACTCGCCAAAGAGATGCCGAAACGAGAAGCCGAGTGGGCAGCGATTGTGAAGCAGTATGATCTGCGTGCCCCAGCCAGCCTCCAGGAATATGTTGGACAGTCGTTCATCTTTACCGATCTCATCTTTGCCTATGGGGCGGAGAAGCTCCCGCCCGCGATGTTAGTGAGCACGGTGAAGGCACGGCAAGCTGGGTTCCATGATTGTATGGACACTGAGGATATGTTCCGCAAATGGTTTCGCCGCTTCCAAGATCTCCGGCTTCTCCCGCCGGTAGCGAAGGCATAATAGTGTAGGGCAGGACAAGAAACAATACTATAGTTAAGGAGAAGTAGTATGCGACTATTGAACAAAGTAGCGGTGATTACCGGCGGCGCGAGTGGGATGGGCCGAGCAACAGTGTTACGTTTTCTTGCCGAGGGGGCTCGCGTAGTCGTTGCTGATTACAATGAGAAGTCGGGGCAAGAAACGCTCATGCAGGCGAAGAGTGCAGGGCAGGGGAACAATGTTCGCTACATCCGCACTGATGTCGCCACAGAGGCTGACGTGATGGCGATGATCGACTGTGCCGTCTCAGAGTTTGGCCACCTCGATATCGTTTTCAATAATGCCGGTGTCGGTGGAGTCATTGGTCCAGTGTGGGATATCACTGAAGAAGAATGGGATTATACGTTCGCTGTACTCACGAAAGGGGTGTTCTTTGGTATTAAACATGGGGCGCGAGTGATGAAGAAACAAGGGCAGGGCGGTGTTATTATCAATACCGCTTCAACCGCGGGGCTCAGTGGTGGATCGGGGCCGCTCGTTTATTCGGCTGCGAAAGCCGCCGTTATTAACCTGACCAAAGCGGCGGCGGTGCAATTGGCACCGGACCGCATCCGCGTCAATGCAATTTGCCCAGGAGGAATTCTCACTGGACTAACCGATCAAGGCAATCCCGAGGCTGCAGCGAAAGGGCTCGATACCTTCCAACCGTGGCCTGAGCACGGGCGAGGCGAAGACATTGCGGGTGCTGCGCTGTTCCTGGCGAGCGATGACTCGCGCTTTGTGACAGGGGAAGCTTTAGTCGTGGATGGTGGCTTGACCGCGATCGGACCGGATATGTGGCGACGTTTCGGTCTTGCGCAAGAAGCGCGGGCAAAGAAAAGCACGATCAATCGCGGCAGTACTGGCGAGGCCTTCACATCTCGTCCAACCAAGTTGGCCTAATATGCTATCCCGACTTGCTGACACTGATCGACAACGGCTGACGACTGTCCTCAGTCAGCTGTCTCCCCCTGCTGGCAAGACGTTGCAGGAAATTCTTTCGGCCGCGGCAACCTTCGATCCCCGGCCGCTGCCAGGTGTCCTGGCGTTACTGGGACCAACGCTGCACATGCTCCCGCCGGACAGTTGTCTTGCGGTGCTCGAACGGATTGCCCGACTTGCCGACATATTTCCGGAGGGCGTTATGCCACTCTTTCGTGCCTTAAGCAAAGTCTACGATGAAGGGGGAGTCGAAGGAACCCTCGCGTGGGTGACGGCGGGCGAAGCGATTGCTCTACGCAACACCGAAGCTGGTGTTGCCTTTTTTTCTTTGCGCTCTCGTACGAGTCTGTTGGCGTTGCGGGGCGCATCATCTGCGGTCTATTTACATGATATCCAAGGGATCTTGCT
This sequence comes from Binatia bacterium, assembly GCA_050187625.1. GTDB lineage: Bacteria > Desulfobacterota > Binatia > Bin18 > Bin18 > JBFWXH01. Next base: position 5,677 of record JBFWXH010000110.1, read on the forward strand.
CAAATACCTGCACATGTTGAGTCAAGCGGCGGTGGTGTTGACGGAAACTGAGAGAGTGACTTTTCCTCCGCCTTTGGCCGAGGATGGAATGATGATTCCATTGCCGTTCTGTTGCGATGAATTCCCCACCTACGAAGAGAACTTTCGAGTCTATCGCGTACTGGTGACGTTGCACGCCGGCCGCGTTGAGTATGGTACCTATCGCAACGCTCTTCCCGATCTGTGGCCAGTCTTGCTCCCCCTGGCTTGTCCGCTGCTCGGAACTGAGGTTCCCTGTCCCGAAAATATCCAACACTATTTTCAGCTCTTTCCCCGTCCAGACCTGATCGAAGCAGTTTTCCTCGGGATAGAAGATAAACGCATTTCTGCCCCCCTGAGGATCTTGTATCCAGGGGTACGAACCGATTTGGCCTGGGCGGAATCATTGACCTTCGCCTCACAACCGGACCTCGCTGGGATTTTCTCTCGCTTACCAGAGTCAGTGTGGGCACAACTGGAGAAAGAAGGGACGGTCGGGCACTCGCTCGTGTTGGCGACGAGAATCTATGCTGAGTTCCTCAAATCTACGGCAAAAATTGAGGGTGGAGCGCACCCAATACCAGGGGTGAGTGACGAGGAATTCAGTGAAGCAGACATGGCAGGTTTTTTGACTGGTGTCGAACTTGAAGGCGGGGAGGCGAGTTCCCTGCCGGCCCAGGGAACTGTTACTGACCGCCGTCGCCGTGCGCTTGCTGTCGCCGACCTCCGGTACCTCTATGACGAGTGGGACTCTGAGATCGAAGACTATCGCCCGCATTGGTGTGAACTGCGAGAAGTCGCACTGCTGAGCGATCACGGTGCCTTCTTTTCAGCAACAGTGACGAAGCACCGGGACCTCGTCCAAGAGGTGAAGCGTGAATTTCAACGCTTGCGTCCACGCATGTATAAGCAGGTGAAAGGCTTAGAGGATGGGGAAGAAATTGATCTGAACGCAGTTGTCAACGCACATATTGACCGGCATCGTGGACATTCTCCGTCCCCAAAGTTGTATTCGGCGCGGGAACTCATAGAGCGTGATGTAGCGGTGTTGTTTCTTGTTGATGTGAGTGCGTCAACGGCGGCTCTGCCTGATGAACCAGCCCCTCGTATCTCACCTCTGAAAGGTCAGGTCCAATCCGCGATTGATCTGATGAAAGAGGCGTTGGTGGTGTTGGCGAGTGCGCTAGAAGAAATCGGTGATGCGTATGCCATCTACGGATTTTCCAGTAACGGTCGCTTCGATGTTGAGGTGTATCCAGTCAAAACTTTTCGTGATTCGTTATCTGCCGAGGTGCAAGGGAATATTGGCGGTTTGACGCCAAAAGGCGGAACCCGCATGGGGGCGGCGGTGCGCCATGCGACGCGACGACTCAAAAATATGTCCAGCCGCACAAAACTGTTGGTATTATTGAGCGACGGCTATCCAGAGGATGCTGGGTATGGCAAACCTGTGATTCCTCCGACGTACGGTTTGCGTGATACACGAATGGCACTCAGCGAAGCTGAGCGCAGTGGGATTCTCTCGTTTTGTTTGACGATCGATAAAGGTGGACGAGACTACTTACGAGAGATGTGTCCTTCTGCCCGGTATCTCGTCATTGATGATGTTCTGTCCTTGCCACGGGAATTGCCGAAAATTTATCAGCGCTATATCCGTGTGCAGAACTGACTGCTGGTTACATGACGAGAAATGCGGCAACACAGAGCACGATGCCACTGACGTAGGTGCCGAGTGCACCGGCGAAACGCAAAGGATGGGGTTTCTCGAGTGTTGGGGAGACGATGATGCCGACCGCCAGCAGGTAGCGACTGATAGTGGCAATCCACATAAACCAGAGCATCCACGACGAATACGCGCGCATCGCGATCACGATCATGAGAATCGCGAGCATCGGTGCAAACTCTGTCGTGTTCCCATGCGCACGAATGAGCTTGTACAGGCGATCGGTAGGATCAGTCGTGTAGCCGGAAACCTGATTCGTACTCCCGCGCGTTAGCGAAATGGCGAAGCCGAGACCAAACACCAGCAGACCCAGCAAGGCGGTACACATGATAGCGGTAGACATATCCCCCTCCTGACCCAGTACGTGTTTTCATTAACATGCCCGAGGAAGCAGGGTATGAACAGAGGGGGTTGCGCGGAGCAGGTGACTTCGTATCGGTAGAAGGAAGGTGAGCAAGAACCCCAATGAGACGTGAGGCATCTGCTTGTACGCCTGTCCTGTTGTCAAAGCGATTGACGACAAGAGAGTCAGATCCCATCACTGAGGAGAACAAATTTAAGATTTTTTCTCTCTTGCTCGCCAAACTATTCTATGCCACCGCCAGCGCGTGAATAGCTCAATGAAGACGTGTAGCGCGACAATCTGAGCTCCCAGCTTGGCTTTGAAACGAGCGGCGGGAGTATTGAACAAGACAGTAATGCTATAACAGCGATCTCGCCCGAGTTTGGCGAGTTCTTCATAGAGGCGATAGCGCATGAAGGGAGCGAGCCCCTGTCCTCTGGTGGTCTCGACAGTGTAGGCATCGAAGATGTATGCTTCGTTCGCTTGCAAAGAAAAGAGTGGGAAGTCTTCAAAGCGGCACGTAGAAAGATCACACCAAGTGAACGCATGTATCTCTCCTCGTCGTGTTATCGCCAGGCAATGTTTCCCGTCTTGTAAGCGCTGTCGCAAATCCTCGGTAGTCGGTCGACGGCCAGGAATACCTGCCAACGCCGACATATCCTGTGGTTGCAAAAATGCCACTTCATACTTGTCCGCGAAAAATCGCTCAGGCAAGGCCGGCGCAACCGCAAGTCCTTCGCGGACCAGATGAAACAGCTCAATCCGCACGCCGAGTTTGGCAATGCTATCAATCAGCAAGCGGAGGGCGAACTCGAAAGGCGAGAGTCCTCGCCGATAGTACCGCACTTTTGTCCAGGTTCTGGTCCACAACGAACTTGGCACGAGTTCCTCACAAGATTGATAGATAAAATGAGGTAATGTTAGTGGGGTAGCGGAAGAAGAATCGGCGAGCAAGAGCGGCGAGCATTCGCCGCTCCTCACGAGAGCATTCGCCGAGGAGGAGATACGCACCTGGGATCGCGAGTCCCAGAACCGTAAACTTCCCCCAAAACCAAAGGCCGCTAACAGGATCGAGAACAGAACAGACGTAGGTGACATACGTGAGGAACACACTGCGTGCAAACGTCCCCAGGGGGGGGGCAATCCCCCACAGGTAATAGAGAACGAGTAAGGTGAGAAGCGCACCACTGATAGAGACCCCTGTCCAGACGAGGGCAGCCCCAAGTGAGCTATACTGTGGGATAATGATCATGCTCCCGAGGACGGTGAGTGGTACTAAGAAACTGGTAACGACAAGCGTTCCCCTGTACATGCTTCCCGCTGTGAGGATTGCTATACCAACGGATACCAAGACGAGCGCAAGCGCACCGAAGATCAACACCGCTAACAAAGGAGCAGCGGTACTAAAACTTGCGCCGAAGATCGTTCCAATGATGGCTGGCGCGCCACCGGCGACGAGACCCGCAAAAGGGAAAAGCGCCAGTACCAGCCGGAGCGCGTTCCTTGCGATCCGCTGCGCCACTGTTCGCTCAGCATTGTGCAAAAGGTGACTGAGCGTGGAGACGAGCAGAGGAGTCAGAGCCACACTCAACAGGCCGGGCAAAGAAGCAAGGTTGCGTGCCGCTCCATAGATTCCGACCTGCGCTGTGGTTCCTCCCAGCATTTTCAGTAGCAGTTGATCAAGTTGGAGATGGAGGCTGAGGAATAGTGTCGAAGAGAAGAGCGGAGCAGCGACCCGCCACAGATCGGTTGTGGGATACGACGAGGAAGCAAACAACGAGAGCCGAACGTAGCGACGAAGAACCAGAAGTTCAATGAGCGATGCGCCGATATTGGCGAAGATCGCACCGGTGATAGCGAAATCCCAGGCCACAAATGCGACAATAAAGACCAGTCGCGCAGTCCACCGTAGGGCGCGAGTTATGGCTCGTTGGTGAAAGTCTCCGATACCAGTCAAAATACTGTCGTGGGCTCGGTTGACGGCAAAGATAGGAATATCACAGGCAAACAAGCAGAGATAAAAAACGATCTCAGGCTCATGGAGCAGTGCGGCGAGACCTGGGGCCCCCAGCCACAACACGATTGTCACGCCACTACTCACCCCGAGAGAGAGGCGCAAGACCGTTACCCCGATAGGGTGCCAGTCGGTCAATTCGCTGGTGAGCTTAATCGTTGCGCGAGAGAACAGTGCCGCGATCACCACTTCTACCCAAGCGACCATAGAGACGACGAGGACCAAGATGCCGTACCCGGCAGTGCCTAAATAGCGGGTAAGGATGATCGCAGTGACGAGGCCACTCAGGGGGAATAACGCTTCAGCTGCAAGCGTCAGCGCTGTCCCGCTCAGAAGGCGCTGTTCTGCAGAGTGTCCCACGCCCTTGTTCACTGGTGCTCAATGGTGAAAAGAGTGAAACTCGCCGTGGTCAGCTTCGCCGTACCGCTTTCGCAGCAATAAAGCTCCCGGTGAAGTATTTCCATCGTGTGTGCTCAAGACGTTGGGCGGCAAGCAGACTTCTCTGCACGAGGCTCGTAAAAGCTGGCCATCGCAGGGTATTGGCGAGAGTGACGAGCGCAACCGCTACAAGGCGTGGATTATGGAGAATGGCGGTTTTCTCTTCAATTGTGAAGCCCGCAGCCTCAAGTTCCGTACAGAGTTCCTCAATGCGATAGGAACGACCAATGTAATATGGGGTGAAGCCAAATCCGTTGAGCAGTCGAAGCAGTGGGTCGAAAATGTTCTGGCGATTATCGAGCGTAATGATCAAGCGGCCGTCGATGGCAAGAATTCGTTTCAGTTCCTGCAAGCTCCTCCCTAAATCTGCCGGATCGAGAAAATGATCAAGTGTGGAGGGAGAGAGAATCAGGGTAAAAGCAGCATCAACAAATGGCAGGTCGCGACAGTCGGCAACGATATACGAGGAGCCAAGAGACAAATCACGTGAGGCTGCTTGCTGGGCAAGTACCGAAGAAACATCCATGCCGATCGTCCGTGGGTTCTGTTGTGCGAGGTCTCCTAACAGGGTGTCTGGTCCTACGGCTTCCTCGAAGAGATCTGTTTTGAGGACAGAGCCCTCTTTGGGCACTCCTCCCCAACGTTCGATCAAGGAGAGATGGGTGCTGCGCTTCAAGGTACCAAGAAAATCGTCGAGGTAGTGAGGCTTGCTCTGGAATGGTTGGGCCACGCCATTCCAATACCGACTATCGTGTTTGATGGCTGTCATCCCCTGCGCCTGGTTTCCCGCCAGCATACAACCGAACTGCCGCTTGTGTCGCCCTTGTTCTTTCACTACCGTGCGGATCCAAGTGCAGAGTTCTCGGAAGGTCCAGGAGTGGTCGAACAGTTGTTGCTTGTTCATCATCAGCAGAGTGTAGGGAGCGCAGAGGGATGCCGGTTTTCTTACTGAATGCCTACTGTGAAATTTGGTTGATTGCCATTTGCCGCCGATCCGCAACCCAATTGTAAATCCATGCGACGAGCCAACCAAGAACGCCACCAGTGATGCTGCCGTAGAAAAAGCCAATCACACTTCCCGGCCACGTCACCGAATAGCCGATGAAATACTGGGCAAGAAGTTGGAGGTGAGCACCGACATGGGGACCACCTTTGAGGAGTAGCCACACGGTCATGAGAAAAAGTCCAGTCCCACCAATCAGCGCACCCACCAGTGCTAAAACGCTCGCCTGTATCCGGACAATGGTATAGTGAAGAACCTGTCGATTGCTGTTCACTGGGTTCCTTACGACACTGAAGAGGTCAATACGTCTCCGCTTCTGTGTAACGTCGTACTACGGCAGCGTATGCTGTCATGCTCCAGTTATACAGTGATGCACCCAAATAGCCCACCGTAAAGCCGCTGAGGCCGACTTCTATCGCTCCGACCACCGCGCCGGTCCAGGAGACCGTGAAGCCGATCAAGTAGTGCCCCAGAAGGGCAAGGTTCGGTCCGACCTCTGGACCTCCTCTGACCAGGAGAGTCGTCGTCATGAGAAAAAGAGTCAACACACTGACGAGCCCAACGGCAACGCCGAGTGCGAGGGGATCAACTTTCGCAAGTGTCGAGGTGAGGATTTCTTCGGGGAAGGAAGCATGGGTCTTGTTTTTCGTTACGCGAACCGGAACCAAGCGTTCCGCTGTTGTTGCCCGTGCTTCGCGCTGTTCCTCGTGATACTCCGTGTCGGTATTGACCGACCAGACGTCATGATGCTCACCGACCAAGTTGCGTGCAGCATAGATGCCTGTCAGCATCGAGTGGTCCTGGTTGTTGTAGCGATGGAGGCCGTTCCGACCAATCGTCTGTAAGTTGGTGAATGTCGCCAGATAATCGCGAATCGTCGAGAGATGCCTGTGGTAATCGTGATCATAGACAGGGTACGCTTTAGGCATACGTACCACGGTCCCGTCTTCGACCTCGTCAGCTCTAATAAGACCAAGCTGTGTACATTCCTGGATACCCAGGGCAATCAGTCGCTCTTGCGACCAGTGCCATTCCTCGTCCTGGTCCCAGAGAAAATACTCTAAACCCAGCGAAGTACATGACGGATCGGGGACCATTGCTGGACTCCAATTCTTATAGTTCTGAATACGCCCAAGTCTCACCTGTGGTGAGTGAATATAGAGCCAATTATCAGGAAACACCTCGGGCCGTTTGACGATCAACACCACCGTTAAATAATCACGGTATCGTAATTGACGGGCCGCGGTGAGGATATCTTCTGGAGGGGGTGGGTCAAGGGCGAAGACTAACTCGCGTAGCGGCATGGTTGAGATAACGTGGTTACTCGGGAGTTCAAGTTGCTCGCCACCGGTGGTTCGCCCGAAGAGGCTGTTAATCTTGCGGTGGTGATGGCGTAGGCGTTCAACCCGGACTCCTTGGTGTACGGATGAGCCGCGGTCACGGAGGAGGGTTTCGCATCGTTCCCACATCATTCCTGGCCCGAAACGAGGATAATGAAAGGAATCAATGAGGGAAGTGATCACTTCTCCTCCTTGAGTGCGTCCACCGCTGAGAAAGGCGTTCCGCAGTGCCTCACCGAGCGACAGATTCTTGATCCGCTGAGAGGCCCATTCCGCAGAAATCTCCGTACACGACATACCCCACACTTTTTCGGTGTAGGTACGAAAAAAGATTTCATACAAACGGCGACCGAAGCGATTCGATACCCACTGCTCGAAGGTACTTTCTTCTGCACAGGGGAACAGTCGCGCTTTCGTGTAACTGAGCCCGACAAGGAGCGCTTCCATCGGTCCTAGACCGCTCAAGGCGTTGAATGCCTTGAGCGGGTAATCGAAAAACTTGCCGTCGTAATGAATCCGGGACAGTCGCGGGCGGACAAGAAAATCTTCTCCGAGAATTTCATGCCAGAGTGTATTGATCTGTGGAATTTTTGAAAAGAAACGATGACCGCCAATATCGAAACGGAATCCCTGGTAATTGACGGTCCGAGAGATACCGCCGACGTGCTGATCCGCCTCTACGATGATGGGATGATATCCTAACTTTGTCAGTTCATAACCAGCAGTGAGTCCTGCCGGGCCAGCACCAATAATCGTTACCTGCGACTGACTCATCTGTTACGCTCCGTCCATGTCCTCCACGGATTCTTGCAACGTTAGCCGGTTTTCTGTGCTGTTTGTGTTCCCAGTTGCGCGCGTGATCTCCACCAGCCAATAGCGTAGCGCATGCTCCCCAATACAAAAGCCAATCCACTGTAGGCATAGTAGAACCAGTGCCACGGCAATACCCCAAGCGTGAACACCATCCCACGTTTTTGTACGAAGAAACGATAGACCGGTGCATTCACGATAACGAGCGCGAAGAGAATGCCAACCGCCACGGTCAGGCTCCACGGCCACCACCAGGCAGCGAGAACTGTGGCGATGAGAGTAGAGACCAAGATCACGCTGAGACGACTGTCCACGCGTACGTTGAGATCATTGAGGAGACGCCCTTCTCGCCAAATCAGTTCCGTCCAGGGCAGGGCACGGCAGAAAAAATCTGTCTTGAAGAGAGAAGGTGCTGTCCACTGCTTCAGATGTTTGACCTGAAGCTCTTTGCAGAGACGAATACGATACCCTGCACGTTTGAGTCGATATCCGAGTTCGACATCTTCAATCGACGGTTGTTGATAGTGTTCGTCAAAGCCGCCCATCGCGAGAAACACGTCGCGGCGAATTGCCCCACACGCACCCCAAAAGGTTGAGGCTTCTTCACTCGCTGTTTGGTGAACGTAGTGGTGGAGCAAATTTTTGTATTGTGAAAGGAAATTGGCAGCAGCAGGGTCGTCATCATAGGAACCAAAGAGCGCCGCGACCTCGGGGTTTGCCGCGAACATTGAGACGACGGAGGCGAGTGTTTGTTGGGAGATGGTAACATCAGCATCGACAAAGAAGAGTAGCTCGCCCCGCGCTGCCCGCGCACCGATATTGCGTGCTCGTGCTGGCCCCCCTTGGTGAGGTAATCGGATCACTCGTGCCCCAGCGTTTGCCGCAATCTGCCAGGAGTTGTCAGCGTCACCGTCGGCAACGACGATTAACTCGCTAGGTGGCGGAACGGCCCGCGCGATACTCGCAAGACAGTCCCGGAAATTGTCTCCGCCATTATACACCGGTACAACTACGGAAATGGTTGAGGCAGCGGTACTAAAGGAATTCATAATGTTCTCGCCGTCTTCACCCCACAGGACTACAATTACTGTACCCTAGCATCTGTCAGTGAAAGCTCAAGGCCGCCCGCGGTTGGCGTCGGGTTAGACTTTTCTGTGTGTTCATGATTCACGTGGAAGAGGCCTATGAAAATGCTGGCCAATGGTATGAGGCAGGATGTTTGAGAGAAGACAAGAAAAACTGGCACCGGGTCTTTATGCGCTGACTCGGTGTTTCGTCAAGGGCTGCCACGGCCTGAGATAGAGGGGCGAATTGGTATGGTGGTGCTTTTCAGGATAACGCAGTTTGGCCGCACCGCACCATGAGCTCTGTGACGCCTCGGGCTCTCCTCGGTGCAATGGCGCTCGTGCAAATAGTATGGCTCGCCATACTGTGGTGGAGTGGCACCGCCGCACGGCCAGAGAAGATTTTCCCGCTGATCTGTTACAGCCTCGTCGCCGCAGTTGTTGTTGATCGGTGTCCTCCCCATATTCTCGCTAAGCTCAAGGAATACTTGCGATTTTCCTCGCAGCATATGCAACCCCTGCTTGTTCTCTATTGTCTTGTGGCCGTTTGTCTGAGTGGGCTGTATGCATATTTGCATCATGGCTGGCCAGATGAGCCGTATGTATTTGCTGCGGCAAAGATCGTAGCTGGGCAAGGACTTGGCCTTTTTTTTCGTGACTATGCTGAGATTCCCTGGCTCGGGAAGCAGCACCCGCCGCTTGTCATCGTGCTCTATGGTTTTGCGCTGCGGCTATTGGCTGCGGATCTTCTGGTGCTGCGCATAATATCGGTATTCTTCGGTCTGGCTACCCTAATTCTAACGTATCGTATAGGGAAAATCCTCTATACCCCAACAGTCGGAGTGCTTGCTGCCTTCTTTTTCTTCTGCATGCCGTTTTTTTTGCGGCTGAGTACCGCTGCCTTGACCGATATGCCGGTGACCTGCTGTTTTGTGTTGGCCGTGTATCTGACGCTGCGGCTTGTCGAACAACCTCATTGGGGTCGTGCAGTGGGGGTAGGTGTTAGTGTTGGGGTTGGCTTACTGAGTAAATATACGATGATTGTTGTGTATCCAGTGATTCTTTTAACGTTCTTCTTGAGAGGAAAGTTTGGCCGCGCCATTCCTCTCCTACTAGTGGTTTTTGCCGTTTCTGTTGGTATGCTTGCGCTCTGGTTGGGTTACTCAATGCGCGCGGGGATTTCCGGTGCTCAGCATGCGGTGCTCTCCACCTATGCGCTGCATGTCATGACGACGACCGAGGGAAAATTGTGGCTTCTCAAAGTGCTCTTGCTGCGTCTCCCGTCAGGCGTAGGGGTTGCCCTCATCCCTCTATTAATTATCGGGGTATGGCACTGTGTGGAACGGCGTCAGTGGACTGATATGTTCATTCTTGGCTGGGTGATCGCTGTTGTCGTCCCGCTGGTGTTGACGTTGCCGGGACCGCGATATTTTTTTCCTGCTTTTCCAGCCCTTGCTTTTTTAATGGCTTGTACCATCGAACAGCTGGGGGCAAAGGGCGAACGAATCGTGGTGCTTGCGGGCTTGTATGTTGGCAGTACGTTTTACCTTTTTGTTGACTGGCCGCGTGCTGCTGGTGCCCTATTCGCTCATTAAATGAAGAGAAAAGCTTTTTCCAGGGAAAGCTGGAGACGCTAACCCGTACCCATTTCGGTTTCTACCAAAGAAGTTCATAGTTTTGCTGGTCCTATTTTTTCATTCAAATTGAGACTTTCGATGCCGTGCGCTTTGCATTATTCTTGCCGCGTTTACTGGTAGAATTGGAAAAAATCGCATCGAGCACACTTGTTAAGTTACGTAGCAAAAGTTTTCCTTCCGTCCTTGTCCATGCGCAAAATTTTCTGTTTGGAACCAGAGCCCGCGATGCGGGAGCTGTATAGGGGAGAGGTCTCTCTTGTTACAGAACGCCCCAATTGTGAATACAAAAAACCCTCGGTGAGTGAAGACGACGCGAGAGAGTGCTGGTACGCCTAGGTTCCAGCGTAATCGTCTGTGTGAAGTCAGGAGGGAAAGTGGCGAAATCAGCTTTTGTAGAGAAATCGTTGGGAGATTCCGAAGACTTTTCTGATGCCGCTGTTTTCCGAAATGGAGAAGCGCTCAGAAGTTTTTCGAGGGAACATACGCTCGTGCCGCAAATTCTTGTTGTCGATGATGATGATTTAGCGCGCAAACAACTGGAGCGACTCTATCGTTTCATTGGGTACGATGTCGTTGGGGTATTTTCAGCAGAGGATGCCCTTGCCCGGTTGGCCCAAAGTGATGACATTGATGTTGTCATTACTGACCTGCGCCTTCCTGGTCTCAGTGGTATCGAGCTAACGAAACAAATTGCCAAACAGTCTCCGGACATCCCGGTCATTGCCTTAACTGGCTATGCCGATGTCGAGACGGCGGTGCAGGTTCTGAAACTTGGGGCGACTGACTATATCGTCAAGCCGGTCACTGCCGAGGCGATTGAAGAATCGACCCAAGCTGTGGTGGAGAAAGCGTGGCCATTCATTGAAATCCGCCATCTGCGTCGTACACTTAAGGATCGCTACGACTTTGGTGGCATGCTGAGCAAAACGCCGGAGATGCATCGGGTATTTGAAATCATCCGGATGGTCTCTGCAACTGACGTGACGGTCTTGGTTGAAGGAGAGACGGGAACAGGTAAGGAACTGGTAGCCACGGCCATTCACCACCAAAGTGCCCGATGTAAGGGGCCGTTTATCACGATCAATTGTGCCGGTGTCCCAGAAAGCTTGTTGGAGAGTGAGTTGTTTGGCTATGAGCGGGGCGCATTTACCGGGGCGGACCAATCGCGACCAGGGAAAATTGAACTGGCTGATGGCGGGACGCTCTTTCTTGATGAGATTGAGAGTATTTCATTGGCAATGCAAGCAAAGCTGCTTCTCGTGTTACAGGATCGGAAGGTGCAACGGCTTGGCGGGAGTCGTCGTACCCGCATCGACATGCGCGTTATTGCCGCGACGAATGTGCCGTTAGAGGATTTAGTTGCACAGGGACAGGTGCGCAGTGACTTTTACTATCGTATCAAGGTGGTGCCGATTCGCCTGCTTCCGCTGCGTCAACGCCGCGAAGATATTCCACTGCTCGTGCAAGATTTCCTGCGGCATCACCCTGTTGCTCTACAGAAGCGCATCGGGAAAGTTTCCGCGCGTGCGATGAAAGACCTTTTGCAATATCCGTGGCCAGGGAACGTACGAGAACTGCAAAACGTGCTGGAACGGGCCCTCGTCTTAACCAACGGGGCGACGATTGAAGGTGTCGACTTGCCGGACTGTGACGGACAATTACCGATGGGTGAGAGCCATACCTCTTTTGCGCTTTCGTTGCGGGAGTGGCTCAATGAACAAGAAAAACGTTATCTGGCGCGACAACTTGAGTTATGCAAAGGACGTATTCATCTGGCGGCGGCTCAGTGCGGCGTGGATACAAAAACCTTGTATCGCAAAATGCGCCATCATGGTCTTGACAAACGAGCCTTTCATGCGGCGAAAGAGAAAGACAATTCAGAGTATTCGTCGTCTGAGTAGTTGTTCCTCACCCAGTGCTGGTGCCAGCGCTGGGTGCCTTATAATTCTGCGCTCCTCTTACGAAGAACGCCTGATCCTAGCGGATCTGTAACCGTGGAGATGGGCTTCCTCTGACGATTGAGGGGGAGCATCTCAGGACACAGTGCACGGTGTCGCTCTTTTCTAGGAGACTCTCGTGTCTTGTGAAACTTGCACTGTGTCAGCGCACATATTAAACCCTCTTCATTATTAAAAATTATACATGATTGGGAACCGTGAATAATGGCGGATTTACACGGCGCATTTGCCCTGGTTCTTCATTCTCATTTGCCTTATGTCCTGTCGCATAATCGGTTAGAGGAAGAGTGGTTATTAGAGGCGGTGGTCGAATCGTACCTACCGCTGGTGTCCTTACTGGGTCGTCTAGTTCTTCTCGGCGTCCCGCCGCACGTAACGATTGGGATGACACCAGTCCTGCTGGAGCAACTCGCGGCGCCTCAGTTCCCGCAGACCTTATTGACGTACCTTGAGGAAAAATGCAGCGCGGCTCGCGCGGATCAACGTATTTTCCACAACCGCAAAGAGGCTCACCTTGCCCGCCTCGCTGGACTCTGGGAGGAATTTTACCGCCGCTCGGCTACTTTCTTTGTCAAGGATTTGTCTGCTGACCTGATCGGAGCACTGGGCAGTCTCCAACGCCGGGGACACATTGAAATTCTGGCGTCAGCCGCGACGCATGCCTATCTGCCCCTCCTTGGGCTCGATGCCAGTGTACGGGCGCAGATCGAGATTGGGACCGCTTGTTATCAACGTCATTTCAGAACAGATCCGCGAGGGTTTTGGCTCCCGGAGTGTGCGTATCGACCAGCCGGTTCGTGGACAGTCCCGGTAAAAAGTGTGGATACCCATCTGTCCTCCGACCGTCAAGCGATTGACCAGTTACTGTCCGCAGCGGGGATCGAGTATTTCATTGTCGACGGGCGCCAGCTCACTGCCAGTCCTCCAGACTATCAACGTCATTCTCCCTTTTATCTCTATCAGGTGGATGGAAAGGGGCTCGCTTCTTATCCGCCGGTGACGATTTTTCCCCGAGACTTTCAGTCGACTGCCCGGGTGTGGCAGCATGATGGGGGCTATCCTGGCGATCCTCGGTACCTCGAATTTCATAAAAAACAGACTGGCGGCAAGCTGCGATACTGGCGGATCACAGACCGTCAGATCGACCTCGCACACAAGCAACCCTATGTCCCTGAGTGGGCGTTTGCCCAAGTTGCTGCCCATGCTGCGCAATTTGTCCAAGCGATTCGTGACGCCCTGCGTGCTCATTGGCTCCAGACTCGCGAGCCTGGCCTTCTGGTTGCCGCATTTGATACTGAGCTGTTTGGTCACTGGTGGTTTGAGGGGCCACAGTGGATGTTCGAGGTGCTTCGCCAGCTCGCTACAACGGGCGACGTACGTGTGGTGACCTGTGGCGCGTATCTGAGTCAATATCCGCCGCAGCGAACGGTCCAACTCCGAGAATCTTCATGGGGAGATGGTGGGGACCATAGGGTATGGTTACAAGAGAAGACCCGCAACCTGTGGCGAGATGTGTATCAGACCGAAGCTGATATGCAACGGTTAGGGGCACGGATGGTGGAGGTCACACCAGACTCACAGCTGCGACAACTGCTCCGGCAGGGGGCTCGCGAGTTTTTATTGCTGCAGTCGTCAGACTGGCCGTTCATGATTGGTACCGGAAACACGGTTGATCATGCCCGTCGCCGCGCCTCTCAACATCATGAGAATTTTCAACGCCTCCGACGTATGACCGAACGTTACGCTGCCAACGAAGCGCTTGCTCCTGAAGACTGGCAGTTTCTCGCAGAGAGCGAACGCCAGAACATGTTGTTCCCCGATCTCGATCCCTGGATCTTTTGGCACGCACAGCCAGCCCCCCTCGGTTCTCCGCACGGAGTTCGAAAGAAAAAAATAGGAGAGAACACCAAGCATGAACAACCGCGCGTTGAGATGTAAATACTGAGAATAGCTATGTTTTTTCTCAGTAAAGCGTGGCAGGACCACGAGGAAGGGATCGAGGCGGTTACTCTCCACTGGACGACAGCTGTCCAGAAAGAAGAACCACGGTGGCACAGGGCGCAACACGTCGTGATGGTTCCCCAGTCATCCACGTCGCCAACGCTCCGTGCTGGTGATGCGTGGATTTCCTTGCCGTTTCCCCAACGCCGGTTGTGGGCGACGAACCCCGAAGACAGAATCACTCAATTTTTCTTGTACTTTTTCTTTGAAGTGGTCCAACGTGGAAGGCGATGGAGCACCGAGACCGAACGACAAGAAATTCGAGTAATAACGGTCACTCACAGTGATTTTTCCGTAGAAGCCACTGAAGCATTTTTGTACTACAGCTTTGATAATCTGGTGCATGTCCACCGTGCGCCAATGCTGCTGGATGGACTCCCGATGCGCTATCAAGCGTTGTCTCCTCTCCCCTCGGGTGCTGTGAATACTGAGTATCCGAAGCGGCAGGCGCGACGATATAAGCTTATCGCGACTATCCCTCCTCCGCATACTTTTCGGGGGCACCTGTGGGGCCCAGCCGGTGCACGAGTACTCTATACTGTCCACTTCAGTCGCCAAGGGGCCTTGAATCCGTTCAGCGAAGGCGGCAATTGGCTGTTGAATAATGGGCGGTTTTGGGAAGTTCGTCTGTAAATAAGCGCCTACTCTATCCAGGTCTTCTCGGCAGTTCACCCGAACTGGCTACTATGCTTCGACGCCGGACTTGCTATAAGAGAACTGCTACCCACACCACGCAGGTGACAGAAGGAGGTGCAGAATGGATACAGAGTCGTCTTCGGGAGCAACAAACCTCACTCCTGGCGTGAAGGAGACCTTAGACGCGCATGCGAAGCTAGAAGCGCAGGTCGGAGAAATTTATATCGCGTTTGCGGCAACATTTGGTCAGAATCCTGAGCTTCGCGGACTCTGGAGCACCATGGCAATGGAAGAGGGTGGTCATGCGGCACTGTTGCGAGCCGTGAGCAAAGGATTATTGGCAGGCATGTTCCAAGCACGCTCTATCCTGCTACCGGCTGATATCTCCGCTATGCTTGCGACACGAGTGGCGGAGTATCATCGTCAAGCCCAAGAAGGAACCTCGCTGGATCAAGCGTTGCGTATCACCTGGGAGCTCGAATGTTCTGAACTTGACTTCATGCGCGAGCTTTTGGTTGCGGCCAGCAACCTGGGAGAATTAGGTTTCCCGACTGACGTGGAGAGCAAGGACAAACATATTGGTCTGCTCCGGGAATTGATTCAAAAATATACCACCGATGATGGCCTGCGACGCGAGGTGAAGTTTTTGTCTGCCGAGCGTTTTCCACGCTAGTACTGGCACAGGACAGCTTCAGATATGGAAACACGACGTGAAGAAGCCGCACCGACCTTTCCCACATGGCGACGCCGGTTGGAGCAAGCAAAGGCTGATGAGATCCGCGATGAAGTTGAGCGCTTTTTACAAGTGCTCAAAGCTATCGGTAGCCCGATGATCGACGGATCCTCTGTCCATTTCGTCTACTATGACCCGGAAGCACAGCAAGTCGCCGTGACAGGCGAATTCAACCAGTGGGACCGTCGTGGTACACCATTATTCCCGCTCGGTAAAACCGGTCTGTTTTACCGGACCTTGGACTTTCACGGACCGGTACGGGTTGAGTATAAATTGATCGTCGATAGACAGTGGATTGTCGATCCGTTGTGTCCTAACAAAGTTGATAACGGGATTGGTGAGCAAAATTCGGTTTTCGTTGTCGGCGACCTCCAAGACCCGCCTGAATTAGAGGAGGCTTCGAACATCCCGCATGGCCAAGTCCAAGAATTTGAGTTTGAGAGTGAGGTGCTGCACAATCGGCGACGCGTCTATGTGTACTTACCGCCAGGGTACACAGAACGTACCGGTGAGCGTTTCGCGACGCTCTATGTACATGATGGGGGCGAGTATCTAACGCGTGCCCGCTTGCCGACAATTTTAGACAATCTAATTCATAATCAAGATATTCCGCCACTGATTGCGGTGATGCTGGACCCCGTCGATCGCATTCGCGAATACTGGGCAAACGAAGAGTACGCGTGCTTTATGGAGACTGAACTTCTTCCTCATATTGACAGCCATTACCGCACGCTCGCCCAACGGGAAGGGCGGGGGGTGATCGGAGCGTCGATGGGGGGACTGATCTCAACCTACTTAGGGCTCTCACGTCCGCAGCTGTTCTCAAAAGTCGGGGGGCAATCGAGCGCCTTATTCCTCATGGACGAGAGGCAGGGAACCTCGATTGCTGGTGATCTTCTCAAACGGTTTAGCGTCGTACGGAACCAAGGAAAAGAACCAAAAAGTTTATCGCGGTTGATTGCGGAATTACGTGATCCTGTCGCCTTCTATTTTGATGTTGGCAAATACGAGCCTCAGTTCATTCCAGCTCACCACCGCCTTGTTCCGTTACTTGAAGCCAAAGGCTGCCCGTGTTTTTTTCAAGAGCTGATTGGTGGGCACAACTGGACGAGCTGGCGTGCGCATCTCAAAGATATGTTGACGTTTCTATGGGGAGACAGTGGGACTGTGGCTGAGAAGGTTGCGGTCTCTGTATCAGCAGAGCTGCCATCGGCATCACGTGAAGTGCCCCCGTATGTTCATGATATGAACCGTCGTTTCGTCCGCTTCTTCAATGGCTGGGAGATGTTCTTTGGCGATACTGTTCCCTCACAGGCTTGGTCGCCGGTTGTCGAAAGTAGGAAAGAAGGGGAGACGATCATTCTTCGGATTCCCCTGCCGGATGTTGACCCCAACGCGGTGGGACTGTTACTCCTGGGCTCCCACCTCATTCTGAAAGGCAAGCGCCCAAATCCCCCCACCGCAGGGAACGGTGCATTCTCTTCCCTGCCTCATGGCGGAGAGTGGTTTGAACGCATCGTGTCTGTGCCTGAAGGAACTGATGCTGAAAAAATCACTGCATGTTATTACGACAGTAGCGTCGAAATAACTCTCCCCGCCCCAAAAGGAGTGGTTGCGAGACGGATTCCTATTGAGGTGAAATAAATGAGTACCAGACCAAACTGGCCTCTCGGCCCACGCATCTATAATCTCTTTCCGTTGCTAGCCGGACCACTCCCGCAATGGTCTGTTCACTTAGAACGTGCGCGGCAGATGGAATTCAATTGGGTGTTCATCAACGCTTTTCACTATGCGGGGTACTCTGGAAGCCTCTATGCCATCAAAGATTATTACACGATTGATCCCCGGCTGCTGGACTCGACTGCCGGTTCGCCCGAGGCGCAGCTGCGCGAGGTGTTGCAGACCGCTCACAAATTAGGCTTGAGCGTCATGATGGATTTGGTGATCAACCATACCGCCTTCGATTCGCCGTTAGTGAAGGAGCACCCGCAATGGTATAAGCGTGGACCAGATGGCAAGCCGTTGCATCCCACGGCCAAGGACGGAGACGCGCAGGTCACGTGGGGAGACTTGCGCGAAATAGACAACGCCAACAGTCCAGATCGTGCAAACCTGTGGCAATACTGGCGCGCAGTAGCTGAGCACTACGCGTCGCTCGGCTTTAACGGTTTTCGCTGTGATGCGGCGTATAAAGTGCCAGGAGACCTGTGGCAGT
Source organism: Binatia bacterium (assembly GCA_050187625.1). Taxonomy (GTDB): domain Bacteria; phylum Desulfobacterota; class Binatia; order Bin18; family Bin18; genus JBFWXH01. The sequence goes on from JBFWXH010000110.1 coordinate 23,610, forward strand.
TTCTCTTTCGCCATATCAAACAAGCGTACCCTGACACACAGTTTTTCGCGGAGTCGCTGGGCTGTCCGTTCAGTGAGATATTACGACTGGCCAAGTCGGGCTTTGACGGGATCTTTAATAGCTCAAAGTGGTGGGATTTTAGTGAGCCGTGGTGTCTCGATCAGCATCGTCAGACTGCTCCGCTTGTCCCTTCGATCAGTTTTGCGGAATCTCACGATACGGAACGGTTGGCAACAGAATTAAACGGCGACAGAGAGGCGGTGAAACAGCGGTACGCCTTCTCAGCGTTGTTTGCGACTGGCGTGATGATGCCAGTGGGTTTCGAATATGGTTTTCGTCGTCGCCTCGACGTCGTAAAAACGAAACCAGAGGATTGGGAGACGCCAACATGGGACTTGAGCACCTTCATTACCAGCGTGAATCGTTTGAAGCAGTCGTATCAGGTGTTTAATGAAGAAGGTCCGATCGAAACGCTCGAGTCAGGCAATGCACGAGTATTAGCCTTAACCCGGTCTTCTCTAGACAGGAAAGAGAAAGTTCTCCTCCTTCTCAATAAGGATCGACGACAAGGGCAAAGCTGCCAGCTCGCCCGTCTAGGGTATGTGTTCACTGGCATGGCGCACGTACAAGACGTGTCACCAGAGGAGAAACTCCAGCACACTGCTGATTTTCAGATTGGTCAACTGAAGCCGTCGGGGCTTCATGTTATCTATGCGCGGGCGCTATGAAGATCTGGCCAGGAGAACCCTATCCGCTTGGGGCCACGTGGGATGGCACAGGAGTGAATTTTGCGCTCTTTTCCGAGAACGCAACTGCAGTTGAGCTATGTCTGTTCGCTGGCCCGGACGGAAGTCAGGAAAGTACCAGGGTTGTGATGCCAGAACACACCAACCAAGTCTGGCATGTGTACCTTCCCGATGTTCGCCCTGGACAACTCTACGGCTATCGCGTGCATGGCCGTTATGATCCGCTCGCTGGCCATCGCTTTAATCCGGCGAAGCTGCTTCTCGATCCTTATGCCAAAGCGATAACTGGCAGCATGCGCTGGAGTGATGCCGTATTCGGCTACACAATCGGACATCCTACTGCAGATCTTTCACTAGATAGTCGGGATAGTGCCCCAAGGATGCCCAAATGCGTGGTCGTTGATCCGCTATTCAACTGGGGCAATGATGCACCATTACGTACCCCATGGCATAAAACCTTCATTTACGAACTGCATGTGAAAGGGTTTACGGCTCGCCATCCGGAGGTGCCAAGGCAATTACAGGGAACGTATGCGGGCTTAACCTGCCCGGAGGTTATTGATTATCTCCACTCATTAGGTGTTACCGCGGTGGAATTGATGCCGGTGCAGCAGTTTATCGATGATAAGCATCTGGTCGATCGAGGACTGAAAAACTATTGGGGGTACAACTCGGTCGGCTTCTTTGCCCCGGAAGCCCGTTATGCGACCCAGGCTTTTGGTGGACAAGTGGCAGAATTCAAGACGATGGTGAAGGCCCTGCACCGCGAAGGCATCGAGGTCATTCTTGATGTTGTGTATAACCACACTGCCGAGGGCAACCACCTGGGTCCCACCTTATGTTTTCGCGGTATTGATAATGCTGCATATTATCGTCTCGCAGGAGAGAGTCCACGTTACTACATGGACTATACCGGCTGCGGAAATACCTTGGATATGACCCACCCTCGGGTATTGCAATTGATCATGGATAGCCTGCGCTACTGGGTCCTGGAAATGCATGTCGATGGCTTCCGCTTTGATCTGGCGGCAGCCTTAGCGCGTGAACTGCATGCCGTGGATCGACTTGGAGCGTTCTTTGACATCATTCAACAAGATCCCATTCTCTCGCAGGTGAAATTGATCGCCGAACCGTGGGATTTAGGAGAGGGAGGGTATCAGGTCGGGAATTTCCCAGTGTTATGGGCTGAGTGGAATGCTGAGTATCGG
>JBFWXH010000111.1:0-24679 GCA_050187625.1 Binatia bacterium
AAAACATTCGCCTAAAATCATTGCGCTCGCTCCTGGGACTCGCCCCTTCTGTGGGGCATTCCCCTGCAAGCCTCTATCAGAGCAAAACCGCTGAAATCATGAAAGATTCCCACCTTTACAGGGATGGGCGTTGTTGCCCATACGGGTGGTGTTGCGCGAGTTCGTTGCCCGTGGGCTGATGAGTCTTGCGCCACAACAAGAGGTCAATGGCGATACCTTGTGGAACTTCTTGGTGACGGAGTTGCCGGAGACCTTGCGAGATTTTTCTGTATCTTTACGCGCCGAACTGTTGCTGGATGGCGGGCTGTTGTTACTTGATGGTCTGGACGAAGTGCCGGAAGCCGATGCGCGACGGGTGCAGGTCAAGACCGCTGTTGAACAGTTTACTGCTGTTTTTCCCAAGGTGCGGATACTGGTCACCAGTCGTACCTACGCCTATCAGAAGCAGGATTGGAAACTCAACGGTTTCGCGGAAGCGGTTCTGGCGCCCTTTGAACAAGGACAAATCCACACTTTTGTCGAACGTTGGTATGCCTTTGTCGGTTCGGTGCGCAAGCTGACGAAAGAGGACGCGCAAGGGCGTGCCGTAGTGCTCAATGCCGCGATTGACCGTAACCCGCGCTTGTTCGAACTGGCTACTCGTCCGTTGCTGTTGACCTTGATAGCTTCGCTGCATGCCTGGCGCGGTGGGACGCTGCCCGAGCAGCGTGAAGAACTGTATGCCGATGCGGTCGAGTTGTTGCTCGATCAATGGGAGAGCCAGAAGTTCAAACGACTGCCCGATGGCACCTACGCAGTCGCCGAGCCCAGCCTGGTGGAATGGTTACGAGTCGATCACAAGAAGATGCGACAACTGCTCAACCGCCTGGCGTTCGAGGCGCATCGTGATCAACCCTTGCTTGTTGGTACCGCAGATATTGCCCAAACGCCGGTGGTCGAAGGGTTGCTCCAGCTCAATCCGCAACTAGATGCCAACCCCGGTCAATTGATTGCCTATCTGCGCGATCGCGCAGGAATTCTAGAACCACGCGGGGTCGGGATTTATGCTTTTCCCCATCGCACTTTTCAAGAGTACCTGGCGGCCTGTTATTGCACCGACCAAGCCGATTTTCCCGATAACATTGCCGAGCGACTGCGCGCTGAACCGAACCGCTGGCGCGAAGTGACCTTGCTGGCGGGAGCTAAGATTGCCCGTGGTGGAGCTGGCGTGGTGTGGAATGTCGCCGAAGCCTTATGTTTCGCTGACCCACCAGAAACGAAACCTGCAGATGAAAAAGGCTATTGGGGCGCGTTGTTGGCTGCCCAGATCTTGATCGAGAATAACAGCTTGCAACAGATAGCCGAGCGTAATAAGTCTAAAGTCGAACGGATACGCCGCTGGCTGGCCTGTATACTGACGCACGGTGCGTTGCCGCTGGTAGACCGTGTGCAAGCGGGCGATGCCTTAGCGGTGATAGGGGACCCACGTTTTCACGGTCCAGACGTCTACCGTTTGCCCAACGAGCCGTTACTAGGCTTCGTTGAAATACCGGCAGGGCCATTTGTAATGGGCAGTGATCCACATAAGGACAAAGGCGCGAGCAAAGATGAACAGCCGCAACACGAAGTGACTCTGCCGCGTTACTACATCGCCAGGTATCCAGTGACCGTAGCGCAATTCGCCGCGTTCGTGGAAGCGAGCGGTTATGAACCACGGAGAGGTGACCGATGGCGAGGGGTGCTAAATCATCCGTTAGTAAACGTAACCTGGCATGACGCACGTGCCTACTGCCAATGGCTGACCGAGCAATTACGTACGGGTAATGGGTTTTCTGCAGAATTGAGTGAGAAAATACAGAATGAAGGGTGGGAAGTCACCTTACCGAGCGAGGCGGAGTGGGAGAAGGCTGCGCGGGGTCCTTCGACAGGCTTAGGAGAAGGTCGTGTGTATCCGTGGGGAAATGACTTGGAAGAGGATCGTGCCAATCTTGATGAGGCAGGCCTTGGCCGACCGAGTGCCGTCGGCAGTTTTCCACAGGGAGCGAGTCCGTATGGCTGTCTCGACATGGCTGGGAATGTGTGGGAGTGGACGCGAAGCGTATATGCTCCTTATCCGTATCCTAATGATTACGAAGGCCGGATAAAACGAGAACCTATGAACACTGTGGTTATGGAGGCCTATGCTCTGCGGGGTGGCTCGTTCTTCCTCACTCAAGGGAGTGCACGATGTGCTGTCCGCCTCAGGTTCAACTCGAACTTCACCCTTTTCTTCGGCTATGGTTTTCGGGTGGTGGTGCTGCCAAAAAAACTCTGAACTCTGACTCCTCTGGATTCTGAGAACCGAAATGCCTGCGGAGCAGGCATGGTGGGCGAAAAACGGGGGTGAGTTTTTGGTCATACAATTCCCGACCATGAATGACCCTGTTGGAAAATCCTTCTGTCCCCCCTTTTTTAAAGGACGGGATCCAAATACCCCCTTTTCTCAAGGGGGCCGCGCGCAGCGCGGGGGGATTTTGGCGTCATACAACGAGAACCCTAAAGTTTTTCAACAGTATCTTTCAAGGCCGGACTACGAAACGACACCGGCCCAAGCCGGCTACAAAGAAGGACCTTAAAGCCCCATTGATGGGGCGCGTGTTGTCGCCCGGCGCTGAAACCGCCGGGCGGAGACTTCTACGATTGCCTGCCAAGTGGGACAGTAACGTGATAGAGACTGCGGCCGCGACCGACCGAGAGCAGGATGCTTTGGCTCAAACGCGCATCGATAATCTTCCGGCGGAATTCCGCTACGGTTTTGACCTGAATCCCCGAGACCGCCAAGATCCGATCCCCGCGTTGAAAACCGATACGGTCGACCGGACTGCCTGGCCGAATCCTCTGTACCTGGAGTCCGTTTTTTCCTTCGGTTACCGCCAAGCCCAGCAGATCCCACGCCAGCGTGTCGGCTTTCTCGGGTGGAAAACGGTCGGCAGTAACGGTAATTTCTCTTTCTTTCCCCCCACGAGAAATACGGAAGTTCATTTTGGCGCCGCGACTATAGGTACGCTCCCGTTGGAGATATTCCTCCCCTGAACGCAGGGAACGACCGTCAACACTCAGGATGACGTCGCCACGTTGTAAGCCTGCTGCTTCCGCTGGGCTGTCTGGTTCAACTCCACGAATGAGGACCCCCTGTTTTTCCTTTTGCGAAAACGCTCGCGCCAGCTCCGGCGTTAAAGTTTGTACCGCGATCCCGACCCACGGTGGTTCAACCGTCCCATGACTGATCAATTCTTCGACAATCCGCTTTGCGCGCGAGATCGGAATGGCAAACCCGATGCCTTGGGCCTTGCCGTAGATAGCTGTGTTGATGCCGATGAGTTCGCCTTTAATATTGAGTAGCGGACCGCCGGAATTCCCCGGGTTGATCGAGGCGTCGGTCTGGATGAAGTCGTAGTAAGTGCGATCTCCAGCGTTGAGTGAACGATTCAGGGCGCTGACAACACCAGTAGTGACTGTGTGGGACAGGCCAAAAGGATTGCCGATGGCAATGACGGTTTCGCCAATGAGGAGGTCCTCCGAACTTCCCAGCGGAAGGTACGGAAGGGATTTCGCGTCGTCAATCTTCAGGACCGCAAGATCAGAGTCGGGGTCTGCTCCAACCAGGCGGGCATCGAGCTTACGTTCGTTGGCGAGTTGCACTTGGATTTGTCCTGACTGGAGGATGACGTGCTCATTGGTTAACACGTAGCCGTCGGGACGAATGACGACGCCTGAACCTAAGCTGCGCTCCGTTTGTCGTTGTTGGAATGGCTCGAAAAAATCACTAAAAAAATCTTCAAAAAATGGATTTCCTCCGAAAGGGTTGACCGGACGTTCGATTTCTTGGGCGGAGAAAATACTGACAACCGCAGGGCTGGCTTTTTCTACGGCGATGACCACAGGGCTGCGACGGTTCGTGTCCTGGGCGTGAACGGTCAGGCTGAACACGGGAAAGAAGAGAAAAAGTTGCAACACTAAGTGAGCGAAAAACGTGCGGCAGAGGGAGAGAACATTCATGATATCTGCGACAGATTAGCGAGTGCTGGGCAAATAGTTTGTGCTAATAGATGGCCGGTTGTTGCTGGGTAATGCAATGGATTGCGCCAAGCCCCCACACTAAATCCGTGCAGGGGATGCCAATGATTTGACGAGTCGGAAACAGCTCGTGTAATGTCGCGATTGCGCGGTTGTCGTTCGCGCAATCGTACGTGGGAACGAGGACGACTCCGTTGGCAATATAGAAATTGGCGTAGCTTGCTGGGAGGCGATACCCCTCATACTCAATCGGACTCGGCATACAGAGCGGAACGACGCGCAGTAGACGTCCATCCTGGTCGGTCATCTTCTGGAGACGGGCAAAATTGTCGCGTAGCAACTGGTAATTGTCGTCTGCGGGATCATCTTCGAGCGCGCAGACGACCGTCGTGGGATTCACAAAACGTGCGAGGTCATCGACATGGCCATCTGTATCATCCCCAACAATACCGTCTCCGAGCCACACAATATGCGTGACACCAAGAAACGCTCGTAAGTAGTGCTCAATATCGGTGCGAGACAGGGACGGGTTACGATTGGGATTCAATAAGCACGCTTCCGTCGTCAATAATGTCCCACAGCCGTTCACATCAATTGAGCCCCCTTCTAAGACGATCCCCGTCTCGAAAAGTGGCAGTTCGAGCAGCTTCGCAATGTGTTGGGGAACCTTGTTGTCAAGGTCCCACGGTCCGTATTTTTCGCCCCAAGAATTGAAAATCCAGTCGGTGACGGCAAGTTCTCGCTTCTCGTCCTGTTGGCGCCGGACAAAAATCGGGCCGTGATCTCGCGCCCAGGTGTCATCTGTCGGCACTTCACAAAACTGCACGGTGCTCAGATCGAGTCCGGCATCCATGAGTACGTGTCGGGTTGCTACGGCATCGTCCGCTTCATTCACGCAGATCTTGACCGTCTCGTGCGTATGTAAGGCACGAACGATCTCGACATAGATCGGGGGAACCTCGTCAAATCTTCCAGGCCAGGTATTCAAATTATGAGGCCAGGCAAGCCAGGTGGCCTCGTGTAGTTCCCATTCGGCAGGCATATGAAAGCCAAGGCTTGCTGGGGTGACAGTCGGAATTGCTGGCGGCTGAGGCATAACGATGAATAGTGCGATTAGGCTAAGGTAAAATCAATCAGGATTCGAGCGATTGGGATGCCTTTTAAGTATGAATTTTCTCTAGAGTCAAGATATGGGCGAACTCCACGACGCTCCTTTTGGTGTCGGCTGTGCAAAAAATTCTGTGTGCCTTTTGACAGTGGGAACTAAAGGTTTTATATAAAGAAAAAATTTTCGTAAATGTATAGAGGCGGTGCAAACTCCGTTGACCAGTGTAGAAAATTCCAGGACGTATCCTTCGTTTCCCATCAGGAAGACGGCACGCCTTTCTCTCTGTTTCCTCTGTTTTCTTTCAGTACGATCACAAGCTGCACGGGTGGAGTACCTCTCGTGTGAGCGTACGCAGGTATAGCCTTCTACCTGCTGTCACCTCTAACTCTATCGCGCAACGCAAAAAGGGGTAGTGCACCTATGGGAGTAGCAAAATCCAGTACACGAGTCGCAAAGAAGGTTCTTCCGAGCATGGCGGGACCAAAGAGAAAACTGAGTGTCTCCCGAGGACGAGTCGGGGCAGCGCGTAATACACTTGAAGAGACAATTGATCTGTACGGTGTGCGCAACTGGGGCAGTGAGTATTTTGATGTCAATGCAGAAGGAGACCTCCTGCTGACATTTGAAGGAACTCGTGGGGCTCCGGTCGCTCTCAGGGACATAATCGGCGAGGTCGAAAAACGTGGCTTATCCACGCCGGTTGTTCTTCGGTTTCCCCAACTGCTCGACTATCAAATTAAGAAGCTGGCAAACGCTTTTAAGTCTGCCATTGCCGAATTTGAGTATAGCGGGGAATACTTTCCGATTTTTCCCATCAAGGTCAATCAACTGAAAGAAGTGGTTAGTGAAGTGCTCGATTTTGGTGATCGCTACCACCTTGGTCTTGAGGTCGGGAGTAAGGCGGAGTTGACCGTTGCCTTAGCCCTGACAAAAGATGTAGATGCCCCGATTATCTGTAATGGGGTGAAAGATACCACGTACTTACGGCTTGCCCTTATGGGCAAGTTGATCGGGAAGAAGGTGTTCATTGTTCTCGAGAGCATCTTTGAGCTGCGTCTGTTGGTCGACCTGTGCAAGAAGATGAAGATTCGGCCGTTGGTTGGGTTACGGCTGAAACTCTTCGCCCGAGGCAGTGGCAAGTGGGAGAAGTCGAGCGGAGACCTGTCTAAGTTTGGCTTTACGACCACGGATCTCTTGAAATGTATTCGCGTGTTGACTGACGAACGGTTAGAGGACTGTTTGCAGATCTTACATTTCCACATTGGCTCGCAGGTCACAGACATCAAGCGGATTCGTGAGGCAGTAAAAGAAGCGGCGCGCACCTATGCAAAGGTCCGTAAGCATTGCCCGAACCTCAACTACCTGGATGTCGGTGGCGGACTTGGAATTGACTACGATGGTTCACGGACAAATTCAGAGTCAAGCGTGAATTACTCCGTCCAAGAGTATGCGAACGCCATTATCTACTCGATCAAAGAGGTATGCGAAAGTGAAGATGTCCGTGAACCGACGGTGCTGACCGAAAATGGTCGCATGGTGGCCGCTTCTCATGCCGTGTTGATCTTCAATGTTGTGAATGAACTGGCACTCACCAACGGCCCAGTGCGGGTCAGCAATATCGAGAAACATCCCCAAGTTATTCAAGAAATGTATGATCTCTATACTGGGATCAACGGGAAAAATTATCGCGAGTATTATCACGACGTGGTCGAACGACGTGAAGAGATGTTCTCGCTGTTTAACCTGGGATATCTGGAACTGGAAGATCGTGGGCTCGGGCAAGAGCTATTTTGGGGGGTGTGTGAGCGGGCGATCAAATTTGCCAAGATGGCAAAGCATATGCCCGAGGAGTTTGAGGATGTAGAACGTTTGCTCTCGCATAAGTTCATTTGTAATTTCTCGGTATTTCAGTCGGTGCCGGACTCGTGGGCCATCGATCAGCTGTTTCCGATCATGCCGATTCATCGGCTCAACGAAGCGCCAGATAATAAAGGGTATTTGGCCGATCTCACCTGTGACTCGGACGGGAAGATCGATAATTTTATCGATCTTCGCGATATTAAAGACGAGCTAGAATTGCACGCAATCGAGGATAATGAGCCCTATTACCTTGGCGTGTTCTTTATTGGTGCGTATCAAGATGTCATGGGCGATTACCACAATCTCTTTGGGCATGTGCATGATGTCTTCGTGGTGGCCGATGGCAAAGGCCGCTACCATATCACCAAAATTACCCCAGGCCACAAGATTGAAGGGGTGCTGCAAGTCTTTGGCTATGATCGTGACGAGTTAACGGAGGAATTTCGTAACCGGGTAACGGAAGGAATTGCTCGTGAAGGGCTCAAGTCGGAGGTCGGGAACCAACTGCTGCGAGAATATGAGTCCGCCTTGGGGAGTTATACGTATCTCATGCTGGAAAAATAGCTGTCAGCTCTCAGCGCAGAAGAAGGGTTTAGACTGCCTCTTCCTTTGTTTGGCTGACGGCTGATTGCTGATGGCTGAGAGCTTCAACATGGCACAACTGCTCGATGGTTCTGATGTCCAGGCCATTCGCCTTGCAGCCGAGAAGCTGCGGGCGGGTGAATTGGTAGCGTTTCCCACTGAGACGGTGTATGGCCTAGGCGCAAACGCTCTGGATGCCCATGCTGTAGCGCACATCTTCGCCGTAAAAAATCGCCCGCATTTCGACCCGCTCATCGTTCACCTTCCTGAGGCCAATGCGGTGGAAGACTACGTCGTTGACATCAACGACCGTGCGCGCCTGCTTATGGAACGGTTTTGGCCGGGACCACTGACGCTGGTTTTACGCAAGCGTCCGTGTATTCCTGACATAGTCACGGCAGGAGGAGAAACTGTCGCCGTGCGGGTGCCAGCCCATTCCGTGGCGTTGAGCCTGCTCCGGATGGTGAAGCTGCCGGTTGCTGCGCCCAGTGCGAACCCCTTTGGCTACGTGAGTCCCACCACGGCCTTGCATGTGCAGGAATCCCTCGGTGCCCATATCCCACTAATTCTTGATGGTGGTCCCTGTGCGGTCGGAGTCGAATCAACCGTATGTGCGGTGACGGATGAACACGCAGTGATTCTTCGTCCTGGCGGAGTGACGCTTGAGGAGATCGCTGCCACCATAGGAGGAGCAGTCACGCTCCAAGTCCCCACGCAGAGCGATACGCGTTCTCCAGGAACGCTTGTGTCGCATTATGCGCCGCGGGTTCTGTTGCAGTTGTTGGCTCCTGAGGCAGAACTGCCACTCCCACCCCCTGGTGAACGCGTTGGGCTCCTGCTTTTTCGCCCGCGACCAGGGGTCGAAGGGTATGCCCATGTCGAGATTCTGTCGCAGGACGGTGATGTCGTAGAAGCTGCAGCACGTCTTTTTGCCGCGCTCCGCCGACTTGATCATATGGAACTGGACCGAGTAGTAATGGAGACCGTCCCTGAACAGGGCATTGGTCGGGCGATTATGGATAGATTGCGACGAGCTGCAGCGCGCTACATATGAGGAAGGGTAGATTCTTACTTACTGCGCTGGAAATCGCTGGGCCTTCCGCCTATAGTGCCTGGGGAAAAAGGCTCGAGGCTGTAGACTTCAGGCTATAAGCCGAGTTACGAGGTGGAGGAGCCCGAGACGGGCGATTTTCTCTATGAGAGCAAAATTAAGACCGTTGGCATTGTTTTTAATTATTTTGTTTCTCGGCGCCCTGGCCGCCGGGAATTTTTATGTGTTGCGCTTGGCGCCGTTTGGGGTGTGTACGATTGGTGAAATTGCAACCAACCTGGAGGCAATTGTCGCCGCACCAGACACGCTCTTCATCTTTCCCGCCACCTGCCTGACGTACGTTTATTACTTCGTCGGGGCACCGTTAGTGGTTGGGCTCCTATTGTTGCTGAGCATGCCGAATCTTGTCACCAGTAGGGAGGTCGTTCAGGAGGAACCCCCCCCTCCGCCGACTCCGGAGCCGAGGAGAGCTACGCCACCGCCAAAGCCGACCACAGATGCGGCTATCCAGCTCTTGGGACTCCTCCAGCGTGAAGGCCGCTTAGTAGACTTTTTACGTGAGGATATTCAACCATATAACGACGAACAAATCGGTGCGGCGGTGCGCGCGATTCATCAGGGCTGCCGACAAATTCTCTCTGACCACCTCACCCTTGAACCCATTCTTGAGGGAGCCGAGGGGGATGAGATAACGATTGAGTCGGACTTCGAGCCCTCGGCGATCCGGTTAACCGGCAACGTGAGTGGTGAGCCGCCGTTTCGCGGCACCCTGCGTCATGCTGGATGGCGCGTCAAGCAAATCAAACTGCCAGCGCAACCCGCGGGTCAAGATCCCAAAGTTGTGGCTCCCGCGGAAGTGGAAATCGAGTAGTAATGCAGAATGAAAAATGTAGAATGAAAAAGTTATAAGGAAAAGTTTTCTTTCATTTCTAATTTTTAATTTTTCATTCGTGATTTTTAATTGTTATTTTATGTCTTCTCCTCGCTACATCGTTGGTATTGATTTAGGAACAACTAATAGTGTCGTGGCGTATGTGGATACGCTTGCAGACAATGAGCCACCCAAAATCGAGCTTTTTCGGATTCCGCAACTGGTCGCCCCTGGGGATGTTGAAGAACGAGAAGGCCTGCCGTCGTTTCTTTATCTTCCTGCCAGCCGGGAATTTCCTGAGGGGAGTTTGCAGTTACCTTGGGCTGATGATCGTTCGTTCGTTGTGGGGACATTAGCGCGGACGCGTGGGGCAGAAGTGCCAGGGCGGTTAATTGCGTCAGCAAAGTCATGGCTCTGTCATGTCGGCGTTGATCGCACGGCCCCGATCCTCCCATGGGGCGGGGGTGATGATCTTGAGAAAATGTCGCCGCTGGAAGTCTCGGCGCAATACCTGGAGCATCTGCGTGAGGCCTGGAATTTCAACATGGCGCGTGACGATGCGGCATTAGCGTTGGAGAATCAAGAGATTTTTCTTACCGTGCCTGCTTCGTTTGATGCTGCTGCACGAGAATTGACCGTACACGCGGCAGAACGCGCGGGATTACCCTCAGTCCGATTATTGGAAGAGCCCCAGGCCGCCTTTTATTCCTGGATTGAGGACGCGGGAGAATCCTGGCGAAAAAAAGTCAAAGTCGGAGATGTCATCCTCGTCTGTGATATTGGTGGGGGGACGACCGACTTTAGCCTCATCGCGGTTTCCGATGAGGCTGGCGAGTTAGAACTGAAACGTATCGCGGTTGGCGAGCATATTCTGCTCGGGGGCGATAATATGGATCTCGCCTTGGCGTACGCAGTGCAACAACGTATGACTGCGAAAGGCACCAAACTTGATGCCGGGCAACTCCGCGGGTTATGGCAAAGCTGCCGCGTAGCGAAAGAAAACTTGCTACAGCCCGACGCGCCTGAAAAACACCCGCTGACGATCTTGGGACGTGGGAGCAGCGTGATTGGCGGAACGATTCGGACTGACCTGAGCTATGGCGAAGTGGAAGCAACCTTGGTTGATGGATTTTTTCCTCGCTGTGCATCGACTGATATGCCCAAGACCGGCAGGCGTGTCGGCTTTCAGGAAATGGGTCTTCCCTATGCGGCAGATCCAGCCATCACACGCCATCTCGCGAAATTTTTGACCCGTCAGCAGGATACCGGCACTAGCAGTCAGACCTTTGTGCAGCCTACTGCTGTGCTCTTTAACGGCGGGGTGATGAAATCCGCATTATTGCAAGCGAGGTTGGTTGAGGTGCTGAACAGCTGGATTTCGCCAGAAGAGGGGCAAGCGTTACGGACAATTGAGGGAACCGACCTTGACCATGCAGTTGCCCGTGGCGCAGCCTATTATGGTTTAGCCCGGCGCGGGAAAGGAATTCGCATTCGCGGTGGGGCGGCGCGAGCATATTATATTGGAATTGAAACCTCAATGCCGGCGATTCCAGGGATGGCAGCGCCGCTGAAAGCCCTGTGTGTTGCGCCGTTCGGTATGGAGGAAGGAACGGAGAGTGATATTCCGGGACAAGAGTTCGGGCTGGTGGTCGGAGAACCTGCACAATTCCGCTTTTTAGGCTCGACGACTCGTCGCGGGGATCAGCTTGGGGAGATGATCGAGGAGCCCGAAGAGGACATCGAGGAATTGACGCCGCTTGAAACTACGCTCTCGTGGATTGGCCAGGAGGGCGTGACGATTCCGGCGCGTCTCCATATTCATCTGACCGAGGTTGGCACTTTAGAGTTGTGGGCTGTGTCACGCGATGATGCGCATCGCTGGAAACTGGAGTTCAACGTGCGCACTCCGAGTGAAGAGGGATAACGCGCACTGTCACTTGTCCCTATAACCGTTCGCCTGCGAAGATGCTACAATTCCCCGCTGTGGAAGCGGTGTTTGTATAGCTGACCGAGTAAACGGCTTCTTTGCAGGAACGGTTTATGAAGCATACTTCAGTGTCCCAATCCGATACCGCGGCACGGTATCTTGTCGGTATTGACCTTGGCACCACGAATTGTGCTGTGGCCTACGTCGATACGAGTAAGTCGCTGTCAGTACAGTCCTTTCCCATACCTCAACTCGTCAATGAGGCGACGGTTGCTCCAGCGCCGATGCTTCCCTCGTTCCTCTACCTGCCAGGGCCACATGATCTCCCGCTCGGTAGCCTCGCGCTTCCGTGGGACCGCGAACGTGACTACGCCGTCGGACAGTTTGCCCGCACCCAGGGGGCGCGAGTTCCGGGGCGGTTGATATCGTCAGCAAAGTCCTGGCTGTGTCATCCAGAAGTAGACCGTCAGGCAGCTATTCTTCCGTGGGGGGGACCACCAGAGGTAAAAAAACTCTCGCCAGTTGAGGCGTCCGCGCGTTATTTGCTCCATATTCGTGAGGCCTGGAATCAACGCCTGGGCAAGTCGTACGCGTTGGAGACGCAACAGGTAATCCTCACAGTTCCTGCCTCTTTTGACGAAGTTGCCCGTGAGCTGACGATACAAGCGGCAGAGCTAGCGGGGTTGGCGCGCGTGACGTTGCTGGAAGAACCGCAAGCTGCGTTTTATGCCTGGCTCGCTGCCCATACCGACTCTTGGCACACCCAGCTGGCTGTCGGAAGTCAAATTCTTGTCTGTGATATTGGTGGCGGGACGAGTGATTTGAGTCTTATTGCTGTCACGGAAGGGAAGGGACAGTTACAACTTGAACGAATAGCCGTCGGCGAACATCTCCTCTTGGGAGGGGATAACATGGATATTGCCCTGGCTCGTCAGGTTGAGACGCGGTTGACCAAAGGGGGGCGGCTTGATGCGCAGCGCTGGCATACCCTCACCCATCTATGTCGCATGGCGAAAGAAGATCTGTTCGCTGATCCGAATCGCCACAGTGTCCCTCTCACCATTGCAGGACGAGGCAGCGCCGTTGTTGGTGGTTCGCTCAGTGATATGGTCACACGAGAAGAACTTGAACGTATCGTTATTGAGGGGTTTTTCCCGGTCGTTGACCTAAGCACGCGCCCGCGGCGTGGAGCGCGGACTGGATTACAAGAATTCGGCCTGCCGTATGCGACCGAGCCGGAGATTCCTCGCCATCTTGCCGAGTTCTTACGTCAACATAGTGGACCTGACTCTGAAAGCCCACTACGACCGGATGCCGTGCTGTTCAACGGTGGCGCATTGACGCCACTGGCGATTCGTCAACGTATTCTTTCGATTCTTGGCCACTGGTTTGCGTCCGCCGAGGAGCCCGCGTGGCAACCAACCATGCTGGCCAACGCGAGTCTCGAACTCGCAGTTGCCTACGGAGCCGCATACTACGGGCTCGTTCGCCGAGGGCAAGGGGTGCGGATTGGTGGTGGGAGTGCGCGGGCGTATTACATTGGTGTTGGTGCAAGCGGACAAGGGAAGGGTGCTGATAGTGACGTAGTGAATGCCCTCTGCCTGGTGCGACATGGAATGGAAGAGGGCGAAGAGGTACGCCTCAGCGAGCCGGAATTTGAAGTATTGACGAATCAGCCGGTGAGCTTTCCACTGTATGCCTCGAGTACGCGAACAAGTGATGAAGCTGGGGCGATGGTTCAACTCTCACGCGAACAGTATGTGCAACTGCCGGCGATCCGGACGGTCTTACGTTTTGGCAAGAAAGCTGGGGAAATGAAAATTCCTGTACAGGTCTCAGCCCGTTTTACCGAAGTGGGCACCCTGGAACTGTGGTGTGAATCACGGCAGACGAATCATCGCTGGCGCTTGCAGTTTCAGCTACGAGGGGAGGGGACCGCGGCGCCATTGCCGAATCCTACCAGTGTCAGCGACGAGCATGTTATTGACGAAACCGTGCTTGCAGAAGCGGCACAGCTGATTCGGATCACCTTTGGGGTAATCTCGTCACCCACTGGAGCACCCATGTCTCTGCAGGGGTTGCCTCGACAGCTCGAGCAGGTGCTGGGGACGGGCAAAGAGGGGTGGCCGCTGAGTGCGATTCGTCAATTATGGGATAGTTTGTGGGAGTGCGAAAAGAAACGCGAACGGAGCCCCGAGTATGAGGCTCGTTGGCTCAATTTGGTCGGCTTTTGTCTGCGCCCGGGCTTTGGTCATTCGACTGACGAGTGGCGGTTACAGCAATTGTGGAAGCTTTATCCACGTGGAGTGAGGCATGGCAATGCTGTGCAATGTCGTGCGGAGTGGTGGAATCTGTGGCGGCGGGTCGCTGCTGGTCTGACCCGCCAACAACAAACCGTGCTCTATAACGACATCGCCCCGTGGTTGTTACCGAAACTCAAGAACCGGATTAAAGCCGGACGGTCTAAGGTCGGGCCGCAAGAGATCCGCGAGATGTGGCAGGTAATGGGGAGTTGCGAGCGGCTGACCCCCGAGGCGAAAGCCGACCTCGGAGAGGAACTCCTCCGTTCAGTAGAGAAAGGGAAAGCCAGCGACCAGGAGTTGTGGGCATTTTCTCGCTTAGGCGCACGTGCGTTGATTGCTGGCCCAGCCAATTGTGTAGTGCGGCGGGAGGTGGCATCACGATGGATTGAGCGACTCCTGAAAGCGGAATGGCGGAAACCCGAAGCGGTTGGTTTTGCCTTGGTGCAGCTTGCACGCTACACCGGCGATCGCTCACGTGACCTTGATGAAGAACTACGACGGCGTCTGGCTGAACGACTCTCTTCTCTACCCGCAGGAGCAAGATGGGCAAAACAAGTCCAAGAAGTGGTCGCTCTAGAGGAGAAAGAGCAGGCAAGAATTCTTGATGAATCACTACCAGTAGGGCTGATCGTGAAGAGTGAAGCGTGAGAACAGCGCACTCATTCTTCTTGGCGGAGAGTTCCCGCACCGCGTGACACCAGAAGACAGCAATGCTCTTGACTGACCGTTATTTGTTCAGGTTAACACTGTCAATTCTTCGTCTTAGACCCTTCGTGAACCGGTTGTAGACCGGGGTCAGGCGATACAGTTTATGACACCCGTCGGTATTTAGAAATACTACGCAGCTCCCGCGGCGGCTGCAGGTTTCGTCCGCGGATCGAGTACGACACCTCCGCCACATAGATGTCGCCGTGGGAATCTACGGCGATGCCGTGCGGGGCAATGAATTGGCCTGGTCCTTCACCCTCTTCCTCGGCCCCAAAGCGACAGACCAGGTTGCCCTGCAGATCGTAGATCGAGACGCGGTGTCCCAAGCCGGGAGCGTCATCTACGCCCACCATGCCGTTGAGTTCCCCTATGTAGATATGCTCTTCCCACAGCACCATCGCATCAGGCCGATGGATATTGTTCCACATAGCGATGAAGGCACCGTGCGGGTCAAAGATCTGGATGCGGTGCGCCTCGCGGTCCACGACATAGACATGGTCATTGTCGTCAATAGCGATATTGTGCGGTCGGATGAATTGGCCGGCGTCGATACCAGGGCGGCCCCAGGAAAATTTGTACTCGCCTGCACCCGTATACACGTGGATACGGGAGTTGCCATAACCATCGGATACGTAAACGTCACCGTTGCGCGGCATGATCGCGGCCGACGTTGGCCGGTTGAACGGTTCGCCGCTCCATTTTCTTGCAGGGGCGTTCCGTTTGCCGATTTCCAACAACTGCTCGCCGTCCGTGGTAAACTTCTGGACCGTATGAATGCCGTCATCTGCGATCAAGAGGGAACTATCATGGGCGATATACAACCCATGGGTACGGTCGCTAAAGTACCCCGTCCCGAAGGAGCGAAGGTAGTTCCCCTCACGGTCGAACACCATGATCGGGTGCTGCCCACGGGTGAGCACGTAGACATTGTCCTGCGCATCAACGGCGACTCCGGGGCATTCGTGAAAGGTGACGCCTTCGGGTAGCTTACCCCAGCCATCAACATACTCATACCGAAAGTCTCCGATTCCGTACACTTCACGCATGGCGTTTCTCCATTCGCAACGGCTATCGTCTCAAGTCGGTTCCGCCGGACCGATAATCTGCCCTCTTACGATAACGTATTAAGCCGTTCCTTGGCATCTTGCAAATCCTTCGTCTCAACCCCTGTGGTAAACCAGTCGTAGACGAGGACAAGCAGAGCATAGGTTTCTTTCCGTTTCCCTTGCTCTTGTCTCAGACGAGCAAGATTGGTAGCGGCGCGGAGTGCGAGAGCCAGCGTCTCTCCTTTTCTCCTTTTTTCCCTTTCGCGTTTTGCCCTTGGAGACCGTGCCGGTCCATAAGAAAGTGACCGTGAGAGATAGCTGCGGCCACAATCGCTTCACTGATGCGAAGGCTCTTGCCTTTACACATCCTTGCCAATCACTTGGCGGATGTTGGTCACACCGTCGCGAGCGAGGAGTGTATTGAGGCCGTGGACGATTCGTCTTGGTGCGGTAGGACCGCGATAGATGAGGGCAGTATAAATCTGCACGAGTGACGCCCCGGCGCGGATACGGGCATACGCATCCTCGGCAGAAAAGATGCCGCCGACTCCGATGAGCGGCATCTTGCCTTCAACGGCTCGATACAACACGCGCAAGACGTTGATTGCCCGCGCGGCAAGTGGTTTGCCGCTCAGCCCACCTTCTTCGTTGATTGACGTGCGAAGGGGAGGGCGTGCAATCGTAGTGTTGGTCGCAATCAGTCCAGCCACCCCGACCGACTGCGCAACCCGTGCGACCTCAACAACAGCCGCATCGCTCAAATCGGGAGCAATCTTCACCAGCAGTGGTTTCGGAGGCCGGGGTGAGACTGTGAGTTGGGCATTCCGCGTTTGTAGAGTTTCGAGTAACCGTCCCAAGCGTTCTGGTTCTTGCAGCTTGCGCAACTCTGGGGTGTTGGGAGAACTGACATTGACCACGAGATAATCAGCGAATGGAAACAGTAGATCGAGACTGGCGAGATAATCATCCGTCGCTTCGTCTAAGGGTGTGATCTTCGATTTCCCGAGGTTCAAGCCGAGTGGAATCGGGTGTTGTCGCGTTGGTGGCAACAGTTCGGCAAGCCGTTGCGCGACTGTTGTAGCTCCATCGTTGTTAAAGCCCAGTCGGTTGATCAACGCTTCGTCCGCTGGCAGACGAAAAATGCGTGGCTTAGGATTGCCAGGTTGCGCTTTCGCCGTAATCGTTCCCAACTCGGCAAATCCAAATCCTAACGCTGGCCAAGCTAATGGTGCGGCAGCATTTTTGTCGTATCCGGCGGCAAGCCCAATTGGATTGGAGAACTGCAGGCCCCAGAGATCTTGGACAAGTCGAGGAGTCGTGGGTGCCGTGAGTGCGAAAGGGACATTTTGTAACAACCTGAGCGCATTGAGGGCGAGCTGATGCGCGTGCTCTGAATCGACAGCGAAGAGAAACGGGCGGAGAAAAGGGTAGAGCATAGTCAGCAGGGATTCGGGCCTAAGGAAGAGGAACTGGTGATGGGGAGAGACTGTCGGCTGCTTTCCTGGGTTCCCGCTTTCGCGGGAATGACGCCTCGTCTCCTCTCTCGGGAAGAATCTACTTCTATGAGGAAAGAATATCCCCCGGCAATTTCCGCACGCATCATAATTTTATCTTTTGCCACGCTCGTTGAGCGAAGTAAGGGCCGTGCCAGGGGTGGTCATGAGTAAAAACCATGGTCCAGGAAAAATCAGCGGAAGAAACATACAGATCGAGCTGCAGTGCAGAGAGATCCGGAGGGTCACTGGCGGTACAACGCAGACCAGGAAGATCGTCTTGTTCCGGAATAATGAAGAAATCCGTGACTGGGACCCGCGCATACAAGTCGAATGCGGTTTTTCCTCCACGGCACACTGCCTGTTTGGTACTGAAAATATGCCAGTTGCGATGAACGGTGGTCAGTCTGCCGGGGCGTGGGAGGTGAAAGGCAAAAATTGCCCGCCATTGGAGTTGCAAGTGCTGCTTTTCCTGGCGACTGATTTCAGCCGCAGAGACACCGCGTTGCTGCACACAATCGATAAACTCATCTGCGTGCACAGCAACGTCCTCTCATAACAGGAAAGAGTTGAGGCCCAACCGAACGTGCCTCGCTGTGCAATGTCTTATCCGAGGCTATACAACGTTGCACAGTTGCTCGCCACCATCTTGTGGACCTCAGGTTCTGACACCCCAGCAAAATCACGCGCGATGACGCTTTGCGAATGCGGCCAGGTTGAGTCGGAGTGGGGAAAATCGGACGCCCACATCAAGTTATCGACTCCTGCGTATTCGCGCGTCAGCACCCCAATACGATCATCCTGGAAGGTCGCGTATACCTGGCGTTTGAAATAGTAACTGGGCGGTTGTGGAATCACCATTCCTTTTTCCAGGTATTTGTATTTTTCGTACGAGTGATCCATGCGTTGGAGATAGTGGCCGATCCAGCCAATGTCGTTTTCGGCTGAGACTATCTTCAGACGGGGAAACCGCTCGAGCACGCCGCCGAAGATAAGGTCGCTCAACGAGCGTTCAATAGCGTGCGGTAAAGAAGGGTAGCTTTTCATGACACTGGGACCGATGCCGCTGCCTTTGCGTCCCGTCAAGATATGGAGAGACAAGGGCATGGCGCAATCTTGCGCAGCAGCCCAGAGTGGGTCCCAGACCGGACTGTCGTACATGCGATCTTCCGGTGGAATACCCCAAATGAGCCCGCCTTTTAGTCCTAACTTTGTACACCGCTGTACTTCCGCGACGGCTTCTTGCACCTCATCCATGGGGATTAATGCGATACCGGCAAAACGCCGGCGGTCATGACTACAAAAGTCTGCTAACCAGTTGTTATAGGCGCGGAAGCTGGCGGCGCGGAGTCCACCATCTTCGATGCCGTAGAGGAACATGCCCAAGCTGGTGTACAAGACTTCCCCTTGCACGCCATCGAGATCTTGATCTTTCACGCGCTGTACCGGGTCCCACGCACCGGGGCGAACACCGGGATAGCCTTTGACCATCTCGATTGAGTACTCCTTTGGATCCACTCCAGCGACGGCGAACCCTGAGACCGAAAATGGTTGTAAGCCCTCGCACACGAAAAAGTCTCCTTTCACTCCATTTGCCTCTTTGACAATGTGCGGCGCTCGGTCGCGGTACTGGGCGTCAATGCGTGCGGTCCATACGTCAGCAGGTTCGACGACATGAGAGTCTGCCGATAAGACTTTTGCTACCATAGTCCCCTCCTGGCTGGTCATTTTGAGCAGGACTGTAGCGTTGTCAGGTTGTGGGGTCAAGCGGAAATTCTCAGCCTGGATGTACGGAACCCTACAGTTCGAGATGTTCGTTCTTGAGTAGTTCGATCGCTTGTAAGGCTGCAGCTTGATCAGCACTTTTTTTGTTTTGCCCTTCACCACGCCCGTACAATTTCCCGGCAATAGAAACCTGGCTGATGAACATTTTTTGATGATCTGGACCACGCGCGGCGACAACTGTATAGACTGGGGTCTCGCGAAAAAGTTTTTGCGTAATTTCCTGCAAGCGGGTCTTGCAGTCGAACATAAGAGGTTGCGACGCCTCTTCAAGATTCTCAGCGAAATGGGTCGCGACAAGTTGACGAACAGGGATAAATCCGCCGTCGAGATAGACGGCCCCAAGGACGGCTTCGTACGCTGCCGCTAAGATAGACGGCTTTTCGCGTCCCCCGCTGCGTTCCTCACCACTACCGAGACGAAGCCAGGACCCGAGTGATAACGTGGCTGCTTTCTCAGCCAGAACACGGGCATTGACCAACGCTGCCCGCATCTTTGACAGATCCCCCTCCGTGGACTCGGGGAACCGGTGCATTAAGAGGTCACTCATTGCCAGGCCGAGTGCGGAATCGCCGAGAAATTCCAACCGTTCGTTGTGGCTTTCCCCCGGACGAAGGGGCGCGGAGCGATGAGTAAGCGCAAGCCGCAACAGGTCTTTACGGTGAAATATATACGGAAGGATGTATTCAAATTCGAGGAGATCGGACATGATAGGGTACTCAGCCCGCCATTTGCATAGAGTCTTGGGAGAGCGGAGCGGTTTTTGGCGTTTGCTCGCAGATGTTTCCCCAGGCGGTTTCACCGTTCGTACGTATGATTGTGACTGGAACTTCGCGATTCATATAATCATCACTTCCGGCGGCAAGAATCCGCAGATAGTTCCGACTGTAGCCTTTCAATAGCCCCGTGTTCTTATCGCGAGTGTGCTCAAACAGCACTGGCAAGGTCTGACCGATAAAACTCCGGATAAAGGCCGTTTTTTTCTTTTCTCCTAACTGACGAACTCGACGTGCTCGTGTGTCAATGACTGGCTGAGAGACTTTCTCGGCAAATTTTGCTGCCGTGGTTCCCCGTCGGACAGAGTAAGGAAAGACATGAAAATAGGTGAATGGGCTTTCTTCAAGAAAGGCGAGGGTGTGGGCAAATTCGCTGTCCCCTTCTCCCGGAAAGCCCACGATCAGATCAGTCCCGAGTGATGCGTGAGGTAAGGTCTCGCGAACTTGCTGCAATACCTCCCGTGCGAGTGTCGTATCATAGCGGCGTCGCATACGTTGCAAGACGGCGTCATCACCAGCTTGAAGCGGAACGTGAAGATGTGGGCACAGGGTCTCTGCCTGGGAAAGCACCCGAATGAAGGTATCGCTGATTTCGTGCGGATCGAGCGAACTAATACGGATGCGCGGCACTGGCTTGCGCTCCTCGATGGCTTCTAAGAGCCAGACGAGATTGACTTTGGGGTCGAGATCCTCGCCATATCCACCGAGATGAATACCGGTGAGCACGACTTCTTGGAATCCTTGTCCGGCTAAGCGGTCAAGCTGTTCGAGGACAGTGCGAGGAGACACGCTGCGACTTTTCCCGCGGGACATCGGAACAATACAGAATGTACAGAAGAGATCACACCCCTCCTGAACTTTGAGAAAGGCGCGAGTCTGTCCACTAAAGGTCAGCGCCCCTAACGTATCAACACGCGGGACTTCACCCGGTTTGCGTAGATTGCTGACGAGAACGCGCTCGTGCCCGGTGTCACGGGATACGACGCGGAGAAGGTCGTCGAGGCGGTTCAACCCGACGACATAGTCAACCTCTGGGACTTTTGCGACAGAGTGCGGACTGATTTGCGCATAACATCCGGTCATAACCACGCGAGCATCCGGATTGTGACGCTTTGCGCGGCGAGCTAGCTGCCGACTTTCAGCGTCAGCTTGGTGTGTTACTGTGCAGCTGTTCACGATGTATACGTCAGCAGTATCAGCGAACGGGACGATCGTGTGGCCCTCAGCCCGTAAGCGGTCGGTGATCGTCGCGGTATCGTACTGATTGACCTTGCATCCAAGGGTGGTCAGGGCAACGCGGAGCGAAGGAACAGGTCGATCTATTGTAATCGTGCTGTCTGTCATAGGATCCATTCTGATGTACGTGCCCTTGCTTGAAGGAGGGCCTCCGTAAGGCTTCACAAGGCTGCCTCGATCCAGCCTCCCCCTAAAACGTTATCCTTCTCATAGAAGACTACCGCCTGACCCGGAGTTACCGCAGGGTACTCTTGCTGGAATTTCACCTTCGCGGTTCCAGCGTCGCCTGGGGTGATACGAGCGGGAATGGCTGGATGACGATAGCGAATCTTCACCGTAGCTGCTACGTCGCTCTTCTGAGGGCCGGTTATCCAGTTGACGCCACGCGCGACGAGCCCCCGCGTCATCAACTGATTTTTTGTCCCGACGGTAACACGGCCACTCCGGGCGTCGATATTCGTGACATAGTGGGGTTCCGCCAGGCCACCGAGGTCAAGCCCGCGTCGCTGTCCAATCGTGAACCGATGAATCCCCTCATGAGCGCCAATTACGCGACCGGTCTGGTCCACGATATCACCTCCGCGAACCTGAGCTGACGGCGAAGTTGCCAAGCGTTCCTCGATAAAACGAGCATAATCGCCACCGGGAACAAAACAAATGTCCTGGCTCTCTGGTTTTTCGGCAACTCTAAGGCCGAGGCTTCGTGCCTTTGCACGGACGTCATCTTTGGTGAGATGTCCAACCGGGAACAGCGTGCGTGCGAGCTGCGCTTGCGTCAGCGTAAAGAGAAAATAGGATTGATCTTTGCGTTGATCGACACCGCGGAGCAGTTGGTGTTGACCGCTCGACTGATCGTAGACGATACGCGCATAATGGCCTGTGGCAACGCTATGGGCGTCAAGTTCGCGGGCTCGTTGCCACAGCAAGTCAAACTTTAAGTCCCGATTGCACAGTAAACACGGGTTCGGCGTGCGGCCCTGCGCGTACTCATTGGTAAACACATCCATGACCCGGGTACGAAACGCCTCTTTGAGGTTCAAGACATAGTACGGAATCTGCAACTGTTCTGCTACACGTCGCGCATCCTGGAAGTCATCGATCGAGCAGCAACCCCCATCGTGTCCCTCGCTATTGCCCGCGAGCAGCATGGAAATGGCAATCACTTCGTAGCCAGCCTCGACAAGAAGAGCTGCGGCTACAGCACTATCGACGCCACCACTGAGCGCCACGAGCACTCGTTTTGGGGGGGCATGGTGCGGAGGGCGAGCTTGGAATGTCTGTGTAGGACTCATAATTCATTACATACTACGAATACGCGTGACATCTCTTCGTTCACGCTTTATTCCTTAATTTTTCACTCCCGCTTGCCGTACGCGTTCTACGATTCGCGGTAACACTGCCAGGACATAATCGATGTCCTGGTCGGTCGTATCTTTTCCTACACTAAAGCGCAACGCACTTTTTGCCGCGTTGTCGTCTCGTCCCAAAGCCAGAAGCACATGGGAAGGTTCAAGAGAGCCGGCAGCGCACGCGGAGCCGGTAGAGACGGCAACGCCAGCGAGATCGAGTCCCATCATGAGCCCTTCTCCCGTCGCGTTGGTGAACCCGACGTTGACCGTGTTAGGCAGGCACCCGTGTTCAGGACTGTTGAGAAACGTACCGGGAATATCGTGAAGAATAGCAGCGCGTAGACGGGTAGTGAAGTGTTGATACCGTACGACGTTCGTTTCTAATTCTTGGCCCGCGAGCAGAGCGGCGACACCAAAACCAACGGCTGCGGCGACATTTTCCGTACCTGCGCGTTTGGTACGTTCTTGCGGTCCGCCCAATTGTTGTGCCTTCAGGGCAGTTCCTTTGCGTATATATAAGGCGCCAATGCCCTTGGGGCCATTGATTTTGTGGGCTGAAAGCGACAACAAATCAACGCCCAACGCAGTGACGTCAAGTGGGAGCTTCCCTGCTGCCTGGACTGCATCGACGTGCAAAGGAATGCCACGTTCACGAGTGATACGGCTGAACTTTTCGATCGGCTGAATCGTGCCGATTTCGTGGTTTGCTAAACCAATCGAGACAAGGGCGGTATCTGGGCGGAGTGCCGCAACCACGTCGTCAACCGAGATGCGTCCCTCGGTATCGACGGGAAGCAGCGAGACTTCGACTCCGTGCCGAGTCAACGATTGCAGGGGCTCAAGCACTGACGAGTGTTCAATCGTGGTCGTGACAACATGAGGGTGAAGACGTTGTTCTGTATGGAGAACACCTTGCAGCGCCAGGTTGTTGCTTTCTGTCCCACCACTGGTGAAAACAATCTCCGATGGACGACAATGAAGAAACCTCGCCACGTGTTCTCGTGCCTCTTCGAGCCCGTGTTTTGCCTGACGTCCCGCCCAGTGCACACTCGAAGGGTTACCGAAAAGCGTCCGCAGGTAGGGGAGCATTGCGTTCAGGACCTCTGCTCGCAAAGGAGTTGTTGCGTTATGGTCGAGATATACAGGCTGCATGATGATCACTTTCCATCAGTGGAAGCCGGCGTCTCTTCTCCAAGCTGTCACACATTGTCAAAGGGCGGGAGGAAAAAACGTCCAAACTATGTTTCCCAGCCGTATTCTCCCTGTAATTTCACAAAGCGGCACTCACCAAAGTATTCTTCGCGCAAGCCTCCCGGTTCCTTCCAAATTCGGACGAGTGTTTGGAGGTCCTCCTCGCCGATGGGCACAACCAGCCGGCCACCCATCCGGAGTTGGGATAATAGCGGGCGTGGAATCCCCGGAGAGGCGGCTCCGACCACAATAGCATCAAATGGGGCTTCGTCTGCCCAGCCGAGCGTTCCGTCTCCCATATGGATTGTGACAGTATCATACCCCAAGCGTGCGAGGAGTATTTTGGCGCGGCCAGCGAGTTGCGCAGACATCTCGATAGAAGAAACTCGCACCCCTTGCTCAGCAAGGACTGCGGTCAGGTATCCCGAGCCCGTGCCAACTTCTAAAACATGTTCCCCTTCGGCCAGATGCAGGACTTCAGCCATGAGCGCAGTCATATACGGCTGTGAGATGGTTTGCCCTTCACCGATAGGAAGTGGGTGGTCTTCATACGCACGGTCTCGCACGGCCTCATCAACGAAAAGATGGCGAGGAACATGGCGCATCGCTGCCAATATCAGCGGGTCACTCATCCCTCGCTGGACCAGCTGTTCCTCAACCATACGTTCGCGGGCGATATTGTAATCATCTAGTGCCATGGGAGTTTCAGATCGCGCAGCTCTTGGAATGCGCGGTAGTTGGTTAAATCGACGTGCAATGGGGTTACGGAAATAAATCCCTCGTGCACCGCAACACAATCGGTGCCTTCAGCTGGATCAAAACCAAGATCATCTCCTCCGATCCAGTAGTATTTCTTTCCGCGCGGATCAACCCTCGCTTCAATGGTTTCTGCGTAACGGCGTTTTCCCTGGCGTGTCAATAAGAAGCCTTTGATCTGCTCTCGAGAAAGATTGGGCACGTTAACGTTTAGTAGAGTGTCCGACGGCATACCCTGTGCGAGCACCTCAGTAGCGAGTATGGCGGCGAAGGCCGCGGCAGCGCCGAAGTGGTAGGGAGGGTCTGGCGCAACCAGCGAGACCGCAATTGAAGGAATGCCTAGTAAGGAACCTTCAATTGCCGCTGAAACAGTACCCGAATACGTAATATCGTCACCCAGGTTTGCCCCCTTGTTGATCCCTGAAACCACAAGTTGTGGACGGATCGGCAAAAACCCTTTGATTGCGAGATTGATACAGTCTGTTGGAGTGCCATTTACCGCGAAACGACGAGAGGCAAGTTCCTCAATACGAAGTGGGCGATGAAGTGTGAGCGAATGACTGACCGCACTCTGTTCTCGATCTGGCGCAACCGTATAGACTTCG
>JBFWXH010000112.1:0-24457 GCA_050187625.1 Binatia bacterium
ACCGGGCGTGACCGTCCTGTGGCGCGGGTTTCAGCACCTCGCGGATCTCACTCGCATGTATGTGCTCCTCCGCTCTCCTACGCTAAGTGCTCCACATGTGGGTAAAGGTTAGCCCGGAGGGAGAGGGGACCCAAGTCTCAGGGCTAACTATGACCGAATGTGTTTGTCAAAACTCATCAGCAGAGGCAAAAGCATGTCTTGCCAGAGAGTGAACGTAGCGAACAGGCCATACGCTATGAAGCGAGCGGAACAAACGGACTATAGGGCGCAGCGAGCCTCTGCTATGCTTTATGTTGGTCAACCGCAAGAGGAGGAACGCTATGCGCGCCGTGTTTATCATGTTGAAGACCGACCCGGGAACGTTGGCAGAGGTTGCCGACCGCGTCACTGAACTCAACAGCTTCTCTGAAGCCTACTCAATCTCTGGAGAATACGATCTCCTCGTCAAGCTCTACGTCGAGAACTTCGATGATCTCTCCCATCTCATCACTGAGCAGGTACAAAAAATCCCCCACGTGCGTGAGACCTTCACTATTCTCACCTTTCATGCCTTCAAATGATCTGGCCGGCTGTACAACCAAGAAGAAGAAAAAGGACCCCTGGGTACTGTCATGAAACTTCACACTGACCTGGAACAAGCGCTCGTGTTACAGACAAAAGATATCCCCTGGCAATCGTCGCCCGCCCCTGGAGTTGAACGCCGCTACCTTGTCCGCGATGAAGAAAAGGGAGTGGTGACCAGTATTGTCCGCTATGCTCCCGGAGCCTCGTTTCCGGCTCATTCCCATCCCGGTGGCGAGGAAATTCTCGTCCTCGAAGGCACCTTTGCCGATGAGTATGGGCAGTACCCCGCGGGGACATACCTCCGTAACCCGCCGGGGAGCCACCATCATCCGTACAGCCCTGATGGTTGCGTGATCTTCGTCAAACTCGGCCATTTAGGACGGAAAGCCGAAAGCTAAGATTCGCCACTCCAGCATTGATGACGTTCCCCGTGTCGGCTCACCTCCCACCTCGCGCTAAATGTTGCAGCGTATAAATTTCCGGCACGTTATCGTGCGCATCTTCGTTGAAATACCACGCCGCTCGCATCTCCCAGGGATTCTTTGAGCTCGGAGGAGCCTCAAACGTGGTCGCCTGCATCCCCTGAATATCAACCCACAGGCCATTCGGGAGGAACGCCCATTCCTCTCCTTTGGGCGCTTCCGCTGGCATGTGCGCATCACGCCAATACGGTTGTTTGGGATAGAAGAAAAAACACGGAACAAAAAACCGCCACAATTCCCCATCCGGATCATGCATCTCTTCGATCACGGGCGCCGAGAAGTCTTGATCAACATAGAGGATACGCTTCGAATACCGATAGGCACTCGCCACGACCGGACCCGGCGTGCCTTCAACAACCCACACCCGCCGCTTCTCCCAGTGCACACACGGCAGTGCCGCCAGTAAACCACGCCCACTATCGCGCGGGGCGCACCAGACACTCTTGTCACTGTATTTGCCACTGTGTACAACGGCGAGAATGTCTTTCTCGGCCAGCACGCGGAACGTCCAATAATTTAATTTACCGTTGAAGCCCCATAAAGAGTCGGTATCGATGTCAGTCCCCCACGTTACATCGCCCCGTCCCCCGTTGGTCGTCCGATGCACCCGGCGGGTAATCGGGTAGTAGACATACATATCATCAGGGCGATCAGGGGCCGCGTAGCGAAAGAGCAACATCGCCAGTCCGGCTTTGGAGCTCGGTTTGGTCAGCGGTCCCCAGAGTTGCGAGTAATGCAAAGGAGGATTATGCGGCAGCACCGGCTTCGGGTCACTATATAATCGTCCCAACCACAAGAGGCGTCGCCACAGCGTTTCATAGGTCTCGTTGACCGCGCCTTCAGCACCGATCACCTCTATCTTCATTTCGGTGCCAATGTTGTCGACCGAGAACGGGTTGTGCGCCACATTCCACATGATCTTGGCACCGGCCTGTGGGTCATTCAGGTCAATAACAGGAAACGGACACCCTGCAACATAGCCAAACAACCGTCCACCATCGAACGTCACTTGTACGTGCTCAGCATATTTCTGCGTGGCCTCCCGATACGCTTGTGGCCACACGACTTTCTTGGTTTCCCGAACGGTCATCGACATCCCCCGGTCCACCATCCAGCGGGTTGCAGGCGTCAGGAGCGCCGCGGCTTTCTCAACATTGCTATTGGTGATGACATCACCGGGTTGTACATCAGCAGACAACGGAACTGTGAGGGTCGTCCCGATGAGAGTCGCCATGAAAACTACGTACCGCCATGCTCGCTTGTCCATAGCGCTTCCTCCTTGTTGTCCCTTCTCGTGTCTCACTGGAGAATTCACCGTCATCAGGGACGTGTGTCTATTCCCTTTCTCCTCGCAAAAACAGGTTAGGAGAATACAGGTCTTTCCCCCACTCCTTTCGCATCGTCGTTTTTGATCCTGGCTGACTTCAGAGAAATAAGGAAACAAGATCAGGTTTTCACCCCACCTATCCGACGCAGTCCTCTACCATACGCCCTGGACAACTGCAATGTTTTGTCACCAATACTGAATGGGAAGGTTTCACGTGTATCAAGGAGAATAATGTCTGTTTTTTCACCAACAACACTCTCGCAGCTTTCCACTGCTCTCAGTGCACGAGCGGCGGCAGTGGCCGCTCATCAAGACGGTGCCCTGCGCCTCTTCAACGGTTTTTTTGAAGGCAATCCAGATCTCGTGATCGATCTGTACGCGCAGACCCTGGTGCTCCACGACTATGCCGGGTCGCCAACTGAGGCTCGGGACCGACAAGAAGAACTCACGGATTTGTCCGCGCATGTTCGTCGTCACGTCCCTTTGGTACAAACCGTCCTGTGGAAACGCCACCGTTCCGCAACACTCGTCGAACGACAAGGACTGCTTCTTCACGGCGAGCGTCTCGACCGGCGCATTCGTGAGCACGGGATACGCTATGCAATTGACCTGCGCCTGCATGGTGAGACAAGTTTCTATCTCGATACTCGCAACGTCCGCGCCTGGGCCTTACAGCATCTCCACGGCAAACGGGTCCTCAATACCTTTGCCTACACTGGCAGCCTCGGGGTCGCGGCCACGGCTGGCGGCGCCACCCAAGTCATTCACCTCGACCATAACCGGACATTTCTCAACCTCGCCAAGGAATCCTACGCCCTTAATGGTTTTCCCGTTCGTAAGGCAGATTTTCAGGTGGGTGATTTTTGGACGCAGGTGAACATATTGAAGCGACGCGACGAACGTTTCGACTGTGTTGTTCTTGACCCACCGTTCTTTTCCACCACCAAGAGAGGAACCGTGGATCTGGTCACGCAGAGTCAACGGGTCATCAACAAGGTGCGGCCACTCATTCACGACGGCGGGTATCTGATCACGATCAACAACGCACTTTTTGTTTCAGGATCTACGTATCTCCAGCTCCTCGAAGAGCTGTGCGCGGACGGGTATCTGGCGATCGTCGAATTGATTCCGGTGCCAGCCGATTGCACCGGCTACCCGCACACCGTCGTGAGCCCGCCACCGACCGATCCCGCCCCGTTCAATCATCCGACCAAGATCGCCGTGCTACGGGTGAGGCGGAAGGGAAATTGACTATTCTTCGTCCCCACGGTTCCCACCGTGGGCTATTCTATGCCGCCTCCGCGAAGCTCAGGATTCAACCCCATCCGGGGTGTCCGGACATAGCCCATAGCGTGAGCTATGGGAAAACCGTTTGACGATTTCTCGCCCGCCAGCTAACTCTTGCAGCATGTCACAGCATGCCATTCCCCGATTCAGGTTCGCTCAGTATCGGCTCTCGTTGATTCCCCAAGAACCCTTAACCCTCCCGACCCATAGCAAAGGCAACACCATTCGCGGCGGGTTCGGGACGGTCTTTCGTCGCCTGGTGTGTGTCGATCTCCGTCTTGACTGCGCAGTCTGTGAGTTACGCTATACGTGCCCATACACCCAGGTCTTCAATCCCTTTATTCCTCCCGAAGCTGAGCGTTTGCGCAAGAACCAGAACATTCCGCGACCCTTTGTCATCAAGCCACCGCTCGAAACCAAGACGCAGTATCGGCCAGGGGAAATACTCCGGTTTGACTTTGTGGTCATCGGCGAGGCGATGAATTACCTACCCTATTTTGTCGTCGCCTTTCGCGAACTGGCCGACGTGGGGTTCGGGCTCAACCGGGCGCGCTGCGTCCTGGCAACCATTACCACGGTCGATTTGCACGGCGGCGAGCGAATTTTGTATAATGGCGCCGAAGGGGTTGTTCATCCGCCGCAGGAACACTTGACGTGGCAAATGCTAACGCCGCAGGTGGCGACGTTAGCCGAGCGGCAGGAACTCACCATTCGTTTTCTGACTCCGACGACGCTAAAAGCAGAGGGGGAAGTCGTTATGGTGCCGCAGTTTCATCAACTCATCAAACGCGTACGCGACCGGATCAATGCGCTCGCCACCTTCTTTTGTGGAGGGGCCTTAGACCTTGATTTTCGTGCACTAGGGCAACAAGCAGAAGCGGTGAAAGAAGTCGCCGTCCACAGCCAGTGGATCGAACGGACGCGCCGCACGCGGAAAGGGTTTGCCCAAGACCAGAGTGGCTTTGTCGGCAGTGTGACCTATCGCGGCGATTTTACGCCGTTTCTGCCTCTCTTGCTGTTAGGGGAATATATCCACGCAGGCAAGAACGCCGCCTTTGGCAACGGGTGGTATCGGATCGAACGGCAAGAATAACAAGCAATACGTTTCCGTAGAGGTTTACATTCATAACCTTTCCATCCCCTCGCCCTTGATGGGAGAGGGCCAGGGTGAGGGTGAAGCTTCTGAAAAACATATCCCAACACGTCCTCATTGCTACCCTTGGTTCCGAACCACAAGTCGTGACCCTTGTCCTCGACCTCCTCCAGGGCAAGGGCTACCCCATTACCACCGTTATTGTCATCCACACCGCGGGGAAAGCGGTTCAGGCTGGGCTCAAGAAACTGGCCGACGAATTTACCGCCACTCAGACCGTTCGCTATCAGGCAGTACCGGTGCAAGGAGATGCGTGGACCGTCTCAGACTTTCTCACTGAAGCGGATACAGCAGCATTGCTGCGTACCCTCTATCGAACCGTTCTGGCCGAAAAACGTGCCGGACGGGTTGTCCATCTCAGCATTGCCGGCGGACGCAAGCCGATGGCCGTGTACAGCATGGTCGTCGCTCAACTTTTGTTTGATGACAACGATCATCTCTGGCACTTGCTTTCCGAAGACTGGCGTCCAGGGGACCCACAAATCATGCACGTTCGGCCAGGAGAGCGGATCTCTTTGGTGCCGATTCCGGTGTTGCGCTGGAGTACGGTGTCTCCCATCTTAACAGAACTGGCTGTGCGGGAAGATCCCTGGGAAGCGATTCAGGCTCAGCAGTCCATGCAGCAGCAGGAAGAGCGTCGGCGCAAGCGCGAGTTCGTTGAGTATCGCCTGACCCCAGCCGAACGCGCGATGGTGCGGCTGGTCTGTCGAGGCTTAGATAATGCGACACTCGCGCGCCAGTTGCACAAGAGTGAGAAAACCGTAGCGAATCAGTTGACGAGTATTTACGAGAAACTGCACGAATGGCGCGGCTTCCGCAAAGATATCCCTGCGAGTCGTGCCGTCTTAGTCGCAGAGTTTGCCACATATTTTGTACTGGAAAAGGAGTAGGCACCGAATAGGAAGAAACTCCTACAAAATCGGGAATTGGTTCCCATGACGGAAGAAAAAAGGATGTATAGGTTGTCCCGAATGTAGGGGCACGGGTTCCCTCTCCCTCGACGGGAGAGGGACAGGGTGAGGGTGAAGCATGGAGAATGTGAGAACGTTAACACTAACCCTGGAAACGGTAACCCCGTTGTTCCTGGGTGGGGCGGAGCCACGACCGGAGCTACGGCCTCCAGCGTTTCGTGGGGCATTGCGCTATTGGCTACGGACAGCGCTTGGAGGTGTTATAGGAGACAACAATCTTGAAGGACTTCACAAATTAGAGAGTGCCATGTTTGGCAGTACAGACAGTGGCTCACCAATCCAGGTCCGTTTGCACGGTAACCTGCGAGAGAGGGAGGAAAAAGTTCTTCCTCACAAGGAAGGAAGACAAGCTGCTCCACGCAAAGCTTTTAGCTCTGGTCAGACAGTTAAGTTGGGTTTGTCACAGTTTCGTAGCGGCGATGAAACAATCTGGCAGACTGCCTGCTCAGCATTGAATCTTGCACTGACATTTGGTGGAGTAGGACTGCGCTCGCGGCGCGGCCATGGCACATTACGGGTTGTTCAATCCTCTGATGTAGCACTTGTTCCCTTGACCCCGACCACATTAGCTGGCTGGCAACAGCACATCAAACAAGTGACTGAGGGTGCTTTACTTTCCGTTCGTAGTCTTACTGCTGCTCGGAAAGTGAATTGCATAAGTCTTCCGCAAAACGAAACACGCTATCCCTGCGCGACACAGAAAGGTCTTATCCACCTCTGCGATCTCCAAGCTGCCTCAGCAATGGACGCAGTCACTCAATTTATGCTGAAAGCTTCAGGAGATTATGCCTTTGGGGGAATCAAACCGCGCCAGGCTTCACCTCTCTGGGTACGACCCATCCAACTTGATGGGCAGTACGGTTTGTTATTTATGGTGTTGGCCTCCGATTTCCGCGGAGCGAACTACGATACTGTACAAAGTTTCTTAGACAATAACTTTCCAGGCGAAGGTATATGCGTGAAAGGATGGAATGCATGAGCGAGGCCATCCTCATCTTCACCTTCGGCCCTGTTCAGTCCTTTATCGCTGAAGCGCGCCGCGCGAGCGATCTGTACGTGGGCAGCCAGATTCTTGTGCAATTGGCCCGAGCAGCAGCACAGGCTGTCGAACAGTGCCAGGGGATTCTAATTTTTCCAACGCCTCCTCTCAGCGATGATGTCCCCAATAAACTCGTTGCACGTGTGCCTTGGGAAAAAGCCGAAGCGATTGCCGCAGAAGCAAAAACTACTTTGCTACGCCAGTGGACACGCATTGCCGACACAGCCAAGAGCAACTTGATGAGTAAAAATCTCTTGCCTGATGCACGCTGGCACGACATCTGGGCGCGGCAGGTTTCTAACGTATGGGAAATCTACTGGGCGGCGGCTTCGTTGGAGAACCGTTTATATAAAGACGCCTACGACGAAGCTAACCAAGCTCTGGATGCTGCCAAACGCGCCCGGATGTTCAACGCGGTTGAGGAACACGGCCTGAAAGACACTCTCAGCGGATGCCGGGAAGCTCTGCATACCAGCAACGCAGCGGCTAAAGCCTATTGGACCGAGGTTGGCGAACAAGTCAAGGCCGCAAAGCTTAAACCGAGCGGGCACGAACGGTTGGACGCGATTGGAGCAATAAAGCGATTCAGCGCGATCGCCGACGAAAGCCGCTTCCCTTCGACAAGTACAGTCGCCAGTCGTCCGTTTCTCAACCTGGTTCGAGGGAGCAAGGATCTAGCTGAATACAGGCAAGCTATAAAAGAGTTATTGGGAGAGTACTTGTACAAGCCGAATCCTCACGACGCTGACTGGCCTTATGACGGCGATCTCTTTTTTATAGAAACGTTGACCCCGCAACGCCTGGAGAGCAGCTACGGGCTGACTGCGGTTGATGAAGAAGACCTCAAGATAACGCAATCTAGGATACATGACGTATACGACCAAGCGAAGTCGCGTCCTTCACCCTACTACGCCATGGTGGCGTTGGATGGCGACAATATGGGTAGGAGGATCGGGCAATACCTTGAGGAAACAGACCCTGAAAAAGCTCATCGTGACTTCAGCTTGAAGCTAGCGACATTTGCCTCCCGAGTCGGACCCATTATCAAGGGCCATTACGGAGAACTGCTTTACAACGGTGGCGATGATGTGCTGGCAATGGCGCCGCTATCGACTGCTTTTCCTTTGGCACAGGCCCTGGCCGCCAAGTTTTCGGAGATTGCGGGTGGAACAGCTTCGGCTGGCATCGCGATTGCCCATCATCTCTTCCCGCTAGGAACGGCATTGGGAGCGGCTCGGCAAGCAGAGCAACAAGCCAAACGAGTAGAAGGTAAGAATGCAGTGTGTGTCCGGGCACTCAAACGTAGCGGTGAAACGTTGGAGATGCGCAGTCCGTGGAAAGCAGTAGGGGAAATCTTTGCCAAGATGACCAAGTTCTTCCAGGGAGACACTAATGGTAACCTTCTCTCATCGAAGCTTGCCTACGACGTTCTCCAGGCCGCCTACGCATTGCCAGAGGCTGACGAAAAAAGTCGCGCTGAACTCAAACGCTTGCTCAAACGGCATCGGAACCCAAAACATCGGCAAGCACCTGACCCTGATGTGTGGGCGGAACGCTTGAAGACATGGGCAACTCAGCTTCCTGATCAACTTCAGGAACTGGGACGCTGGCTCGTGTTTGCGCGTTTTCTCGCTCAGGGAGGACGCGACTGATGCACCTTTTTCTCGAAGCACTTGACGTATGGCTGTTCCGTGACGGGCGGCCTTTCGATGCCTTCAGTGACCACCGCGCTGAGAGTGTATTTCCACCCTACCCAAGTGTGATGCAGGGGGCGATCCGCTCGCATCATCTGGTAGTGAAGGGTGTTGATTTACGCGATGGCAAGCAGATCGAAGCTACTGTTGGAACAGTCGACGATTACAAAACGCTACGTATGCGAGGTCCATTTCTCGCTAGAAAAGAAAATGGACAAATCGTTCGTTATCTTCCTGTTCCGGCTCATGCTGTGCCCGGCAAAGATGGCTACGTCACTCTGTCGCCCACGCAACTACCTGCGACAGTAAAAACAAGCGCGCCCACAGCAATGCTCTTGGTATCCAATGAGGAGCCGCAAAAGAAGGAGTTTGGTCAGTGGCTGCGAGAGAACCAAGTCCTTCAGCTATTGAAGCAAGAAACAAAGGCACCAATTGTAGGTAAATCGGAGACAAAATTCTTCGCTCGCGAATCCCGTTTGGGTATCGCTCGCAATGATGCCCGACGCACGGACGAAGGAGGGGCGTTGTACGAAGTCGAATTCATTCGTCCGTGTAAAAACGTCGGTCTCCTACTGGAAGTCAATGGCTATGATGGCTGGCCGCAGACTGGGGTCATGCGCATCGGCGGTGAAGGTCGCGCGGCGCGTTTTGAACAGGTGAGCAACCTTTCGATCCCCTCTCCCTCGATGGGAGAGGGAAAGGGTGAGGGTGAGAAAACAAATTCTCGGACCGATTCTTCTAGTGTTTCTCCTTGGCCATCCCCGCCCGACCCTCTGCCTCAACGATTTCTCATCTACTTCGCCACGCCAACATACTTCGTAAACGGCTGGCTCCCGGAGAGTTGGGAGAAATTTTTCGATGGTGAAGTAACGCTGCAATCCGCAGCCCTTAATCGTTTCCAGAGTCTCGGCGGATTTGATTTGGCGGCGAACAACCAT
This sequence comes from Binatia bacterium, assembly GCA_050187625.1. Taxonomy (GTDB): domain Bacteria; phylum Desulfobacterota; class Binatia; order Bin18; family Bin18; genus JBFWXH01. Next base: position 9,456 of record JBFWXH010000112.1, read on the forward strand.
AAACCCTCACGTCGCTACATTCCCGCAGGCGCGGTCTATTTCTTCGAGGCCAGAGGGGAAGCCGCGCTCAAATCTGGTTTAACGCAAAATGCAGTAACCGACCTTGGTGCCGAAATTGGCTTTGGTCAGGTTCTCGTTGAGAGGTGGTGAGTATGTTTGAGGCAACTCGGATGCTGTTTATTTATGTCGAAACTCCGCTGCATGCCGGCACAGGCCGAGGGTTAGGAGCAGTAGACCTACCCATTCAGCGCGAACGCACGACAGGGTATCCAATTGTGCAGGCCAGCAGCATTAAAGGCCGATTACGGGCAGAGGCAGAAAGTAAAATAGGACAAGGTATTACTGCTGATGAGGTAAAAGCTATTTTCGGCCCAAAGACGGGGCCGGGGAAAGAGGATAATCCCTCCGATCATGCAGGATCTCTCTCAACCGGTGATGCTCGCATTCTCCTCTTCCCAGTGCGCTCGCTGGCTGGCGTGTTTGCCTGGGTGACAAGCGTGGATGCTCTAGCACGGTTTCAACGCGAAGCAGCTTTAGTGAAACTCTCACCCGCCTGGACCCTACCAGCAGAGCTTAACAAAGAGGAAGCTTTGGTAAATGGCGACGCCTTGAAAGCCGGAAACAGTATCGTCCTGGAAGAGTTTAGTTTTACTCCGAAACAAGACAAAGCAGCTGAGGCCATCGGCACATGGTTAGCAACCTATGCACTTCCGCAAACTCCTGAATACAATTACTGGCGTGAGGCCTTGCCCAAGAAACTATGTATCCTACCCGAAGACGCTTTTCGCGATTTCGCCCTGTATGGCACGGAAGTGCAGACCCACGTCCGGCTCGATCCTGAGAAGAAAACTGTCCAGCAAGGTGCGCTCTGGACCTCGGAAAGCCTGCCTGTCGATACCCTACTCTACTCGCCCCTGATGGCAACTAAATCCCGGAACGAGGTGAAATTAAGCGCAACAGAAATTCTTAAAAAAGTGAGCGACCTGAATCTCTCTCGCACGCAACTCGGCGGAGACGAAACCACCGGCCAGGGCATGGTCGCCTTGCGTATAACGAGAGGTGAAAAATGAGCCAGCAGCGATCACTGGAACAGAAACGAGCCGCCCAGGCATGGGAGTGTGTGACCGCGATTAAAGGCAAACCTTACGAGAAAGATTACAGCTCTTTGGCCAGAAGCGCTCCGGCGGACATCCAGTCCAACGGTCTTGGTCAAACGCTCGCTTTCTGGAGAGCCAAAGGATACGACAAAGGAAAGCCGAAAGATAATGGCCATGCCCAACTGCTGAGCCACGTCTCGGGGTGGATTCGAGACCAACAGAAGGAGATCGGTTCTAAGGACATGCTTGAGTGGATAGCCAAAGAATCTGCCACTGACCAATACCGCCGTGCCACTGCCGAGGCAATGGCATTTCTTGCATGGGTGAAGCGTTTTGCCGAAGCCGAATTAGGAGGGAATGATGGAGTACCCTATCCCCAGGAAGAGCGCTGACGCGTGGCGAAAGCATCAAGGAAAATCTAATCAAAATCCAGGTCTGATCTTCGACCGGTTTGCTCCATTGTGGGAAGGACAAGCGACACTCAAGAAGGAAGGCTTAGATGCTGTGCGGCGAGCTTCAGAAAGAGGCAAGGTTGATGAGAGACTTCTCACCGCCTGGAACACCCGCTGGGAAAAGACTGTCCGTCATGCCAACGCCGACCCCTTTACGCTCAAGACCGACTGGCGCTTCATTACAGGTTTGGGACGTAAAGGGTCATTAGAAGTTGGCTTCACATTTCATCGATACGGTTTCCCAATGCTACCGGGCAGTAGTGTCAAAGGCATTGCACGAGCCTGGTCGCTGATCTCACTGGCGATGGTACTTGATACGAAAGATCTGAGCCACTTGGATGAAACGGTCAGTGAAGAAGACGAGAAACAGTTTTCAGAAGCATTCGAGAAAGCTTATCCTCAAGCCTCTTCACAAGTTGTCACTCATGCGTCCGAGTTTCGCCAACTCTTTGGCACAACTGGTGCTGCGGGTTGTGCAATCTTCTTTGATGCCATCCCTCGACAAACTCCAAAGCTCGAACTGGATGTTATGACCCCACACTATCCAGACTATTACGGAGATAAGAACAACAGAGTCGCGCCCACTGATTCGCAGAGCCCGATTCCAGTTTACTTCTTAACTGTTGCTCCCAACGTTGAATTCCGCTTCGCTGTCGGCTGGCGTGGAGAATGGAACAAGGACGCTCACCGTTTACGTGCCTTGGTGCAGGACTGGCTCATAAAAGGACTCACGGAATTAGGCGCCGGAGCGAAGACCAGTGCGGGGTATGGGTATTTCGTTTCTACCGGGAGATAACCATGAACGTGATGCTTTGCCTGCTGTCAGATCAGCCTATCCCTAACCTGCTTTCTGTTCACCATCTCAAACCTGACCGACTGATCTTGATTGAGTCAGAAGAGATGCAGAAGAAGAAAACGGCTGACCACTTCCTCCAGGCATTGCAGTTCGGGGGCTTAGACTACGCACAACGGGCGGAAATTCATCCGCTGGATCTTGTGGACGACCTTGAAGCAGTTCGCCAGTGCCTCAGGAAAGCGTACGGAAGCCACTCCACTGCTAACTGGATCGCCAATCTTACCGGCGGGACAAAGCCCATGTCTATTGCCGCCTACGAGTTCTTTAAAGCTGTTGGGGCGCGTCTTCTCTATGTCAACGCGACTCGGCCAGATGAAATGCTGAGGCTCGATGGCAGCCAGCCAGAGAAATGTTCTCACCATTTGTCAATTGCCGAGTTTCTCGCTGCCTACGGTTTCACCTCGACAAAAGCTGATGACAAGATCGCTGAGGCTGAAGCTCGTGCAGATCGATGGTGGTCTCTCGCCAGGATAATTGCGGAGTATATTCCCGATCGCGATCTGCTCTCTATAAATCGAGAGGAATGGGCAACCATTAGAGAGAAAGGCTTGGAGCTGAAGTCTGACCACATTATTGATCTCCCTTCAGAGGTAAAAACTGCCCTGCAAGCTACGTTCGATCTTGCGCCCGCTGGCAACTCGCTGACTGGCAAAGTTGATAAATACGTGGGGAAATTCCTGACAGGCGAGTGGCTGGAAGTTTTTTTCTGGAAACTTTTGCAGACGCACGCTGCAGCTTTGGCAATCGATAGTGTTCGTCTCGGTGTTGAAGTCAGACAGAAAGATAATCCCGTTCCGACAGACTTTGATGTAGCGTTCATACGACGTCATGCCCTCGGGGTTGTCGAGTGCAAGTCGGGGGCGCAGGAACAGATGGACGATCCAAATGCTCCTCTCGATAAATTGGAGGCACGCAGCCAGCAGTTTCGTGCTTTGCGTGTGAATCCAGTCCTGGCCACTACATCTACGTCCCCCAAAATGTTGGACGAAAAAGGCCAGCTGAAGGCCAACATTGCCGCCCGCGCACGCCTCTACAACAGCCGTATTGTAACCGTCTATCAAATCCAAGAACTCGCCCGCTCTCCGGATTCCGCGGAGAAGTTGCATAGAGTACTGTTTGGCTGACAGCAAGTTAAGAAAAGAATGAAAAGTCGCCATTTTTACCCAAATAACGAAAGCACCCAACCATGAAACTCTACAAAGGCATTGTCAAAGGCAACACGGTAATTTTGGAAGAAGAACCCGACCTACCGCCGAATTGCCTGGCATTCGTGGAAATCAAGCCACTTGACCAAACGCGAGACAAGGAAATAGCCCGGCAACAAATCGAACTGCTCCATAATGCCCCTCGTGTCGGCAAATTGCTCTACAAGAAACGAGAAGAACTCTATGAGCGATGAGGTGCGGCTCTTTGATACAAACATTCTTGTCCACGCATACACTATCTCGGATGAGCGCAAGCATGCCCTTGCCCTCGCTCTGGTTGAACGCGTGTGGGCAGGTGAAGAAGCAGCCACAACCTTGCAAAACCTGTGCGAATTCTTTTTTGTGGTCACACGAAAAGTTACCAAACCAATATCTCCATCCGAGGCAGAATCCGTCCTCAGAGGAATCCTCGTTGGCTCGCAGTGGACGGTCATTGATCGAACGCCGGACACAGTCTTCAAAGCCATTGAATTCCTGAGACGCTCCCGCACTCACTTTTGGGACGCCCTCATCGCCGCATGCATGCTAGAGCACGACGTTCATACAATCGTTACGGAAAACGAACGCGACTTCAAAAAGATTCCGGGCATCACTGTGATCAACCCCTTCAAAAAGGTGCGACTTGCATGATCCTCCTCAACTTCTCTCATCCCTTGACTCCAGACCACCTCCGCCAGATCGAAACGCTGATTGGCCGCGCGGTAGAACGGGTGATTGAGCTTCACAGCCACATTGATCCACAACAATCCCTGATACCACAAGTGACATCTTTGGTAGATCAGGTTGGGCTTTCATCCACTGAATGGCAAACATCAGCACTCTTGGTGAGCCCACCGTCATTGAATTTCATCGCCATTGTGTTGTTAGCCGAATTGCATGGGCGTTGTGGATATTTCCCTTCGCACCTTCGTATGCGCCCTATACAGAACAGCCTTCCACCGCAGTATGAGGTAGCTGAGGTGTTAAACCTACAAGCGTTGCGGGATGCCGCTAGAAGAAAACGACACTAACCAGGAAAATTTGCACTCGCCTTGCGAAATTTCCAGGAATATTTGCAATGAATCTGAAAAATTTCACAGTGAGAAGACAACAATGAAGAGGGAAACAGCTGATAGCAAGAAAACCCAGAACACGGCAAAGCGCGTAAAGCAGCCGCCCCTTTGGCTGCGTCGGCTCGATTTAGTGAAAGCCGAGATGAAAACCGTCCGGTTTCCCAAGACAGCAGCAGAGGGCTTCCGGCAGTGTGCGGAACTATCAGAGACCGCGAGGCGCTGGCTGCGACAGTCCCTCAAAGCCGAGCATCCTGGAGCAAGTGAAGAGAAAGTTGACTCGGAACTCCGCCGACTCATGGCGCGCTGGTCCGCCGCTGAAACACGCTGGATCGCGAAATGGAAAGAAGAGCGTGACCGTTACTTTAGACACTAGAACCGCGGCGTTCTTGAACCAGGTAATCATGTGTTTGCGCCGTGCGCAAATCCCGTATGTCCTGATTGGAGCCTGGGCGCTGGCGGTGTGGGGAAGGCCGCGAGCCACATTGGATGTGGACTTGCTCGTGCTAGTACACGACGAAACCTTCGCTCACCTCAATGCGCGGATGGTTCAGGTGGGGCTGAAACTCGATGAGACATGGCGAGAGTGGAACCCCATGCTCAAGGACTCACAGCTTCGCTTTCAGCGGCAAGAGGGTACGGTCGATCTCCTGCGTCCCCGCGATCAACATGACCAACAGATTTTTCAGCGGCGCCGGAAGAAACGTATGGACGGGCGCTACTATTGGGTCGTGTCTGCAGAGGATTGCATCTTGCAGAAGCTGAAGGTGGGACGCCCGCGAGACTTTGAGGATGCCGTGTCTGTCGTCGAGCGCCGGCGAAAAGAGCTGGATCTTACGTACCTTGAACACTGGGCACGACAGCTCGGGGTGAGGGAAGAACTCAGCTATATCATGGGATCATAAGGAAAGATCTGATGCGCCATATAGTAGCCAATTGTTACTTCCACGGAGGCAACATTCATGAAGATCGCCTACTCCCCTGACGCAGACGTACTCACCATTCAACTGCGCGAAGGAAAACCCGCTGACTCACGAGACATCGCCGAAGGAATCATCCTCCACCTCTCAGCGAAAGGGCAACCGTTGGAAATTGAAATCCTCGACGCTTCTAAGGTTGTTCAGAAAAAGGATATCGAAATTTCGATGGAGGCACTGTTCTCGACAACCTGAACTGCGATACCGAATCGTGGTTGTTACTGGTGCGTTTCTCTACGGCTGAAACGTGATGGAGCGCGAAATGGAAGGAAGAGCGTAATCGGTATTTTAGAGACAGTCTATCAGAACCTCAAAAGGAAGCGATGGAGATCAATGAGCCTGGAAGACATTTATAAGCAGCATGGATTCGTTGAGCCATACCTTCACCAAAGAGAGGCATGGCAGCAGATAGTTCAGCAGCAACCTCATCGCAATCTCATTATTGCTGCAGGTACGGGTAGCGGAAAAACAGAATCCGCACTCTTGCCTGCTCTTGAAACCGGCAAGCGGGTGATTTTGTTGTATCCAACAAAGGCGTTGCTCCAAGACCAATTCGAGCGTGTTCGTCGTCTTGCACCTACCCAAAGCATCGCAGTAGATACCGGTGATGAGGATGACCTGTCTTACTATCACGCAGATATCATACTGACGAATTTGGATAAGCTTCTGTATCGTATGTTTGGCTACGGTAGGAAGCGGTTTAGTTACTTGTTTCCTTACCGTGTCGCAGGTATGGACGATGATCGCAAACCGCTGCTTATCTTCGATGAAGCCCATGCCTATGAGGGGACGATTTTCTCTCATTTCTGGTTTGTCCTGAAGAAGCTGACTTACGAACGGCAGGTGCAGACGGTCTTACTGTCAGCAACCCTCACACCAGAGTTGATTGCAGCACTCAATGATCCGCAACGAAAATACTTTCCCCGCCCTGCCACTGAAGGCGATTTCTTTCACGTCATTCAGGATGAACAGACTCGGACAGGGCAAGTGTCATTCGGTAGCTTTCTCTCGTCAGCGGATGAAGCTATCGAGAAGGCATGGAAAGCGTGTCAGCAGGGCAAACGAGTCATTATGGTTGTGCGTCGGGTTGTAAAACCCGTAGAAGATGAGAACCAGACAGGTAACACGCTGCAGGAAATTTGGGAGAGAATATGTGAAAAGGCATCACAACAGAACAAAATGGATGAGCTTGCACGAAGACAAGACGAACAGATTACAGGCTCCATCTTGACTTATCACGGACACCAGATGCCTTCCTACCGGCAGCTCGTGCTTCGGCGACTGAAGGAACTAGACGATACAAGGATGCCCTACTTGTTGCTGACAACTTCGGCGATGGAGGTGGGGGTAGATGTCTCTTGTGACGTGATGATTACCGACTTGTGTGAACCAGATTCTTTTGTCCAACGAATTGGGCGGTGTGCTCGTAGGATAGGGGAGAGAGGGACCGTATCCATCATCCAGGCTGATCCTGCACCACCGCGCACGGCGACGCTACGAGACTATTTCCGTAATTTGACGAACGATACACTGCTAGATGCGACACGCAAGGCAGAACTGACCGCGTTAAACGAACCGCCACAGTTAGATTCCGTTCACCTGCGACTTGAATATGTGCAAGACATAGCGCTCTATCGCTACATCTATGACTTCGTGCAAGAAAACAAAGTGATTTGGGAACAGGGCATGCTCATTACTCGTGAATGGGAACCATCCATCCCTGTCGTGCGGAGTGAGAAACGAAACGGTGAGACCTATATAGGCTGTATTCCTGAACGCGAGTTCTGGCGTGGCAAAGATTTGAAGGAAAAAACTCTCCTCCCTGTGAGTTGCGCTGCTGACATTGCTCCTTTCTGTGCTTGGATTTTCGATACCTTTAACGATGAGTTTCATCAACCGCAACGTGTGCCCGTCGGAGGGAAACAGGCACGCAGCCTGAGAGAAGTATTGTCCGAAGCAGGCTATTCGGCAGCCTCTGACGAGAACAAAGCGAATCCACAGTATGCACCAGGGCTGCCTCTGATCTTGCTCTTAGGCGATGAAGTGGCAAGCAATGTGTTCAAAGACGACAATTTTGGTCTCGCATATCAGCAGCAGTTCGTTGTGCCAACAAGGCGACCGCCGTCGCCTCTGCTTCGCGTGCGTCAGGTAGAATTGCGCAAGAGTAAAGGGCAGATCCGCTTACCGCTGTACTGGTTTGAACCAGTGAGAGAGAGATGAGCAACGATGGGAAAGCTCTTCACTATCGGCAAGATCATTCAGATCCGCGACAACCCCGAAAAGGTCAACAGGTTGGCATTTGTAGAGACAGAGGAACACCTACGCCATGCTCATGAAATTGTTCAATGGCTGTATCCAAACGCTAGCCCGGGGTTGGCGCGAGCTGCGAAAGAACACGATGTCGGTAAAAAGGTTTATCTACTTCCTGACTTTGTACGCCACAGCGGGAAGCGAGACCCGCGTTTGACATCGGAAAAATTGAGAAGTGACTTTTACGGGGAGTATGAAGGAGAGGCTTTTCAAGCAGAAGAGGCGATCGCTCGTTATCTCGAATTCGTCAAAGATCCAAAGCACGTAAAACCCTCGGTTATTCGACGAAATTCAGAAGATGACACTTCACCAGTAGAGCAGGTTCGCTACAAGCTTGATCCCCCGTTCGGCAATCACGCGGCATCGGTGGAACTAGCAGACTTGCGAGAGGAACCTAATAGCGACCTGGGCTATCTGCATACCTTGATTCAGCTTCACCACAATTTCCAGGTGGAGAAGTTGGTGGCAGCAGGCGCACAGTATGGCGATGATATCGTCAAGGACCTTTATCGTCTCATCACAACCGATCACGAAGCTTCGCGGTGGGCAGAATACGTCGTGCAGAAACTTGAAGGTGGTGAGGAACCTCCACAAGGCAAATTTGGATTCAGCGAGTTCGGCGTCGAGGTGGTCGAGGAGCCGCAGGCAACTGTACGCAGCGGTATTCACGTGCAGGGTCGGGTGAAACTGCGTGCGACACACCGCCCCGATCTGGGAGAGTGGGTGCTGATAGTGGACTACTACGCGAGCGGCTGTGACGTGAGCCTCAGCATGTTTGAGCAAACGAGAGGAAAAAGAGGCAAGAAGAAATGACCCGTGACAAAGCAATCCGGAGTATCGTGTGGTGTCTACTGCGTCATGCGGATGTACCTGATGCCGCTGTCGCTGCAGCGCGAATACTACAACATTCCCTGGGCGACGGCTCTGAGCGGCAGATGACGTTCACAAACTTGCTGCGTGCAGCGGGTCTGTTCGCCAAAGATGACGATGGGTACTTCCGACGTTATCTTGATGTAGGTGTGCCTGCCAACGAGTCGCTCCTGTCCGTGCCGCAACCGAATTGTCTACTGACCTTTCCCGTTCCTGCAGAACCACGGATGCGCATTGCCTACAGTGTCTTTTCAGGATTGCTGCTGAAGTACCTTTATCAATGCTACAGTGTCATGCCAGTCGAAGTGAAAGAGGGGATGGCACATTTGGTAGCCAGCCAGCAAATACCTAATGACGATGATTTATGGAACGAGTTCAAGAAGTCCTCCTTTGTGGCAAGTGCAGTAGCTGAGGGTTTGGAAGCAACCTTAGGAGCGATTGGAAACATCGGCGGCATTGAGCTAACAGAGACGATGACTGACTCAGCCTTGTTGGATGCTTGCCTCAGTGTACTCCCACAATTCGGAAACAAGTTTCAGAGTCAAGGCGGAATGCGTCTTGACTTTTACTTTACTCAAGATGTTAATGACTGGCTGTCAGAGAACGATAGCAAAGAAAACATCTCGGACGAATCACTAACAGACTTGTGGCGTCAAGGATGGGACGAGAGCGAAGCAAGACGAAGGGAAGTCGCTAAGCAACTCGCGGTACGTATCGTGCGAGAAGTCGATCAGAGTCAGCCCCTCCCTTTTCGAACATTAAGAGCACTCTGGACAGGTGAGGGAAGTGGTAAAAGTCGCAAACCTGGAAGACGTGACGGTCTGCCAAAAGCCACAGGCGAGGACACAAGACTCGGTAAGGATGTGGATGACCGTGTGTCGGAATTATTACACAGACTAGATACGAAGCGCTGCGATACACGAAGACTACATCTATGGGTGAGATCCAAAACGAATACGCCTAAATGGCAAGAGAAGGCTCAAGAAATACAGAAAGCAGTTCAAGTGGCGTTGGCCTCTAAGGCGAAAAATAAACTTGTTGAAATAGACATCACATCCCTAGTGAACAGCCTTGTAGAAGAGTTTCAACGGCAAGCACTTGTACCAGCCTTACGGAAAGAGCCAGCAAAACACCGTCGTGAAGTACAGAGCGCCACACAGCAAACTGTGCAGCTATGCCTTGCCATACGATTGGCGGCGGCTTTTGGTGAAAAAGCGCCAATAATGATTTTTGATTGGCGAGTAGCGACATTGCAGCGAGTTCCTCAGTCAGGGGAATGGATACTGCGTTTTCTGAAGAAGCGGAAGCCAATAGGAGGCAAGCGCATTGTCGAGGTACACCCGCTTGGCAGCATCGAATACCTGCCTGTTGGTAAAACTACTGGGTGCCGCGCCCCGTTCCAATGTCTCGTACTCAGTAACGGTCCCTCTTCCACCACATCCGACCCACTCTTGTCAGGGCAGAGGTGTATCGTGTGTGGATCATCAGGGGACTTATTGGCAGGAGCAAAGAGTTTCTTGCCTGAAGCGAAGAAGCGTCACTACGAAACGCCTAGCCGCGAAGAATCGCCATCTCTTTGCAGTAATTGCGCCTTCATTGCGTATCTGTCTAGCATCTATCCCTCATCCGACTTGAGCATCGTTGAGTTTCCCGCTGACAATTTTTTAGAACTGTTCGCACTTTATGAGAATCTCCAGGGTGTCTCTGCCTTGGTGGCTCTCAAATACATTAACCGCGTTGCTAGTATGTCGGTACTCCCCAATCGCTATCTGCTCTTATCTCATCGAGATAGCAGAGGGCGGATGGATGGCAAGGCGCAAGTATATCTTCAATTACGGCAACAGTCTCACTTACTCAGACATACAGACCGACCGATGCGAGTGCAAATCGAAGGGAATATTCCACAGATGTGGTCAGAAATCCTGCCCTACGTCCCTATTGGGTTAGGCCACTTCAAGGAACTCCCACCTTACTATGAGGTGCAAGATTCCGCCCGCAAGGGCTTCGCCTACGAAGTCATTCGAGCGTTACAAATGGGAGAGCCTTACAAAGCGGTGTATATAGCCGCAAAATACGCTGACGACAAAGGACACCCCTTCGAGCGACGGGTGTTTGCGAAAAATCTAAAGGCTTACGAGGAATTTGTCATCGAATATCGCCAAGTGCTGGCGAAATCACTAGGAGGTGAGGCTGTGAGCGTTGAGATCTACCAGGACATCGCCGACTTCTCCGACTACCTGTTTGCCTTGTTGCTCCCGCTCGTGCGGCGAGAGGCGCAGGGCGGGTCGTCAGTATCAGGTATTGCCCGCAAATATACTGACTTGATCCTGCGTGAATTCGGTGAAGGCATGGCCGGTAAGTTCCTTTATACAGTTTGTCAGGAGGTTGACTCTGCCGAGCGTAATGGAGATGGATGGGTAAAGCACATCACTTTCGCCAAGCTTTATGGTGGAAGCCCTGACACCAAAGGCAAAAAGTCTGAAGATATAGCGCAGGCATGGGAAGAATTTCGCAACTCTCATCCAGTTCAGTTAGAAGTTCGCTTGCGTGACTATCAAGACAAACACGGCGCTCAGCCCGCCCTCTGGCAGAAATTCCTGCGTGAAGTGCAGGCGCGCACGCTAGCGCTGCTAATGTTGAATGTACGACAGAGAGCATAGTCCAGAAGGGAGGTCAACGAAATGGCGAGAAAGGGAGCGAGGCAAACAACAGCAGAAGGGGCGCAGTCTGAAGGTAAACAAGTGGAGAAGAACAACCTCCCTAAGACTACCCTGACAGGAGTGAACGCCGAGAACACTAAAAGCGTTCTCATTAGCGCCGTACTGGAAGTACACGGACAGGTGCGGTTCGGAGACGGAACGGACGTCGGTTTGACTATCACGGAAACCGACATGGTATTACGCCCCTTGGATGGAACGCAGTTACAGAAGTTTATTTTTGCAGGGAGTAAACGACGAGGTGTAGACCGTCGAACCATCCACGAATTACGCGACCAGCATTGGGAAGGTGAGCAGTGCTACATTCCCAATTTATGTTGTGCCTGTCCTACCTGCTGGCTTTACGGGTTTACGGGTACAACTCAAGATAAACCTATCAACGCGAAGTCCCGGGTACTTTATTCCTCTTCGGTTTCCGTCGAAGAGGTGCAACTCGGGGTCAATACTCACTCTCGGAACCAAGTTGACGAAAAGACACAAACAACAGCCGGATCGGCAGGCATCCATGAGGAACAGATTATTGTGGCCGGTGTTCACTTTCCAACTTATACCGCGCTTGTTCGCGTACTCGACTGGGAAATTGGTCTCTTCGCACATGCGCTACTGGAGAATGTGAATAGTAATCGCTACACAGCAGCGTCACGGGCACAGGGAGGGATGAAGTTTGCCGAGCACGACAGGGTGCCACTCATCATCGTGGACGAGTCTGAACAGGGCATCTTTCCCCTCGCCGTGCCGAAAATTGCAGGATGGGAAAACGACTGGCAGAGAGTAAGTGAGGTATTCCATAACGCGCTATCTAGAGCCCATCTCCAAACCACACTAGAAGCCCAGGGATTTGAAGTTGTCGGTAATAACGAGGGAGGTCAAACAAACAACCAGCCTGGTTTGTCACCTGATGATCCTCAACAAGCACAAGGGAATGAAGAACAACAACCGAGCACGACAGTTAATCGCTTGACGCTTACGGAAAGTAACGGCGTCATCACTGTCAAGCAGAATGGCCATGTTCTTATGACACGTTACATAGGCGAGAAAGCCTTAGGCTATCTTCGGCAAAAGCAATTGACTGCCAAGCAAACATTAACGACCTTGAAAGCTACAGCTTTCCACCCAGAAATCAATTCTTACATCGCTGCTATCAACCCGAAGGGTGGTGGGGAGACAACAGTCCCTGCGGGAACTGAGGATCAAGATTCTGGAGGCAGTGCTGATGTCAGCACCAACGAGTAATAGCCTCTGGATACTTGAGCTACGCGGCACCTTGCTGACACCACTCATGGCGCGGAACGCCCTGAAATCGAACGTGACGTGGACGAGTTATCCCTTCGTACCGCCAACGGGGTCTTCAGGCTTTTTTGCTGATCTGCTGAGCAAATTCAAGTGGTACGAAGCGAACGATAACCGGGTGCGACACCTCCATGAACTAGCCGACTATCAAGGTGTGTTCGCACTTGGTGCGTACCCCCAGTATGGGCAGATGTCGCGGCGACACTTTCGTGCTCACTTGGGTTCCCTCTCCTTTAATTATGAGGCTTATATTTGGTCAGCCGGTAGGAACGAAGGCAAGAAGTTAGCGGTTATCGAAGAGTTCTTAACCGACGAGTTACGGTTTGTCGTTATTGCGCGGGAGCCAGAACCACTCAGTCGGCTTCACCAAGCCGTACGCGGGCAGATCGCGCCCCTTGCTAAGAAAGGCAGTGTGCAGTTGGAATTTTATGCTGAACCTACACTGACACACATGAAAAAAGACGCAGCAACTGGTGAAGAGCGGGCCTCAACAATGGTACCATTCATGGAGATTGGTAACCTGCCTGACGGGCTCGTGCCGTACTTGGTTCCCCTCCGCTCGGAAGGAACAAGCCAGGGAATACGATGGCATACAGAATATTGCACCTGGCATACGCAGCTTCAATTCCGTGAGGGAGTTGCCATTTACAAATCAAGAGACGCGGGCATCTCATCTCGTCTTCTAGAACAAGTAGGGGTCTTCTCCTAAGACAAGTTCCAGTAGAGGATCAACCGATATGAGAAGGGCCAAGCTAGTCCCCCCCCTCCGCCCTCGCCAGGGAATTTGTGCGCAGGTTGGCGCAGGAGGACTGTCGGGAGACGTGAGGCGGAAGACGGGAAACGGAAGGCGGCTCCGTTTACTTGCTAGGAGACAGCGCGAAAAGTCAGCTGCCCTGTTTCTGCCGTCCAGCATTCGGTAGACTTTCGTATGCCAGGAGGTCGTATGAAAACCTCAGCTCGCCAACGTAAGGTTGTTCATTTGGATCAAGCCAAACTGAAACGCGCGCAACAGATTCTCGGGACGCAAACCGAGACTGAAACCCTAGACCAGGCGCTCAACATCATCGTCGCTGAAGCAGAGATAGACGCCGTGTTGAGGACAGCGCGTGGGAAGGGCCGTTTCCGCAAGGTCTTTCGTTAAGATGCAATGGGTTGTTAGTGACCTCCCTTGCTGCATACCCCCTCACCCTGTCCCTCTCCCGCAAGGGGAGAGGGGACCCAAAAGCGAATGGTCTCTTCAACCAAATGCAAACTGCTGCGAGAAAGATGTTCGATGCGTTCCGCTAGCGCAGTTGCTCCCGCCGACCTCGCCCTCGCCAAAGAGTTCGCCAGACGATTGGCAGAGCAATACGACCCTGCGCTCTTCCAAATCACCCTCTTCGGCTCGCGCGCCCGCGCAGGTGCAGACATGGAAGAACATCACTTCGCCTCTGGCGGCTTTCGTTGAGACGATGGTAGAATCCCGCCATCAGGAGGAGAACCAGCCATGCCTACGAAAATAGTTGATGTACGAGAGACCCAGACGAATTTACAAGACCTCCTCTCCCTGGTGCGCGAGGGCGCCGAAATTGTCCTGACAGAAGGCGCCACACCGCTGGCGCGTCTAGCCCCAATTGTGGCTCCTGCTACGCCACGTGTGGCGGGGCTACATGCTGGAGCGATCTGGACCAGTGAGGATTTTGACGCACCGCTTCCGGAAGACTTCTGGACGGAATCGGCATGAAGTTGTTGCTGGACACGCATACCTTCATCTGGTGGGACAGCGAGCCCGCCAAGCTTTCACCACAGGCTCTGGCTTTGTGCCAGGATGGACAGAATTCTTTGTTGCTCAGTGTCGCAAGCGTGTGGGAAATGCAAATCAAATTGCACCTGGGGAAACTCAAGCTCACGCTGCCGTTGACTGAACTCATCGAAAATCAGTAGCAGGTAAACAACCTTGAAATCTTACCCGTGTTGTTGACGCATGTTCTGGCTTTGCAGCACTTGCCCGCGTATCATAAAGACCCGTTTGACCGCCTGCTGATCGCACAGGCGAACGTTGAAGGCGTAGTTTTGCTCAGTAACGATCCGGTGTTTCCAAAGTACACGGATAAGGCGCTGTGGTGACTCGCCCTTAGTAGTGTTGTTGCTACTTGAACTCTTTCGAAGAAGAAATCTCCAATAGATTCCATAAAAAGAG
>JBFWXH010000113.1:0-24320 GCA_050187625.1 Binatia bacterium
CATTATCATCTCCGATGGCAGCGAGGGCATCGAGAACCTCCTCAGACAAAGTTCGCCGTGAGACAGCAACTTTATCCTAAAGGATGCTCGCCCCTCCTGCTATCCAAATATGGCCAAAGTCGAGTATGAAACGTGTGCTTCTTCTTACGCTTGTTGGTAGCTTCATCCTCAGCCTGCTGCTTCCCGGCTTTGTCGGTGCAGATAAGGTGTATCATTCTGAACGCCTGGACTTTTGGCTGACCGAGGCTGGAGACTTGGCTGGCCATCCGGAGTTACGGAGTGGCCATGTCGTCAACATTCACCCAAACGGGCCAGTCAACGGTGCGCTTGAACGCTACATGATCAACGGTGCGAAACCGGATACCAGCTATCAAGTGGTTATTCTCGTTTCTGAGATTGGATGCGTGGGGGAGCCAACCAGGTTTTCTACGGCGCTCCTCGAAACCAACCGTAAGGGTAACGCCCAGGGAAAAGCGGGTTTCAGTCCAGCTGATTTAGCTGGCTTCAGCGGTCAGACCTTTGGTGTTCGCTGGATACTAGAGGCAGGAAATGTCGCTGCCTACGAAACCGATTGCACAATAGTCTCAGTCGACTAACATTCAACCACCCGTCAGGATCAACCAAGGTCAATTTCACGCGCCAACGTGCGATGAACCTTGACGGGCAATTCCTCCCTCAAAGACCACGAGCCCAGCACCGACCGGCAAAACACTCCAAAGGTCGGCTTCTGAGCAAAATAATACAGATGCGATTCACAGGCGCAGTCCGAAGCACCGAACTCGGAGAGCGAAGAAATCGCTCCAGGCATCTTTTTCAATACCGTTGCCCATTGATGCTCCTGCCGAACTGGCTCATGCGTCCACCAGATTTCTTGGAGATGCATCACTTCTCGTGCGTAGTCGATATGCCAATGCGGTCGTGTTACCAGCTGGCAATGATGCTTCACGCGAGCCCGTACCCCTCCCGGACCAAACGCACTGCCGACGTACACATAAAATCCAGGAAACACCTGTAGGTGCCCAAGTTGGCCGATACGTAACACCCGCTCAACAGCGCAGACAAGCACCAAGACATACGTCCCAGGAAGAGGTTCTATCTCTAGACAGGCTCTGTGGTGCGCGGAGCGCACCCTACGAAGTCTCGAAATCACCGAAAATTCAGGACTGAGAATAACGCGCACGTTTCACTTTCCCCCACCCGCTATTTTCGCGATGCCAGCGACTCACAGGGACATTTCTACCGCCTGCAACAACCGCTGGGCATAGGGACCCATGTCAGCAATGGGAGCCATGCGGTTCCCGCAGAAACTAAAGCGGCGTCACAGCCGCCGCACTCCAAAGGTAAACTACTCACAAATCCAGGGACACGGAACTACACAGTAACTCCAGCCAGGAAATCCCGAACTGCACCCGCAACTTCCTGCGGATAGTCGTCGACAACGTACGTTCCTCCTGGCAACAAGAGGCTTTTGGCATCAGGACGCGCTGTACAAGCAGGCTGAAAATACGGTGTCAGCACATCGTGTTCCCCACACAGCAGGAGAATCGGACACCGTACCTGCGCCAGTAATGCGGGAAAGTCCTGGGAGAACACCGCCAAGTACGCCTCGTGATATCGCTCTCCCGCTCGTAGATTGTCTACCGCTTCTCGATGGCAGAGGGCAGGAGACGGATTGGGATCAAGACTCTGGACCCGTTTCCATATTTTCGCCAGGTGGCTGCCATCGGCTTGAATGACCAAAGGATCGATATACTCTCGTGTCCAGCGTTGTCGTTCCGCCTCGTCGAGATAGGCCGGTCCAACCATCGTCAGGCTGCGGACACGCGTAGGCGCGGTCACCGCCATTTCGCAGGCAATACACGCACCGGTGTGATGCCCAAAGGCATGAAACTCCCCTACGCCGAGGTTTTGCAGGGCAGTCAAAAGCGTTGTGACATATGAGCCAATCGTCGGCGCGCGCGGAGGAAAGTCCGACTGACCGAATCCCGGCGTATCAAGCGCGATCATGCGATACTGCCCGTGGAGCACCGCCATGAGCCGCTCGTACATGAGCGACGAGCTTGCGGTTTGATGGAAAAAGACCAAAGGCAACCCTTTTCCTCCATCGCAGAACCGATAGTGAATTTGACCGTCCGGGGTATTAACATAGCCTTTCTTGATAGGCATCAGTCTTGTCTCCTCTCGTCCCGAAATCACCACCTACTTTTTCAAGTCTGCGTGCTTCCCCGTAGGATGTTTAGCTATAGTCGCCAATATGCTCTCATTCTCAGCTCTGCCGCTCACATCTGCTTCCAATTGTCAGCCTGCTCGAACGCATACGCGGCACGATAGATAGTCGGTTCATCGAAATGCTTGCCGACCAGCATCATGCTCACCGGCAGCCCGTTACTCATTCCACACGGGATCGCCATCGCCGGATGATGCGAGATGTCAAACGGAGCCGTATTGGTCACCATCTCGAACGCTCGCGCTACGACCTCTTCGCGTGGCGCGCCTGCCTCTGGCAGTGGCTGTGCTTTCATTGGGGTCGTCGGCATCAGCAGGAGATCGTGCTCCGATAGAACCGCATCATATGCGGCGGTCATTTGCCGGGCGATGTTCATCGCCTTGCCATAGTAGCGGCTACCGTAGTGCTCGCGAATATACGTACCCAATAGAGTGAAGAGCTTTACCGTCTCCGACAACTCGTTGGCGCGCTGCCGCCAGCCTCGATGAAAATCCATCAGACTCGTCACATACAGGTCGGGGCGACTCACGCCATAGCCATCTCCCCACATCATTGTCTGCGTCAGCCCTTCGGCAGCGATCGGAAAGAAGAGGGCCTGGCTGAGACGATGCCACGGGATCGACACTTCGGAGATCGTGGCACCGAGCTTGTTTAGCAGCTCTGCAGCCTTGTGCACTTTTGCGTCGACGTCGGGCTCTGACTGCGGATGACCAAAACCCTCTTTCACCAGTGCAATCTTAAAACCACGCGCGCTACCTTCCAACATCTGCGTATAGGGGTGGATTTTCGGGGCATACTGGCGTGGGTCATAACCATCCGGTCCGGCAATCACCTCTAACAACAGGGCATTGTCACTGACAGTGGCGGTCATCGGCCCTGTATGGTCGATCGTAATTTCAATGGGCATGATGCCGGTATAAGGCACCAGCCCATGCGTCGGCTTCATGCCGTAGACTCCTGAGAACGAAGACGGCATGCGGATGGAGCCGCCCTGGTCACCACCGATCGCCATATCCACTTCACCGAGCGCAACTAATACCGCGCTGCCCGAGGACGAACCGCCGGCTGAATACCCCATCTTGTGAGGATTGTGCACCGGACCGGTGGCATTGGTGTGACTGCCACCTGAAGCACAGAAATACTCACAATGAGCCTTGCCGACAATGGTGCCACCCGCATCAAGAATACGCGTCACAATGGTCGCATCAATTTCGGGTACATAGCCTTCGAGGGTGGATGCCCCATTCATCATTGGAACCCCGGCCAGCATTACGTTATCCTTGAGGACCACGGTCTTGCCTTTGAGCTTGCCCTGGCTCGCGCCCTCGACTCGCGTCTTGTAGTACCAGGCATTATGGGTGTTCTCTTCTGGAGATGGACGGTAACCAGGAGTGCGGGGATATTTGACCTGCGGTAGATGATCAGGCAGGCGGTCAACAACGTTGTACGAGTCAATGCTTGGCTGCATGAGTTCGCGAAACGAAGCAATATCACTATCGGTCAGCGACAGCCCCATTTTGCTGGCGATTGCCTTTAACTGATCGGGGGTGGGAACAGAGACTGCCATAATATCCTCCTTTTTTCAGCTGTTGTTGGAGTTCCCCTTACGAAACCAGACATCCTTTGATAGCTGCATCGATAAACTCAGCATCCGCTGCGTTAATACCAAGCCCGGCAAAGTGCCCCCAGATCGAGGGAATGATTTTCAGCTCAGCGTTCGACATACAGCGCACTTCCTCTTCACTGTCTTCCGGCGGGAAATACAGGTCCGTTTGACAAGGCATTACCACCGCTTTGGCAGTAATCGATGCCAATGCCTTCTTGTAGTCACCGCCGAAGCCGGGAGAGTCGCCGACGTTATGGGTCTGCCATGTAAAAATTAGGCCGAGCAAGTTATTGGCGTCGTGTTGCATGACAAAGCTTTCCCAAAAGCGAGCAATAAAGTCGGCAAGGGTGGGATAGCCCATTTGTTTGTACAGCTCCTGTCGATACCAGGCCTGAGACAGCGGCCAACCTGCGACAACTCGCGCCGCTGCGCGCAATCCCAATTCTGGCGGTTGCTCGTAGTGTCCTCCTTTCCAGGCCGCATCTGTCTTTAAAGCAGCCGCGACACCTTCTGGAATAAAGAACGTATGCGGAGTCGTACGCGCAGCGCCGACCCAGGGTGCAATCCGTTCAACCATCTCTGGATAACTAACTGCCCATTGGAATGCTTGCTGCGCGCCCATCGAAGCACCTGCCACCATCGCCAGTTTCTCGATCCTCCAGCGTTCAACGACCAAACGGTGCTGGGCATGAACATTGTCGCGAATTGAGGTTGCGGGGAAATATGGCCCGTTGAGCGGCTTCGGCGTGTTACTGGGAGACGAGGAAAAGCCGTTAGAGAAAAGGTTCGTGCTGATGATGAAATACTTTTCCGGATCAAAGCAATGCCCCGGTTGGATGAGGAATTCATAGCTGGCGTGATTGCCCGTGAAGTAAGAGCACAGCAGCACGACGTTGGTCTTGGAAGAATTTAACTGTCCATACGTCTTGTAGGCCAATTTCGCATCCGGCAAGACTCTACCATTTTCGAGCGTAAAATCGCCGAGCGAGAAGATTTCACAATCTGCCATTGTCGCCTCCTTTTTTTCGTCTCAGCTTCGTAGGGCGCGTACCATGCGCCAGTGGATCGGCGCGCTTCGCACGCTCTACAACCTGCTCACGAACTGATAAAATACGATACGAGCCAGCACCTTATTTAGTCTTTTCTTTCCCCTTCATTCGCCAACGAAAATCACGGTGGCTAGCCCCCTACATGATGGTCTACGTACGGGTGAGATCTAGATCAGGGCTCACAACATTGGCACAGGTGTTGCCCGGTGCTCAAGCACCGGGCTCACACTGAAGTCCCCTGCGAGCCTGGTTTACCAGGCTTTGCAGCATGAGCCCGATGATTTATCGTCGGGCGCAGGAAAGACACCACAGGTGACAGAGTGTATGAACCTTTTGTGTTTTGATTTAGATCAGGGCTCAGTCCTTCCGTCAGCGGATAATCTCCACTGCAAACCAAGAGAAATCCTAATTCGGGCTCATTGAGTTCTTGGTAGAACTGGGCGTAGCAACTGCGAGTCACATTGAACTCAAAGGCGTCTGATGTCTGCTTGAGCACAGTAATATCATGCGCATCACCCGCCGAAGCCACGAGTAAGGTAACATCCGCCATGATGGTCCTCCTTTTGCGAAAAAGTGTATAAATTTGTTCCCCCTTAGCGGGCATCGCAAAGTGAGACAAGAGTTAACCACAAACAACACAAGCCTTTCGGTAAAATTGTGATACGGAAGGTGCGGCAAGAGGATAAAACAGAGGCCAAAGGTTTGACTCCAAGGACTTGCAAGCGGCCAGGGCATTGTTAGCAGGATTGGGAAGGGGTCCAGTGATGGACTTGTATGAGGTCATCGATCAGATTGTGGTTTCACCACCGCGTGCCAGGCGGCAGTGACACTCTCGTGATGGACTTGTATGAGGTCATCGATCAGATTGTGGTCCTATTGCAGCAACGTGGACGGGTTGCCTATTGTGGCCTCAAATACCAGTTCAAGTTAGATGACGAGGCGACAGGATCTCTCAAAGACGAGCTTATCGATGCCCAACGGCTAGCAGTAGACGAAGCTGGAAAGGTGCTGGTGTGGACCGGTCGAAGCCGTTCAGAGTCTAGAGTCTAGAGTCGAAAACGGAATAATAGTAATAGTCAGAAAGGTGAGCTAATCTTGCAACAAAATAGGGAACGGGCAACAGCAGACAGTTACCGATCCCCGATCCCTACAGCGGAGGCAAAGCCGAAGCGTGTTTCCGCAAAGCCATCGCCATCGCGCAAAAGCAGCAGGCGAAGTCTCTCGAACTGCGGGCGGTGATGAGCTTGGTTCGCCTACGAGAACAACAAGCTTTGGAATACGCATCACGTACCATGCAA
The DNA here is from genome assembly GCA_050187625.1 of Binatia bacterium. GTDB lineage: Bacteria > Desulfobacterota > Binatia > Bin18 > Bin18 > JBFWXH01. The sequence goes on from JBFWXH010000113.1 coordinate 6,181, forward strand.
CACGAAATACGAGCGAGGCTCGTCGAAGCTCATCAGATGTTATCTGAGGCGTATAACTGGTTCACTGAAGGGTTTGAGACCAAGGACCTGCAAGAGGCCAAAGCGTTGATGAAGTCTCCTACTTGATAAAAAGAAACAAGCGGCAAATAACTCCATTCAACCGGGAGAACACAATGGCTACAGGTGAATTACGAGTGACCCTTCCCTTTAACTTGTCTGAGGATGAGGCGAAGTTGCTCCTTGCTGTCAAACTCTATGAGGTCGGCAAGGTCTCACTTGGACAGGCAGCGAAGCTAGCAGGCTTTTCCAAACGAGCCTTCATGGACGTACTGGGGCGGTATCACGTCCCGCTCTTTGACTATGCCCCTGAGGAGCTGCGCCAAGAGGTCGATGCGTGAAGGAATCTGTCATTACCGACAGCACGTGTTTGATCGGTTTAGAGCGAATAGGACAATTGGCTATTCTTCCCGCTCTCTTTGAACCAATCCTGATTCCACCGGAGGTCCAACGTGAGTTTGGGATGTCATTGCCCTGGCTGACGGTGGAACCGCCGGCTGACCAAGCGCTCGTCGCCGCGCTGAAGCTGTTGGTAGATGATGGTGAGGCAGAAGCAATTGCCCTGGCTCACGAACGAGGATTACGGATTATTCTCGATGATCGCCGCGCTCGGTCTGTTGGCAAACGGCTCGGGGTTGCCCTCATCGGAACCGTGGGGGTGCTGGTGCGAGCAAAGTGCTCCGGCATCATTCCTTCGCTCCAATCACTCTTGAATGAACTCGAAGCGAACGAATTTTACATTGGTGCGGCATTGAAAACGGAAGCGCTCCACTTGGTCCACGAGGCAGATGATCTCTGACTCTTTAAAGACCGACAGTACGGTGATTAAAGGTGGGTGGTAAAGTCCTGATGCTCGATCGTAGTCTTGAAGACACGCTGCCCTATCTATTAGCGTTACTGGGTATTGAGGAACAGCCCTCACCGTTGCAGCAAATGGACCCGCAGATTCGACGACAGCGGACGTTTGCAGCGCTCAAGAAGCTGTTCTTACGGGAGAGTCTCAACCAGCCGTTGGTGCTAATCTTTGAAGACCTGCACTGGATTGATGGCGAGACGCAAGGGTTTCTTGATGTCCTCAGCAAGAGTGGGCCAGTACCAAACTCCTGCTACTCGTCAATTACCGGCCCGAGTATCGCCACGGCTGAGGGACAAAGACGTACTACACGCAACTGCGCCTTGCCCCGCTCGGGAAAGCCGAGGCCGAAGGGTTGCTTACCTTTCTGACCGGCAACGACGCGAGTCTCAAGAGCTTGAAGCAACAGATCTTAGAGAAGACCGACGGGACACCCTTCTTCATGGAAGAGATCGTGCAAGAGTTAATGGAGCAAGGGGTGCTCGTGCGTGACACCGTAGGGGCACGGCGCGCCGTGCCCCTACCTAACGATCTCCATATTCCGCCCACGGTGCAGGGCGTTTTGGCTGCCCGCATTGATCGCCTTGCCCCGGACGAGAAAGCCCTGCTACAGCAGTTAGCTGTTATCGGTCGGCAGTTTCCGGTGAGCCTCGTCAAGCAGGTCGTTTCTCAGACTGAAGATGACCTGCATGCATCGCGGCTTATCGTCGCTTCAGGCGAAAGAATTTCTCTACGAACAACCCGCCTTTCCTGAATCAGAATATCTCTTCAAGCATGCGCTGACGCAGGACGTCGCCTATGGCACGGTGCTCCAAGAGCAACGCAAGGCACTGCATGAACGGACTGGCCAGGCAATAGCAGTGCTCTATAAAGACAGCCTCGACGACCATTACAGTAACCTAGCGCATCATTACAGTCGCAGTGGGAATACTCAGAAAGCCATCGAATACCTTCATCTGGCTGGGCAGTGGCTATGCAAGGCGAGGGAGAGAAGGGGGCTGTTCAGATACATCAATCTCTGGCCACACTTCGTGCGCTAGGAGTAGAGATTGGCAGGCCACTGTATCTTGGGTGGTTAGCTGAGGTACACCAGAAAATAGGGCGAGCAGAGGAAGGCTTGAGTGTGCTAGACGAAGCGTTGGAGGTTGTAAACAGGACTGAAGAACGTTGGTTCGAAAGTGAGCTGTATCGCCTCAAAGGCAAACTGACACTTCAGTCTAGTGTCCAGAGTCTAGAGTCTGGGGTCAAAGAGGCGGAGGCGTATTTCCGCAAAGCCATTGAAATTGCACAAAAGCAACGAGCCAAGTCGCTGGAACTGCGCGCCGTGATGAGCTTGGTGCGACTACGACAGCAACAGGTTTCGGAAGACGCATCACGCATCACGCGCGAAGCTCGACGAAGCGCACCGTATGCTATCCGAGGTCTACAACTGGTTCACCGAAGGGTTTGATACGAAGGATTTGCAAGAGGCCAAGGCGCTGCTGGAGGAGCTGACGTAAAAACAGGATGGTTGTCACAGGGCACGCATGCTATTTTGATGATCACCATGCAACAGGATAAGCTTGAGACTGGATTTCTGCTCGACCGTCAATGGTTTTGGTTGCGAGGCAAGATGGAACAGACGAAGCGACCGACTTTACTAGCGCTCGCTCGGGTGCTCGCAGAGGCGGATACCCCCTATGCCATAATCGGCGGCATCGCTCTTCAAGTACATCAAGAGGAGCCCCGAACAACCATTGATATTGATGTCGCTGTTGCTACCTATGGCCAGCTTCCCCGTACGCAGCTTGAAGCAGCTGGCTTCGTCCTCACCGGACGCTTTAGTCACTCGGAAAACTGGATCGGACCCGATGGTACCCCCGTGCAGTTCACGGATGATGCAGCGCTTGTTGAGGCGATCTCTCGCGCTGAGGAAATTATGTTGGACGATATCCGCCTGCGGATCATTAGTCGTGTTGATCTGTTGCATGAAAAGCTGCGGGCTGCTTCCGACCCCGCGCGTCGCCGTTCCAAGCGTCTGCAAGATCTGGCCGATGTTCAAGGATTGATTGAAGCGACGCCAGAGCTGAAGCATGAACTGACAGTAGACGAGCGCGCTATGCTTGATCGCCTGCCAGAGTGAGCCCTACCTACTCCGCAATCGTCCCACCAATAAAGTGCCCGTACTGGCGGTGCGCGGGGAAAATGGCATCCCAGCGTAACGCGGCATCCTGGCTATTCGCAAAATGCAACCCATACGCTACTGCCTGGATGGGCGTTTGTAATGCTCCCGATTCAGACACCCACGACGCATTCGGAAGCGTGAGACCCGCTGGATCACTGGCATTAAAGCCACAATAGCCAAATCCACCGCAGGTAAATTTGATGCGCAGCCACCCACCTGGCACCCCTGGGGTGATAATACTGTCGACCGAAGAAAAGTTTACTTCATCAGCAAATGACAGGGTAATGGAATGAACGTTTTCATCTTCATCATACGCTGCGACGTTGGCGCTGCCGCCGGTTCCTGGCAGATTGCGGTCTTTCCACAGCCACAGCTCTGATCGCCCGCCTAACTCGGGCACAGAGAAATAGCGCAGGATCAACCCGAGCGACGCATCATGGGACCCAACTCGTCCGATAATTTCGCCAGTCTGTGCCTCACGGCCGCTGGGACCATCGATCCGTTCGCGATTGCCATAGCTCCCTGCCGGTAAACACGGCGTCCCTTCACCTCCACCGTTCTCCTCTAAACATCGATTGAGATAGAATCCGGCTTGATTGCGATCAATACTATTCGCTCGTTGCCCACGCGGGTCGGCGGAAAGATCGGACAGACTTTCGATACTGACAGCATTGAATCCCGTGGCGGATCCTTGCGGTAAATCGACCAGATACATGTGGCCAATCAACACATTCCAATCCGCAAACGGATAGCCAAGCTGCCCTGGGAAAGCGCCGGTCGGCACCACTACCACGTCGGCAGTGACATACCCAGCCAAGATTTCTCCCATACGTAATTGGCTGATGACACCGCTGGGTGCAGGAAAAATGCCACACGGTTTCTCCAGATTGTTCGGGTTCACCAACACATCCAACAGACTGCACGAATAGACGTCGTGCGGAGTCAACGAAACGCTGAAGTCGAACACATGTTGCGAGCGTGTACTCCACACCGTGAAATGGACCCATGTGTTAGAGTTGGCATTCACGCTTCCATTCACGGGCTGGGTTGCTACCGGATTCGCGGTATTCGTCACCACCAGAATCGTGTCTTGGCGTGTCGTCGCTGACGGCGTCGGGTCGACTTTAAAGAACGGAAACAACAGCGTCGCGGCTGGAACATCGTCAGGAATGCCAATCACTGCGCCAGCATTGCTTCCCCAAGTCAGAACACAGGCAACGGCGACGATAAGGTTCCCAATATTTCTCAAATTCACCATTTTCTCCCCCCTCGTTTTGGCTGTAGGAGTGTCATCGGTATCGGCAAGAAGTCGAGAAAACCTAACATTTTCCCCCAACGTCATGTTCTACCTGTCAAGTAAGCAAGAGTGCAACCACAGAGGAAAAAAACTTCCGAGCTACAGCACCTGAACACGCTATTTAACAATAAAATGATGAACAGATCCAAGAACTTATTGCTACTGAAGCCATTTATTAAACTCTCGCCCTTGACAATTCTAATTGAAAATGATTTTCAATTTCATCCGTATGCAGTCCCCACTCTCTGACCTAGCTCGCCCCCAGGCGCACGAAAGCCGCTGCCAGTGTGGCAGCTTACTTGCGCGCCTTCGCCAAGAGGGCGTCGAACTCAAATGCCGTCGTTGTAAGCGAGTGGTTGTCATCCCTTGGGGCCAACCTGCAACCTGGCATAAGGTTTCTCTGCAGTGGCAAGACTCAGAGTTGGAAGGGGAAACGGCGACAGTCAACCTAGCGAAATCCACGAGAGGCCAGCGGTATAACGCCCAGCGCCCAACGCACCAACGTTCGTAAGAAGGGAGCAAGTATGGCGCGCAGGGTGATATGGGCAATTATTTTATCGAGTTTCGGAGTAACTCCAGTATTGGCACAAAGCCAAGAATCCGCGCTCGAAAATAAAATCGAACGACTGCAACAGCAGATGCTGGAAATGCAAAAGGAGCTGCAAACTCTCCAGGCGGAGCGTCAACGAGAACAAGAAGCAACAAGAGCAAAACAGGAAGAAAATGAACGCCGTAGCAGTATTCTGGCCGAAGAGTTTGAAAAACTCAAGACGAACCTCACCGTCCCAGAAGACACCCAATACAAGAGCTTATATGGGCTGGGACCTGCAGCCTCGAAGATCTATGGGGTACGACGTGGCCTTTCAATTGGTGGTTATGCCGAGGGGTACTATAGCAAGTTTGTCTCCGATAAAACGAACAACAATCGTGACACCGCCGATTTCCTCCGCTTGGTAACGTATATTGGTTATAAGTTTAACGATTGGATCATTTTCAATTCTGAAATCGAATTCGAGCATGCTTCCACCTCTTCGACAAAATCGAGCAGTAGCGGAGAAGTATCGGTGGAGTTCGCCTATCTCGATTTCCTCCTTTCAGAATATGCCAACGTACGGGCAGGTGTCCTGCTCATGCCGATGGGTTTTGTCAACGAAATGCACGAACCGAACACTTTTCAGGGTGTCTTCCGACCCGAGGTGGAAACCCGCATTATCCCCTCGACATGGCGCGAGAACGGTATTGGCCTCTTCGGAAAATTAGGCGAGACGCTACAATACCGCCTCTATGCAGTGAACGGCCTGAACGCACGCGGCTTTTCAGTCAACGGCTTGCGCGGCGGACGGCAGAAGGCAAACCGAACAATTGCCGAAGACATCTCTGTCGTTGGAAGACTCGACTACAGCCCAACTCCCAGTGTGCTACTGGGAGGCTCATTGTACTTCGGCGACCAAGGAAACAACCAGGACGTGAGCGGGACAGAAATTCCTGACACCCATCTCACTTTATGGGAACTCCACGCCCAGTACCGCGCCTACGGCTTTGAATTTCGTTCGTTGTTTACTATGGCGCACCTCGGTGATGCGCGGGCATTAACGCAAGCGCTACGCACGACTAAAGATATTGGTGCTAATGATACTATTGCTAACACAATGCTGGGGACCTACGCCGAAGCGGCCTACGACATTCTGCCGCATGTATATCCTGACCCCGATCAGTCTCTCGCACCGTTTGTCCGCTTTGAGTACTACAACACGCAAGACAATGTCCCAGCCGGACTGAGCCGCAACGGTAATGCCGAACAGCGGCTATGGACGACCGGCTTGTCTTACAAACCCCATCCTAACGTTGTGCTGAAAGTCGATTACCGGCGCTTCTCGGCCGTCCGGGGCCGGCGTCCACACGAGGTGAATTTTGGTATTGGCTTGGCGTTTTAATCTTCTCCTGCTTGGACTGACCATAGTTGCCATCGGAGCACTCGCTCGGGAAGCAACGGCCAAGGCCTTCTATTCCAAACAAGAAGCCTTGGCCTTGGCCTTTCCCGACGCAGAGAAGGTAGAAACCAAAACGTTCTTTCTTACGGACAAGCAAGTACAACAGATCTCAACCTTAGCGACAGCACCACTCGAATCAAAGCTCGCCACTGTGTACATCGGGCACAAAGCCGATCAAGTCCTCGGTTACGCTTTTATTGAGACCAATATCGTACGGACCTTACCCGAGACGTTTCTCGTGGTTGTTGCCCCTAACGGCACCATAGCCAAGCTCTTCATACTGGCCTTCTATGAACCGGAAGAATATATGCCCTCGGAGCGCTGGCTGAAGCAGTTTGACCAGAAATCTCTGCACCCAGACTTGCAATTACGCCGTGATATACACGGCATTGTTGGAGCCACGCTGACTTCGCGTGCCGTTACTAACGGCATTCGTAAAGCCTTAGCCCTATTCCAGGTTCTCCTCCAGGAAGGTCAATAACCCACTATGCGTTTCGTTGTGACCGGAGAATGGTCAAAAAACGGGCTCTTACAGCTGATTATCGTCTGCTTTGTGGTGTATGTGGGGGTGTTGTGGCTAACTAATGCTCTGCTCTTTTTCAACAAGATGAGCCTTACCTATAGCTCGATCACGGAATACTACCTTGGCTCAGAGGAAAAGTTTCTCCAGCCACGCACCTACCAAGGCATGCTCGAGGTTTCGCATTTTCATTTTTTCGCTATGGGCATGCTCTTGCTGACGCTGACGCACTTGATGCTCTTTGTGCCGCTGCCCTCCGATCGTAAACCGTGGTTCATTATTGTTCCCTTCGTTTCTGCCCTGCTGGACGAAGGCAGCGGCTGGCTCGTCCGCTTCGTTCATCCCGGGTTTGCCTATCTGAAAATCTTGGGATTTTTGTCATTAGAAATCAGTCTCGCAGCCTTGATGGCGTGCAGTCTCTGGGCGATCTTTATGGGATCGCAACAGCACTATCGTGCGCAAGCTTCAACTCGTACGCCCATCGTGAATGCCGATGAACCGTTGGCGTAACAAAGAACACAACCCTCACGGCTGGCGTGTCCAGCCGTGGCACCCACGTTCTCTGTCTTATTTTCGCCTTTTGCCTTTTGCCCTTTGCCTTTTACCTTTTACCTTTCTTCTTCCCCCCGCGGCAGCCGATACCTGCCTCAGCGACGGTCGCTACACGATGGGCACAGTCCTGGAAATCACACTCTGTGGCTCAGAGAATTCTTCCGCACTGTCTGACAAACTGTTTACCGCTGTCAACGAGTTAGACGCACAGCTTACGACCTATTCTGCTGAGAGTCCCGTCAGTCGCCTCAATGCTCAAGCCGGTCACAATCCAATGCCAGTTCCCCTCTCCGTTACTGATGTACTCCAGCTCTCCCAGCGCTATTGGCGGCTCACGAACGGAACGTTTGATGTGACAGTCGGTCCGCTTATGCAGCTGTGGCGACAGGCTGCGACTCGTGATGAGGCCCCCCTTGCCACAGCCATCCAAAAAACGCGCAGTCTGGTCGATAGTGGACGCATTCGCTTTCTGACGGACGGCGCAGTGTTTTTACCCCGTCCAGGGATGCGAGTTGACCTGGGCGGTATCGGTAAAGGCTATGCGCTTGATCAGCTGGTCCTCACGTTAAAACAGCAGGCCGTTCGTTCTGCCTTGCTCGATTTCGGCCAGAGTAGTATCTGGGCAGTCGGCGCTCCTCCCGATGCTCCGGGCTGGCGGTTACTTATCCAACAACCGAACGGTCGGCCAGCGGGTGTGATCACCCTGCGTGATCAAGCTCTTTCTATTTCTGCGAGCATGAGCCAGCCGCTCGCTATTCAGGGAAAACGCTATGGCCATGTGGTTGACCCGCGCAACGGTCGTCCTATACAGCGAGACCTGCAAGCGTGTGTGCTTGCGCCCACCGCTGCCCTAGCTGAGGCGCTGAGCAAGGCCTTGCTCATTCTTGGAGAACAACAAGGGGTCGCTCTGTTACAGGGCATAGATGGTGTCGAAGGACTGTTACTCGACACCAACGGCCAGCGCTGGATGACACCGGGTTGGAAGCGTGCGACCGCGTTCGTGCCGCTATCTTAGCTTCCCCATGGCTCACGCTGTGGGCTCTATGTTGTCGCCCTTACCAGGGCTCTATTTCCCCCTCTTCCTGTTGCCATTTATCCTTTTCTCCTTTTCCCTCCACAGCCTACAGCCTATAGCCTTCTTCCCCATTTATCCCTTTATCCTTTTCCTCATTTCCCCGTTTCGCCCCTTCCCCATTCCCCCAGGTGTTGTATATCGTCAGCAGACCACCTACAGAAAGACACACGCAGGAGACCAGCAGGGACAGAGGAGGCACCTTGATGTCGCTCAAGAAAATACTTGGAACCGGTGCGGCTGTGGCTATCGCCGTAACAGCGGCATGGCATAATAATGTTTTTCATCCACAACAGACTTTAGCTGAGACAGGAGGGGAGCGAACAATGAAAGTGGTCCGTGTCTACACTGGAGCAGACAATAAATCACATTTTGAAGACATCGAGATTCCGCTGAAAGACGGAGGGAAAGCTGGGTTTATGTCGGAATTGATGAAAGCGACAGGCGTGGTGTTTCGCGAAACCGATGGCTCGTACAATTACGATTTCCACAACGCGCCACGCCGCCAGTATGTGGTCAATCTCGAAGGCGAAGTCGAGATTGAGGTCGGCGATGGGACGAAACGAATTCTACGCAGCGGCGACATTTTACTTGCTGAAGATACGACCGGCCAGGGACACATCAGCCGGGCCGTCGGTGGCAAACCGCGCAAGTCGTTGTTTATTACCTTGGATTAAAGGAGAGTTTTCTCATGCCAGAGTTTGATCTTGTCATTCGTGGTGGAACGATTGTTGACGGCACCCGTATGCCGCGCTATCGCGGCGACGTTGGTATTCGCAATGGACGCATTGCCGCACTTGGACACGTTGAAGGCACAGCCCAGCGCGTGATCGACGCGACGGACCGGATCGTCGCTCCAGGTGTTGTCGATCTGCATACGCATTACGACGCGCAGCTGAACTGGGACCCGTACGCAACCAACTCGCAATGGAACGGGGTCACCACGGTGATGATCGGCATGTGCGGCTTCGGCTTTGCACCGTACCGTCCGGAGGATCGGGAACGCGCTATGCTGTTAATGTCCCGCGTCGAAGCAATTCCCTTGACGTCCATGCAGCTCGGGATGCGCTGGGACTGGGTCAGCTTTGGCGAATACCTCACCAGTCTGGAACGGGCGGGGCTGGGAATCAACGTCGGCTCCCTGATCCCACACTCACCGCTACGGACTTGGGTCATGGGGTTAGAGGCCGCGAAAGAACGCGCTGCGACTGCGGCTGAACTGAAAGCAATGGCGAACGTCTTACGCACCGGTATGCGTGCAGGGGGGTTCGGCTTCTCGACCGATCGTAACATTGCTGACACCGACTATGACGGCAGCCCGCTCCCGAGCCATCAAGCCGATGACAACGAACTACTCACGTTATGTAGCGTATTACGCGAATTCGGTATGGGCTCCATAGAGTACACCTTGCAAGCACAGCGCCGACCAGATTTCGAGTTCACTGCGGCATTATCACGTGCGGCTGGTCGACCGATCGTGTGGAACGCCCTTGCGCAGTTCCAAACACAGCCAGACCACTGGCGCAAAGTGTTAGGCTGGATGGAAGCACTCAATCGCGATGCCCAACTCTATGGCATGACGATCTGCTTTCCCACCCACCTGTACTTCACACTGGAAGAGATGAACCAGTTTGACGATATGCCGAACTGGCGCGAGGTGCTCGCGAAACCTATTTCCGAGCGTATCCCACTCCTGCGCAATCCAGCGGTTCGTATCGCCCTCAATGAAGATTTTCGTTCAGTTCGCACCAGAGTCTTCGGTGGTGACTGGCGCGACATTAGCGTCACTCACACCCAACCCGAGAATCGCACAGCTATTGGCAAAACCATTGCCGAGCTTGCCCAGGCTGCGGGCCGTGAGCCCATCGACGTGTTCTTGGACCTCTCACTTGCGGAGAACTTGCGAACCGGCTTTAAGATTCATGATTTTGCCAACCGCGACCAAGACGCGCTGGCAACGATGTTGAAACATCCTAATGCCGTCATCGGTCTTTCCGATGGTGGAGCGCACACCAAGTTATTCTCGCTGGGCAAGTATCCAGTCGAGTTTTTGGCGAACTGGGTTCGGGATCGCGAACTGATGTCCTTAGAAGAAGCACACTGGCGCTTGTCGTTTGTCCCTGCCTGGATCATCGGCTTGCATGATCGTGGTGTGTTACGTGAAGGCATGGCTGCCGACGTGATCGTCTATGATCTTGACCACCTGCGGGTCAACCCCAGCGAACCCGAGATGGTGCATGATCTGCCTGGAGGCGAAGGTCGTTTGGTACAACGTGCCGTGGGAATCGATTATACGATCGTCAATGGCCAGGTCACATTCGAGGGACAAACCTGTACCGGTGCACGCCCTGGGGCGGTTCTCCGTAGTGCCGCGTACGTTCCTGATGAAATTTAAGGAGGGAAATATTATGAATTATCAAGTAATTGATTCTGACGGTCATATCTGTGAACCGCCTGACCTGTGGGAGCAATACATCGAGCCGCAGTATCGCGAAGGGTGCCCGAAACTCGTCACTCTTGAGGATGGTCGGGAAATTCTGCGCATAGAGGGTGATGTCGCGATTGATCTTGGCGGTGGTAAAAAACGCGTCAGCTTTGGTGGGGTTGGCGCTATCGGTTCACGGGAAGGCAAAGTTTCGCCATCAATTCCATACCTCCAGGGACGCAAAGGCGGCTTCGACCCTCATGCCCGGATTCCCGACATGGAAGCCGAAGGGATTGACGCCGCCGTGTTGTACCCAAGCCTCGGACTGTTTCTCGGTGCCGTACAAGATCCTGACTTCGCTTCTGCGACCTGTCGTGCCTATAACCGTTGGTTAGCTGATTACTGCAAGCCCTACCCTGAACGGCTCTTCGGCGCAGCCATGCTGCCGATGCAGTCAATCGACGGCGCAGTCCAGGAAATGCGCTATGCCGCCAAAGAACTAGGCTTCCGCGCCGGGTTTATTCGCCCCAACCCGTACAACGGGCGGGTATTACACGATAAGGCCTTCGATCCTCTGTGGGCTGAGGCCCAGGATATGAATTTCTCGATCGGCATTCATGGTGGCTCGGAAAGTGGGCAGCCGACCCTGGCGATGGACCGCTTTAAACGAGGCGGTGCGGTGCGTCACTGTGTCGCCCACACATTCGAGATGATGGCAGCGGCGACCAGTTTTATCATGTGCGGTATCTGCGACCGTTTTCCGCGCCTCAAGGTTGCCTTTTTGGAATCCGGTGGTGGCTGGATGGCAGGTTGGTTAGATCGTATGGATCGGCACTTTGATGACGTCGGCATGAACGACACCGGGCTATCTGCCCGTCCCAGCGAGATCTTCCGCCGCCAGTGTTTCATTTCGTTCGAGCCGGTCGAGAAGTCACTCCCGCTGCTTGCTGACTACATTGGTTCGGACAACATTCTGTGGGCGACCGATTATCCACATCTCGACGGTTTCACCAATGCTCCGCAAATGATCAAGGCAATGGGAATGCCGCAGCACACCCTGGCCAACATTCTGGCTGGCGGCGCTAAGCGGTATTACGGGTTGCAATGAGTAAGGCATTGGGTCATCGGGGGATCGAGTCATTGAAGAAGAGAAAGATTGTCTTCCTCAATGATTCGGTAACCCACCGAGAAGGGGCACGCTTGTGACCTTTGATGAAATTCTCGCGCAGGTACGAGAGTTGTTGGAACGCGAAGGGCGTGTCGCTTATCGCATCCTCAAGCGACGCTTCGAACTGAACGATGAGGACATTGAAGATCTGAAAGCCGACTTGATCGATGCCAAGCGACTAGCGACGGATGAGGACGGGAAGGTTCTCGTCTGGGTGGGGAAAGGGATAAATGGAGAAAAGGATAAACGGATAAACAGAGAAAGCGAAGGGAAAGCGGCGAAAAGGGGAAAAGGCGAAAAGGAAAGAGACTTCGCCCCCCGAACTCCACACTCCGAACTGAGTACCGCCGAACGGCGCCAACTGACCGTCATGTTCTGTGACTTGGTGGGCTCGACTGCCCTCTCTGCGCAACTTGATCCCGAAGACTATCGCGCAGTCGTACAGGCGTATCAGGAAACCTGTGCCGCTGTGATTCAACGCCACGACGGCTACATGGCGCAGTATTTGGGAGATGGGTTGTTGGTCTATTTTGGCTATCCCACCGCACATGAAGACGATGCCCAGCGGGCCGTACGCGCTGGATTGGAAATCATTGCGAATCTTCAAAAACAGGTCTCCTCTCCCCTCGTGGGAGTGCCCCCTTTTTCTCGCTCTCCCTTTCAGGAAGAGGGCAGCACGAGCAGCGCGAGTGCGGGTGAGGGTAGTGTCATCTCTCAATCACAAAATACCCCTCACCCTAACCCTCCTTCGACGGTGCTCAGGACAGGTCTCCCGCAAGGGGAGAGGGGATTAGCGGTTCGTATCGGTATTCACACCGGCTTAGTGGTCATCGGAGAGATCGGCAGTTCGGAGAAACGCGAACTGTTAGCTCTAGGCGAAACTCCCAATATCGCCGCGCGCATTCAAGGGCTGGCTGACCCCAATACCGTCATTGTCAGTGCCGCCACGTACCGCTTGATCGAAGGCTACTTTGAGAGTCAGCCCTTTGGTTCGCATCTAGTCAAAGGCATCGATACCCCCATTGCCGTCTACCACGTGCAGAGTGAACGGCAGAACATTTCCCCTTTGGCAGGAAAAACTACGTTGACACCGCTGGTGGGCCGCGAACAGGAAGTCGGCTTACTGATTGACCGTTGGGAGCAGACCAAAGACGGACGCGGGCAAGTGGTCTTACTCAGTGGCGAACCAGGGATTGGCAAATCCCGGTTGGCCTACACGTTACGCGAACGTATCACTGCTGAAGGCTCGCTCCTCTTTGAAGCCCGCTGTTCACCCTATCATCAGAATAGTGCCTTCTATCCACTGATTGACGTCTTACAGCGCACTTCGCTCCTGAGCCGCCAGGACACCGACGACGAGAAAGTTACCAAGCTCGAACGCGCGCTGGAGTTATACAACCTGCAGGAGAGTCTGCTGCTGTTCACCGCCCTACTTTCCTTACCGACCCCATCGCAGTATCCACCGCTCAACCTCACGCCGCAGAAACAGAAAGAACGGACACTGCAGGCATTGGTGCAACTGCTGGCCGCGCAAGCTGAACGGCAGGCAACGGTCTCCGTCTGGGAAGATTTACACTGGGCCGACCCCTCGTCATTGGAGTTTCTGACCTTACTCATCGAACAGATTCCCACGACCAAACTTTTGCTTGTTCTGACTTTCCGTCCGGAATTTCGTCCACCGTGGAACCCTCGCTCGCATATCTCGCAACTGGTGCTCAATCGCTTGGGTAAGAAGCAAGTCGAAACGATGATTGAAAAAGCAGCGACAGGAACTCCCTTACCGCCTGAAGTGATCGAGCAGATTCGGGTCAAGACGGATGGAGTGCCGTTGTTTGTGGAAGAGGTGACGAAAAGCATAATAGAAGCCAGGGGACAGGGTCCAGGGGACGGGGAACAGCAAGAAAAAAGTATGGGAGGCGTGGGCATTCCCGCGACACTGCAAGAAGCGCTGCTCGCGCGACTCGATCGTCTCTCCGAGGCACGCCAAGTCGCGCAGCTGGGGGCGACATTGGGGAGAGAGTTCTCGTATGAACTGCTCCATGCTGTCGCGCCCATTAACGAAACAGATCTCGAAGCTGCCCTGAACAAACTGGTCGAAGCCGAGATTCTCTATCAACGCGGCATTGGTGCACAAGCACGCTATTTCTTCAAGCATGCGCTGATTCAGGACACCGCCTATCAGTCGCTGCTCAAGAGTACGCGCCAGCAGTATCATCAGCAGATTGCTCACGTGTTGGAGGATCGGTTCTCCGACATCAAGGCCAATCAACCTGAACTGCTTGCACATCACTACACCGAGGCGAATTTCATTGAACAGGCCATTCCGTACTGGAAGCAGGCAGGGCAAAGAGCAACGCAACGCTCTGCCTATGTGGAAGCAATTAATTACCTCACGAAGGGGCTGGAAGCACTGAAAACCCTACCCAACACGCCTGAACGTGCTCAACAAGATCTCACGTTGCAACTCGCGCTCGGTGAGCCGTTGATAGCGACAAAGGGTTTTGGTGCGCTCGAAGTAGAGCAAACTTATACCCGGGCACAAGAACTGTGTCAGCAGTTGGGAGAAACTCCGCAGCTCGCCTTAGTGTTGGAGGGACTATCTTTATTTTACATGACACGGGCGGAGTACAAGACGACTTATAAACTGCGATCACAATGCCTCACTCTCGCCCAACGTGTGCAAGATCCGGGTCCCCTCCTACGGGCACACCAGGAACTCGGCGGTTGTCTGTTAATGCTCGGAGAATTTGTCTCGGCTTTAGAACATTTTGACCGGGCAATCGCTCTCCACAATCCTCAACACCACTTTTTGTTGACCTTCCGCAAGGTGTATAGCCAAAATTTGGGAGCCTGGGCACAATTGGCTTTAGGCTATGCAGATCAAGCTCTCACGAGAAATAACGAAGCGCTCCTCTTAGCTCGGGAACTGCCGAGCCCGTTTGAGCGAGCTTATGCTTTGTTCCATACGGCAATCTTTCATCTCTATCGCCGAGACGGACTGATAGCCCAAAAGCTGTCAGAGCAGGCAATTGCTCTTGCATCTGATGCAGGGCTTTCGATGATTTTGGCTTGGGCTACGATCACTCGGGGATGGGCACTGGCTGAGCAAGGAAAGGGAGAGGAGGGCCTTGCTCAAATGCGCCAGGGGCTGGCTGCCTTGCGAGCTACAGGGGCAGAACTGTCCCGGCCAACGTGGCTTGGGGCTATGGCTGAAGCGTGCGGGAAAGTAGGACAAGTTGAAGAAGGGCTAAGTCTGTTAGCCGAGGCACTGGCGGCAGTTGACAAAACTGAAGAGTGTCTCTCTCAGGTGGAATTATATCGGCTACGAGGCGAACTCACGCTGCAACAACAGTCCAAAGTCCAAAGTCTAAAGTCTAAAGTTACCGATCCCCGCCCCCTGAACCCTGATCCCCAAGGTGAAGCCGAAGCCTGTTTTCTCAAAGCCATAGACATTGCCCGTCAGCAGCAAGCCAAATCCTGGGAACTGCGCGCCTCAACCAGTCTCGCCCGTTTGTGGCAATCCCAAGGCAAGAGAGCTGAAGCCTATAAACTATTGTCGGATGTGTACAACTGGTTCACGGAGGGGTTCGATACGAAAGACTTGCGGGAGGCGAAGGCATTGTTGGAGGAACTCGCAGAGGGCTAAGGTGTGGATGTTGTATCCTCGGTCAATGGCATACCTATTCGTCTCACACCAGAGAGATGGGAGCACATCGTTAGCAACAAACCCTACATGGAAGCCTATTATGAAAGAGTACTTGATACCGTCGAACGTCCGACTTGGATTTTGCAAGGATACGCTGGTGCCTCTGTTGCGGTCCTGACGCTTGCCAGGCAAGAATATCTCCATGTGGTGTATCGAGAAGTGAGTCGAGATGATGGATTCATTATCACCGCCTTCATCGCCCGTAAGGTGAACAAGAGAGCAGTCGTATGGCCAAAGAAGCGCTAGCAAAAAAAAGTCTGGGACATCTGCTGAAAGCGGTTTCCCATCTCGTACAACTACCACAGCATCGCATGTGGTTGGATTATGATGAAGAGGCTGATGTGCTCTACGTTCATTTTACCGAGGAGGTGAACTCAACCCACAGTGAGATGGAAGAGAATGGGGTTATTTTCGATTATCGCGGGAAGAACTTGGTCGGCGTGACTATCCTGGAAGCGTCGCATCGATGAGCTGGGCCTGCTTACGCCAACGCCAAGCCTCGGCAGAGGAATCACACGAAGGACTGACAAGAGGCGAAGGCGCTGCTGGAAAACATGGGGGAAACGGCGAAATGGGTAAAGGGGCAAAAGGATAAAGGATAAGAAAGATGCAAAGATCTGCCTTCAATCACGCAATCTCCCGACGACTCAGGAGCAATGCCCGATGACGCAATATCTCACCATCCTCGCCTTTTCTCCCCCACACTGGCAAGAATCTCTTGCGCCACACGCTCACCAGATTCTACTGCGCCGTTCATAAAGCCCTGAAAGGCGAGACTGGTATGCTCGCCGGCGAAATGCAGCCCGCCGACCGCTTCTCCTTCCGCTCCGGCAATCGTGGCATACTGTCCAGGTTTGTAACAGGCATAACTACCACGAAAGAGCCGGGCTCCCGGCCAATGAAAGCGCACCGCTTGTTTGGTATGCGCGGCTTGGACTCCTGGAAACACGTGTTCCGACTGCTGGACAAATTCAGCAGCCCGCTCTTCCGGCGTTCCATCGCCTGCAGCTATGCCGCGCGTGCCGCCAATGAAGTTGGTGAGAATACCGTGCGTTCCCTCTTGTCCGCGACTCGTATCCCACGATCCTTGACACGGCAAATCGGTTATCGAGCTGCCGTTACTACCCGTCTCGTGCCACACCCGGCGGGTAAATCCGGTCATGACCTTGGTATGCGTGCCGTACCCTAAAGTGTTGATCGCCAACCGTTTCACTGGTGGCAGATCAACTTTCGAGAGGTCCACCTCGCGCAGTACTGAGAACGGTAAAGTGAGCACCATCCGATCCGCCTCAAGGTCACGCACAGTTCCAGCTTGGTTGACCGTCAAAACATAGGTCCCGTTCTTTCGTCGGCGTACAGCCTCGAGGCGAGTATCCAATTCGACTGGTTGTGTGAGCCGTTCAGCTAAACGCGTTGGAACACTATCGTTGCCTTCGGCAATGCGATAGCGCTCGTCACTGTCACCGAATAATTCCAGGGTTCCCGGTGCAGTGCCAATCATCAGTAAAAGATTCAGCGCGCTTTGTTCTTCCACTTCCAGCCCAAATTCACCGAGGAATGCCGCTGCCAGCAGCGAGCGCAAGGTACCACTGACCTCTCGCGTCTCTAGCCACTCAGCGATACTGAGACGGTCAAGAGCCTGCCCAAGTCGTGGATGTCGATAGGTAACCCCCTGCCCTCGCAACGGCGCCAGATCTTGCTGTATACGTTTCGCAATCGGACGAAAAGCCTCGACCATTTCTTCTTGTCGCACCCGACGATTGTCAAAAAAGAAGACCGGAGTCTTTTCGCCATCAGCACGACGGAGGTCAACCAGCGTCAATCCCAACTCTTGCACCAATCGGCGCAACGCCGTGTGGCCAGTATCAATGAGTTCGCCGCCAAGCTCAACAAGTTGTCGATCAGGAAAGGCGCCACGTAAGGAGAACATACGCCCCCCTACCCGACTCCCGGCCTCAATGACTTGTGCAGCAATCCCCTTTTGCTGTAAGCGATAGGCACACGTGAGGCCTGCACCACCCGCGCCAACGATCACTATCCGTGGTGCTGTACGTCCCCAGGCCAGACGCTCTGGCACGGAACTTCCCACCATCGTCCCAGCAATTACACCCGCTGTTGTTCGGAGAAATTGCCGCCGTGTCCATTGCCCGGCAGCGATTCGTTCATTCCCTTCTGTCGTCGAGACCTGGTGCTCTTCGCAGAACAGGGTCAGCTTCAGAGTACGCTGGAGGTAGGAAAATAATGGGGTTCGACTCATCCGGCTACCTCACGTCTCCTGATCTTTCTCATAGATCCGATACGTTTTGGACAACCGCGCCCCCATGCGTTCGAGTGC
>JBFWXH010000114.1:0-23959 GCA_050187625.1 Binatia bacterium
GCAGCCTGCGCAGTTCGCCCCAGGAACAGCCCGCTTTGGTGTCGACTTTGCTAGTCCGTGGCTATTCGATAATGAAACCGTGTTGCCGCTTGTTTCTTCTGAAGTAAAAATGCACCAAGAGTATCAATGGAGT
This sequence comes from Binatia bacterium, assembly GCA_050187625.1. Lineage (GTDB taxonomy): Bacteria > Desulfobacterota > Binatia > Bin18 > Bin18 > JBFWXH01. The sequence goes on from JBFWXH010000114.1 coordinate 134, forward strand.
TCGGACTTCTCCCTCCGCGCTGGCGTTCGCTTCAAGTCCTCGCACACGAGTACCGTCAATTGGTCGTTGATGGCCGAATACTTCAGTGGGCACCAAGCTCAGGGACAGTTTTACAAACATCAAGTTAACTACGTAGGCCTGGCATTGCACTGTCGTTTCTAGAATGCACTTTTGACGAACAAGGAGAAAGGAGACCAGTTATGAGGAAGACCGTTATCGTTGTAACGCTCAGTTTGTGTCTTGCGGGCGTCGCGGGCGCCGAAGAGTCTACTGTCAAGAGTAAGGTGGAAGTCGAGAAGAAGAGCAGTACGTCGACCACCGTGGTAGACGAGGCCAACAAGCAAGATGCGTCTCCGAATGAAGAAGAGAAGGCACGTGTAGTGAAAGAAGAAAAAACCACAACCTCTACAGTGGATTCGCACACCGACTCGTTGCCGACATCGTTAGAAGGAAAGAACGAGAGCGCATTGGAGATGAAAAGTTCTGAGACCCATCGCTCGACCGTTACCAAAGAAGTGGAGACAGCCGAATAATAAGACCAGAAGGCAGTGAGCGAGACAGACGCCCTCATCAGCGTCTTCTCAGCGGGAAACCCACTGACTCCGAAATCAACTCAGCGTCGACGAGACCTCGGAGCATCATGATCTCACTCTCACAGCTATACTAGAGACTCATGCTCGAGAAAGGGAGCGCATGATCCAGATTATATTGAGTCTTGCAACGGCGGCACTTTTGGCGGGGACCATTATCCCCCTTATTCGTGTGGACAGCGTCTGGGTCCGAGCTTTCGATTTCCCACGTTCGCAGATCGTCGCTTTAGGCGTCGTCGTCGGTGGGGCATGGTTGGCCATAGACGATGGTAACGTCGTCGTCAGGTTGGCTATCGGCAGCTTAGGCGTGTGTCTCCTGTATCAGATGTATCGCATCTGGCCGTACACGCGGCTTCATACGTTGGAAGTCCAGCAAAGTGCCGCTCCTGCACCAACATGCTGTGTCAGCTTGTTAATGGCGAATGTGTTGATGGAGAATCGCAATATTGAGCCGTTTATGAGTATCGTCGAGCGACACCGTCCGGATCTTGTTCTTACGGTAGAGACGGACCACTGGTGGATAGAGCAACTCAGCGCTCGCATGCGTGATTACCCACATCGCGTGTTACACCCACAAGACAATCATTACGGTATGGCGTTATTCTCTCGACTCCGTCTGCTTGACTCCGAGGTACGGTTCTTGGTGGAGGATGATATTCCTTCTATTCATGCCCAGGTACAGCTCGCGGGCGGAGACCTCATTTGTCTCCATGGGCTCCACCCGCAGCCCCCACTGCCATATCCACAGATTGACTCCACAGGCCGTGATGCTGAACTCGTCGTTGTGGGGCGCGCAGTCAAAGCGCATATGCGACCAGCGGTCGTCGCTGGGGACCTCAACGATGTTGCATGGTCGCACACGACGCGTCTTTTCCAACGCTTGAGTGGACTTCTCGATCCCCGCATTGGGCGGGGGATGTACAATACGTTTCACGCCTCGTATCCGTGGTTGCGTTGGCCTCTGGATCACGTCTTTCATTCCCGACATTTTCGGCTCGTGGATCTCAAACGCTGTGCAGCGTTCGGTTCCGATCATTTTCCTGTATATATCAAGCTTAGCTATGAGCCCGAAAACCATGCGGCACAATCGAAGCCTGTTGCAACCATAGAAGATCACGTTGAGGCAGATGATACGATCGACAACGCGGAAGAGATGACTGGACGAGCCGTCGAGTCGCCATTCGGGGCTGAGCAGTCAACGCCTTCGAGTCAACAGACCTCCAGCCCTCCGCTGTAGTCGTCGTGTTTACTAGAAGTCCATACATACGTACCCGAAGCATAATGTTGGCTATTTTTTATGGAAGGAAAAGTGTGATGAAAGCGACCTGTCGTTATACGACGCGTGCCAGAGGGCTGGCGGTCGCCGTTTTGTTGAGCCACGCCCTAGGGTGTATAGCCGATGAGACTCAACAGAAGGCCGAGGCAATCGCCGACAAGGTAGAGAAGAAAGTGGAAAGGTTGGAGAAGGTTGAAGGACGCAATGACCTCGTCGAGGATTCCGTCAAGGTCAAGACTGACGGCAACGGCGACGCCGTTGTCGAGCAGGTTGGAGAAGCGTCGTACTATGGCAAAGGATTTCACGGAAAAGAGACTGCGAGCGGCGAGACGTTTAACCAGAATGATCTTACCGCTGCCCATCCCACGCTGCCGCTGGGGACTCAAGCGACGGTGACAAATCTCGAAACCGGGAAATCGGTAGACGTAGAAATCAACGACCGTGGGCCGTATGCGAAAGGACGTGACATCGATCTGTCAAAACAAGCGGCCAAAGAAATCGGCATGACCAAGGACGGCGCTGCGCCAGTGAAGATCCAAGCAAAGGTACCTGACGCCGACAAACAGAAGGACGCAGAAGCCTCGAAGAAGGACCAGTAGAGAACCTCAGGTCGAAACGGAGAAACGAACGCTTGCCATCCGCGATCAACCCGGCTTGCTATCTTACAATCGGGGAGGGGTGCAAGGCCCGGAGAATCCGGGCTGTAGATGGAGAGAGTGGGTATCGCTACGCCGCAATCTTTAACGTTCGTCTCGGGGCTCCAACATGCTTCTTCCTCTGCACCCACGATGCGGGGTGCTGCGGTAGAGCGCGACGCAAAGCTCTACGGATAGAGTGCGGATTGATTGCTAGGGCGTCACACAGATTGACAAAAGAAAACGCCCAGGAGGTGTCGTCGCTAAAGATCCATAGCTCCGCCTCACGCCCCAGTCGTTGGGCTGGACGACTAGAAGAGACAAACTGTCGTTGGTAACAGTAGATCGCGTCTTCCAAGACTGCCCGTGCCAGTGACAGTTCTGGTCCTTCAGCCCGCGCGCTCATCGCTGACTCAAAGAACTGTTCGGGCAAGAGGTTCTGGCCAAAGCCATCTTCTGGTAGAGGGGCTGACTGGAAGGGGTCGAAGCGATGCAGTTTGCTCTTATCGGTCCTTCGTGAAATTTTCCGGTTTGTCGAAATGCTAGCCACGTCTATGTCCTTTCTCTTCCTGCACTTGTTCTGTAACCTGTGGTCACACAAGGCAAATAGAGCAAAGCCTGTGCCACACAGCGTATGCACCCTGTGAAGATGAGCCCCGGGTGCGCTATAGCGACGCAGAGGCCAGCTTTCACACGCTGTGTCCTAAACAGCGTTGCGTTCACGGAACACCAATAGGCTGCAATCCTTTGCTTTGCGGTCGAGTCTCGAACTGTCGCACAGGCGGCACGAAACGGTTGGCATGTCACAGCATAAGGACGGAAGACGGGATAGCCATCAGTTTACATTTGTGTCTGAGCGGCCCGAGTCGTCGTGATGAAACCACCGAGCGACAAGAACGTCTGTAGACGAATGGGCAAGGATTGAACCCGCGATGACGATCGCGACCAAATGGAACAAGTGGTCACCGCCTTCGACTCCTGCGTCGAGGATCAAGAGGCCAAAAAATACTGAGGCAAAACCCTTCGGACCAAACCACGCGACGGTGACTCGTTCCTTGAACGTGAGAGGACTACCCAGGAGGGCGAGACTGAGCGCAAGGGGGCGAGCAAGGAAAAGAACGAGTACCATGAGGACGTATCCGCTCCATGAAACGTCACTGAGAAACTGCGGGGATATTAAGGCTCCGAATACGAGTAAGCCCGCGAGTTTGAGCAGTTCCGTCACCAGCTCGCCAAATTTATGGAATTCCTCTCTGAGTTGCTGACTCATAGTTGCAATCGTAATACCAGCGGCAAACGCAGCAAGAAACTCGTTGGCATGCGTAAGAACCGTGAGAGCGAACACGAGGAGTCCAATAGCGAAGGCGTGGAGCGGCTCGTACTCTGACGTTGTCGCGAAAAATCGTGTGGCTTCCAAACGAATAGCCATCCACGGCACCACAACGCCTATGCCAATGCCAACGACAAGTTCAAGCAGTGTATGGACACCTACATCGGCCCCACCCAGTGTCGCAAGCATGATCAGGATGATGGGAAGGGCCAAACCATCATTGAGTCCGCTCTCGACATTCAGCAATTGCCGAAGGCGAGTGGGGACTTCCTCTCGGCCAACGATGGCTGCGGCAAAAACCGGATCAGTCGGGCTCAAGATAGCCCCAAACAACAAGGCCTCTGCCCACGAGAGAGACGCTACGCTATATGCGAGCACTGCGGTAAGCAGGAGTGTTAAGGGAAGCCCTAGGAACAGAGCCCGACCCGGGAGTTGCCAGGCGGAGGTCAAATCCCGAAAACCAAGACGCATGCCATCTGTGAATAGCACGCTAAACAAAGCTAATTCGGCAAAAATACTAATGACCGGGTTGTCGGCCTGTAAAGGCATGATTCCCAACATGCCGTCGCCCGCGAGAAAACCAGCCAGCAAAAACAGGACAGCCGTCGACAACACACTCCGCTGAGAGAGATCGGAGATAAGCACCGCCAGCAGAAGAGTGAAAGCAAAAGCGAGAACCGCCATCATAATGGCTCTCGCTACTGACAATCGCTGATCTTCTGATTTGGGAGAGCCAAGACCCGGGCGCGTGAAGGAAGATGTGATTGGTGCTTGGCTATGGGCCGGACTGTTTCCCGCGGCAGGAAGTCTCTGGTGTATGGTTTTCCTTTGTCCCTGTTGTTGAAGAGAAAGGTCGCGCCTTTCAGTACACAGTCCACATGATTCATACGCCACTCGTCACCGCAATTTGTGTGCCTGTTCAGGGTCCGTGGAGACGATAATTCCTCTCACCGAGTGAGATACGGCCCACCTGTCCTGACTTGCTGAAGGAAAGCGGGCTCTGCTTGGATGTGAGTTCTTATCCGTGCATCGTCCCAGAAGCGGGCCATTTTGTTTTATCCTGTCCCACTGCAAGGACAGATCTTCGTGGCGTAGCGCGCGATCATCGATTGTGAGCGACGCTACTGTCTCGCCTGTCGCTTTCCTGGGAGGAAAACATATTATGTTTCGCAAGGTGGCCTGGATTTTGCGCAACAGTATGTGGAATGCAGGCAGTGGAAGCGAATAGGCTTCGATGCATAACCAGGAGTGCGATTTCGCATAGCGTGCTACGGCGAGTCCGTGCTGGCCCAAGGGCTGTACCGGCTTCTGGTGGGATAACAACCGAATTTGTGGCCTTCTCCGGTGAGGCTACTCGTGATTTTTCTGCATCCAAGAGAAAACTACCTCTACGGAGAGGCAGTGCCTCCACTATTTCCTCCCTCCCCCTTTTATCCTATGGTCCTAGTTCTCAGCCGCTTCGCACGCCGCGATGAAACAGATGCTCAACGTGGATGGTGCGAACCGTTGTAGTATTGGAGCCTACGTGTTGTCAGACTATAAAGATTCGTCACAGCCAGAACCAATCATAGTAGGGAGCGGTGGTTTCTGTCTTGCCCTCGGACTGGTCGTCATCGCGGGGTGGCATGTCCACAGCCCGATGCTCATACAGCTCATGCCGACGTCGGCGCCGATGTACTACAATACCGCTGTCGGGTTTAGTCTCCTGGGTCTCGGGATGCTGGGGGTGGCATACCGGTCATGGCCCGTAAGCATCCTTGTGGCCACGGTGATACTGATACTTGGGATCGCCGCGCTCAGTCAGTACCTCCTGGATATTGGGGTAGGGAGCGATCAGTTCCTGCAGGTTGATACCACTCAGATGAGCCCTTATCCGGGACGCATGGCTCCAACAACTGCGCTGTGCTTCGTGATAAGTGGGGTTGCCTTGTTGCTGACGGAACCTCAATCTTTGGCTTTCCTTTCCCGTCATTCGACGCAGGCGTCTTCTCGCCCTTCGTTTGGTAGTCGGCGCTTCTTTTCCCAAACAACCATTTTACTGGAGCTGGTGAGCATCGTGGTTACGACTTGGGGGGTGGTAACGTGCATTTTGTATGTGGGGGGAATGATGGGCCCACAGGTCTTAGGTAGCGTCAGCAACATGGCTTTCCATACTGCCGTGGGGTTCACAGTCTTCGGTCTTGGCTTATGGGCAGTGGTGTGGCGCAGGAATAAGGGAGTATTGATCGCTGATAGCCTGGCGGCGGTGATTACCGGGGTGTTTACCATAGCCCTGGTCATGCAGCTCGCGTTGAGTTCTGTGGCCGCGCGAAGCATCGCTAACGTACAGACCAGTATCGAGCACGAAAACGGTAGTGAGAGTATCGTGTATTTACTGGAACAGCTCTTCTCGCAGCTCAAGGATGCGGAAACGGGGCAACGTGGGTACTTACTGACGGGGGAGCACGCGTATCTGGAGCCCTACATCGAAGCGGTAGCCATGATCCACACGACGCTACGAGATCTGGAGATTCTGGGTACCAAGAGCCGGGCGCTTGGGCAAGAGCATCTCGCTACATTGAAAGCCTTGACTGAGCAAAAGCTGACCCAATTACAAGAGACGATAACGCTACGACAGCGGCAGGGGTTAGCCGCGGCCGTCCCTGTCGTGCGGTCGGGTCGTGGTAAAGGGATTATGGATCGTCTTCGTGTTCTGATCAGGACCACGATAGATACTGAGCGGACAGCCTTAGCGCACGAGTCGCAGGCCGTGAACGCCAGTATGCAGGAAACGCGCGCAAGTCTCATCTACGGTGCCGGTTTTTCGTTGTTTCTCATTCCTGGTGCTGGTCTCGTGATTAGCTGGCAGTTATGGAAGCGGCGCGGAACCGAAGCGGAATTGCGGACGCTGAACGCGAATCTGGATAAACAAGTAGAGGAGCGGACGGCAGAGTTAGCCGAGGCGAACGTAGAATTGCAACGCGAAAACCTGGCCCGTGTCCAAGCGCAAGAGTCACTGGCGCATTACGTACGTGAACTGGCGCGGTCGAACAGCGAATTGGAACACTTCGCCCATGTGGCCTCGCACGATTTGCAAGAGCCGTTGCGCAAGATCCTCGCGTTTGGTGATCGGCTCAAAGTGAAATGTGGACCAGACTTAAACGACCAAGGACGCGATTATCTCGAGCGCATGCAGTCAGCTGCCGCCCGCATGCAAGCGCTGATTGATGACCTCTTGACCTTCTCGCGGGTCACGACCCAATCGCGTCCCTTCGCACCTGTGGATCTGTCGGAGGTGGCCCACACCATCGTCTCGGACATGGAAATCAGTATTCAACGGGTCAATGGCCACGTTCAGATTGATTCCCTTCCCACCATTGATGGTGACGCCGTACAACTCGGCCAGGTCTTGCAAAATCTTATCAGCAATGCCTTAAAGTTTCACCGAGAGGGGGTTGCGCCGCTGGTCACGGTGTCCGCTGAGCTTGTGAACCGTAACGACAACAACCGCAACACTGGAGAAGCGCAACCTCAACTGTGTCAAATCACAGTACGTGACAATGGTATCGGGTTCGACGAAAAATATACGGAACAGATTTTTCAACCGTTTCAGCGACTTTTTGCGCGTGGGGAGTACGAAGGGACGGGAATGGGTTTAGCCATCTGCAAACGTATTGTTGAACGTCATGGCGGCAGCATTACCGCCCATAGTGTGCCCGCGCAGGGGGCACGCTTTGTTCTGACCTTTCCTGTACAGCAGAAAAAGGAGGCTGCGTAGTGAAGGCACGAGGATGCTCGATTACCATACTGATAGCTGAGGACGATGAAGAAGACCGCATGATGGTCAAAGATGCGTTTGAGGAGAGCCGGTTGGTTAACGACCTCCGCTTTGTCGAGGATGGTGAACAGTTAATGGATTATCTGCACCGTCGTGGTGCCTACAGCGACCCCCAGACCTCACCGGTGCCTGGCCTGATCCTGCTTGATCTCAACATGCCGCGTAAAGACGGACGCACGGCGTTGCGGGAGATCAAGGAGGATCCGGAGCTACGCAAGATTCCTGTGGTGGTCCTCACCACCTCAAAGGCAGAACAAGATATCCTCCGCTCATATGATCTGGGTGTCAACTCGTTTATTACCAAGCCAGTCACGTTGACTGGGCTCGTTGAGGTGGTGACAACCTTAGGGAAGTATTGGTTTGAGATTGTTGATTTGCCCGCCACATTATTGCGAAAGTGAGCTGGTGCATGAGTGAAGAACGACTCCGTGTTCTGCTCGTCGAGGATGACGAAGACGATGCACTGCTGGTTCGTGAATGGCTTGATGAGAGTCGGGCGGCAAAGTTCACGTTGGAGTGGATGCGAACCAGCGCAAGTGCGTTGCAAGCAGTTGAGGCTCATGAGTATGACGTCATCTTGGTGGACTATCGCCTAGGTGCCGATAGTGGAGTCGACCTTATTCGCACTTTGGTGTCGCACGGGTGTCTCGCCCCGATTATTTTGCTCACCGGAGTCGGAAACTACATCATTGATGCCCAGGCGATGGAAGCCGGCGCGACCGATTATCTGCCCAAAGCCCAGCTCAATACTGACCTCTTGGAACGCTCGATTTTCCACGCCTTAACGCATAAGCGAACCCAGCGTGCGTTAGAGGAACGGAGCCGGTTGGCTGCGATGAGCGCGGCGGTGAGCAATGCGCTGGTGCAGGATGGTCCTGTACCGGACATGCTACGACACTGTGCCGAGGCTGTAATCCACCACCTTGCGAATGCGACGTCGGTGCGGATTTGGACGTTGAATCCTGCGACCAACATCCTGGAACTCCAGGCCAGCGCAGGGCAACGGACCCGGCTGGACGGTCCATATAGCCACGTTCCCCTAGGGCAGTTCAGAATCGGTCGCATTGCTCAGGAACGCCGCCCCTATGTCGGGCCTCTAGAAATCGATTCGCCGGCGGAGCCGGATGCCGAGAAAGAGGGCTCTCAAACGTCACTCTTTTTTACCGGGTATCCGTTAATAACTAAAGAGAAGGTCGTCGGCGTGATCGCAGTGCGTACGCGCCAGCCGCTGACACAAGTGACAGTTGAAAAACTTGCTGCCGTGGCCGACACTGTTGTACTGGGGATTGAGCGCAGCCGCGCGCAAGAGGCACTGAAAGAGAGTGAACAACGCTGGCAAACGATCGCGGAATCGTTACCGTTGCTGGTGTGGACATGCGATCATGAGGGAGGTGCCGACTATTTGAATCAGCAATGGCAGCGGTACTCTGGCCGATCTCTCACCGATCTGCTCGGCTGGGGTTGGCTGAAACTGTTGCATCCGGACGATGTCGAGCGCGTACGCACGCAATGGTTGGCGTCGGTGCACTCAGGGCAAACGTTTGCGTTGGAACAGCGCTTCCGTTCGGGCACCGGCGAGTACCGCTGGTTTAAAGCGCATGGGATCCCACTCCAGGAGTCGTTATCCGGGGACGTGAGATGGTTTGGGACCTGTACAGATATTGAGGATCAAAAAGTTCATGCGGAGATGTTACGCGTCGCTCGTGATGAGTTAGAGTTGCGAGTGCGTGAACGGACAGCGGAGCTCGTAGAAACGAATGAGGCGTTGCGGAAGGAGATTAGCGAGCGCGTTCGAGCGGAGGAGGCGTTACGCCGCAGTGAACGATTGGCCATGCTTACGACGGCGGCAACAAAGTTGGCCCATGAAATTGGCAATCCGCTCAATGGGCTTTCAACTACCGTGCAGCTCATGGAGCGCACGTTGCAAAAGCAAGGTGAAAACACCGCGTCCCTGCTTGACGAAACCGTGCAGGATCTCAAACAGGAGATTGCCCGCTTGCAGTCTCTGCTGCAGAATTGGCGTTCGTTATCACGACACAGTACGCAAGATCTGCGTCCGCTCGCGCTTGCGCAGCTAGTCTCTGACGTGCTCCGTCCGCAAACCCAGTATTACAGCGACCAGGGAATTGTTTTTCACGAGCATTTTCCCCCAGATCTGCCGCGCGTGCTCGCGGATGCGAACAGTCTCTCCCAAGTCGTGCTCAATTTGTGTAAGAATGCCATCGAGGCAATGCCGAACGGTGGGACGCTTAGTGTCGAAGGCTGGGTTGAAGAAGATAACGTCATTGTCGCCATCAGCGACTCCGGAATCGGCATACCGGAAGGGCTGGACGTCTTTGAGCCGTTCTCGACCACGAAAGAAAGCGGTACTGGCCTCGGTTTAGCGATTGTCCGCCAAATTATCTCAGCCCACCGAGGAACGATCACCTACAGGAGCGCTCCTGGCGTTGGTACTACCTTTATGCTCACGCTCGCGGTCGCGCCATCGGACCCCCAGGAATACTTTGTCAAAGAATCGGTAGGGTAGGTGTGGTTGACTTATGTGGTACGGCTACACACTTGACGATAGATCCACAAGAGCAAGACGGAGCCGAACATGGCCATAACAAATCCGGCGGAATCAGCGGGGCCGTAGAAGCCCAACCCACGACCTACAGCCCCACCAATAACTGCGCCGGATACGCCGAGGAGTATCGTGACCACAATACCGCCTGGATCGCGTCCAGGCATCAGAAGCTTTGCTATTGCTCCAACGATTACGTCAAAAATAATCCAACCAATCCTCATCTTGCCCTCGGCCTTCGTAGTGGCGTTTCGCCACATGTCCCAAAAGCTATGCTAGCGTGGCGGCGAACTTCGTGTGAAGAAGCGGAACTCGCCGCATCAGGTTGTGAATGTCGGTTGTCTACTTGTGTCATTTCTGCGGACGACGCGCGAAAATTGTCCCAAGAATAGGACAAGCCTAAGAGAAAACGACGCAGATGACTGTCTCGCATGAGAATAAAATCTTTTGTCGTGTGCTTGTGTACGGTCGTCCGCTCCTCGTTTCGCCGATCGGGGTCAGGGGAGGCAGAGACGCATGCTTGGTCGGCACGTGTTTTGCTGCTCTTGGGTGGTCAGGTGATCACCAGACCCTGACTATGACTATAAGGAGACGCAGAGGAGCAGGGAGAGATGAGTAAATCTCACCTTTTATAGCAGCACAAGTTGTCGCGGCAGAAGAGCAAAGTCCATCACACTGAGTTTTTCGCCAGAGCTATCTTTTATACAGCAAAGGATCTTCTAATCATGAGAAAATTTATCCTGAACACACGGTCTTTCGGCAGTTGGATTTCACCGTTTCGGTTGGCAGCGCTTTTTGCAAGCGCGGCCTTGGCCTTGTCGGTAAGTGCATGTGACGTCGATCAAACCCGCGAGGCGAAGCTTCCTGATGTGGATGTTGACGTCAAAGACGGACAGCTGCCAAAGTTTGATGTTGAAGGTCCCGACGTCAACGTTGGCAAAAAGAAAGTAGAAGTGACCGTGCCGACCGTAGATGTTGACCTCCCGACTGATAACCCTGCTGAGGAACAGGCACAGAAAGAACAACAGGAACGAGCGGAAGCAGCGGAAGCGCGAGCCGAGGCCGCGGAAGAAAAAGCCGAGGCACGAGCGGCTGAGGAAAAAGCGCAAGCCGCGGAAGAGAAAACTCATTCACGGTGAATTATAGGGTCTCGTGCTCATGGGAGGACACCAACCGTTGAAGGCTTTTTTGCAGCAGGAGGGGGATACCCTCCTGCTGGTACGACCTAGGACAGGCAATGGATTGTACAGGCACGTGTGACGAAATGCTCTGCATCCGCTTTTTTCCTCCGTAGACGTAGCGTAATGGTATTCTTTTTTGCTACATTGCCAGTACGTACACAGAGGGAAAATAAAGTGTTGAACGAAGTGCTTGGGTGACTATGAAGGCACTCCCGTTGCCTCACCTGGAGCCGGCAACCGAGGCAACAGGGGGATGTCTTGGCAGTGCGTAGCCCTCCTGTCAGAAAGCAGAGGAAGCGCAACTCCTGGCGGGATACGTCAGGTCGGGGACCTGTTCGTCACAGTACAGACATTGCATGACCAGTATGTCACGGAAACCGATCAAACTCCTCCTCATTGACGATAACCCGGACGACCGCCGCGTCTATCAGCGGTATCTGCGAAATATTCCCGACTGTTCGTATAGTCTCTGGGAAGAGGAGACCGGACAAAAAGGAGTAGCCGCTGCCCGGACACTTCAAGCAGACTGTATACTGGTTGATTATTATTTGCCAGATTGTGATGGGATAGAGGTAGTTCGTCAGGTCCGGAATCAACAGGACACCGCTGATACCCCTGTTATTGTCCTGACGGGCTCGAGCCCCGAGAGCATTGTAGCGGCAGCGATCAGGCAGGGCGCCAGCGATTACTTGCGGAAGGACTTGATTACCCAAGATGGTTTGCACCACGCTATTCAACAGGCTATCGAGAAAGGGGCATTACAAAAGACCATCAAGGCGCAAAATCGCGATTTGGCGGAAAAAAATAGTGCGCTCGAAAATGCTTTCGCAGAGGTGCAAGCGGCACGCGAGGAACTCGAAAATCGGGTGAAGAAGCGTACAAGTACGCTACAGAAGGCAAACGAAGCGTTACAATTGCAAGTTCGGATCCTGGCGACCATGAATGAGGGGCTTGTGGTCGTGACCGAAGATGGCCGTATTGTTTTAACCAACGCTGCGCTTGACGCAATGTTCGGTTACGAAACGGGCGAGCTGCACGGACATCATATCAACGTTCTCACGAGCACTGCCGAACGGCAGACGATCTTAACCGCCGAAATTTTTCGCAGGTTGCAGGCGGATAAGGTATGGCGTGGCCGGGTCACTCATTATCGTAAAGATGGAACCAGGTTTACGGCCTATGCGCGAATTAGTAGCGTCGACATCGCGGGACAGGGGTACTTTGTCAGCCTGTATGAAGACATTACTGAGCGCGAGGCGTTAGAAGCGAAAGTACGTGAGCAAGAGCGCTTGGCGCACGTTGGGACCACCGCCGTCCGTCTCACCCACGAAATTGGCAACCGTCTGAATGGCCTGTCAACGAGTGTGCAACTGTTAGAACGCCAATTGTTCAGAGCACCAAAACTTGAGCTCGCGGCGCTGCGCGAAACTGTCGCCGACCTGAAGGGTGAGACCGACCGTATGACCAAGTTTCTGCAAGATTTACGGACGCTGGCGCGAGCGTATCGACTGAATATTGCTCCGTTTGACTTGGTGTCTCTGATTCAGGAAGTGCTCCGTATTTATGAGCCAGTTTGCCTGCGCAACGGGATTACGATTGTCCAGCCACTCTCATCTTCTCTCACGCCAGTCCTGGCCGATCGCGAGCGGTGTAGCGAGGTGCTTCATCATCTACTCAGCAATGCTGTTGAGGCGATGCCACACGGCGGAATGCTGACTATCGGCGCGGGCCAGACGTCACAATGGCTACGTATCACGATTCACGACACCGGTCCCGGGATTCCCGAAGGGATCGATATTTTTGCCCCTTTCATTAGCACCAAGCCCGGGGGAACTGGCCTTGGGTTAACGATCGCGCTGCAACTTGTGGTTGCCCAGCGCGGCACCTTAACTTTTGCGAGTTCAGGCAATCAAGGAACAACTTTTATTCTGGAGTTACCCACGACCACTACGTCCTCGCAACCCGCGGATAGCTCACAAGAAGCTGTGGCTCCCTCTTCTCCTATCAATCACGAGCCAACCCGTGCCAGCAACGATACTACGACGGCAGAGCAGTCACGATCTGCCCTCGCAAGTCGTGCAAGGCGATAGGCCTCCCGATAAGCGACTGCACCCCCAACCGTGTCACCGCACGGTCCGTAGCTACCAACATATTCGCCTCCGTCGTCCGTTGCAGGCTTCTTCCTGTATGGGAGCATGACAACACCGAGGATCTCGGTTGGGCGCTTTGTCGTCCATATTTGCTGCCAGAATCACTAATAGAGAGATAACGGAGTGTTTTTTTAACCAACGCTACGCTTGCGAGTCCCAGAAGTCGCCCACGCGGCTCGAAAACGGGACAGGGGAGGCGAAAACACTGACTTTTTTGACGGCAGCATTCTTGCCCATGTGCCTCTTTAGTCAATATCGACGATCGACGATTCGACGACGCGTGGAAAAACGGCGCGCGTTGCCTGCCCTGAGTTCCCTGGCTGACTACTGGGAATTTTTGCGTCAGACCCCTGAAAAGGAACGATTTTTTTCTGAGGCTAGCAATTCCTCTTGTCGCAGCACCCAGCCGCAAGCACCACAGACGCTAGAGAACAGGGATAACTCTCCGCTGTACGATAAAGAGAACGAATTCGTGCCCGCGAGCGGGACACGGAGACCAGGCCGGGCAGTTTTCTCGCGCTGAGGCCGTATTTATGAATCATAGGGTTGGCTCGAAATTTGCCCAAACTTTTATGTGGATAGGACAGAGATAAACCACTCATAGTGATATTTTGCATAGAGGAGTACCACATGCATAAAGGAAGCGATCTCATAGGAAAAACCGTGGTGTCGTATGACACGGGGGAGTATAAAGGACGCGTCAAACAATTATTAGTGGACCCAGGACACAATCGATTCCTTGGTTTCCTTATCGAAAGCGATTCGACACCACCGGAGCAGGTCCTCCGGTGCGAACACATTCAAGCGGTTGGTCCTGATGCCGTTGTTATCGGACCCTCAAGAGACCTCGGCTCTCCGGTTGTTGGGATGTCAGATGCGTTCGGACATCAAGAGGATTTTGTTGCCAAGGGGCTCAAGATTATGACCGAGGATGGCCGTGACCTGGGCACTCTCGTTGATGTCTATGTCAATACAAAAAATGGACAGATTGTCGGCTACGCAGTACGCCATGGCCTCTTTTCAGCGTTTTCCGGTGGACAAACCTTCGTTCCCACCGCCGTCGGAGCAAAGGTCGGCAAAGAGATTCTGTTCGTTCCGGCAACCACGGCGGACCGTATGAACGAACAGCCGTGCTCGCAGGAAAGCACGGCCCGCGATGGCGGACAACAAGCCGAACCAGGAGCAGAGAAGTTCCTCAAAGCAGCGCGACACCCCCGCGGCGAAGCCCGCACCTTGGGTGAGGTTGAAGGAAGGCGAGCCCAACGAGCTGTGTATACGGAGCAACAAGAGATGCTGGTTGCGCAAGGGCAAGTTATCACCGCCCATATTGTCGAACAGGCACGCGAACACCAACTTGAACAGGCCCTGATCGAATCGACACACGGCGCTTCTTGGGGGACCCAGAAAATTCTGGATGACGAAATGTGGCAGAATGCTCGTGTCCGTCTCGAAGAGGAAGCAAAACAATTGAGCAGCGGTGTTGGCAAGATGTGGCAGAAAGTTAAAGAGGGGGCGAGCGATCTTGGCAAATTCGCGGCAAAAAAAACGCCACCCGCCGATGAGGAGAAATGAGCGGCAACGCCTGAGGCGTACGTACGGACACCCCGCCAATCGACGGCTCCGTCGTCGGAAGCGCCGACTTCTGAACACAAGGACTGATAGACGGGCGACCCGGTCCCAGAAGGATGAGCTGAGGGAGAACGAAAGACGAGAGGGAGAGGTGATAAAGCGCGAAACAGGAAAGAAAACGCTTGACCGTCGCGTTCTCTGCTCCAGGCAAAGGGCGATAGGTTGAGAGGACTCAGCCGTGCTCCCGCAACGACTGGGGGACGGTTAACCGGTCATGAGGAGAGAGGGGCCTACTTTCTGGTGCGGTCAGCTCGTGAGCGTTGTCACTCACGAGCTTCCACATTGATGGCGAGTGAAGGAGGGGAAAAGCGACTGTTCCCTCCTTATCGATCTGTGGCCTGTTCCACGGCATCTCCTGCGTTTTCCACCGCTTTATCTACTGCTTCTCCTGCCTTTTCCATAGGACCCTGCGATTGGGTAGCGGCGTCGCTCAAATTTTCAGCCGCCTCATCGATCTGCTTGCCCGCACGTTCCGCGGGCCCTTCCTGTTCACATGCTGCTGTCAGCATCATGAGAAGTCCCGCGCAGACACACAGCGCTATCTTTTTTGTGTTTAGCATATTCTTGTCTCCTTCTGCCGCATGGGGAATTTTACGGTGAGAATGGTTACTCCCCTCCAGTACTCACAACAACGTGTCTCAGCAATGCATGTGCCACAACGGTTGTTTGCTACCACGACGCTTTACGCCTTGTGTACGCGGTATCCTCTGACGAGGAGAAGAACGAACTTCCTTAGGCTAAGCGTGCATGCTATGGACTGCTCACGGGGGCTCAGAGACTCGTAGAAAAGAGACGACATTTATAGTTGTCCTGATAGTGAGACGCTGAGAAACTTTTTGTCTCATTCATGAAACGCAGAATTGTCTTTTGTCTCAATTATGAAACAGTCCTTGCTAGAAAAACAAAAACAGTAAAAGTCTTCAGCTGTTCGGTGAGTGTCATTTTTGGCACAACCATTGCTCCACATTGCTCCAAAAAGGAGACAACATATGTTCGCACGATTGTCTCAAATAAGACGTTTCTCCGCAGTCTTTTGCGTTAGGTTTGGATTGGAGCCCTAGTATGAAAGGTAATATATTAATCGTCGAAGACGAGGCCTTGCCGCGTAAGAATATCTGCCGGGTTTTGACCGAAGAAGGTTATAGTGTTCACGAAGCGGCTGACGGTGTCGAAGCGATGGAAACGGTCGATTCGACCGATTTCGATCTCGTCTTGACCGATATTAAGATGCCGAAGGCTGACGGTATCGCGGTTCTGAAACACGTTCGTAAAGTGGCGCCGCAAACTTTTGTTGCCATGATGACCGCGTACGCTTCGGTGGAGACGGCTGTGACCGCTTTGCAACTCGGCGCACACGACTATCTGCTCAAACCGATCGTCTACGAAGACCTGTTGCGGAAAATTTCCCTCTTGTTGGAATACAAGCAACAAGCCTGGGAAGTGCAGGTGTTACGCCGGCAACTCAATCAAGATGCTGATACGCAAGACTTGGTAGGCAGTAGCCCGCCAATGTGTAAGGTCACAACAATTATCGACAAAATCGCGCCAACGAATGTGACCGTCTTGATCACGGGAGAAAGTGGGGTGGGCAAGGAAGTCGTGGCACGGGCTATCCATATGCGGAGTACTCGCCACAGCAACATTTTTCTGCCGATTAACTGCAGTGCGATTCCGGAGCCGCTGCTCGAAAGTCAGCTGTTCGGGCACGTCAAAGGAGCGTTTACCGGGGCGACGAGTGCAAGTGAAGGCCTGTTTCAACGCGCCCGGGGGGGGACGGTCTTTCTCGATGAAATTGGCGAGATGCCGGTGAGCTTGCAACCGAAACTCCTGCGGGTTCTTGAAGCCAAGGAAGTCCTGCCGGTGGGAGCCACGACTCCGATACGCATCGATGCGCGGATTCTTGCGGCCACGAACAGAGACCTAGAAAAAGAAGTGGAAGCCGGCAGATTTCGCGAGGATCTTTTTTATCGCGTGAATGTCGTTCGCGTTCCGCTCCCTCCCTTGCGGGAGCGCCGCGAGGATATTCCGCTGCTCGTCGAACATATTGTGCGCAAACACAATCAGGAAATGAAAACGAATTACAAAGGTGTTGAAAATAACGCCATGCGAATTTTGCTCACCTTGCCCTGGAAAGGAAATGTCCGTGAGCTGGACAATGTGCTGGAACGCGCGATGATCCTCGGGGATGGCGAGTGGATCTCTGAGATGGATCTTCCCGAGTCACCGCAAGTTGCGTCTGAGCCTGCCGGTATACAAACAACGGGTTATGATTTAAGAACGGCGGTCAACGCGTGTGAAAAGAATCATATTGAAAATGTGCTGAAAGTTACCGAGGGAGATCGAACGCGGGCCGCAGAACTCCTTGGGGTCAGCCGTTCGTCGCTCTATCGGAAACTCGAACAGCTTGGTGTCCCTCTCGAAGACGTGTGAAAATGGTCGGGGTGCCTCTCAGCGCATCAAGAACGGGTGGGGAGGGGCCGTGGGCGGGGAGCGCTAAATCAACCCACAAAAGATTCGCACCCTTGGTCGCCGGCGGGATCCTCCCTCTGCCCGACGATGAGTCATCACGTTCTCACGCGGCAAAGCGTGGTAAAGCAGGTTCTTAGGGGCTGTCAGTTTTCTTCGGTTTGTGAGCCTGGTGCCCGAGGGTGATGCCTATGCACATGTCGTGAGGCCTGATTGAGAAGACCCAGGCAGGGCCAGCGAGTCATATCGCATTTTTGCGACATCGTAGTGCCTTCTCGTCCCGCTTTTCGGACATCGGGATCTCGCAGGAGTACGCGTAGGCCTCTGCTCTCACATCGATAACCTCATTACGGCTACTGACTGCGTGGTCTATTCGCCCGGTATGGAGTTTGCTGTTTTTGCGGTGCTACCAGGTGAGTCAGCGTAGATTAGTGAGTAAGAGAAAGGACAAAACACATGGAGCCACAAGCCGAGAAGGTACGCCACGAGATCGAAACAACGAGAAAAGCATTAACCGACAAAATCGAGATGTTAGAGACACGGACTCAAGAGACCGTGGAAAATACCAAGACGAAAATCAAGCAGACGTTTGATTTGAGTTACCATGTCAATCAACGCCCCTGGGCGATGATGGGGGTGGCAGTAGCGGTGGGGTATGCGTTGCAACGTCTCAATGCGCCGGCACAGACACGCAACCGCAGCACCGACGATGCGTCACCGTATTACGATACCGAATCATTACACCGGCCGTATGGTCGAGAGCGGACGGAGTTGCCTCCCTCTGCGGGAAAGGCTCAGGGCGGGAACCACACGGGTTCGGCGTTTCTTGACCAGTTCCACGGCGAATTTTCGTTATTGAAGGGGGCTGCGGTGGGAGCCGTCGCCAGCCTTGTACGCGATTTCATTAAACAAGCGCTTCCCGATCTTACCACCACCTCACAACCGCCTCTCAACAAGACTTCGTCCCCACACTACCGCTATGCCGATGGTTCCGCTCCCGCCGCGGCTACGTACAAGGACAGCACCCCGCACTCGCTGCGATCACCTGGAATTTCCAGTAACCCTTCGTGAAAAACACGCAAAGCATACGACAAGACCGAATTTCCTCATTGACCCTACCTTTGCTCCTTCTGCTTGTCACCTTGACTGAGCCGTTGGGGAGTCCGGGGTCATGTTCAAGGCGAGGTTTTCCCATCGAAGCGGAGTCTATATGAAAAAATTACTGGTGGGACTTTTGTGCAGTGGACTGTTGCTGGTCGCCGTTCTGTCGTACGAGCTGCAACGGTCACGTACCTGGGCTGCTTCACAGGGTGAATGTGAGCAACCAGAACACGGGCCTGGGCCACATGTTGTTGTGGGTCCGCAACCTTTGCGAGTTATCGTGACACATATCGATTACGATCATCGTACTGTCGATTTTAAGACGGAAATAGGGACATTTTTGCACGTGACACAGGGAACGGCAGCCACCCTGGGTGCCTTGCAGGTCGGAGATGTTGTGACCCTGTGCATTGCCGAAGAGTTGCAAGGAGAAAGAGAGGCATAACCGGTCGAGGGTGACTCGACCCGTCCCCGAGGTTCCGTAACCGTGGGCTGTAGTGTGGTATTTGTGGGATACTCACGCGCTGGATTTCTTTGTATTTTCATAGCAGAGAAGCCACACCGAGAATCTCGCTGGTGGCCTTCCTTGTGTTCTTCTTACCGTACGGTTTGCGAGGTAAGGTTCTCACGACCGCCATCATACCAACGACAGCAGCAACAGCAAATTGTAGAATATCCGGCTTCTGATCAATCCATAAAATGATACAGAGCGTCGCATTCCTAAGACGATCACGTCTCCGTTTCATTGTTTGCGGCCTCCCGCAAACATATTGCGCAAGCCCCGTCTGGCACTACATTTGCTCTACTCACAGTGACGGCGCAAAGAATGCTGCAATACAAAAAGCTCTGGAACCGAAAGGAGGAAGAGTAATGTTAAGCTGGGCGTGGACGTTTTTGGTCATTGCGTTGATCGCTGCGGTCTTAGGACTAACTGGAGTCGCTGGAGCGGCAACCAGCATCGCGTGGGTGCTATTCGTGATTTTTTTGATTCTCTTTGTGGTGAATCTGCTCACTGGTCGGAGAGCAGTGTAGTGCGCCCGCAGAGACTGCAAAAGGAGTAAGGATATGGAACAGACGAGTAATGTTGGTACTCTCAAAGCGACGATAACTGCCGATGTTTTTGCTGGACAATGGAACCAACTGCGCGGGGCCGTACGACAGTGGTGGGGAAAACTCACTGACGATGACGTTGAGAGAATTGCCGGGCAAAAGGACAGACTCATCGGTATCTTACAGGAAAAATATGGTTACTCGCGAGACCGAGCCCAGGGTGAGGTTGACAGGCATGTGACAGCCTTTCGCGAGTACCTGCGACAGAAGGGACAATCCCTTAATACTGTTTCCCCCCAGGGACACGATACGGCAGAACACGTGGGTGGGACACTGCATGAGGTCGGCGATTCTATTGCCTCGCACGCGGACAGTGTCAAAACCTCAGTTGCGGACACCATGGGGTCGCTTGCTGAGACGTTGCGACCCGCGAGTACCACTGAGGGAGGTGTATCGGCGACCGCAACCTCACTGGCTGATAATCTTGAGAGCGCGGCGAACTATGTCCGTGAGAGTGACTTTACGCGGATGAGTGAGGATGTAGCGGCCATCGTTCGACGGTACCCTTTACATTCCTTGTTGGTTGGTATTGGCGTTGGGTATCTCATGGCCTCACGAGGGAGATAATGTATGCGGTCATATTCTTCAGCACGGTCCGGCTTTGCCTCGTTGATGGGCGGGATTATTACCGATGTGAAGGATTTGCTCGTCCACGAACTCACCTTAGCGAAGCTGGAAATGCGCGATGAAGTACGGCAAACCAAGTCTGCCGCAGCCTCGTTTGCCGTCGGATTTGGTATCGCCATGATCGGCCTGGTCCTCACCTTCATTATGTTCGTTCATCTGTTGCACCAGTATAGTAAATGGCCGATGTGGAGCTGCTACGGCATTCTGGGAGTATCTGCTGTGGTCATCGGCGGGATCATTTTGCGCGTCAGCGTGAGAAGGTCGGAAGATGTTGCTATGATCCCAGACCGGAGCATAGAGAACTTCAAGGAAACCGTGGACTGGATTAAAGAGAACGCGACGAGCGGTAGACTCTCGTAGGGCCCTGAGCGGCAGCGTACTAACCGATCAGATCAGGATAGACGTCGAAGCGAAATGCACAACCCGGCTTACCAGGAGTGGTGGTTGGGCTGTGCCGTATAATCGGCAAGGCGGGCGACATTCAATCGTCCTCCCGCACCCACAACACTCCTCCCGGATGCGACCCGCGACGACATAGATAGTGAGCGCACAGGGGCGGTAACAGCCTGTGGTTCGACTTCGGTTGGGTCAGGCTATCGACACCGACATATCCTGATTAACTCCGGTGGGCTGCTCTGGGGACTGCCATTTGTAGAGAGCGAAGACCGCTTCTGGCGAAGGACTGCAAAGGCAAAGATGGGCTAGAGGGATCGCCAGTGTGAGAAGGGAGAGCGGCTCAGGTGCGGTCGATTTCCCCTGTTCCACTTTTGCACCACTGATTCCGCATCTGTACCACTGAACATCCTGGGCTGACAGCGTGTTAGCCCTGCAGTGGGACAGGTGCGCTATCTTGCCGTAAGCGCCTCCCCCCTCAGTCTGCCGCCTCTGTGGCCAACCTTTGGCCTGAGGTGTGGCCACCAGTTAGCCAGCAAGGAGACCCCAACAGCCGCGCAGTGCAGCAAACCCACCGTTTTTTTCTTCTTCTTCCCCTCAGAGGACGCGGTCACATACCACGTCACGCCGGTAGAGTAACACGGGCCTCAGAGTGAAGCTGAGAACGAGCACCGCTCTCAGCCTCGGAATACACACGGAAAGAGGGACACGATTATGGGTTCAATCCGCATGAAGCAGCCGTCGTTGGTCGCCCATTCCCACGACGTGCCTGGACACAAGTACCAAATGAAGTGGACCTGGAAGATGCAGCGCAATGCCACCGCCCGCGATATCGCGAACTGGGTGCTCCACGCCAACTCCGGCCAGTTCGGGGCGCAACGCCAGCGGCTGGAGAACATCATCATTAACTGTCACGGCAACGCCGGGCAGTTGTACATTGGTGGCACGAGTGCTACCGCCTTCGGCATCGCCAACGTGGGTGACTTTGCTATGTTGCGCGGTCTTGACGTCGGCACGATCTGGCTGGTGGCCTGTGAGGTCGCGCGCGGCCGCGGAGTAGCTGCCGGCCAGAATGGCATGGCGTTCTGCGCGGCATTGGCCCAGGCCGCGGGCTGTGACGTCGTGGCCGCGGGCGCGGATCAACGCGTCGAATTCGGTTTCTACCTGCGTGGGTGCCCCTGGGGCTGCATCGACGAGTTCGAGGGCGTCGCGTATCGGTTCAAACCCACGGGCGGGTACACGTGGTACAGCTTTGATTGAGTCGGCAGGGGCGACGGCGGTGCCAGGGAAGTAGGAGTCCGAGCTGCAGCTTGCTGCGTAGCCCCGTTCTTGCCCGCTCTCCCTTTTGTATCCAGGTATCGACCAACGAGAGCGTCGGAGCACGAAAAAGTCCGCACCGTGGTTGCGGCTACGGAAATGCTAGGCACCCATGACCTCAGGCCGCGAGGACAGAAAGTCGATGAAGGCGCCCGAGTCCGAGACCTTGCGGTCGCGATCGAGGCTGTTCACCCATTTCATCAGTTCTTCCATCGACTGCGGATTACCGAGAACCTCGGCGGCCACTTTCGGCGGGTAGCTGCCAAAGCGATAATACAGATCGGGTTGCAGCACCACATATCCACCATCGGCCAGCCGCTGGCCCATCTCCCACATGACCGGGCGGATGCCCAAACCGTCCATATAGAAAATCACCCCAGGCCAGGGTCCCGTTCCGCTGGCAGGCGTGAACAGGGACGCCGGGCAATTTCCGTCGCGGGTCGTGATCGTGACAGCAGCGCGGGGCATTGGCACATTCCTCCTGGGTTTGGTGAGAACTACCGCCACCTCATACCGGATTGCAAGCGGCAGTGTCAACGTACTGGATCCCCACCTGACCTGACCTCGATATCTCGGTGACCTCTCTTTACTCGTTCACCGGTCCAGCCGAGTCGATCATGATGTGGCGTGATTTGAACTTCCATTCCCCATTCACCTTGGCATACTCGTCATTATACCAGCCTGCCATCGCGTGCTTCTTGCCGTTCCGCACCAGTTTCACCTCGATATAACACCTCCCCTTTGCACGATCTGGCCCCAGAAGTTCGACCACATGGTTGTGAATGAAGGGGCGAGGTTTCATCTCATCTAGACCAGTGCTAATCATCTTGCGCAAGTTCTCACGGCCCGTCGTGGCTGGGAGGCTGGAATCACTGGTTGAAATGGAGCCATCTTCGGTAAACAAGTTGACGTACCCATCGAGATCTTGTTGCCACACGGTGTCACAATAGCGCATCGGTAGTGTACGAATCTCCTCGCGGTCGATCACTTCTTGTAACGCGGCTTCCATACTTTTTGCTGCCATAGCACCCTCCTTATAAAAATGGATAATCAGCAGGGACGTGATAATTCTGTATATGTCAAAGTGAGCATCGATCTCAAGAGCGAGGAGCATACATTAGCCTACGGCATCCGTGCTCCAGTGTTCAGCCCGCCTGACGCGCCACTTCGCTATGCACCCGGAGAATCTCCCGCCCCATTGCTGGCGTCCAGGACCGCCCACTGCCGCATGCGGTTGTGATCCCAACATCGGTCACCGTTTTCCGCGCTGCCTGCATCCGGCGGAGCGTCCCTGCGGTACTGTCTTGGGCGTGGACGAGCCCGAGATAGAGCTCGGTGGTCGCGTCTCGGGCGAGCGTGGCGAGCGGGACAAAATCGGCCTCGCACGCGAGAAAGGACACGGGCCCGGAATAACCGGGAGTGTCTCGTACGGCTTCTTTGCGTATGTACAAAATCAACCAGTTACCCGGTCACCACAGGCCTTACCCCGGTTGTGTGTACGTTTGCCCCCCAATCCCCATCCCTGTAAAGGTCTGTTGATTACCTGCGCATCGCCAGAATCCGCGCGGTCGATACATGTGTCTGCCCCTTGCCACTCAGCTTGTTGGGCGGTGGCTTCTTGGGCCCGCGTTTGTGTTTGGT
>JBFWXH010000115.1:0-23299 GCA_050187625.1 Binatia bacterium
GTAATCAGAAAAGGGGTAGTGATATGCATTCCTTAAGTTCAAACGCGCTTTTACAAGACCTCACATCGCTAACAGAGCGATTCGGTTCACTGGCAACGCGACTGTCGCAGACAGCACAGGCATTACGGGACACAGGTGTTCCTCCGAGTGACGATATTGTCGAGGAAATGAAGGCTTCCAGTACAGCTTTTACTGAGTTGCGAACTCGTGGAGTCTCACTCGCAGAATCGTTAGCTCTTTCATCGTCGCGACAGATCGACACTTTGACCTCGCTCAGTGAGGTCAAAGCGTTGCTGCAGCTGATTGCGCAGACTGAAGAGCAGATGAAGACGGCTCGAGAACGTTCCCGGAGGGCTCTTGAGTTAGTTGACCGTTTGTATGCGCTAAAACATCGCGACCGCGAGGTTTTTGCACCGCTCTCGGAATGTCAAATGCGGGCAACAGTTCTTCGTAACGCCATTGCTGAAACTCCGTTGCCACAGATTCATCCCGAAGTGGAGGGACTTTTGGCGGATGATCATCCTTTTCGTGCGCTCCTGACGATGGTTGAGCAGGGCGAGCAATTAGAGGACGAACGTTGCGCCTCACTCCAAGACATTATCGAAGCAGCTTTTGGCAAGCCTTTGGCTGTTGCGGCGTTACGGGGCAAGTTGACACTGTTGCCTGATGTTACCGTCGACAAGCAAGAAGCACCGGTAGAGGTCCCAGTCTCAACTCCGTTCGCAACTCAACACCGTGTAAAAGAAGAGTCCCAGGGGGAGTTACGAACCGCGAGTTCCGTGACGCGCTTAATGCCAGAAGCAACTGAGGAAAAGAAGGTGCCGTCGACGGTAGCATTTGCCAACGGGACAAAGCCAGAGACCAGAGAGGCAACACCCCCCATCAAACCTGTACGCGCAGCTTCTGCGCCGGTCGCCGAGCAACAGCCTGACCTGCCGCCCCGATTCGTCTTTGAAGCCTCACTAGAGAAATCGTCTGATCCGCCGCTTCGGTTTGCCTCTGAACCCTCACTAGAGAAGCAAGCTGAGGTTACCACTGACAGTCGTCACGGAACGTGGGAGCCGAGCCCTGCTCTCCGCTTAGTGAATGGAGTGCATGATACCCCTGAGACAGACGAGGAGACCTCCTCTCTCCTGCAGAATGGAGACAGACGTGAAACACCGATCTTCGAAAAGCAGAGTGCGGCTCTCCGTAAATCTGCGAATCAACCGGTATCTGCGTCGCCTCCCTCGGGCAGTCTTGCCTCCCTCCGGCCAGTATTTATTCCAGACCCTGTCCAAGACGAAAGCGAGACAACCGATACTTCAACTCCTGTATTTCCTTCAGGACCAGCAGCTACAAAGTCAGTGACGAATAGCCGCGGGGCAGGGATTGTTGATGTGTTCTATCGTTTTGAACCAGAAGATAAGGCTCAGAAAATTGCCAATCTTATCCTCACTGGGGCCTATGGTTTGGTTGAAGAAAAGCCTGCCTTCCTTCGCGATTTGGTGTGGCGACTTGTATATGAGGAAAAATTGAGTCTCGCCTTTCATATTGCCCGCTGTCTAGAAGTCCAACATCCAGACTTCCATCCTCGTTTACCGTCGTGGCTCCTACGGGCTGTCACCCTCGGCCAACGTTTACGGACTCCTCACGGAGAAATTGCGCGCATCCTGAAAGAAGACTTTGCCCGGTGTGATGCTGAGTGTCGTGCGACTGGGGACAAAGAATGGGATCTAGCGATAGAATTACTGCTGATTGGTGCCGCTCTGTTCCCGGCGTTTCTCGCTCCTGAGACCCGGGCATCGACGATTCTTCATGGCGTCTGCCTCGATGAAAGTCTAGAACAACTCTCGGCCTATTGTAACGTTATCGCGTTGCACGGAGATCTCTCTGTTCCTCTCGACCCGATGTCATTGAAAAAACCAAGCCGTGGGCAAGCGCGAGAATCTGTCGGGTTTGTCCGCCGTTTGATAGGGAACCAAGAAGCAGACAACCGGAGAGACATCGTCTCAGATCAGGCTGAACCTTTGCGTATCGAAGTGATTAACCGTCAGCATGCTGTCCTTGATGAGATCAATCTTTGTCGACAGGTGAATAGATCGGTGCCGTTATTAGGAGGTCTTGCCTGTTGTCGACGGGCGATTGAGCATGTGGCCACATTCTTTGATCCAGAGACGCCATTTTCCGCTGACGAGCCGTTACCACGTCCGCTGTTAAATGCCGAGTTGTCGCGTATTCCGAATCTGATCCTGAATAAGCAAGGAGATGTCGAAGGCGTAGAGAAACCTGCTTTTATAGACCATCTTTTGCGCTTGGTTGCGAGCGGATCATTAAAGATGCTCTAGTCACGAGCTGCAATCAAAGCATAGTTGGTGGACAAAGCGGAGTGGTCTGTGTGATCGCTCCGCTTTGTTGTGGCACAGGCATGAGAAAAAAGAATGCCGCCAGCATGGGTCTGATCGACTAGGGCTGGCGCAATTCTCCTGTTGCCGGCAGTAACACACCACCTGATTGTTTGTCGGGTAGCGCAGTGAACGACGATCGATCAAGCTGTTTTTGCCACTGCGGCGGCGCTTGATGTTTGCGGAGGAAATGACGGAAGCGATCTCGCTCCTCTGACGAGTACGTTGCGATGTCTTTCTCATCGCGCACGATGTGGGGGGTGAGAAAGATCAAGAGATTAATCTTGTTACTGGAGCCGCTATCGGTGCGAAACAGATTCCCGAGAACCGGAACATCTTGCAAAAATGGGACGCCTGAACGTGCCCGGTACGAATTGTCAGAAATCAAGCCGCCAATAACGACCGTTTGTCCACTTTTCGCCACAACCGTTGTACTTGCCGAACGTACCGACGTCGTGGGGCCAACGAGGTTCGGATCTCCTACTGTTGTTGGCACAATGGCCGAGACTTCTTCGTAGACATCGAGTCGGACTGAATTGCCCTCTGTAATCTGTGGGGTTAAGCGCAGCGTAATCCCAACGTCTTCGCGCTCTACCGTAGCAAACAGATTGTCGAGCTGTGACGCGTCTGTCGCCCGGCTGGCAATGAAGGGAACATTTTGTCCGACGAGAATTTCTGCCTCCTGATTATCCGCGGTCAGCAGTGTCGGTGCGGAAAGAACGTTAATATCGCTGCTGATCTGTGCTGCTCGTAACAGCGCAACCTGGGCTGGAATACGCGTACCGTCCGGCAATTCAATCGTTTTGTTGCTCGCGGCGGCCAGCAGGAGCCCGGACAGACTTGCGGGATTCTTCAGCGCCGAGTTTAAGTCCTGAAGGTTTGTACGACCAAGAAAAACCCCTTCCCCGTCAAGGCTAAAACTTCCCTGCAGTTCAATGCCCAGTTCTCGTGCCCGCTCCATGCTGACTTCGAGAATAATTGCCTCGACGTACACTTGTCGTCGGGGAAGGTCGAGTTGCTCAATGACGTGCTTGAGCGTGGCAAAATCCTGAGCTGCAGCGCTGATCAGCAGTGCATTGGTGCTCGGATCAGCTGTTATTGTCACCTCGCTGCTGAACTCTGGTGCGTTTCCAGACACGCTGCCGCCTGCTGAGGGACCCGCGGGCGTCGTTGGTCGGTTATCGAGAGATGCACGTGCATTGCCCATGTCCCTGCCGAAGCGTCGGTCGCGATTGTAGCGTCGTTCTCGTCGCGGAATGTTGAGAGATCGGTTTCCTCCCGCGCTCCCCGTACGTCCTCCAACTAAGTCAGCCAACACAGGAAGAAGCTCCTCAGCATTGGCGTACTTGAGCGAATAGACATGAATCTTACTTTGTCCTGGTGGCAAGGGGACATCAAGCTGTTTCACCAAGCGACGTATGGTTTTGAGTTCCAGCGGACCACTCATCACAATAAGAGAGTTGGTCCGTTCATCAGGAAGCACCCGGACCTCGCGGGTGCCACTGCTGCTGGCAACCGGGGTGTTCGCGGCTGCGGTCCCAGTTGAGGTTGTGACAATTTTGACCCGAGCGCTCGACGAACTATCACTCCCGCCGGTGTCTTTCATAATTGTTTCGATCTTTGTGGCGACGTCGGTAGCAATAGCATGTTTCAGCGGCAACACTTCGGTGAGCCGTTCATAACCTTCGACATCGAGATCCTCTAGCATGCCGAGCAAACGTTTCACATTCGAGGCCGCATCAGTCAGGATTAACGAATTGGTCTGTGGATACGGGAGGACCAAGCCATCACCTGAGACCATTGGCTGGAGGACCTGAATAATATCGGCAGCGTTGACATACCGTAGTGGAACGAGGCGAGTAATAAATTCATCGCCTGCAGTAGCAAGTGAGCCATTATACAGCGTTGGCAAGCCGACTTGTTTCGCTTCACGATTTGGCACAATCTTGACGACACGCCCGCTCGGAACCGTGGTAAAGCCTTTGACCTGCAGGACTGACTGAAAAATGGCGTAGGCTTCCTCTGCTGTGACTTTCGTTGGCGAAATGATGGTCACTTTGCCGCGGACTTTTTCATCAACGATAAAGTTTTTCTGGGTAATTTCGCTGACGAACTTTGCCAAGACCGGCATATCAATATCTTGGAAGTTCATCGTCACGAGATCATCCCTGGTCCGTAGTCCGTTCGGAGCCCCATTGTACTCGGGAACGAGCCCTTCTTGCTGTCTACTCTCGGGTGTGGAGAAAACATTCTCCTCTGGAAAATCGTTTTGGGCTTTGCCCACGAGCGCATGGACAAAGGTGAGCGATAGAACCACCACACCGAAAAAAAAGTATTTAGCGAATTTCATAGGACAGTGTCGTTGGTTGATGGTTCCGTAAAACATCCACCCGGATTTGTGGATGTCCCTGTAAATCTTGCAGCAGCTGAAATGCAGTACTTGGATCGGAAATTTCGACCCCGTTTACGCGCTGGATAATGTCCCCGTTTTTCAACCCGATCCGATCGATGAGGCTCTCCGGTTTAATCTGAAATAAACGGAAGCCCTGGACAACGCCATCCGTTGGAGAGTATGGAACCGCACGAACTTGCGTAAACAAATCGCTCAGATTGTTGAGGGCGTAGTCAACCTCACGACGGTCGATATGATAGGCGTCCTGGGAGACTTGCCGAACACCGCTGTCACTTGCTGCGTTGCTATTGCTTGTCACTGTAGAGACCAGTGTCACTGGTGATTGGCTAGACGGTGTTGTTGGTTCCTTTGGTAACAGCAACGTTTCTCGTTGACCTTGCCGTTCAATGGTGATGCGATCCCAACTGACTTTTACGAGGAGAACGCCGGGGGCAATCAGGTCACCCTCACGATATAACCCTTGCGCACGAGTTGTTTGGTCCTCAAGAATGGCGAAAGCACGGCCGTGTTGGCTGGTTGCGGTGCCGAGCAAACGGAGATTCGTATTCGTTGTCGAGGCTACGACGTTTCCTTTTGTTAGGAGCGGCGCCTTGGTGGTGTTAAAAATGTCCCGTGTGTAGACGATTGCATACGCGGAAAGCGGGGGTTTTGTTGAAAGAGAAGGAAGAGAATAGGTCTCACTTCTGTTCGGGACGACCGGAGGGGGAGCGAACTTAGTCGCAATCCCAATGTTGACGGAAAGAGCGCAAAAATAAGCCACACACGTCAACAAAACACATCGGACACCGAGGAAAATTATCCTCAATTCTGCCACAACCACATCCACCTTTCATCCTCATGGGGTAGGATAGGTGAAAGCCAATAGCAATTCAAGCTTTCTTTGACCTTCGTTGCATTTACGTCCGTCACCGAGTACACGCAGTGCGCGCACAGTGTCTTCCTCATTGACTCTCTTCAGGATCTTGGTTAAGTCCGACGCTCTATGGAAGAAAATGAGCAGATCGTTGTCCGTAAGCAGAAACTTGCGGCTTTGAAAGAGTCAGGTACACCGGTCTATCCGAATGACTTCGCTCCTTCGCACGTTGCTGCGGCGTTACAAGAGCGTTTTGCTACTGCCAGTGAGGAGGCTCTCGCTCAAGAGACAGAGACCGTTGCTGTTGCTGGTCGGATTATGTCGCTTCGCCATTTTGGCAAGGCAGCATTTTTTCACCTGCAAGACCGAAGTGGGAAAATTCAGGCCTACGTGCGGCAAGGAGAGAGCCCCCCAGAGATTGTGACTCTCCTCAAGGAGTCGCTCGATGTTGGTGATATTGTTGGGGTCTCTGGCTCGCTGTTTCGTACCCGGACCGGAGAACTGACAATCAAAGCTACAACCTTGCGGTTACTGAGTAAGGCTTTACGTCCGCTCCCGGAAAAGTGGCATGGGCTCCAAGACGTCGAAGCACGCTATCGTCAACGCTACCTTGATTTGATTGTGAATCCTCATGTCAAGGAGGCATTTCAGAAACGGGCAAAAATTATCGAGATCACGCGCCGCTTTTTTCATGAGCGGGACTTTCTTGAAGTAGAAACGCCAATGATGCAAAGCCTGGCTGGTGGGGCTTTAGCACGTCCTTTTACAACCCATCATAACGCGCTGGATATTGATCTGTATTTGCGCATTGCGCCAGAATTATTTCTCAAGCGTCTGGTGGTTGGTGGTTTTGAGCGGGTCTTTGAACTGGGGCGGAATTTCCGCAATGAAGGTATTTCGACCAAGCATAACCCGGAATACACCATGTTAGAGTTTTACCAGGCCTACGCGACCTACGAGCACCTGATGACATTGACGGAAGAGCTATTTGTTCGGTTAGCTCAGGAAGTGAATGGGAGTCCGCGGCTTGTCTATGGGGAGATTGAAATTGATTTGACCCCACCCTGGCGACGGGTGAGCTTACAAGAGGCTGTGTGCGAATACACCGGGCTTTCGCCTCAAGATCTCGCTCGAGAAGAGATGGTACGGGCCAAAGCCCGCGAAGTTGGCGCGTATGTTCCTGATGCTGCACCGCTTGGGAAAGTGTTGGAAGAACTTTTTGGTGTTGTGGTTGAGCCGCACTTGGTCCAGCCAACGTTTGTTGTTGGCTATCCTATTGAGGTCTCACCGCTGTCGCGTCGCAATGAGGCAGATCCACGGTTCGTGGACCGTTTTGAACTGTATATTGCCAGCCGCGAGCTCGCCAACGCGTTTTCGGAATTAAATGACCCTGAAGATCAGCTGCAGCGGTTTGTCGAACAACTGCGGGAACGCGAGGCGGGAGATCAGGAAGCGCACGCTTTAGATGAAGACTACGTCCGCGCTCTTGAGTATGGACTCCCGCCAACTGCAGGTGAGGGAATCGGGATAGATCGTCTGGTCATGCTGTTTACCAACGCCCCGTCGATTCGCGACGTGATTCTTTTCCCCCAAATGCGTCCAGAGAAAAAATAGCACCTCTAGGTTGGGTGCTAGAACCCTGGTACAATTGGGAACTCCCTCCGAGGGACCGAGCAAAAGAGAGGCCTGTCAACTGGGAGGGGTGAGGGATGCGGAGGGGGTAAGGAAGACAGTCATGGCGCTGGAAAAAGCGGTTGAGGTGGAAAATAGGAGAGCCGACGAGCCTACCATTCCTCTTCAGCCAGTGGTTCCGTATCAGAAGTCGTTCTTTTCCGGTCCGTACGAGTTGTTCATTAGCCTTCGCTATCTGCGAGCGAAGCGACGTGAGCGGTTTATTTCGCTCATTACTTTCTTCTCAACCTTTGGGGTGCTGATTGGCGTCATGACGCTGAATATCGTGTTAGCGGTCATGACAGGATTTGAGGAAGACTTACGAAGCCGCATCCTCGGGTTCAATCCGCATGTGTTGGTATCGAGCCTCAACAACAGCATTGGCGAGTATCGCGATGCGGTGGAGATCGTCAGACAAGTTCCTGGCGTAGTTGCGGCCACCCCGATTATTTATGGACAAGTGATGGTGAGCGGACGCCAAGGGGTCTCGGGCGTAGTGGTACGAGCTGTAGAACCAGCCCTTGCCAGTTCGGTGGTCGACGTAGTGGCGCGTCTGCAAGCCGGAACCTTAGCTGACCTGGGGAAAGAACGAAACCTCACGGTGCGCGACGGTGAAGAAGATCGAGTTGTGCGACTGTCGGGGGTTGTCATAGGGAAGGAGTTGGCGCGCCAGTTGCGTGCCTATGTGGGCGACCCGATTAGCTTAATTTCACCCCTGCAAACGACTCCTAGACCGTTGGGGATGGTGCCAAAGGTTAAACGCTTTTTTGTTGCGGGCATCTTCGATTCGGGAATGGTCGAATACGATAGTACGTTGATCTACATGGGCTTGGCTGATGCGCAGCAATTCTTTTCCGTAGGCGACCGGGTCACTGGGATTGAAGTGCGTATTCATGATCCCTCTACTGCGCCACGGGTCGCCCGGGAGATAGAGACGGCACTCGGAGTTCCGTATACCGCGCGGGATTGGACAAAGATCAACAGTAACATTTTTATTGCTCTTGAACTGGAAAAATTCGTGTATTCCTTAGTCATTTTGCTGATTGTGCTTGTTGCCGCCTTTAATATTATTGCCACACTTATTATGGTGGTAATGGAAAAACGTAAAGATATTGCTGTGTTGAAGTCGATTGGCGCGACCAGTGCCTCTATCAGTCGCATTTTTATTTTTCAGGGGTTCATTATCGGAGTTGTGGGAGCATTGCTGGGGACATTCGTGGGGTATGCCGTGTGCTGGATGATGCAAGTTGGCATCATTACTATCCCGCTCCCGCCGGATGTCTTTTATGTCTCGACCGTGCCGGTTAAAATCTATCCGATCAATTTTGTGATTGTTGGTATCGCGGCTCTCCTGATTTGCTTGTTGGCGACCTTGTACCCCGCCCGGCAAGCCGCAAAACTGTCTCCAGTTGAGGTTATTCGTTACGAATAAAAAAGCGCATGGAGCGTCGGCGTGGGGAATGAGAATGGGGCTTCACCGACAGCGGACATCACGAGAAAATGGTGT
The DNA here is from genome assembly GCA_050187625.1 of Binatia bacterium. Lineage (GTDB taxonomy): Bacteria > Desulfobacterota > Binatia > Bin18 > Bin18 > JBFWXH01. The sequence continues at coordinate 8,829 of JBFWXH010000115.1, forward strand.
CGGGTTGTGGAGAGACGAAAAAATTAGGCTAATTGAAGACGGGGTATCATAATAGTGGATGATGGACGGGTGGTGTTACTGCGTGGCGAACATCTCAGCAAGCGCTATGGTGAGGGCGAGCATGCGGTACAAGTGTTTATCAATCTGAACTTGGAAATTCGGCGGCAGGAACGTGTGGCTATTGTTGGAGAATCAGGGGTTGGGAAAAGTACATTGTTGCATATTCTAGGAACATTAGATCGACCTACCGAGGGAAGGGTCTTGCTCGATGGACAAGATTTCTTTGCCCTACCAGAACCAGAACTTGCTGCGCTCCGTAACCGCGAGATTGGCTTTATTTTTCAGTTCCATCACTTACTCCCTGACTTCACCGCACTCGAGAATGTGATGATGCCTGGCATTGTCGCAGGGATTGGGTGGCCAGAAGCCGGCAAGCGGGCGAGTGAAATGTTGCAACGAGTTGGACTCGCCGAACGCATGACCCATCGTCCGGGCGAGCTCTCTGGTGGAGAGCAACAGCGGGTTGCTGTTGCTCGTGCGTTAGTATTGCGCCCACGCGTCATACTCGCAGACGAGCCGACAGGGAATCTTGATCCTGGGACAGGAGACAGCATTCTGCAGTTGCTTTTGACACTGAACAGTGAATTGGGGGTGACGATGGTGATTGTCACGCACAGCGAAAAACTTGCAGCGGTTATGGATCGGACGCTTCGCTTAACCAGTGGCAACTTGGTCGATATTACCGCGTCATACGCACAACAGGAGCAGTGATCATATCGTGACTCCTCTGTTGGCGGCGTGAGTCGCGTGGACGAAACCGCCGTGGGTCTTTCTCTTTTGACGTTCTGCGAGCGGTTCTCGGCGGCAATGCAGGCAAGAGAATTCACAGCGAATGGACAGGGCAAGGACCTTGTCTCAGGAGCACGCTAATGGGGCTTAATCCTTTGAGGTCATGGACGGCGACATTCATGCGGACCTGGTTGCCGCATATGACCTGGACGTCAGCGCTTCGGTATCGAGACTTACAAATGCGCTTCGACCGCGGAGATACAGATGCGCGACAACACATTCTGCTGACCCTCAAGTCTCCGATTGTTGGAAGTGTGACTCTGCGGGAAGTGCCCTCTGACTCAATGACGTTTGAGGAGATTATTCAAGAACAGGTCTACCGCGCAGTGCCGCGCTACGTGCCGCAGTGTCAGACGGTCATTGATCTTGGGGCACACATCGGACTTGCTTCACGCTACTTTGCGTCATGCTATCCCTCCTGTCACATTGTTGCGGTTGAGCCGAATCCGGTCAGCTACGATGTGCTATGCTTGAATTTGCAACCTCTCGTTGAACAAGGGCGTTGCCAGACTCTCAATGTGGCAGTCTGGGAGCGCGAGACGATCCTGACAGCTGGTGAGTTGCCAATGTCGGACCACTATAATCGTTTTTCTGTGCGGGAACCGAGAATCAATGAAGAAATGTTGCAGCTGTCTCTTCCAGGGCTGCCAATGACGCAGATCCTTGATCTGTCCGGTTTCGCGACGGTTGATATCCTCAAAATTGACATTGAGGGAGCCGAGGTGCAACTCTTTCGTCAAAGCCCATCGTGGTTGTCTCGGGTACACGCTTTACTGATTGAGTTCCACGGAAACAGCCGAACGGAGAGCAGGTTTGATGCACTAATGAGCCGTTACGGTTTCCGTATCTATGATGAAAATCGTCATACGCTCCTTGCCGTCAGAGAAGAGTAGAGATGCCGGGCAGTAATGACGCCAGAGATCGGAGTCTTGTTGTCTGTGGGTCTTGAAGAGGACAACTGCTCCTTAGTGAAGCACCGTATTCTCCCCTTTCCTGCCTGTTGAGTCCTGTCTCTTGCTCCTTGCAACCAGATTTAGCGACTTTACAACCTGGGGGGATTCTGTTACGGGGAACTCGATTCGCATAAGAGAAGTATTGATTATGATGCGTTCTATATTGGCGGTAGGTGTCGCGTTCCTGCTTGTCACAAGCCATGCCTGGGCTGCTGACTTCAAAATGGACGACCCGAGCCAGGATCACGGGAACACCGTCGATTCTGGCTCGACAAAGCCGGCCTCTCGCGCGGTTGATAAAATCCTCGTTAGCGGTAATGAGCGAGTCGAAGAGGAAGCAATCCGTATTTATATTAAGAGTGTCGTCGGCGAACCTCTCAATGAAGCACAAGTTGATCAAGATATTCGTGCCATTTATGACATGGGGTTTTTTAAGAACGTTGAAGCACGTCTGACAGAGGAAAACGGGAAAACTATTCTCAACTATGTAGTTATAGAGCGCCCGCTCTTACGCGAAGTGAACATTGTCGGGAACAAAACCTTATCGAAAGAAGAGATTGAGACCGAACTGAAAATTCATCCACGGACTATCCTCAATCCGGTAAAGATCCGACGAGGGATAGAAGCGACCAAGAAAGCCTATGAAAAGAAAGGTCATCTTGATGCGGATATTACCTATCGGACGGAAGAGACTGAGTCGGGTGGTGTCCTTCTGACGTTCACAGTGACCGAGAATGATCGGATCAAGATTACGGATCTCGTCTTTGAAGGGAACAAGGCGTTCGAGGAGTCCGTACTCCGGTCAGTTATCCAGACAAAGGAGAAAAATTTCCTCTCGCGGTTTCTCAATACTGGCGTGCTGAACAACGACGTGTTGAAGACCGATACCGAACGATTGACCGCGTTCTACTATGACCACGGCTATATTAACGTGCGCATAGGGGAACCAAAAATCGAGCGGCGAGACGATGGCCTGTATGTGACAATTCGTATCGACGAGGGCGAGCAATTTACCATTGGTGATATTGGGTTTGCCGGAGAAGTCCCTGGAGGCGAAGATGCTGCCCGGCTGCGGGTTGCTTTGGTGAAAGGAGAGACATTCAAAGCCAGTATGCTGCGGGATGATGTGTTTCGCCTAACGGGTTATTTTAGCGACCAAGGGTATGCCTTTGTGAACGTCGAGCCCGAGACCAATGTCCACCCGGATACGAAAACGGTCGACATTAGTTATCGAGTTGATCAAGGGCCCGAGGTCTATGTCGATCGCATTGAAATTGCTGGGAACACGAAAACCCGGGACAAAGTTATTCGACGCGAGTTACGTATTGAAGAGCAGGGTCTCTTTAACGCTTCAGGACTACAACTCAGTAAAGAGCGGGTGATGCGGCTGGGGTACTTTGAAGATGTGAATTTGGCGACAAAACGCGGAGCGCGGAACGATCTGCTCAATGTTCTTGTCGACGTGAAAGAGGCCCAGACTGGTGCCTTTAGTGTCGGCGCCGGGTTTAACTCTTCGACCAGCATCATCGGGACGGCCCGAGTGCAAGAGAACAACCTGTTTGGCCGTGGACAACAAGCCATTGTCGGCGCGAGTATCGGCACCCGGTATCGTAACACAATGGTCAGCTTTGCCGATCCCTACTTTCTCGATACCCGTTTTAACGTTGGGGTTGATCTGTTTGATTGGAAGTTTGCTTTTGAAGACTTCGACAGAGCCGGGCTCGGAGGCGGGCTCCGCGTGTCGTATCCCCTGACTGCGCTTGGCTATTATTCGCTCTGGGGGTTTCCGCTCGACGACGTCTTCGTTGGGATGCAATACCAGTGGGAACGCTCACGGATTAGCAACTTTGAACCGATTACCCCTTCAGCGATTCGTGCTGAACGTGGCAGTAAGATTACTGGCCAGGTCAGTCCAACTCTGTTGCGCAATACGTTAAACCATCCCATGGACCCGACTGCAGGGTCATATCAGAGCTTAGTGTTAAACTATGCTGGAGTTGGGGGCGACGTTGACTACTACAAGGCAGAATTAGAGGCTCGGTTTTTCCTTCCCCTGTATCATAGTCCGCGGTGGGGAGATTTTACATGGATGACGGGTGGATTTTTCGGCTACGGAGTTGGCGACATTGACTTCACGGAAGAAGGGCATATTGCCACGCAGCGAAAAAAGATTCTGCAGGACGACGTCCCGCTCTTCGACCGCTACTTTCCGGGCGGTATTAATTCCATCCGCGGATTCGGCGAACGGAGCCTCGGACCGCGACAAAAAGTGACGCTCGTCATTTCTGATGACGGCGGAGCCAAAAAACGGACCTATCGTCGCCCAATTGGTGGGAGTGAAGAATTGATCTTTAATAACGAGATTATCTTCCCCATCGTGCAGCAACTGAACCTGAAAGGGGTCCTTTTCTCTGATATTGGCAATGCGTTCACTCACGAACAAGGTCTTGATCTGAGTGATCTCCGGTATTCGGTGGGAGCCGGCGTTCGTTGGCGGTCGCCCTTCGGACCTATTCGCGTCGAGATGGGGAAAGCGCTCAATGCGAAAAAGAACGAACGTACGAGTACCCTCCATTTTTCTTTTGGCGGGTTTGGGATTGGGCAGGGTGGTGGTCGGTATCTCGGGGGAAGAAACTCGTCGCCATTCTAGTTCCAGCAGTGAGCTTCCTTGGTTTTGTGAATCATTACAACTTTCTGCCTTCGCGTAAGTTAAGGTGTCATTATAGAGGGAGAACGAAACATGCGTGCGTGTATTTCTATAGTGCTGGTTGCCAGCTTTCTGTGGGTGTGGCCGTCGAGTACGTTGGCTGAAGATATCAAGCTTGGCTACGTCGATTTACAACGAGCCTTGAACGATTCGTCAGCAGGAAAAGATGCCAAAGAAAAATTCAAAGCTGAAGTGAGTAAGGCTGAGCAGGTACTCGAAAAGCGCAAGAATGAAGTCGAAAAACTCAAAGATGAACTCGAAAAGAAAGGGCTATTGCTGAACGATGAGCAGCGGGATGCTTTGGAGCGTGATTATCGCGACAAACTGCGTGAGTTCGAGCGCGCCTACAAAGACTCACAACAAGAACTCCAGATCAAAGATCGCCAGCTGACCGGGCGAATCTTGGAAGAGCTGCGCCAGGTCATCTATCAAATTGGCGAACAAGGCAACTATACCGTTATCCTTGAGGGGAACAATACAGTCGTCTTGTATGGGGCCAAAGCAATCGACCTGACCGAGACTGTGATTAGTGCGTACAACCAAAAAGGAACAAAAGTGTCGCAAAGCAAAGCGTCGGGTAAAACTGCGGCAGCAAACTAGACACAGTTATGGAAAACATTGAGATTGCGGCAATTCTCCCGCACCGTTATCCGTTCTTGTTGGTTGATCGGGTAGTAGAGGTTGAGGCGGGAAAGCGTATCGTCGCGATCAAGAACGTTACGGTTAATGAGCCCTTTTTTGCTGGACACTTTCCTGGCCGGCCGATTATGCCTGGAGTATTACTGTGCGAAGCTGTTGTCCAAGCGGGAGGTATTCTTGCCTGCCTGACGTCGGCAGAGACGAATGAACGCGGGCAGATCGCGATGTTGACCGCTCTTGATCGTGTGCGGTTCCGTCAACAAGTCACTCCAGGTGATCAACTCCGTCTTGAAGCAGAAACCGTACGACGACGTGGCGCGTTTTGGAAAATGCGCGGCGCAGCCTTTGTCGGCGACAAAGTGGTAGCTGAGCTTGAGTTTACGGTTGCCTTTGAAATTGAACGGGAGCAGGAGACTACCCTGTGACGCGTTCGACTCCCCGGATCCATCCTTCGGCAGTGGTCTCGTCTCGTGCGCACATTGGTTCTCGTGTAGAAATCGGACCGTTTTCCGTCATTGGGCCTCACGTGTCGATTGGAGAAGAGACATGGGTTGGACCGCATGTCGTCATTGACGGTCAGACCACGATTGGCCGCCGCAATCGTATTTTCCAATTTGCCAGCGTCGGAGCGATCCCTCAAGATAAAAAATACAGCGGCGAAGAAAGTTCGCTTATTATTGGAGATGATAACACCATTCGTGAATTTGCCACCTTGAACCCCGGAACGACAGGGGGCGGTATGGTGACCCGCGTGGGTAACCACAACCTGTTAATGGTCTATTCCCATGTTGCCCATGATTGTGAAATCGGCAGCCATATTGTGCTGGCTAACGCAGCGACGCTCGCCGGTCATGTCGTACTCGAAGATTACGTGACAGTAGGCGGGCTTGTAGGCGTACACCAGTTTGCCCGGATTGGTGAATCGGCCCTCTTAGCCGGTGGCGCAATGGTGTCACAGGACGTACCTCCATATTGCATTGCCGCAGGAGATCGTGCGCATCTGCATGGACTCAACCTTATTGGTTTGAAACGGAGAGGACTGCCCACAGAAGAAATTGCCGCCTTGAAAAAAGCCTATCGCCTGCTTTTTGCCGAGGGCATGACGCTGAAAGAAGCGCTTCTCCGTGTTCGCGAAGATCATGCCTCATCGCTGGCCGTGATGCACTTTGCCGAATTTATCGCTGCGTCCCAACGAGGAATCTGCCGTCCACGAGGCAATGCCGACCCAGAGGGGGGCGAAGACGTTCTCTAGGGAGTACAGAGACCCATGAGCAGTCGGCTCGGACTTATTGCCGGGAACGGACAGTTTCCGTCTATCTTTATCAAAGCCGCGCAAGCTGAGAACGTTGAGATTATTGCTGTGGCTCACGAAGGAGAGACGTTGCCGGAGATCGCCACGCTGGTACCGACAGTGACATGGGTACGAGTGGGGGAACTCGGGAAGATCATTACCACCTTCCACGAGAGCGGGGTTACTGAGGCGGTAATGGCTGGTGGGATCAGCAAAGCAGGCGCGCTGGCCAACTTTCAACCAGATGAACGTGGAATGGCGTTTATTAGCCGTCTGAGCAGCCTCAAAGACGACGTCATTCTCCGAGGTATTGCCAGCGAACTAGAGAGTGACGGCATTGTCGTTGTCGAGTCAACACGATTTCTTGCCTCGCTCCTTCCAACCGAGGGGACGCTAACGACGAGGACACCAGATGCGCAGCAGTGGGATGATATCCGTTTTGGCTTCACGGTGGCGAAAGAGATTGGCCGCTGGGATATTGGGCAAAGCGTGGTGGTGAAGCGCGGGACGGTGATTGCGGTCGAAGGAGTAGAAGGCACCAACGCAACGATTCGACGGGGAGGAACGTTGGGTGGAGAAGGAACAGTGGTCGTGAAAGTCAGTAAACCGCAACAGGACCTTCGCTTCGACGTGCCCGCAATTGGGCCGGAGACGATCACGACTATGCAAGAAGTCAAAGCAAAAGTCCTGGCGATAGAAACGGGCAAGACGCTGATGCTCGACAAAGCGGAATGTCTTCACGCCGCGGAAAGCGCGGCGATCAGTATCGTTGCGGTAGCGCAGAATAGCTGAAGCGATGCGGAGTTGACTCGCTATCGGGAAAGTGGCACCATTCCCGTTCTGCAGAAGATCTTCCTGTTGTTTCAATGTGGGGCCGTAGCTCAGTTGGGAGAGCGCTTGAATGGCATTCAAGAGGTCGTCGGTTCGATCCCGATCGGCTCCACTCTAATTCCCTTAACTTTTTTTGTGGTTGCCTTTTTCTCTGTGTTGCCTCGACTGGGGTGTCATCGACCCGGGTAGCCAATGAGGGAACACCTCCCTCTGCGTTTCCTTGATTTTTGCCGGGCGAACGCAGTAGCATCATGGGTAAAGGGGGAAACGTGAAATGATCCTCACATTTTTCTTTAGTGAGCCAGAGGTCATTGCTCATACGTCTTTCCGCAGAGGGACATCGCAGCCGGGACTACAAGGGAAAGGAAGTCCTGACGTTCGATGCCTCTACAATCCACGGCTACGGTCCTTCACCTCATAACGAGTTTCCACGCAAATGCTTCTCGACCTTCGCAGTACCTATCGTTCAGAAAGCGAGAGTTGACGATGTCTAATGCGTTTTTCGACCGTCCGATCCTCAATTCCCCGTACGAGTATCCGGCTCGGCATTGGGAACTCGACGAAAGTGGCCAGCCAACGCAGCGTATCATCGAGCGTCGGCGCCGAGCCGAGTTTATCACACCGATCCCGAAACCGAAGAAGCGCAAAGGCTCTGCAACCCAGCAAGAATTTGTTTTCGACGAAGGCAAGGGAATTTCGACCGCCGCGCAGCAGTATGATCCCACCCCGATCATCAATGAACTGCGCCAGACCGTCGATCAATGGCGGACGTTGCACCCAAACCAATGGCAGGTCACCCCAGAGACCGCGCGCCTGCTACAACACTGGCGCCATCACCAGTTCAACAACATCCGGCCCTTCTTCTGCCAAGTGGAAGCTGTAGAAACGGCCATCTGGTTGACCGAGGTTGCCCCACAAGCGGGAAGGATGGGCAAACGCTTTCTGGATCACCTCGCCAATGCCAATAATGATGCAAACCCGGAACTTATGCGGTTGACGCTGAAACTGGCGACGGGCGCCGGCAAGACCACGGTCATGGCCATGTTAATCGCCTGGCAAACCATCAACGCCGTGCGCCGACCGCAAAGCAAATACTTCACCAATGGCTTTCTCGTCGTGACCCCAGGCCTCACCATCAAAGACCGTTTACGTGTCCTTCAACCCAACGACCCTGACAGCTACTACGCGAGCAGAGAATTAGTGCCGAGTGACATGCTGGGTGACATCAATCACGCCAAGATCGTTATCACGAACTACCATGCCTTTAAGCTGCGTGAACGGGTTGAGCTTTCCAAAGGTGGGCGTTCATTGTTGCAGGGGCGTGGAAAAGCACTGAACACTCTCGAAACCGAAGGGCAGATGTTACAGCGCGTGATGCCCGACCTCATGGGCATCAAGAATATCCTCGTGTTCAATGACGAAGCGCACCATTGCTATCGACAGAGGCCGGGGACCACAGATGAGGCAGAGCTGAAAGGGGACGAGAAGAAAGAGGCGGAAAAGAACAACGAAACCGCTCGTCTCTGGATCTCTGGCCTTGAAGTGGTGAAACGCAAACTCGGCATGCAGCGCGTGATCGACTTATCCGCGACCCCCTTCTTTCTGCGGGGCTCGGGGTATGAGGAAGGGACGTTGTTCCCGTGGACGATGAGTGACTTCTCACTGATGGACGCCATCGAGTGCGGTATCGTCAAGCTGCCGCGTGTACCAGTGGCGGACAACATTCCTGGTGGTGACATGCCGATGTTCCGCAACCTGTGGGAACACATCCGGTCGAAGATGCCGAAGAAAGGGCGCGGCAAAAGCGACGCGCTTGATCCGTTGGAACTCCCCACGCAACTCCAGACGGCTCTCCAAGCGCTCTACGGACACTACGAGAAAACTTTTCGTCTCTGGGAACAAGAAGGGGTCCAAGTACCACCCTGCTTCATCGTCGTCTGTAACAACACGTCGACATCGAAGCTGGTGTACGACTACATTTCCGGTTTTCATCGGCAACATGACGATGGCTCAACGACCCTTGAAAACGGACGCCTGGCGCTGTTTCGGAATTTTGACGAACATGGCGCCCCGTTTCCCAAACCCAACACTCTGCTCATCGACAGTGAGCAACTCGAAGCCGGTGAGGGGTTGGACACTAACTTTCGCACGATGGCCGCTGATGAGATTGAACGCTTCCGCCGTGAGATCCTCGAACGCGGCGGCAAGCTGGCCGATGAACTGCGCAAGGGAAAGGAACTCGATGACGCGACCCTGCTGCGGGAAGTGATGAACACGGTCGGCAAGCACGAGCAGTTAGGTGGCGCGATTCGGTGTGTGGTCTCGGTATCCATGCTGACCGAAGGCTGGGACGCGAATACCGTGACACACGTCTTAGGCGTCCGCGCCTTCAGTACCCAGCTACTGTGCGAGCAAGTCATTGGTCGTGCGCTGCGGCGTCAGTCGTACGACTTGAACGAAGAAGACCTCTTCAATGTGGAATATGCTGACGTGCTGGGCATTCCCTTCGACTTCACCGCCAAGCCGGTGGTCGCCCCACCACAGCGGCCACGTGAAACCATTCAGGTCAAAGCTGTGCGCCCTGAACGCGACGCCCTCGAAATCCGTTTTCCGCGTGTCGCAGGCTATCGTGTCGAACTGCCCGAAGAACGACTGACCGCAGCATTTAACGAAGACTCCGTGCTAGAGCTAACCCCGGACCTTATTGGTGCGACGGAGACACAGAACTCAGGTATCATTGGCGAAAAGGTGGACCTCACACTCGTTCATACCGGCGACGTACGACCCTCGCAGGTATTGTATGAGTTAACGTCTCACCTCGTCCTGCATAAATGGCGCGATGCTGGCGAAGACCCGAAGCTGCACCTCTTTGGGCAGCTCAAGCGCATCGCCAAGCAATGGCTTGACGGTTACCTGGTCTGTAAAGGTGGCACCTATCCGGCGCAACTCAAATACAAAATGTTGGCAGACATGGCCTGCGAGCGCATTACCGCTGGGATCACCCGCGCGTTCGTCGGTGATCGACCGATCAAAGCGATGCTTGATCCTTACAATCCCACCGGCTCTACGATTCACGTCAATTTCACCACCTCAAAAAGGAGCCGTTGGCAGACCGATGCACGCCGCTGTCACGTCAACTGGGTTATCCTCGATAGCGATTGGGAAGCCGAGTTCTGCCGGGTGGTGGAATCCCATCCGCGTGTTCACGCCTACGTCAAGAACCACAACCTGGGCCTTGAGGTTCCGTATCGGTACGGTTCAGAGACACGCAAATATCTGCCTGACTTCATCGTGCTGGTGGATGACGGGCACGGGGAAAACGATCCTTTGCACTTGGTTGTCGAAATCAAGGGTTACCGGCGCGAGGACGCCAAGGAAAAGAAGGCCTCCATGGAAACCTACTGGGTTCCCGGTGTGAATAATCTTGGCCAATATGGTCGCTGGGCATTCGCCGAGTTCACGGAAGCGTATCAGATCGAAGCGGAGTTCAGGGCCAAGGTCGAAAGCAACTTCAACACCATGATTGCGAAAGCTGCCCAGCCATGAAAGTACCTACACACTCCGATTACCCCGCCTTCCTCGCCGCGCTGAAGGAACGCATCCTCCATGCCCGCACTTCCGCCGTACGGGCGGTCAACCGTGAATTGGTCCTGCTCTATTGGGACATCGGGCGCGGCATCGTAGAGAAGCAGCAGACAGCCGGGTGGGGAAATGCCGTAGTGGAACGCCTCGCCGCTGATCTGCGGGCCGAGTTCCCAGATATGCGCGGATTCTCCCTGGCGAACTTGTGGCGAATGCGCCAATTTTTCGAGAGTCACTCCGATCCCAAATTTCTCGCGCAGGTTGCGCGAGAAATAGGTTCCATCACTCCTGATACCGGACAGAATGAGATTCTCGCGCAGGTTGTGCGAGAAGTGCTGACTCCGGTCCCGTGGTGGCATCATGTTGAGTTGTTGGCCAAGGTGAAAGACCCCGCTGCCCGCCTCTACTACTTGCGCGCCACTGCCCAGCTCGGCTGGTCCCGCAACGTCCTGCTGAACCAGATCAAAGCCGGAGCCTACGAGCGTGCGGTGAAGGAAAAGAAAACGCATAACTTTGCCCTCGCTCTGCCGGAGCACTTCGCCGAACAGGCAGACGAGATGATGAAGAGCCGTTACAATCTGGAGTTCCTCGGTATCGGCCAGCCTATGAAGGAGCGCGAACTGGAGGACCGGTTGATCGAGCGCTTGCAGCACTTCATCCTTGAATTGGGCTACGGCTTTTGCTTCGTTGGCCGTCAATACCGGCTCGCCCTCGGGCGCAAGGAATACTTCGTCGACTTGCTCTTTTATCATCGCTTTCTTAAGGCGTTGGTTGCCTTCGATCTCAAGATCGGCTCCTTCGAGCCCGAGCATGCAGGAAAGATGGATTTCTATCTGAATCTCCTCAACGAAAAGGAACGCGCCCCGGGCGACCAGCCCTCGATCGGTATCATCCTCTGCGCGGAAAAGGACGATATTGAAGTTGAGTTCGCATTAAAGACAAAAACCAACCCTATCGGTGTCGCTGAATACCAGCTCCAAGCCAGGCTTCCCGCGGAGTTCAAAGGCCGACTGCCCACGGCGAAGCAGCTTGCCGACGCCGCGCGCGAAGTTCTTCCACTGCGGAAATAATCATGGCCAAAAAATTCAACAGCAAAAACACCAAGACCATCGTCACGCTCAAACATGATGAAGCGACGCGGAGAAACATTCCCACCGCTGAATATCAGTCGGTGATGCAGAAGAACGAACAAAGCCCGATTCGTGTGGCGTACGAGCGGCGCAACCGTGATCTCGATCCGCAACTTGTCTGGCGCGGCAAAGATGAGCAGGACTGGTCTGATCTGGTTATCCATGCCCCGCCGCTGTACATCCAGGAAAAGGTGCATCCCAAAGTACTCATTGATGATTTAGTGGCCAGTAGCCAGTGGCTGGTGGCTAGTGGAGGACAAGCCACTGATCACGGGTCACAGGCCACTTTCTCCCAGCTTGACTTATTTGCAGACTTTAACGGCATTCCCAAAGGCGTAGACAAAACCGAATTCTACCAACACGATCAGAACTGGTCGAACCGTATGATCCTCGGTGATTCACTCCAAGTGATGGCGAGCCTGGCCGAACGTGAGGGCTTACGTGGCAAGGTGCAGTGCATCTATCTTGATCCGCCCTACGGCATCAAATTCAACAGCAACTTTCAGTGGAGTACCACCAGCCGTGACGTAAAAGACGGCAACGTTGGTCACATCACCCGCGAGCCAGAGCAGGTGAAAGCCTTCCGCGACACCTGGCGCGATGGCATTCATAGCTACCTCACCTATCTTCGCGACCGTCTCACCGTGGCACGGGACTTACTGACGGAGTCGGGCTCGATCTTCGTGCAAATCGGTGATGAGAATGTGCATCGCGTGCGCGCGTTGATGGATAAGGTGTTTGGGGACGAGAACTTGGTTAGCGAAATCACGGTCGCAAAAACATCGAGTGCTACCAGTGAACATCTGGCTGGAGTGGCAGACTACATCCTATTCTATGCGAAGAACAAGGAGACGCTAAAGTATCGTCAACCGCTCCGAGAAAAATCAATCGGAGGCGACGGTGGATCAGCTTATGTTTTTGTTGAGGACAAAGATGGAGTTCGCCGACGCAAGGCCGCAGACGAGGACGTAGACAATCCGTCTATCCGACCTTACAGGCTAAGTGATTTGAGGAGTTCAAGACCGCCAGGGAGCTTTCCTGTCACTATCAATGGCAAGACTTATATCCCTCAACGTGGGTATTGGAAAACTGGAGAGGTTGGGTTCGTTAGGCTCGACAAAGCGAGCCGAGTTGTAGGTTCTGCATCCACGCTCAACTACGTTCGCTTTCTGGACGACTACCCAGCATTCCCTATGAATAATATTTGGACAGATCTGAGTAGTTCCGTTGGCACTGACAAAGTGTATGTCGTACAGACCAGCGCCAAAATCATCGAACGCTGCCTTTTGATAGCAACTGACCCCGGCGACCTCGTTCTTGACCCAACCTGCGGTTCCGGCACAACATATGTCGCTGAACAATGGGGCCGACGCTGGATCACCATCGACACCTCGCGTGTGGCGCTGGCACTGGCACGCGCTCGGATTATGGGGGCGCGTTATCCGTATTACCTGCTCGCTGATTCGCGTGATGGTCAGATGAAGGAAGCCGAGATCAGTGGTCGGTATTCAGTGGGCAGTGACCGGTCACCGGCCACCACCCACGGATCACTGCGACATGGCTTTGTCTACGAACGCGTCCCGCATATCACGCTCAAGTCTATCGCTAACAACGCCGAAATCGACGTGATCTGGGAGAAGTGGGAGCAGCGGCTTGCGCCGCTGCGTGAGGCGATCGGCAAGCTTCTCACCAGCCACAAGTCACTGGCCACTGGTCACTGCCTCCAAGAGTGGGAAATTCCGAGAGAGCTTCCCAAGAACTGGCCACAGGCCACTCAATCACTGCTCACTGATTTCTGGCAGGCACGCATCGCCCGACAGAAAGAGATTGATACCTCGATCGCTGCCAAGGCCGAATTTGAATACCTCTACGACAAACCTTACACTGATAACAAGAAGGTTCGCGTAGCCGGTCCGTTCACGGTCGAGAGCCTCTCACCGCACCGTGTGTTGGGTGTGGATGAGAATGACGAATTGATTGACCCGAGCATTGCGGAAACCAATGGCGACTACGGCGAGAAACAATCCTTTGCGCAGATGATTTTGGAAAATCTCAAGACCGCTGGTGTCCAGCAGGCGCACAAGGAAGACAAGATTGTCTTCACCGCGCTCAAGCCCTGGCCCGGCGACTTGGTCTGTGCCGAAGGCCGCTTTAGCAGTGAACAGTGGCCAGTGGTCAGTGATCAGAAATCAGCCACCGGTCACCAGCCACCGGCCACTGACCACCAGTCACCGACCACCGAACTCCGGGCGGCTATTTTCATCGGCCCTGAGTTTGGCACTGTCACGCGGCCCGATCTGGTAGAAGCTGCTCGCGAAGCTGGCGATGCCGACTTTGACGTGTTGATCGCCTGCGCTTTTAACTATAGGGACGCTACAGCAAGATGTGGAGTTTGAGAGAAACCTGTATACTCCTGGAAGACTCACAGGAAGGAGGAGCACCTCCTCATGTTAAGTGACGAGGATTATCAGGAAGCCGTGCGGCGCTAT
>JBFWXH010000116.1:0-23210 GCA_050187625.1 Binatia bacterium
ACAAGTCCTCCTTCAGGGGTCGTCTCGACTGTGCAGACATCGTGGTCAAAACCATGCAGACGGATGAGTGTCCGGAGATCCTCCCCTGTACCGGCGACCGTATGTTCGGGCAGACGCAAGATGAAGAAATGGCATTTTCGATGCCGGCCTCTAAGGTGGAAGCGGTGATGGCGGGGCTCGAAGGGACCCACAAGAGCGGTATCCGTTATCCGGTAACGACCTTTATGAATTACACTGCCAAGTTTCCGGCGAAGTATGAAGCCGTGTGGGATATGTGGGGAGAGAAAAAGCCAGGGGCAAAATAATGATGAATGCGGAATGATGAATGGAAAATGGCAGAAGTGAGAGAATCTCCGATGCATCTTTTCCCTGTTATTCTCTGTTTTTCACTCTTCATTCTTCACTCTTCATTCTTTATTCTTTCCCCGCCGTTCCTCCTGGCCGACTCTGTTCCGTGGACTTCGACGGTGTCTGAGCGTACCGTCACCAATTATCCTGAGCTACGCGAGAGCGTGTGGACACTCACACGCCCGCCGGCTGATCGCTATGACGTGATTGCGCTTCATCGTATCGTAAAAGCATCAACGAGCGAGAATCCGCATCGTCCGGTGTTGGTGTTTCTCCCCGCCGCGCATATGCACGGAGAAGTCGTCATTCCCGACGAGCGCTACGATCTGCGGCTGTATTGCGCGAATCGGGGAATCGAAACCTGGACGTTGGACTATCGCACCCATACGCTACCCCGCGAGCAAATTCTCGACTCGCGATTCATGCAGTCGTGGACCGTAGAAACCTTTGTCGAGGATACGGCTGTCGCCGCCGATTTCGTGCGTACCACGAGTGGGCAGCAACATCTATTTGTCGGAGGTTTCGGGCGTGGGGCAACCTTTGCGACCCTTATGGCCGCACGCTATGGTCGTGACAATGTTCGTGGTCTTATTCTCCTGGATGGTTACACGCTTGACCCTCCGGATGAGGAAACCCTATACCGCGAGCGTCCTGAAACTCCCAATTGGTTCGCCGATGATCTGGAACGACGCTATCTTCCCTACGCCCGCTGGATACAGCAATTAAAAGACACCATTAGTGATCCTAACGGTCCCGATTTTTTGCCGGTGCATGTGTTTAACAACCGCACGGAGGCTATGGCACATTTTCTCTATGTCAGTCCGATGTTTGGGCAACAGGGCGGTCTGTCGAATGCCAAAGAAGGGTATGCTGATCCCTTGATTCTCGCCCGGCTATTTTTACAGGAGGATCGCTACTGGCCACGGGTGCAGAATCACGGAGGGTTCGACTTCAAGCGTCATCTGGCTGGTACGCAGTTTGACTATGAGAGCGCGGTGACCGCGCTCCACCTGCCGATTTTTGCTGTTGCTTCGGGAAATATGAATAAGGCTGGCATTCCGTGGATAGAGCGGGTGGAGTACAGTGCGCGTGCGACCGCAAGTAAAGACGTGCACTTTCAAGTACTTGACAACTGGGGACACCTGGATGTGTTGTTTGGGAGCAAATCTGCGCAAGGGGTATTTCAGCCGTTAACCGACTGGATCTTGCAGCGTGCGACTCCTCAGACCTCAAATTCAGCGGAAGTGCCCTCGTCCGAGAACAGGAGATCGGCGACTGGGGAACAGTAAGAAGCAGAGCGTCTCTGGAGTTGCGACGGTGCCGGTGAGTAGCTAGGATGGCGATACTATGAATTTTATACCGACAATTGTTGAAACAACGGGGCGTGGGGAACGCGCGTACGACTTGTTCTCCCGATTATTAAAGGATCGCATCATTTTTCTCGGCGCACAGGTGACGGATCAAATTGCCAGTCTCGTCACCGCACAACTTCTCTTTCTCGAAGCCGAAGACCCAGACAAAGATATTTTTCTCTACATTAACTCACCGGGCGGATCGGTGACGGCGGGCATGGCCATTTACGATACTATGCAATACGTACGCTCGCCGGTGTCGACGCTCTGTGTTGGGCAGGCGGCCAGCATGGGGGCACTGCTGCTGACCGCTGGGGCAAAAGGAAAACGGTATGCCCTGCCGCATTCGCGCATTATGATTCACCAACCGTGGGGCGGGGTTGAAGGTCAGGCGAGCGACATCAACATTCACGCCCGCGAAATTCTTCGTATGCGTGAAGAGCTGAACCAGATTTTAAGTTTTCACACTGGACGATCGTTAGAGCAAATTGAGCGCGACACCGATCGTGACCGCTTCCTCACCAGCCAACAGGCGTGTGAATATGGCTTGATTGACGAGGTGATCGAACGGCGTTCTCCGCCCCCCAAACCAGCAGAGTAGTCATATCGCGCAGGCGAGCGGTTTTCTCCCCACAATGCCTAGCCCCGACTGTGCCACCCACTCTGTGGTGGCGCGGGCATACCAATAGTATATCGTCAGTTGCTGTTCGTAAGATGAACTGGGCCTACTAGCCAGGAATCTCGGATAGAAGGATTGTAATGGAGAGGCGCACTGTGAGACGAAAGACTCGCCACTACAACATGACATCTCCACCATTGGGGCTGAGGCATTGTCCAACAAAATGTTTTGCTGCGTCGGAGGCAAGAAACACATAGGCTGGCGTGATATCGTCGACCGTGGCCAGTTGTTTCTTGGGGATGCTCTGCCGATTATACAGTCCGGGTTTGGCGCGCTCTTGATTAGGAGATCTCCAAGCGAACACGTTTGTTGATCTTTCCTTTGCTTTCGTAGCCAACGATGGTGATCCGACCAACTTCACGGGTGTTGGCCACGTGGGTGCCGCCATCTGCCTGGAGGTCCAGGCCCGCAATCTCAACGGTGCGCACTTCACTGATCCCCTCGGGCAGCAAATTGATCTTGGTGCGGATGAGATCGGGGATTTGAAAGGCTTCAGCCCGCGGTAAGATTTTGACGTAGACATTGCGCGCCGCCGCTATTTCGGCGTTGCATTTCTCCTCGATTTCCTTCACCAGGTCCTGACGGAGTGAAGGAAACTCAAAGTCCATACGCCCCCGAAGCACCTCCATGTTGCCACCCGTGACTTGGGCCTGGTAATCGCGCCAGACAACTCCACACAGGATATGAAAAGCCGTATGCGTGCGCATCAACTTGTGGCGACGTTCCCAATCAAGGGTACCGTGTACGCGCGCCCCCACTGTGGGAAGTGAGCCTTCCAGCGTATGCCAGACGTGTTCACCTTGGCGTTGAACTTTGATCACTGGTTGCTCATGAAGCCACCCGAGGTCATGAGGTTGACCACCACCGCCAGGATAAAATGCGGTCTGATCCAACGCCACGCCGTTAGTGGCCAGGTCGACCGCGACAACCGTTGCGTCGAACTCTTTCAGATATGCATCTGTGTGGGCAAGGAGTTGAGTCATAGGACAACGAATAAAGCGGAAAACGTAACGAGTAACCAGCCCCTCTCCTTACGTTTTCTCCATGTCCGCTTAACGTTTTACGCCGCCTCTTTTTTTACTCCGTTTGTTGCCCAGCCAGGAGGAAGCTTTGGCGGTACTGGTGGTTCCAGTCCGGTCTCTTCTTTACAGCGTGCGAGCAGCTGTTCCAGCGGTGGACCGAAGTCGAAGGTCGACAAAGTGCCCTGCTCTTTGGCAAGGGCTTCACGGAGTGCACGCGTAGCAGCGTGATCAACTTGCAGTGTCTGCGGGTTAAGAGTAACACCGTAATCGTGTCGTGCTTTATCGAGAGAGACGAGTTCACGCGCAACATCGCTGCGTACTTTTTCCGGGTCCCGCTGTAAGGGGTCACCCCAGCCACCGCCGCCTGCGGTCTGAAAAATCAGTTGGTCGCCAGGCTCGACTTTGATCTGATCGCATTTTGAAGGAAGAACAGTGCGCGTTCCATCCGTGCGTACAAGGATCTTGGTTGACCGCATACCTGGCTTCCCACCTAAAATACCCCACGGTGGGGTGAGCCAGCGGTCGTCATGAATCGCGACTTCACCCGGTTCGAGGAACGTGTACCATTTGTCGATACCGTTACCACCTCGATGAAGACCGGCGCCGCCTGAGTCGATCACCGAAGCATAGCGATCAACTCGTAGCGGACAGTAACTTTCTAGGTATTCAGTCGGGATATTGGTAAACAACGGCCACCAGGAGTGACCGTCCATCCCGTCACCGATCGGTCGCCCTGGAATACCGCCGTAACTAATCTCCATGATAAAGAAAAACTTCCCGTCTGTATCGGTGCCGCTATACAACAAGTGCGGGCTGGTGCCGTAGCCGGCGGCGGTGGTCAGTTCTGGGCTTTTTTGCCCGAGACACCCGCTCATGACGTCGAACAAGCGGGCCAGGGCATGCGTGCGACAGCCAAGCGCGGCAGGAAACTTGGGATGTAATAGCGAGCCGTCCGGTAAGCGTGCCTCAATCAGCGGATAGAATCCATCGTTAAAAAGAATCTGTGGGTCATAGACCATGATGAGATAGACACCAATAAACATCTTGAACATGCCTTCGTTCAAGTAAAAGTTAATCGGCCCCACAGCTTGCGGATCGGTACCGGTCCAGTCGAAAACAGCTTTGTCTCCCTCACGCCAGATGGTGAGCTTCATTTTGAACGGGCCGTTTCCTAACCCGTCATCATCGACATAATCTTCAAAAGACTGTGGTTCGGTGGAGATGTTGCGCTGAATCAACGTGTGCATCGCACGGTAGGTGCGATCGAGGAGGGCTTGGCAGGCAGCCAGATAGGTATCACGACCAAACCGCTGACAAAGTTCCATCACGCGTTGTTCGGCCGTCTTACAACCCGCAACGATACCCATAAGGTCCGATCGGTTCATCACCGGGATGCGGACATTGTTGAGAATCAGATTCAACACATCATCGTTAAGTTTGCCCTTCTCAAATAGTTTGACCGGCGGAATGCGCAACCCTTCGCCGAAGATTGATGTGGCGTTGGTCGGGAACGAACCGGGGAGGGGACCGCCGACATCCATCTGGTGCCCGAACATCGACACCCAGCCTATAAGTTCGTCATTGTCGAACACGGGCATCAGCACGAGAAAATCGTTGATGTGCGAGATAGCCCCACCACAGAGGTATGGATCGTTCAGCAAAATGACATCCCCAGGATAGAGTGGCCGGTCAAAACTATCCATCATCTCGCGGATGTACGATCCGAACTGACCGACGACCATCCGTCCGTTGGGGTCACAAATCATGGGGAATTCGTCGTGTTGCTCGCGAATGACCGGTGACATAGCGGTGCGATAGAGCACGGCATCCATTTCGTAGCGATAATTTTTTAGGGCGCTTTCAATGATATCGAGAGTCACCGGATCGACCTCGATATTCGGAATCTTGGCAATTTTTACGTCACGCATGAGAGCTTCCTTTCGGAAAGTGAACAATAAGCAAATGCCAGGTTAGGGAATAGGCTCCATTAACCCGACAACCCGAGACGTTTTCGAATGTGCTTTACCAGGGTGTCGTCAATTTCGGTATGTCGGGGAACAGTTTGTTTTTTGCCTGTAGCAGGATTCACGTATACATCGTGTTTTGCTCCGTGCCTCGCGAGAACGCAGCCGTCGGCTACCAATTGTCGCACGAATTCACTCCGTTTCATACGGTGATTGTTTTGACCCGATACTCGTCGGGCACATCTTCCAAGACCATCAGCTGATACGCGTCCCGTATGTTTTCTTCCAGCTCTGCAAGCGTCTCTCCTTGCGTCATAATCTCGGGATATTCAAGGAGTTTTCCAAGCCAGAATTTCTCCGTTTTCCAATAAACTAAAGTCAGTTTCGTTTTCATAACTGCAATCCTGTCGAACGTAACATTGCCGCGTAATTATACTGTAGGCCGAATGAGAATGTTAAAGTAGCGATCCACTTCTGCGGTGAAGTCCGGCAGCACAACGGTGGTCGAGTCCATCTCTGTAACAATAGCCGGGCCGCTTACGCGATTGCCTGGGTGCAGTCGGGCCCGGTCGTATATTGGTGTTGAAAGGAACTCCCCGTCGAAATAGATTTTATGCTCGTCAATCAGTGCGGCCTTCGGCGATGCACCGGCGAGGTCCGCTTGTGGGAGTTGCAGCGCTGCTCCTTTCCCCAGAGCAACCGCACGCAGGGTGACGATTTCACATTCAGCCTCAAGACGAAAACGATACAACTGTTCGTGCAATGTGTGGAATTTGTCTGCCAACGCTGCCGTTCCGTTCGCCTGTAGTTCCTTGAGGTCAATGGTGATCGGGAGTTCGTAGCCTTGGCGAAAATAGCGCATGTCGGCGTTATAAAAGACTTGCTGTTGGTTGAGAGGAATACCTTCGCGCTCTAACCAGCCTGTCGCTTCTGTTCCCAATCCTTGTAAAATTTCCACCGTCTCTTGCGGGGTAATATGGTCAAGGGTTCGTAATACCGTGCGTGCGAACTCTTCGCGATAGTCACAACCGACATCTCCAGTCGCGCATAGAATCCCGGGCGCGGGAGGGATGAGCACAGGAAACGAGCCGATCAGTTTGGCGACAGCATTCGCGTGCAGCGGGCCTGCGCCCCCAAAGGCGACTAGAGCAAACTTACGTGGATCATACCCGCGCTGCACGGATACGAGACGTAAGGCTCCGTGCATGTTTTCGTTGACAATATCAAGGATACCTTGCGCGGCGCGATAGACATCCAATCCCAGTTTGTGACCGATGCGCTCGACCGCATCTTTTGCGGCTTCGACATCGAGCGACATCTCTCCACCTAACAGGCGTGGTGGAAGGTGACCGAGCACGACGTTGGCATCGGTGACGGTGGCTTCGGTTCCACCGCGACCATAACAAGCCGGGCCGGGATCAGCACCCGCACTTTGGGGGCCGACACGAAGCGCGTTGGTAATCTCGGGCACATGCGCAATCGAGCCACCACCTGCACCGATGCTGCGGACATCGACTGACGGTACTTTTATGGGAAAATAGCCGAGGGTGGTTTCCCGCGAGATGGTTTGCGATCCGTCCTGGCACAAGGCAACATCAGTAGACGTTCCTCCCATGTCGAGGGTCAGAATGTTAGGAAATCCGGCTTTGACCGCGATGAACAACGCACCGGCAACTCCACCGGCGGGGCCTGACATGACGGCATATACCGGACGTTCTTGCGCCATGCGTAGCGTCATGAGGCCCGCATCAGAGCGCAAAATATTCACTTCTGCTTTGAGTCCGTGGGCCGCGAGTTGGTCGGCAAAGTTTCTCATATACAGCGCGACTTTGGGACGAACATAGGAGTTCATCACCGCAGTGAGCGTGCGTTCGTATTCGCGAAATTCTGGCAGGACCTCCGCCGAGGCGGTGACAGGGAGAGTCGGGAACATCTCTTGGGCAATCGCCTTCACCTGTTTTTCGTGATCGGGATTGGCGTACGAATTGATGAGTGAGACGGTCAGTGCTTCGATCCCTCGGTCAGCGAGGTCTTGCAGGTCTTTGCGCAATGCCTCTTCATCCAGCGGCTTGACGATGTTCCCACGAGTATCGATGCGCTCTTTGGCTTCACGAATATGCTCGATTGTGGCTGGTGGTTCGGGTTTCTCCATGATGATCCATCCAGCCAAGGGTCCGGGGGTCCACGACCGTGCCAGATGCAGGATCTGCCTAAAGCCTTCCGTCGTAATCAAACCGACCTTTGCCCCTTTTCCTTCCAAGACCGCGTTGGTAGCGACGGTGGTGCCGTGCATGATGTGAGCGATCTCCCCAGGGGAAACTCCGGCTACCTGGCAAACCTTCTCGATGCCAGTGAGGACCCCGACTGACGGGTCCGCTGGGGTTGAGGGAGTTTTGGCTCGCGTCATGCGGCCCGTGTTCTCGTTAACAAGGATGAGATCGGTAAAGGTTCCACCAACATCAACGCCAAGCTTGAGGGGCATAGTGCTCTTCTTTCCTTCTTTCCCTGAGGTTTCTCGGCACAAGCGGAGGAATTATGGAGGCAGAACGGACGAGCGTCAACGTCGGTTCTGCCTGATTTCTCAGCGAACATCGGGTGGTCGTTGGGAAGCGGAACGGCTCTGGGTGGGAAGACTATCGACGCTGCTACGCGGCTTTCACGCAGTTACGTCCAGAATGTTTGGCTGCGAACAGGGCCTTTTCTGCTTGACACAGGAACGTGTTGAGGGTGGACGTGTCGGTTCCACGGGTTGTGACGCCGAGACTAATAGTGAGCGATAGTGTCTTCCCCTCAGAGAGAAAGGCTTGGTTTTGAATGTTTTGGCGAAGACGTTCAGCCACGGTGTTTGCGTGGGTCGCGTCGGTATCTGGCAACAGGAGGGCGAATTCCTCATCTCCATAACGAGCAAAAATGTCATGGCCGCGTAACGTACCGAGGCATACCGCACTGGTATTACGCAGAACCGCGTCGCCACAGGCATGTCCGTAGCTGTCGTTAATCATTTTGAAATGATCAATGTCAAAAAGAATGAGTGACAACGGATGATTCTGTCGTTGCGCACGAGCGAATTCTCGTTCAGCTAGTGCCATAAAGTGGCGTCGGTTGATGGCGTTGGTAAGTTCATCAGTAATCGCGAGCCGATGGGCATCGTTCCATGCGCTCTCGATATCATGGAGGAGTCGGGCGACCAGGTAACTAGGAACTGGTGCTACGATCGAGGCTACGACTCCTGCGACGACCAGATACCACAGTGGCACGTGTTGGGTCGGGGAAGTCACACCACAGACCAAGTATGTCACCGCCACGGACAACAGAACAAGGCTGGCACTCCCCACGAGTGTTCCCTGGAAGACGCTGAGTTGTTGAAAGAATTGGTGGAAGCGGGGTGTGGTCGAGCCAGGAAGCGATACCGTTGGGCTAGATGGTGACACCGCGTTGGGAGGACCCTCCATTTCCTGGCTGGGCTCAGACCCCTGCAATTGAGGAGCTGAGGAATCGGTGAGCGTGTCGTGCTTTTGTGGCGTGCGCGTATCTTTCTTCATCAATAAATCCCGTGCCTGTTCGTTTGCCCAGCAGATCGGCACTTCAGGGAAATTTTGTAGAACAATATCACTGTCCAGGGGCAGCCTCAGTTTTCTTAGGTGTCGCGCTTTGCTGCCGGTGACGAAGAAATTCGATGATGCCCGGTAGGATCGACACGAAGATGATCCCCAGGATGACCAAAGTAAAGTTGTTCTTGACAATGGGGATGTTACCAAAGGCATATCCTGCGAATACGCAACCCCCAACCCAGAGCAGCGCACCAAGCACGTTATAGGTAGCGAATTTGGCGTACGTCATACTGCCCACACCAGCGACAAAAGGGGCAAAGGTGCGGACGATAGGCACGAAACGAGCAATAATGATCGTCTTGCCGCCATACTTTTCATAAAACTGATGCGTGCGATCGAGGTATTCCTTTTTCAGGAAGCGACCGTCTGGTTGTGAAAAAACCTTGGGGCCCATGTAATGCCCAACGGCATAGTTGACGGCATCGCCAAGAATGGCGGCAACGGAAAGAAGGAAAAAGAGCGACACCGCGTCTAACGAGCCCGTGGCGGCAAATGCGCCGGCAGCGAACAGTAATGAGTCACCGGGCAGGATCGGTGTGACAACCAGACCTGTCTCACAGAAGATAATGAGAAAGAGAATAACATAGGTCCAAGTACCATAATCGGTGATGACTTGCTGCAGGTGAGTATCAAGATGGAGAAAAAGATCGATGAATTCTTTAATGAGTTCCACTCGGGCTCCTTTGTGGGGCGGATATGTTGTATGTCCTTAGAGTCTCTTCTCTACCAGTGTCCAGGCCGTCTCGGCGAGTGCACGACAACGATCTCGGCGAGTAATCGCTTCGGGTGAGGCGGCGTTGCCATCGAGCCCTCGTTTGTACACTCCTTGTGAAATCGCCGCGAGTCGGAACAGCGCGAGTACAACGTGGAATGTCCAATCAGGAATCGTGTCACGTCCGGTGCGCGAGCAGTAGCGGGCAACCTGTTCTGCTTCACTCGGAATGCCATATTGGGGGTAGTCTAATGTTGTAATGTCGCCCCGTGTCGGATCGGCGACATAATAGGGAATACAGTTATAGGCGAGGTCCGACAGGGGAGATCCAAGCGTGCTGAGTTCCCAGTCGACCACGGCGAGCACCTGGGGTTCAGTCGGGTGGAAGATCAAGTTCTCGAGCCGGAAGTCGCCATGCGCGATCGTAGTTTCGTCGTCGTGCGGAATATGGGTTGGGAGCCAGTGGATTAGATTATCCATTGCTGGCAGGTCATCTGTTTTGCTGGCCTCATATTGTTGTGACCAGCGCGAGACTTGGCGGGCGAGATATCCACCTACACGACCGTAATCCGCAAGGCCAACGACGCGGAAATCGACTGCGTGTAACGCTGCGAGCGTGTCGATCATCGCCTCATAAATTCTGCGTCGTTCGTCCGGCAGCAAGTCTGGAAGCGTCTGCGCACGAAAAACCCGGCCTTCGACAAAATCCATGATATAGAAATCGGTGCCGATGACACTGGGGTCTTGGCGTAGTAAGTGCGCGGTCGCGACGGGCACTGCTGTCGCTTTGAGTGCTGAGATGACTCGGAACTCTCGATCGACTGCATGGGCCGAGGGTAACAGCTTCCCTGGTGGTTTCTTACGCATAACATAGCGCTTGCCGGCTCCATCGGTCAAAATGAAGGTGGGATTCGACATGCCACCTTGAGTCTGGGTAACGCTGAGGGGCGGAGTAAACCCCGCGAGGTGTGCTATCAGGTACTGTTCGAGTTGGGTTTCATCAAAGCGATGCTGCGTGAGTACAGGAATTGTTTCGGTTGTTAGAGTGGTGGCACCGATGGTTGACATGGACAGCCTCCTTTGCGACGTTCGTTTCGTTGAAGCACTCCCGATTGGTAGGCGCAAGGATAGTGGAGCGAAGAGGAACGAAAAAGCGGGTGCGTGTAGTGATTCGCCGAAGAACGAGGTCAGTCGCATGCGTTTCTCTAGCCGTAGATCTGATCATACTGTCTCTAACTGGTGGCGGCAAATTGTTGG
The DNA here is from genome assembly GCA_050187625.1 of Binatia bacterium. GTDB lineage: Bacteria > Desulfobacterota > Binatia > Bin18 > Bin18 > JBFWXH01. The sequence continues at coordinate 10,946 of JBFWXH010000116.1, forward strand.
TGGTGCTGTCCTTATGATCAGTATTTGTGCGTGTGGTCATGCTCCTTACACACAACGCCGACAGCTCCTGTTTACCGAAGAACGTGAGGAAATCGCGGTGGGGGAACAGCAGTATCAGCAGCTGCTCGATGAACTGGTGCTTAATTATGATCCTGAGGCGAACCGCATCGTACGAACGATTAGCCAGCGGCTAGCCAAAGTGTTGGATAAACCTAACTATCTTTGGGAGATCGTGGTTATTGACGCGCCAGAAACAGTGAACGTGTGGGTATTGCCCGGTGGCAAGGTCGGTGTTTGTATCGGGGTCTTTCCGGTTGCGCAGGATGAGGCTGGGTTGGCTGTACTGGTAGCGCACGCGGTCGCCCACGCAATTGCCCGTCACCAAGGCGAGAAGAATGCACGTGATGTGTTGTTCGAACTCGGGAGTATGGCGGTCACCTTCGCGCCGGACGTGTTGCGGCAAGCCTATAGTCTCGGAACCGGCCTCGGGGTGATCCTCCCGTTTGGACAGGTACAGGAAGCAGAGGCAGATCACATTGGTATTTTGCTCGCGGCCAAGGCTGGATACGATCCGCGCGGTGTCTCCGACTTGTGGAACCGAATGCAGCGTGCGCAAGCCAATCAGGAACAACCTTTGGCATGGTTCACGACTCACCCGCTCTATGAGCACCGAGAACAGCAGATCGAACAGGCGGTGCGCGAGGCGTTGCCGATCTACGATGCCAGTGTTCAGGTTCCGTCGAGCCAATTGCCACCTTTACAAAATCTCGAGCGCCCGCTGCCGGGGAAAACGGGCAAATGAGAACTGGCAACGCTCTCAACCTGCATAACCGAAGACGGAAGAGGCCGCTTTCCGTCGCGGTTGACCTGCGCTATAGAAGGACGGCAAGTTCGCTCAGGAAGGTACTTCGTATGAGTGTAAAATCCGATGTATATATCGCAATCGACCGCAACAAAACTCTGGGTGAAGAAGCTGCAACTGGCCATAATCGCTGGCATCCTGATATCGCGCCGGTGGTCAGAGTTGAGCCTGGGCAGGTAGTCGGTCTTGAAACTCGTGACGCCCTTGACGGCCAAGTGAAACCCATCACCACTGCGGCAGACCTGCTGAATACGAATCTCGGAATAGTGCATCCGCTGACGGGACCAGTGTATGTGAATGGCGCGGAGCCTGGAGACGTGCTTGAGGTCAAGATCGTAGAGGTCGAACCGCAACCGTTCGGGTTTACTGTACAAATCCCTGGATTTGGGTTCTTACGCGATGCCTTTACTGAACCGTATATTGTCCGCTGGACGATTACCAATGGTTTCGCCACGTCGTCGGATCTTCCTGGCGTGCGTATTCCTGGCGCATCCTTCATGGGCGTGATGGGGCTGGCGCCGTCACGTGAATTATTAAGCCAAATTAACCAACGAGAAAACGACCTATCGAAACGCGGCGGGGCAGTGTTATTACCCGATGCGTCTGGTGCTATCCCTGCCGACGCCAGGATTGCGAACGAGGCGATACGGACAATTGCACCACATGAGACCGGTGGGAACGTGGATATTAAACAACTGACGAAGGGGACCACGTTGCGGATGCCGGTGTATGTGCCAGGCGCGTTATTCTCCGCCGGCGATGCGCACTTCGCGCAAGGCGATGGTGAAAGCTGCGGGACGGCGGTCGAGATGGGGGCGACATGTTACTGTTCGTTTACGCTGCTCAAGGGCGCGGCCAAAAAATACAATATTCGCGATGTGCAGTTTTATCGCAACGACTACTTCACCGCGCCCGAGATGGCGGTGCCGCGGCGGTTCTTTGCCACAACTGGGCAGTCGTGTACCCGCGAAGGGGTGGCGCACGCGGAAGATGCGACACTGGCCGCACGTAACGCCTTACTCAATATGATCGACTACCTGGTGGATGAGCGTGGCTTTACGCGTCAACAAGCCTATGCCATTTGCAGTGTAGCCGTAGACCTGAAAGTCAGCGAGTTGGTAGATGTGCCCAATTTCTTGGTCTCGGCATTCTTGCCGCTCGATATTTTTGTGTAGTCATGGAAGAGGGGATGGAAATGGACGCGGCGGGCCCAGATACCGACGACCAGGTAAAACGCTAATCGCCCCTGGAGGAGATCATGTCCACACAGACCAATGTCCAACAATGGAATGACCATATTCTGGGAGAGTTTGTCACGAAGGATGTGGAGCAAGCGCTGTCGACGATGGTTGACGATGCGTCAGTCATGCACATGCCGACACGTTCGGGTGGCAAAGGAAAAGCCGAACTGCGCCCCTATTATCGTGATATGTTCATTCCCTCGATTCCGGCGGAGTGGGAACACACCGTCACAAACCGAGTGGTAACGGCTGATACTATTGTCGAAGAAGCAAAAGTTCGTCTGAAGCATACGAAACAGATGGACTGGTTTCTGCCCGGTATTTCACCAACGAACAAAACGATCGAGGTGGACCTCGTCATTGTTATTGAGTTTCGCGATGGGAAGATGGCGACCGAGCGTATCTATTGGGATCAGGCGGCGGTCCTGCGACAGATTGGCAAGTTGTGAAAATCGGAGGCTGGAAGCTTCTGAGGTCGCGTGGCGAAATACTGAGCGTTTTTACGAGTGAGGAGGCGTATACATGTCGACTGAAATGGGACGAAACCGCTGGTCATTTCTGACCGCCGAGCAAGCGGCTGAGGTGCGGGAGCGCTTTGGCACCCCGTGTTATGTGTATGATCGTGCGAGTCTTGAAGCTGCGGCTCGTCAAACATTAGCGGTTCCGGCTCCCTATGGATTGACCGTGCGGTACGCAATGAAAGCGAACCCAAGTCTTGGCGTATTGACCGTCTTTCGTGAGTTGGGTCTTCATATTGACGCTTCCAGTGACTTTGAAGTGGAGCGAGCCTTACGCGCGGGCTTCGCCCCCGACCAGATTCAATTGACTTCACAGATGCCCTCTCGCCGGCTCAGGGAATTTGTGCAAATGGGCGTGCTGTACAATGCCTGTTCGTTGCATCAACTCGAAGAGTTCGGAACGATCGCCCCTGGACGGCAAGTTTCTGTGCGTATAAATCCCGGACTCGGCAGCGGTTCAACCAAGCGGACCAATACGGGTGGTCCTGCATCCAGCTTTGGGATTTGGCATGCCTATGTACCTGATGTTAAAAATATCGCCGCACGCTTCGGGGTGCATATTACGCGATTGCATACCCATATTGGGTCGGGAACCGATCCTGAGGTGTGGAAACGGGTAACGCATATGTCTTTGGATCTCGTTCGAGAATTACCAGAAGTGGGCATTGTGAATCTTGGTGGTGGATTCAAAGTCGGACGCATGCCGGATGAGCCGTCGACTGACCTTCAGGATGTGGGCATGCACGTCCGGCGCGGCTTAGAGGCATTGCGCGAACGGGAGGGACGGGCGCTGCACTTAGAGATCGAACCAGGCACCTTCCTCGTGGCGCGTGCGGGTGCGATCGTGGCTTCGTGTGTCGATGTTGTGGATACGGGGAGGGACGGGTACTTCTTTGCCAAACTCGATACCGGCATGCCCGAAGTTACACGCCCCTCGCTTTATGGTGCCCAACACCCGATCGAGGTGCTTACGGATGAACATGAACAGGTTGATACCGTCTTTGTTGGTCCCTGCTGCGAGTCGGGTGACATTCTCACTCCAGCCCCTGGTGATCCTGAGGCGCTGGCTCCCCGCCGCGGACCACGCCCAAAAATAGGCGACCTCGTGATTGTGGGTGGCGCTGGGGCGTATTGCGCTGGGATGGCAACGATCAACTACAATTCGTATCCTCAAGCACCGGAAGTGATGCTGGAGTCTGATGGGACTTTACGGTTGCTCCGGCGGCGACAGCAGGTGGAACAAATCTGGGCCAACGAAGTCTAGAAGGGGTCAAGTGCTACCGCCGCAATTGGAGAGACCGCCAGGCTGACTGCGCTAGAGGGGTACCGTCTGTGGCTAAGGCTTACACGCGCCACCGGAGCGGTTTACCAGCGTAATCCTTCAACCACGAGGGCGCGATGTACTCGGTTGTTCCTGCCTTGACGAGGGCGGAAAATAGGAGTGCTTCCCCGGTCTTGATTTCCTCTTTATACAGATGAGCGCGAAGATCTTCTCCCCATCTGTGCAGCCGAATTGTATCGTCTCAAGAGCGAATTGATTATCCGGGGGGGAAGGCCAAGAGCCGAAAGCTCAGAGAGAGCAAAAGGCGAACCGCGTTCTCAACGTGTTATCTCTAACCCCCAAGTCGAGGCGGAACGGTGGTTTCTCAAAGCCATCGAGATCGCTCGACAGCAGCATGCCAAGGCCCTTGAACCTCGGGTAGCCGTCAGTCTCGCGCGGTTGTGGCAGCAGCAGAATAAAATTCCGCAAGCACAGGCGATCCTGAGCGAGATTTACGGGCGGTGTACTGACGAAATTTACACGCCGGAGTTACAGCGAGCGAAAGCACTTTTTGGGGCTCTTCGAGAACAAGAGACGCTACTGAGTCACACAGAAAATTCTTGTAAGGAGCCAACTCCTCTTTCCCGTGGCAAAATTGCCAAGTTTCGGTCTCGCAAGAGATAAGTGAGGACAAAATGAGCATCGGAACAACAATATAGAGTCCCATTTTGCGAAGAGAATTGGGTACTCCCGCATTTGCTCTTTTGCAAGGAAAAGCGCAGACTGAAGAATGCTCTCACGCTCGGTGTGAGACACTAAGCAGGAAAAAGCAGAGGTAAACACAGGGGTGGAGGAAGTGGTGGTGAAGAATGTGGAAAGCTTGGGCAGAATGGCAAATGGCGAGAATCTTCCAAATCCGGGTGAATACGTGCTCCTCATTTGTCTTGCTGTTGTTCTTCTTGGGGTGCTGGTCGGCACGATAATTTTGGGACCGCGAATCGCACAGTTCGTGAATGCAGTCCAAAATGTCCTCATGGATGTGGGGCGCTGATCACGCCTTTACCGCCCCTTAAACTGCGGCGTACGCTTTTGTTCAAAAGCGGCCAAGCCTTCCTGAACGTCCTCGGAGTTCATATGCAAATCGAAGGCTAATAGCTCAAGCCGTAGCGCTGTGTCCGCGGGTTGATTGAGGCCATCGTCAACCAGATATTTCATCTTTTCCAATCCTACCGGACTCTTGTTCGCGAGTTTGGCGACGAGTTTTTCGATCGCACTTGTTAACTCAGTATCAGGAACGACTTCATTGACTAAGCCGTAGGCAACCAGGTCGCGTGCCGGAAAGAACTCGCCCGTGTACATCAGATACTTCGCACGGGTTGGCCCGATCTTGCGCGGTAACCGCACCGAACTGCCACCGCCAGGAATCAAGCCGAAATTGGCGTGGGCATCCCCAAGTTTCGCACTCTCAGATGCAACAACCAGGTCGCAACATAACGTGAGTTCCAATCCACCAGCGAGTGCCAGTCCATTCACAGCCGCAATAGTCGGGCGAGGAAAATGTTCGACACGGTTCAAAACGGTATACACTGCTTGCAGGAAGTTCTGTAACGCACGCGGGTCGCCACCGCTCGACTCGCGAATGAATTTTAGGTCCGCACCCGCACTAAACGCGCGTCCAGCTCCCGTAAAGACAACCGCACGGATCTCAGGGAGTTTGGCTACTTCATCCAACGCTGAGTCGATACCGGCAAGAACCCCCGGAGTGAGAGCGTTCATTGCTGTCGGACGATTTAAGGTTATCCAGGCTGCAGTATCGCGAATGTCTAGGAGTACAACTTGTTCTGCCATAGCATTTCCTTTCCTGTCAGAGATAAAGTCTTCAATCCACCCCAGATGCTCATAGCAGCCCGTCATTCCGGGCAAGGCCGCAGGCCGCGACCCGGAATCCAGGAATTAAAGCTGGATTCCCACCCGCGCGGGGGGATGACGACAGGGGAGGCCCCCATGGTTTCTGCTGCCACACTGAACGCTCTGGACAACTCGCAATGCTGCTCTCTTATTTTCAAGAGAGTCTAGGCACGGTGTTCCACCAGCAGTTTGTTCACTGCCGATTCAACTATCGTCCCTGTGAAAAACTCTGGGTTCATGTCAGTAACGAGCCGCACTGGATTGGTAAAGACAAAGTGACGAAAGTCGTCTTCGTTGAGTATCCCTTTTTCGACTGACTCGTAGGCCTCCGCGGCCGCATCTCGCATATCAGGCAAATCCCAATGGCCGAGGTCAGAACCATAGATAGCATTCAGCCGTGCGCCCATCGACAGCTTCTTCGTATCGAATGCCAAGGCAGTGATCCGATCATCACCCTCACAACCAAAATAAAAGCGAGGAACGAACAACTCGCGAATATCTTCTTTGCGTTCAATCTGGCAACGGGAAAATTCGTTCAGATCTTCCTTTTCCTCTTCACGTGCGCCCCAGAGTAAGTGAGAACGCTCGTCGCGATTGGCAAGTTTCTCGGCAAACTCTTTCCCGGCGTAACGCATAAAGAGGTCGTACATGAGTTCTTCATTCAGGTTATCGGGATCGAAATTCTCGACGAAGTGCACATTGTGTTTTTCCCAATGGCCAACGAGGTCATTGTATAAAGTAGAGGCCCAGCCGACCCCGCCTTCGAGAAAGGCAAAGCGTAGTTGCGGAAAACGGCGAGTGACGCCTCCGAAGAACAACGATTTACACATCGCTTCGGCAGAAGCAGCGAAATGTCCGATGTGGTTGTACATGAAGTTGGAGATCGAGGTGCGACTTCCCCAACCCACGCCAATGGAATGGAACGTCGGTGCCACTTTCAAGTCAATACACTTTTGCCACACCGGATCGTAATCGTATTCACTATCCAGACAGAAAGTATCAAGCCAAAACGCGTAGCGACGCAATTCCGGTGGAGCCTCGGCTGCGGCCTTGATGGGACGGCGAACCTGGGCGGCTAACAACGGGACCTTCATGCCTAATGTGTTGACTGCGTATTCCAGCTCCTCGATCGCCTCTTGTGGGGTGTACATGGGAATGACCGCCACGGGTGTCATGCGGTCACCACAGTCACGAAACATGTCGCTTTGGTACTGGTTGAAGGATCGACAAGCGGCACGGCGGACTTCCTCGTCGCTCATGTGCAGTGCGGCCATCCCCATGCTGGGGTAAATGATGCTGAAATCCAGACCCATTTCGTCCATGCGTTCGCGCAGCAGTTTTGGCAGTGAACTGGTGGCACGATCAAGCGTGTTTTTAGTCGGATGCACCCACCAGTGTGGACGTGGGAGGCGACGATCACGACGTTCTTGCCAGGAGAGACGATACCATTGAAAAGAGAAGGGAACATCCGGTGCGGCCTTGAATCGCTCAACGATCTTAGGACCAGCAACTGCGCGCATGTAATCGAACCAGACTGGCTCAAACTCGGCAATGTGGCCGTCAGAGTCGATAATTGGATGCGACAACTGAGAGCGGATCTGCGCTGATTTGGTTGGCTGTTCTGCACCGCTCATGGATCCATCCTCCTTGGCTGTATTATTGCACTTGCTACTATGTTCTGGTGCTTGGTGCAACGCTGGCTTGCGGTCGGGAGTGGCTACATCGTTACTACCACGAGATGATGACGGTTCAGTTCTTGATACAGGTTATCCAACTGCTCTTGGCTATGAGCGATGAACGAGATGGTGAGAGCAAGATATTTGTGCTGAGCACTGGGTCGGCGACTAAGATGGCCGGTTTCGGCGTCCGGTACATGGTTCTGGACGATACGTAATACTTCTGCCTCAAACTCCGAGACGTTTTTCCCTATGACCTTGAGGGGAAAAAGACACGGAAACTCTAATAGAGAAGGACGTGATGCTGACATAGAAAAAGGATACTACACTGATCGGCACTGTTTCTCAAAGAGGTTTTCTGGGATTATGGTGTCGTGCGTAGTTAGAAAAACACGCTGATACAAAGAAACCCTGTTACCAAAAGTAGAATGGCGGCATCGAAAGATGGATGAGGAAAATTTCCTGATTATTTGTGGACAAACGGGAACCCCGCCTAGAGTTGGCTGGTTGTTCCGTAGCAAGAAAGGAGACTGAATGGCAACTGGATTGAACGTGGAGGAATCGGTACGGCAACGGTACGCGGCGGGAGCCCAACAAGCGGAGGCAGCACTCTGCTGCCCGGTGGAATATGACCCTCGGTACTTAGAAGTGTTACCGGCTGAGATCATCGAAAAAGATTACGGTTGTGGTGACCCGTCTCAGTACCTCAAGCCTGGAGAGACTGTCCTCGACCTGGGGAGTGGAACGGGGAAAATCTGTTACATTGCGGCCCAGGTAGTGGGACCGACGGGGCGAGTGATTGGCATTGATATGACGCCAGAGATGCTGGCCGTCGCGGAAAAGCATCGTCGCCAGATTGGTGATCAACTGGGGTTCCACAACGTTGAGTTTCGCCGTGGCCGGATTCAGGATCTGCGCACGAATCTCCACACCACTGAGGAGTATTTGCATCGTCACCCAATTGCCTCGGTGAATGACTTGCAAGCGTTCGAAGCGTTTCAGGCCGAGCAAGCAACGACTCAGCCCTTGGTCGCTGATGACTCGGTTGATGTGGTGGTCTCCAATTGTGTGCTGAACTTAGTGCACGACAGTTCTAAGCGTCAGCTCTTTGGCGAGATCTTCCGGGTGCTGCGTAACGGGGGACGCGCGGTGATTTCTGACATTGTCGCAGACGAGCCGGTGCCAGCGCATCTGAAACACGACCCGGAACTCTGGAGTGGATGTATCTCCGGTGCGTTGCAGGAACATGAGTTTCTGCAGGCTTTTGCGGACGCCGGGTTCTATGGCATGGCAGTGCTCAAGCGTGACGAGACCCCCTGGCGCACAGTGGAAGGAATTGAGTTTCGCTCGGTGACGGTTGTTGCCTATAAAGGCAAGCAAGGCGCGTGTTGGGATTGCAATCAGGCAGTGATCTATCGGGGTCCGTGGAGTGAAGTGAAAGACGATGATGGCCATACGCTCATTCGCGGGGTGCCGATGGCGGTGTGTGAAAAAACCTTTCGTCTGTACACACGCGAACCCTATGCGCAGGACATTATTCCCGTGCAGCCGCTGACGCCAGTGTCACTGGAAGACGCGCAGCCGTTTGATTGTTCGCGAGATTCTGTGCGCAGCCCGCGTGAGACTAAAGGACTAGAATACCGTGCGACCACCGAAGCCGGTGCCTGCTGCGAACCAGGGAAGTGCTGTTAGCGCTGGGAGATATAGGTCTCTGAAACAGAGTTGTCAGGTACCACTGCTGGCTCGGCCAGCAGTGCTGTATAAAAGGTGAGTGTTATGAAGATCGCCGGACTAGATAGAATTACCTTTGACCCGCATATCATGAACGGACAAGTGTGTATCCGGGGCATGCGGATGACTGTCTCATTACTCCTCAATCTGGTGGCCAATGGCATGACTCACGATGAGATTATTAAGGCGTATCCCTACCTTGAGCCTGAAGATATCGCCCAGGCCCTACGATACGCTGCGTGGGGCTGAAGAGCGTGTCTACGAAATGGGTGACGAAAGACGGTGAGGTTTCTTGGCGATTCGACAATTTACCATGGCACTTCTTGCTGCGAGTTGACCCTCACCTGCCAAAAACTGATACTTTCGTGATACACACGCACGACGGTTCCTAGGTGTTGAGCCTGAATGCGAAAACGTGGATGGCGTAGAAACCGACGGACAAACTCTGCAGCCTCGTCTGGGTTGACCTCAAGGTACACCAGGCAATACTCAGGATGTCGAAGCCAAGGGTGGTAAAAGTCGTGATCACGAGTAAAGAACGTCACGTGCCGAAGCGCATGAAGCAACGGAATAATCTCGTCACGGTCTTTCATTCCATAGCGCCCCACATCTTCACCGATACGTCGAAAATGCACCTTCCACTTTCGTAGCTGGCGGCACTGAATCACATCAATGTTCTCATCAAGAATGTTCACGCTGCCCGTTGTCGTTTCTCAGCGCTCGCGACTAACGCGTCCCGTGCCAACTCGATCGCTTCAGCAATGGCATGGCGCGTGAGTCGCCTGTCATACGCTTTCGCTATCCACACCCACGTTTTCCCCTGGGCGACAAAGTACAGGACATCCTTCACGAGGATGCGGGTGCCCTTGAAGGTGAGATCCCCACCGCAAATTTTGGGATCAGACACGATGTAGGTGCCGTACTCTTTTCGTTTCCGGGCTGCCATATGCTCCACTCGGTTCAGAGAAAGAAGTTATTTTTCTGCCGCCCAGTCTAGGAGTTGACTGTCAGATTTGCAAGCCGACAAGAGGCGGACCGCATGATGACGTATCCTGATCTCCTGTCTTGTTGCCGCTTATCTCAAAGGGGAAATTTTTCTCTTGACACCGAGTGAGGCAGTACGCTAGAACGCTGTCCGGTTTGGTATCCTGACTCCCCGTGAGTTGGGGGACTGAATCGCCTACCGTTGATGTTCTTGTCTTTTGGTTCGCGGTTGAATGACAGTGATAACCGGTTCCCCAGTGGGGATCAGGAGAGAGTGCCGTGCCTGTGCGATCCTGTGTCTCTGTGTGTGTCCTGCTCTGCCTTGTTGTGGCCCTGGGGCTCAGTGCCTGTGGGCTATCCTCGGTATCGCAATCCCAGCCACCGCCCTTGGCCGTAGTTAACGCACCACCAGCGCCTCCCGCTGATGGGCGATCGTCTCGCCCGCCGGTGACCAGAGTCACGGCAACCTTCCCCTTTTACTTTGAAGAGAATCGTGGACAAGTCGATGCGGCAGTGCAGTATCTGGCCCGTGGGCGTGGGTACTCGGTCTTGCTCTCACCGACCGAGACGGTCTTGGCGTTACAGCAGCCAATGGAAACGGCGCGGACACTAGAAGGCGGGGGCGAAAAGGCGAAACGGGGAAACGGCGAAAAGGCAGAGCAGTTACCCGTGCATAGTGCCGAGTTTGCCGCGGAGCCGCGCTTTGCCCAATTTCTCAGTCCGATCCCCCGACCTCTCACCTCTAGTTCCCAGCCCCTTGCCCTTGATCCGCGACCGCCAGCTTATCTGCGGATGACGCTGACCGGGAGCAGTCCGCCACCACAGCTGACTGCCGAAGACCCCCCCCCCGGCACGGTGAAGTATTTCATTGGCAACGATCCCACACAATGGCGTACAAAGATCCCGACTTATGGCAAGGTGCGTTCCCAGAACGTCTACCCTGGAATTGACGTGACGTACTATGGGCGGGAGCGCGAGTTGGAGTATGACTTCCACGTGCAGCCTGGTGCCGACCCGCAACAGATTCGTATGCGCTTTACCGGCGCAGAAGACCTCACACTCGATCCATCGGGCGCGGTGGTACTCTCCGTGCCAGGTGGGGAGGTGCGGCTGCTGAAGCCGCAGATCTATCAGGAGATCGATGGCAAGAAACACGCCGTGCAAGGAACATATCGTCTGACCGCTGAGGAAGAAGTGGGACTGGTGCTGGCGGCGTATGACACAAGCAAACCGCTGATTATCGATCCAGTGTTGAGTTATTCCACGTATCTCGGTGTGCTTTTTAACCGCGAAGGAGAGGCGCTGGCGGTGGATAGCCAAGGGAATGCCTATGTCGCTGGGACAGTAGCTTTTCCCAGGGTCAAGCCCCCCAATTCCTGTAACCTGGGTTAGGCAGCAGACGCGGCACTGCGGCGGAATTGCCCTGGTAGTGGTGATTCGACTATAGGCCCCTCCTGTTCCGCGAGCTGGAGCTTCGTGCGCAAGCTACGAAGTTGGTGTTGTTCTAGCTCACTAAAACTCTTCTTGCCCCAGCGATCACTCACGCGAATTAAGACCCCGAAGACCAAGCTCACTAAACTCCCTGCGGTCCAGAGGTGGGGAATGACCTTGGTGCGACGCCGTTCTTCGACAAAGGCCCGCTCCACCAGATTAGAGGTACGGACATACTGTTGATGGCGCTGGGGGACCGCCAGGTGATTGAGACTGGCCTCGGCATCATCCAACAGACAGCGACAGGCTTCAGGAAAGTCCCGTTGATACTGGGCGACAATCTGGTCGCGCCGCTCCTCGGCTTTCTCCCGTGTCGGCGCATCGCGCATATCCACCACCAGGGCTTTGAACGCCGGCCAGGCTTGGGCGGGGACTTTTTGCTGCAGGTTCTGCATCTTATGAAACCAACAGCGAATCCGCAGCGACTTGGGCCACGTGGCATCAATGGCCTTGGTGAGCCCCACTGCCCATCCCTGTAAAGGTCTGTTGATTACCTGCGCATCGCCAGAATCCGCGCGGTCGATACATGTGTCTGCCCCTTGCCACTCAGCTTGTTGGGCGGTGGCTTCTTGGGCCCGCGTTTGTGTTTGGTG
>JBFWXH010000117.1:0-22813 GCA_050187625.1 Binatia bacterium
AAGTTAAAAAACAAGAGTCAAAAAGCCCTGAAGGAAGAGAAGTTTTGCGCTTCTTGAGTTTTTCCTAGTTCCTATTCACTCTTCACTCGTCACTTTTCCTTCATGAAGTACCTTTGTATCCACGGTCACTTTTATCAACCGCCGCGCGAGAATCCCTGGCTTGACGTTGTCGAGATCCAAGATTCGGCTTCCCCATACCATGACTGGAACGCACGTATCGTAGCGGAGTGTTATTGGCCGAATGCGGCGGCGCGAGTGCTCGGTGCTGGTGAACGCATTACGGATATCGTCAACAACTACGCGAAACTGAGCTTCAACTTCGGCCCAACGCTGACAGTATGGTTGGCACGGTATGAACCTGACTTGTTGGCTGCCCTTGTTACGGCAGACCGCCAAAGCCGAGAGCGATTGCGCGGGCATGGAAACGCAATCGCGCAAGCCTATGGTCATGCGATTCTGCCGCTCGCGACGCTGCGTGACAAACAGACCCAGGTGCGCTGGGGAATCCATGACTTTATGTATCGTTTTGGCAGGGCCCCTGAGGGAATGTGGCTGCCTGAAACCGCCGTCGATACGGCGACTCTCGAAGTGTTAGCGGCACAGGGGATCGGTTTTACGATTCTTGCCCCACATCAGGCGAGACGTGTTCGTCCGCACGGAAGGTCAGAGTGGGAGAATGTCACAGAGGACACTCTTGACACGCATCGACCGTACCTGTGTCGCTTGCCGAGCGGAAAACAAATTGTCTTGTTTTTCTACAATTCGCGTCTTGCGCGTGGCGTCGCGTTCGAGCGACTTCTCGATAGTGGGGACCGTCTGGCTGAACGACTTGTGCAGTCTTTCCGAAATGATAGTGACGAACCACAGCTCGTGCATTTGGCAACGGACGGTGAGACCTATGGACACCACCATCGTTTCGGCGAGATGGCGCTGGCGTATGCGCTCGGAGATATCGAGCGTCGCGGCTTAGCCAAGATCACTAACTACGGTGAGTTTTTGGCCGTCGCTTCACCCCAGTGGGAGGTCGAGATCGTTGAAGGGACCTCATGGAGCTGTGCCCATGGGGTTGAGCGCTGGCGAGCAGATTGTGGCTGCCGCACCGGAGGATTACCTGGGTGGAATCAGCAATGGCGTGCTCCTTTGCGTGCCGCGCTCGACTGGCTTCGGGCAGAAATTGACGTTGTGTTTGAGCGGCAAGCGGGAGTATTTTTGCGGGACCCGTGGGCTGCCCGCGACGCATACATCGAATTGTTGCTTGAACGTTCGCCCGACCGCGAACAGGCTTTTTGCTTTGACCATGCTGGACGGCCTCTTTCCGCGGTGGAGCAACAATCTGTGTTTACGTTGCTGGAGCTGCAGCGCCACCGATTCCTGATGTTTACGAGCTGTGGGTGGTTCTTTGATGAACTCTCGGGATTGGAAGGGACCCAAGTGCTGCGTTATGCCGCCCGTGCCATTGAGTTGGCCAAAATCTATGGCCTTTCTCTCGAAGCGGAATTTGTTGAACGACTGCGGCGCGCTCCGAGTAACCTTCCGGAAATCGGTGACGGTGGTCACCTCTATGTACAGAAAGTTCGTCCGACCCGAGTCGAGCATGTGCATGTCGTTGCGAATACCGCGATGTGTCAGGTTTTGGAGCCTAACTACCCGCACCCTGTTCCTCCCGGATTTACCGTGCAGCTCACGGATTATGAAGGAGACTCTTATGGTCACACGGCACTTGCGGTTGGACGTATGGTTATCCGCTCGCCCTTAACGCACGAAACTCAAAATTGTGCTTACGCCGTGCTCAAACTGAGTAGGCATGATGTGCACTGTGTCGTCCGTGGAGGTATGTCCCCGAGTGAGTACTCACAGGTCAGAACCGCACTTTTAGAGACCTTTGCTCGACAGTCTCTTTCGGAGGTCGTTCGGAGTCTGGATCGGACGTTTGGGGAAGATTATTTTACCGCGAAAGATCTGTTTCTTGACGATCGTCGACGAGTTCTGATTCGTGTCAGTGAAATTGTCTTAGATCGTGTAGAAGAATCGTATCGTCAACTATATCGTGAGAATCGCCGGCTGATGGAGTATTTACGAGAACTCGATGTCCCTCTTCCGCAGGGATTTGCTCTTGCCGCAGAATTTCTCGTGAATCGGACCTTGACCCGAGTATTATCAGCGCTGGTTGACGAAAGCCAAAACGGGGATGCCCTAGATGACGTCCTGGCAGATGCCCGGAAATGGCAGGTACCGTTGGCGACCAAAGAGGCTGAGCATTTACTTTGTCGCGCGATTGAAGAGCACCTGACTACAGTGCGAGAGACGCCATTAAGCGACAGCGCCGCCCAGGCCTCTCGTTTGTTACAGGTGTCCGAACACTTAGGACTGCGCCCCAATCTCTGGCGCGCGCAGACGTTATTTGCCCAAACCTGTCAGCGGCATCTCCGTACCCTTCTTGCACAGCGCAACGCAGATGCCACGGTGGCACGACAGCTCGCAACGTTACAAGAGTTGGGCACGCAGTTACAGTTTGCGGTAGTCATCGGTATCCCACTTGACGCCTGGGCGGCGGCGTAACTACCTCTCCTACTCTTGTGTCTCTTGAAGGCAGGGCGGCCTATAGGCGCATCCTGCTAGCTTGTGGTAGAGCAGACGAAACGACAGAGCAAGGAGGAATACCTATGACGTGGATTAAAACGCAAGCCCCATCCGCACATGCGGCGGTGGCCGACGTGTTACAAAAGCTGCAAGCCTTGTACCCGAGAGAGTATGACCCCTCGCGCCGCCATGCGCGTATTTTGCCAGATGCGGTGAAGAACGACAGTATCATGTTGTCACATTCACTGATTCCGCAGGCCATGTATCATGCGTTTGCCACGTTTGGTGCGGCGATGGACCCGGGTTTGCCGTTAACCCGTCGTCAGCATGAGATGATTGCGACGGTCGTCTCTACACTCAACCGGTGCTTCTATTGAATCGAATCGCACGCAGAGTTTCTGCGCACGGTCAGTCTGGACAAGGAGTTGGTTGACGCGCTTACGGTTGATTGGCGGACGGCGAATCTTGATGAACGAGATACGGCAATGCTGAACTATGTCGAAAAGATTACTAAAAACCCACCGTCTATCTGGCGTGATGACATGGACGCATTACGGGCGGTTGGCTTCGATGACCAAGGAATTCTTCAGATCACGTTGATTGCGAGCTTCTTCAACTACATCAATCGTGTCGCGGATGCCTTAGGGGTAGGACGGGCGTAAGTGCTTGAGAATCCAGTTGATCAAGAATTGGCTCAAGTTTCCGCAGAGAATCTACAGGTTTGGGTTCCGGTGTATGTCTGGGGACCGTCTCGCCAACGCAAGGCGAAAGAAGCGAAGCTTTCGGGGTGTTTAGCGGCATTTGCGGTTTTTTGTACGCGTGCTTTATGCTACCTTCCCACAATCAGCCACAGACGAGAAGTTATTGTCATGGTGGTGGGACAATTCTCATGAAACAAAAGGAGAGTGAGACATGGCCGAGCAAATGGAAAAGGTTCCGACGTATGATATTCCTGCGACGATCAAAGGAACGACTACCATTACGCCCGAGCTGTATGCGCAATTGTATCAGCGCTCAATCCAAGATCCTGAGGGTTTTTGGGCAGAACAGGCGGAGCAATTTGTTTCCTGGTTTAAGAAGTGGGACAAGGTCTTGGAGTGGGACTTTCACCAGGCGAACATCAAATGGTTCATCGGCGGTAAATTGAATGTGTCCTACAACTGTCTTGACCGTCACGTCGATGCTGGGTCCGGGGAACAGACGGCCATTCTGTGGCAGGGGAACGATCACACCGAGTCGCGAACACTGACTTACGCCGAGCTGCTTGAACAAGTCTGCAAGTTTGCCAATGCCTTGAAATCACTTGGCGTGAAAAAAGGGGACCGGGTCTGTTTGTATATGCAGATGATTCCAGAATTGGCAGTGGCGATGTTGGCCTGTACTCGTATTGGCGCGGTACATTCTGTAGTTTTTGGCGCATTTTCTGCGGAATCTCTCCGGGATCGCATTCAAGACTCAACCTGTAAGATTTTGATTACTCAGGATACCGCGCTCCGTGGCGCGAAAACCGATATCCCGATGAAAACGAGCGCCGATGAAGCGGTAGCGGAGTGTCCGTCGATAGAAAAAGTCATTGTGGTACAACGTACCGGACACCAGGTTGCAATGCAGCAGGGCAGGGATGTCTGGTGGCATGAGTTGGTCTCTCGGCAACCCGCGACGTGTCCGCCTGAGCATATGGATGCCGAAGACCCGCTGTTCATTCTCTATACCTCCGGCTCGACAGGGAAACCTAAAGGGGTGTTGCATACCACGGGTGGTTACCTGACCCACGTATCGATCACGCATCGTTATGTCTTCGATTATCGTCCTGGAGACATCTATTGGTGTACCGCCGACTGCGGGTGGGTGACCGGTCACAGCTATGTTGTCTACGGCCCTCTGTCGAATCGGGCTACGACCATCATGTTTGAAGGCGTCCCGAATTATCCTGACTTCGGGCGCTTTTGGCAGGTGGTTGAACAGCACAAGGTCAATATTATTTATACGGCTCCAACTGCGTTGCGGGCATTAATGAAAGAAGGGGACGACTGGCCGCACAAATATGATCTGTCCAGCCTCCGGGTGCTGGGGACGGTGGGCGAGCCGATTAAGAGCCCCGAATGGCATTGGTACTATCAAGTCATCGGCAAAGAGCGGTGTCCGATTGTCGATACGTGGTGGCAGACGGAGACCGGTGGCATGCTGATCACGCCTTTACCTGGCGCCATAAAGACAAAGCCAGGGTCGGCGACGTTACCCTTCTTTGGGGTGCAGCCCTGTCTTGTTGATGAACAGGGAAATGAGCTGAGCGAGAATGGCATCTCCGGTAACTTGTGTATTAAGTTCCCCTGGCCAGGGATTATGCGGACGGTGTACGGTGATCATGAACGTTTCCGTCAGACGTATTTTGCCATGTATCCGGGAAAATACTTTACGGGAGATGGCTGTCGTCGAGATGAAGATGGTTACTACTGGATCACCGGTCGTGTGGATGATGTCATCAACGTATCAGGCCATCGTATCGGGACCGCTGAGATTGAAGGTGCTATTGGGAGACATCCAGCAGTGGCTGAAGCGGCGGTGGTGGGAATGCCGCATGACCTCAAAGGCCAGGGCATCTATGCCTTCGTCACGTTGAAGACCGGCCAGGAGGTATCGACGGGATTAACCAAAGCGATTATTGATACCGTCCGCCATGAGATTGGTCCACACGCTACTCCGGACAAAATCCAGTTTGCCGATGGATTACCAAAAACCCGCAGCGGAAAAATTATGCGTCGCATCCTGCGTAAGATCGGCGAAGGCGCGATTGATCAACTGGGCGATACCTCAACCCTTGCTGACCCTGGGGTGGTGGATCAGTTGGTAACGGGAAGACAATAAGGATTAGGCTGTAGGCTTGAGGATAGAAGGGCGAGTTTTGTCCTTCAGCCTTTCGCTTTTTGCCCGTAATGGGTGCAATTATGCCTCTACATTTTTACAACACACTGACCAGAAAAGAAGAAGAGTTCGTTCCATTTACACCAGGGAAAGTGCGCATGTACGTCTGTGGGGTCACGGTCTATGACCGCTCGCATATCGGTCATGCTCGGGCGATGGTCACGTTCGATGTGGTGTATCGTTATCTCAAGTTCTTAGGATACGAGGTGACCTTCGTTCGTAACTTTACCGATGTGGATGACAAGATTATCAATCGGGCAAACGAGCGAGGGATTTCTTCACAAGAACTCGCCGAGGAGTACATCCGCGAATTTACCGAGGATACGCAGTCCTTACGTTGTCAACCACCGACGCACGAACCCCGGGCGACAGAGCATATTGCCGAGATGATTACGCTTATCCAGGAGCTGGAAGCGAAAGGGCTTGCGTACTCGGCTGACGGAGATGTCTATTTTGCGGTTGATAAATTTTCAGGGTACGGCAAACTCTCGCATCGTCGACTCGACGACATGATGGCTGGGGCCCGCATTGAAGTCGATGAACGTAAACATCATCCAATGGATTTCGCCTTGTGGAAGGCGAGCAAACCAGGGGAACCGACGTGGGACAGTCCCTGGGGACCAGGGCGGCCAGGCTGGCATATCGAGTGTTCGGCGATGAGCAGTAAGTATCTGGGCCAGCCGTTTGATATTCATGGCGGTGGATCTGACTTGATTTTCCCGCACCACGAAAACGAAATTGCCCAGTCTGAAGGCGCGAAAGGAACGGAGTTTGCTCGCTACTGGTTGCACAATGGCATGGTCACGGTTGAGCAAGAAAAAATGTCTAAATCGCTTGGCAACTTCATGACCATCAAGGAAGCCCTTACTAAGACTACGCCGGAGGTATTGCGCTTTGTCTTGCTTTCCACCCACTACCGCATGCCGCTCGACTTCTCGATGCAGAAGGTTGAAGAAGCGGAGAAAGGGCTGACACGGATTTACGAAACTCTTGCGCGTGTTGATGCTATACTCGGTGACGCGTCCTCCCGAACGTCAGAACCCAAAACCTCAGACTCTGCTCTGCGGAGGCGCTTTTGTGAGGCGATGGATGATGACTGTAATACGGCGCGAGCGCTTGGGGTGGTTTTTGACGCCGTGCGTGATGTGAACCGTGCTATCGACGCTGGGAAAAATGAAGAACTGCCGGTGATGAGAGCGGCTGTACGCGCCATGGCGTCCGTCTTCGGTATTATGGACGAAGATCCGGCTCAGTTCCTAGAGGGGCAGCGGCAACGTGGGCTTGCGCAGACACACTTGACGACCGAAGCGATCGAGCAATTGATTGCGGAACGTGCGGCGGCGCGCAAAGCTAAGGATTTCAAGCGCGGGGATGAGATCCGTGACCAACTGGCCGCGCATGGTGTGGTGCTCAAAGATTCACCCACCGGAACGACGTGGACAATAGAAGGTGGACGTACCGTGTAGTCCAGGCTGCCGATGTGGTTCCGGGCAAAGCGGAGATCTCCCAACCGCCGTTTTCCGGCGAAGCCCGCACGCAAGCAAAGTCGGCGACGCCAACTCCTCCGCTGGATTAGTATCGCTGGCTGTGGATTTTATGGGGCCTGCCTTGTCGCGCTGTTGTATCTCCAGTGGCTGCCTCCTTTGACCACTGGAGTGCAACTGCAACGTCGAGTGGCGGCCTGGCTTTCCTGGAAACCGTACGATAAACACTACCTATTCATTCCGCTGGAAGAGATGTCTCCTCATCTCGCCCACGCGGCTGTGGCCTCCGAAGATGCCCGTTTCTTTGAACATAGTGGGATTGATTGGTTAGAGCTGGAGAAAGTACTTGACCGTGCTCAGCGACGTGGACGTTTCAGCCGGGGCGGCTCGACCATTACCCAGCAACTCGTCAAGAACGTATTCTTAACGACCCATCGTTCGTGGATACGCAAAGGACTGGAATTTACTCTGACCCCGCTCGCTGAATTCATGCTCAGCAAGAAGCGGATCCTCGAGCTGTATCTGAATGTCGTGGAGTGGGGCCCTGGTGTCTATGGTGCCGAGGCTGCTGCCCGGTACCATTATGGCGTTTCCGCCAAACGTCTGACGCGAGCAGAAGCCGCACGGTTGGTCGCTTGCTTACCTGCGCCTCTGGAACGACAACCGCAAGACATGGGTGCCCGTGCGGAGGATATCAGCGAGCGCATGCGCGATATGGGATGGTGAGAAGAAATGGCAGGTGCGATGGTTCACTCACTGTTCGCTTGACGAAAGAAGAGCTTTGCGGCTACTATAACGCTGCTGCATCCTCCTCTTCTTTTTCTTTTGCTACGCAGTGAGACGTGTTAGGGGCTCGACTGCAACCGAATCTCGTGGTTGTAGTCAATACGAAAGGGGGTCGTATGTTTCGTTGTAAGTTGCTGCGTCGGGTGCTTGGCGTTGCCGCATTCGCGGCTCTTGGCAGTGTGACTGCAGTGTTGGCGGAAGGAGAGATACCGGTCGCGCAAGTTGTGATTAATCCAGCGTTTGTCAGTTGGCAGCCTCATGTCGTTTATGCCGGCTTGACACTCCGGGTCGCGGTGCCTGATGGGCGAGTGCTGGGCTCGGAATTTCTTCCTGGGCAACCCGTTGGCTTTGATGTGGTTGATGAGCAAGGGCAACGATTGCCCGATGGACAGTATACGTATGAACTAATTGTTGCTCCGCAGCTTGCGCCCGGTGTACAGCAAGCGCTCCGCCAATCTCGGGCTGCAGGGACTGATGAAGCGGTGGTCGCGCAGTTGCAGCAGCAGAACGTCTTGCCAAGAGAACCGCTCACTCAAAGCGGCTATTTTTCTATTCTGGGCGGGAGCATCGTGGTACCGACCACGGAAGAGTAGGGCACCAAGAACACTCGGGAGAGAGGAGAAGTCAACATGCAGAGACAACGAGCGACGCTACAGGCGGTGTTGGGACTAGCACTCGGTATCACAGTAGGATTTTATGTGGTCCTTCCGAGGGGGGTACGTGCAGATCAGGTAATCCCCGACGACCTGATTGTGCAAATGTCATTGTGTGTGGGATTTGACTGTATCAATAATGAGTCCTTTGGTTTCGATACTATTCGCATGAAGGAAAATAATACCCGGATCAAGTTCGATGATACGAGTACCTCTGCCGGCTTTCCGAATCACGACTGGCAACTGACGGCGAACGACTCCGCCAGTGGTGGGGCGGAAAGATTTTCAATTGAAGACATTACCGCTGCGCGGGTGCCGTTCACGATTCTCGGCAACGCACCGAGTAATTCTCTATTTATCGACGCCTTGGGCCGCATCGGTCTGCGGACGGCTACTCCAGCGCAGGACTTGCATCTGACAGTGGGAGACACTCCCACCGTCCGCTTGGAGCAAAACACGTCAAGTGGGTTCACGGCCCAGAACTGGGATGTCGCCGGAAACGAGACCAACTTTTTCATCCGTGACGTGACCAACGGGAGCCGATTACCCTTCCGCATTCGACCTGGAGCGCCAACCAGCAGCCTCGATATTGCTGCGGATGGTAAAGTGGGGATTGGGACGCAAAGTCCCCAGGCGACGATTCATGTTTTTGGTGAAGACACGGCTGATGTGTTTGGTGGTATCGGTCCTAGTCCAGGAGCCGGTAATGGCACTGGATTTAACTTTGGATACGCGGGCGCCAGTTTTGGCCGAAGTGCCGGTTTTTTTAACGTGCGTAATGATATGGCGGCGGTCGCACCAAATCCATCTCTTCGCTTCATGACCCGCAATGTCCAGCGGATGATTATCGATAACCAGGGGTATGTTGGGATCGGTTTGGTTGGAACCAATCCTCTTCCCTCGCAGATGCTCGACGTCAACGGGAATATCCGTGCAGCAGGCAGCTTTATCTCCGGCGCCCAGACTCTCACTGTGCCGGACTATGTCTTTGCCCCCGACTATAAGCTGCTTCCTCTCAAGCAACTGGCTGCCTACGTCGAAAAAGAACGCCATCTGCCAGAGATTCCTCCGGCGCAGGAGATCAAGGAGAAAGGAGTGAATCTCAGTGAGATGCAAATGCAGTTGCTGAAGAAAATTGAGGAGCTGACCCTCTATACGCTGCAACAACAGCAAATGATCGAAAAACTCCAGCAGCAGACGCAGCGACAGGACCAGTTGATCGAGCGCCTGCTGTCCTCCTCGACAGCCGAGAAAAAATAATACGATTCCTCTGCACTGGGCAAATGTAACTTGTCCAGTGCAAAAAACCGTTTGAGGAGGTGCACACATGAAGCTGGGAGTGATGCACTCCGGAAGGCAGCGGACCTTATGCCAGATGCAGCCATTGACCGACTGACGATTGCTGGTACTCCGGCGGAATGTCGCAAACGTATCGCTGAGTACGAAGGTGTCGTTGACGAAGTCATTTGTGTGAACGTCTCCTACTCCGCTGCTAAAGATGTCGATACCCTTGAGTCATATCGAAAAATTCTCAGTCTGCGCTAGCGCGGGCCGGTGCTGGTTCCTGTTTTTGTATGAGCGCATCGGGATGAGAGGTTGGTGCAAACAAGGCGAAAAAGCGCTCCTGCACTCGTCGTTGTTCCGCGGCATGTGGTTGGTAGAGTAGTGTCGCTGAGACGCTTACCGTCGCGTTGAGGAAGAGCGCGGCAAGACCAGCCTCAAACACCCAGAGATGTTTCCAACCAAGTGCAACCAGGCCAAGAAGAGACAGAATGCCTGCCAGCAATCCAGCAATAGCTGCGAGCCGCGAAAAACGCGGCCAATAGAGTCCCAGCAAAAGAGGTAAGTAGAGTTGCATTAAGAACTCAAATTTGATGATCGTCAGGTTCCAGAGCGTGGTCATTGGATACAGCGAGAGAGCAGTGACCACGACGAGAATCAAGACGGTGAAAATCCGGCCAACGGCAGCGATTTCATCTTCGCTCGCCGTCGGCCGTACGAATTGCCGGTATAGGTCATGCGTGACCATGGACGAGAGTGTCAGCAGTACCCCCGCGGCGGTAGACATGATTGCCGCTGCAGCACCGAGGAACACCAGGATTGCGATCCAGTATGCGCTATCGGCCTGTTGTCCCAGCAGTAACGCCAGCACTTGATCGGCCTCGATGGTCTGCAAGTCATGCAGGCGAACAATGCCAACCAACCCGATCAACACGACTGCAAGCATAATGACGAAGTAATTCGGAATCATGATCGCCAGTCCGTAGCGCAGGGCACGCTCACTTTTGGCGGCGTATACGCTTTGGATAATCTGTGGATACATCGCCCCACCCATGCCGAAGACCAGAGCCAAGAGGAGATAAGAACGGGTGAGCTGCTCAAAGGAAACCGGAACGGAGACCTTCTCGGGAGCGATAGTAACGGCTTTGCGTACGACTGTGGCGAGTCCTCCTTCCCAGTACACCAGGACCACGGCCGCGGTCACGATCGACAGTAAGAGCAAGCCTCCCTGCAACACCTCGGCCCAGACGACCCCACGCCAGCCGCTGAGGAGGACGTATAGGAGCAGGCCCGCGAAAATATACATCACCCCGGTGGTAAACGAATACCGACCTCCGGTGAAGCCCTCGAACGCATGGCCCATCGCTGTGGTTTGAATCATCAGATACGGAATGACCGTGAGGATGAGCAAAAAAGCTGTGAGACAACGCAGAAACCGACTATCAAAACGGTCAGCATAAAAGTCGGACGGCGTGAGGTAATCGTACTTTTTTGACAGAACGTACAGGCGTGGTGCATACGAGATAAACCCCAACGAGATGGCAATAGTGAACGGAATCAGGGTAATCGCCATGAGACCCACGCGATAGGATTGTCCTGGAAGGCCAAAAAAGGTATTGCCGCTGAACTTCGTGGCGAGCATGGCAAAGAACAGGACGATCGCTCCCGTGCTTTTGCCACCCAAAAAATAATCCTTGGCATGCCAGGTTTCCCCGGAGCGGTAGGCGACGTACCCGATAAAGATGTTACTCAACAGGTACAGGGAAAGAATGATGAGGGCGTCGAAGCCGAGGCCAACTGAGGGGGACATAGTGAAACGTGGTACGTGATGCGTAAAGCGTAAAACGTAAGAACTCGTTATGAACTATCTTCGTCTTCGTCTAGTATTGTCGGCGCTAATCGCCACTGGCGCAGGACGACGTAAACAGTAAACCCGGTGAGCAGCAAGGACGCCACCAACACCACGAGGAACCAGAGTGGAATGCCCAACACCAGTGGCAGATAAGTGCCGGCAGAAAAGTACGGGACGCACAGAAAAACGAGCAGGGTAATGATTCCCCAAATCCACAGCTGTGCGGGTTCGCGAAGACGCGGAGAGGGTACCTTCATCGTGTACTCCGATTGCTGCTGTTCATGCGTCGTCTCACTGTCTTTTCGATCGATCTCCCTCGGGATTCCTCATAGTGATCGGGTGGCATTTACGCGAGAAACTTCTGCACCTGCGATTCCACCGCCGTTCCAGTGAAGAAGTTGGGGTTAACGTCGGTCCAGAAGCGAACCGCGTTGCCAAAGACGAAATCCCGGAAGTCACTTTCTGTCATAATTCCGTCTTCCACCCCTTCGTACGCTTCAGGCAACACGTCGGTCATGTCCGGGACGTCAAAATGACCAATATCAGAACCGAAGAGGGCGTTGAGCCGTGCGCCATACGGATTGACTGTGTCCTTAAATGCCCACGACGTGACCGGGTCATCCGCCTCGCAACCAAAGTAGAAATTTGGAACGAAGAGATCGCGGATATCCTGGGGCTTCTTGATGTCACAGGCGGCAAAATCATCAAGTTGCTCCGGGCGTTCCATCAACAATCCAACACCGGGCGCCAATTGATCAATGGTGTTGAGAAATGCTTGTGAGCCGTAGCGTTGTACATAGTCGACCAGCAGTTCACGGTTGAGGTTCGCCGGATTAACCGCGTCCAGCGCTTCGGCATTACGTTTTTTCCAGTGTCCGATGAGGTCGCTATACAAACTACACGCCCATCCTACCCCACCTTCGAGAAAGGCAAAACGCAGCGTGGGAAAACGGCGCGTAACCCCGCCAATGAAAAGAGCCTTACAGACCGCTTCGCCAGCCTGGCCGAAGTGACCGATATGGTTGTAGACAAAATTGGAAATTGAGGTGCGGAGTCCGATTCCCGATGACGCGGAGTGAAAGCTCGGCGGGACCCCAAGTTCTAAACACTTTGCCCACACTGGATCGTAATCATACGCGCTGTCGAGTCCCAACACATCATGCCATGTCGCATAGCGGCTGGCGTCTGGGTT
Source organism: Binatia bacterium (assembly GCA_050187625.1). Classification (GTDB taxonomy): domain Bacteria; phylum Desulfobacterota; class Binatia; order Bin18; family Bin18; genus JBFWXH01. Next base: position 12,751 of record JBFWXH010000117.1, read on the forward strand.
GGATTTTGCTACCGCCGGAATCGGGCGCCGGGGGAGACTCCCGAGCATGACAGCTTTAAAGCCCAATTGCTTGACGGCAAATTCGAGTTCTTCGATCGCTTCCTCCGGAGTAAACATCGGGACAACGGCGGCCGGCGCAAGTCGGTCGCCTAAGCCACTGAACTGATCGGCAGTATACATATTGAAGGCGCGGGAGGCGGCGCGGCGAATTTCTTCGTCACGCTGAAACGGAGCAAAGAGCGCCCCTGACGTTGGATAGATAATGGCAAAATCGAGCCCGAGTTCTCCCATACGCTCGTACAGCAGTTTGGGCAACATGGCGGTTGCACGATCGCGAGTGTTCTTGGTTGGGACGCCCCACCAGCCCGGTTGGAGCATGCGACGCTCGCGGCGTTCTTCGGCAGAGAGCGTCGCCCACTTCTTGTTGCCAAATTGATTGGCTACCTTGTTATAACGCTCAACGATCTTGTCGCCGCCAACTTGCCGAAGATACTCCATAGCGGCGGGTTCGAACTCAATCCAATGCCCATCCGAGTCAATCACTGGATGAGTGAGACGGTTGTGAATGGCTTCAGCCGTGTGATGCGCGGACATAGGGTTCCTCCTTCGTTCACACAGGGTATCGCAGAAACGCCATGCTCTAGCCTTCGTTGAGGGGTAATGGCATTAGGCGTGCTGTGCATCCCTGCGGTCTCCGTTGTCAGCAGTATGGCCTTTTAGCACTTTTACCAAGCCAAGAAAAATAGCCTCGCTCTTGACCGCTACGCAGAGAGAATGGTAGCGGAAGGCAAAATTTCTTGCTGGGGGGAACTATGGAATTTGGGGTTGTTCTGCCACACGTTGGACCACAGGCCCGAGAGAATGTGGTTGAGCGGATTCAAGCGATCGCTCGTCATGCGGAAGCCCTTGGCTATCACTCGCTGTGGGTCGCCGATCATATCGTGTTGCCGGCACAGATCGAATCAAAGTATCCGTATCACCCCGACGGGAAGTTCCCTATCGATCCGTCGGACGACTTTTTAGATCCACTCCCTTTGTTGGGCTATGTCGCCGCCTGCACGGTGAAGATTCGTCTTGGCACCGGGGTCTTGATTATTCCGTATCGCCATCCGGTCGTCACCGCCAAGATCATCGCCACGTTGGATGTCTTATCGCGCGGACGTATCATTCTTGGGGCAGGTGTTGGTTGGCTGGCAGAAGAATTCGCCTACCTCAATGTGCCTTACCGTGAACGTGGAGCACGTACCGACGAGTATATAAAGGCGATGAAAGCCCTGTGGACACAGTCTGAAGCGCAGTTCGAAGGGCGCTTTGTCAACTTTGCGCGAGCGAAGTGCGAGCCGAAACCGGTACAAAAGCCCCATCCGCCGATCTGGATTGGCGGACATAGTGAAGCCGCCCTGCGGCGGACGGGGACCCTCGCCGATGGTTGGTATGGCCACGTTCTGTGGCGTAACCCAGATGCGTTACCGCGCGAAATTGCCACGATTCGTCGCTTTGCGGAAGAAGCAGGTCGTGACCCCAATGCCTTAACCTACGCCGCACCTGCGTATGAGCAGACATTTGAAGACGTGCTCCGCAATCTCCCTAAGTATGAACAAGCTGGACTCGACCATGTCGTGCTGGCGTTTTTCATGTGGACCCCAGGGTTTAACGAAATCTTTGGGTTGATGGAGCGCTTTGCGCGGGAGGTTGGGTTAAAGGCTGCGGTATAGGGAATGATGAACCAGAATGTGTGACTGAAAAAGACAAGGAGACTTGACATGAAACTGTATCGCTCAATCCTCTTCGTTCCTGGTAACCGTCCCGACTGGATCGATAAAGCGCCAAAGTATGGCCCTGATGCGTTGATCCTCGATCTCGAAGATGCAGTGCCAATTCCCGAAAAGGTCGAAGCGCGAAAAATTGTCCGCGCCGGGATCGAGCGGTCACACCAGCGTGGTGTCCCCATCGTTGTGCGAGTGAATGGCTTGAATACTGGATTGACCGGTGAGGATGTTGAAGCTGTGGTCACGAAGGGGCTGGTCGCGATCGCCATTCCCAAGCTGGAAAATCGCGAGGAGGTTCTGAAACTTGATGCCTGGATCGAACTCTTCGAGCAGAAGGCTGGCTTGCCACGGAATACGGTCGAGATCATTGCTCTCCCGGAAACCGCCAAAGGGATCATGAACATCTACGAGTTGGCTTCTGCCTGTCCACGGGTGGGAAACATCGTCGGTGGTGCCGGGGCACGCTCCGGAGATGTGACGAAAGCGATTGGGTATAGATGGACGCGTCCTGGATTTGAGACGTTGTACATGGCCTCGCACATGTTGCTAGCCGCCCGGGCTGCCGGGATTGAATATCCCCTCACCGGCGGTTCACTTGAAGTGAATGACACCGATTTGGTGCGTGCCCAGCTGAATCGAGCCCGCGAGGTTGGGTTCCGTGGCTCGCTCTTGATCCATCCTTCGGCGGTGCCGATTGCCAATGAAGTCTTTGCCCCATCCAAAGAAGAAATTGAGTGGAACAAAGGAATCATGCGAGCAATGGCAGAGGGAGAACGGGAAGGGCGCGCGGCCGTCATGTACGATGGCATGATGGTGGATTATGCGCATGTACGTAACGCGCTCGACCTGCTGCATCAGGCGGAAGCCTTCGGGCTTGAGGTGGGAGAGTATCCGCAAGTGAAGGCCCTGTAAGCATAAGGTTCTGTATGCTAATCACAATCCCGGACTGGGTGAAAGACGCTATTTTCTATCAGATTTTTCCTGACCGGTTTGCCCGGAGCGAGCGACTACCGCCCCAACCTCATTTTGAGCCGTGGGACAGTCCACCGACGACCTTGGGCTTTAAAGGGGGTGATCTGTTCGGCGTACTCGAACGCTTGGACTACTTACAGGATTTGGGAATTACGGCAATCTATTTTACGCCGATTTTTTCCTCTGCGGCGAATCATCGTTACCACACCTATGACTATTTTACGGTTGATCCACTGCTGGGTGGCAATGCTGCGCTCCGCGAGTTGCTCGACGCGGCCCATGCCCGTGGTATGCGGGTGGTTCTCGATGGGGTCTTCAATCATGCGAGTCGCGGGTTGTGGCAGTTTCACCACGTGTTAGAGAACGGGGCAACGTCGCCGTATGTCGACTGGTTTCACTTCAATCATGATCACCTGACAGGAAAGCGTCATTTCGCGGCCTATCCTGACCCGGAAGCACGCTCGGCGTTGCGTCGCGGAGTCGGGAGTTATGAGGCCCTCGGCTATGAAGCCTGGTGGAACTTGCCGGCACTCCCGAAGTTTAATACCGCAACCCCGGCAGTACGGGAATTTTTGTGGAACGTGGCCTCCCATTGGATGACGTTCGGGATTGATGGGTGGCGATTGGATGTTCCAGAGGAAATTAAAGACGCAACGTTTTGGCAGGAGTTTCGCCGACGCGTAAAAGCGATCAATTCTGAGGCTTATATCGTTGGTGAAATCTGGCACCCAGCCCAGGAGTGGTTGCACGGAGATCGCTTTGATGCAGTCATGAATTACCCGTTTGCTGCGGGGTGCCTGGGATTTTGTGGCAGTGACCAACTGAATCTGAGTGAGGCACGTCATCCCGGTGGACTACGGCATGTTCGTCCGCTGAGCGAGAGTGAGTTTGCTGATCACATCGACTGGCTGGTCAGTTTGTACGACCCGGAAGTGACGTCCGTGCAGCTGAACCTTCTCGATAGCCACGATACCGCGCGGTTCCTCACCAGTGTGAACGGAGACAAAACTGCTCTGCAGCTGGCTGTGCTGCTGCTGTTGACGTTGCCAGGCGCGCCGTGCGTCTATTACGGCGACGAGGTCGGAGTCGATGGAAAACACGATCCAGACTGTCGCAAGGCCTTCCCCTGGGATACGACGGTGTGGGATCATAGCCTCTATACCTTTGTCAAGAAGTGCATTGCGCTACGTCACTCACATCCTGCGTTGCGCCGGGGTGAGTATAGGCGCCTCTACGCGAAGGACGGAGTCTACGCGTTCGCGCGCAAGCTTGGGGACGAAGTCGTCGTCGTCGCCCTCAATGCCGCCCGCGAAGCGCGCAGAGTTGATATTCCTGGATACCTTGTGGGGTTGCAGGACGGAAGAAGTTTACGGGACGTATGGAGCCCCAGGACCTGGACCGTACACAAGGGCATCGTGCCGAGCGTCGAGCTGGCACCGCGCAGTGGCGTTGTCCTGGCTTAGAACATTTATGTTACTCCTCTTCGCTTGACGTGCTATCAAGTCAGACATAGAGTCCGAACTGGTGCCGATTCGCACCAAAAAATTTCCGAAGGAGGTCAACAACCATGGGTGCAGCAGAGAATAAACAGATGATTCAGAACATGTTTGCCGAGCTGTCAAAAGGCAATGCTGAAGCCTTTCTTGGCAATCTTGCTGACGATGTACGTTTCACGATTATCGGGACAACGAAGTACTCAGGCACCTGTAATGGGAAGCAGGAGCTGATTAGCAAGGTGCTTGGCCCGTTGTCATCGCAGCTCGAAGGCGGACTGACCATTACGCCGGAGAATTTTATTGCCGAGGGTGATTTTGTAGCGATGCAGGCCCGTGGCAAATCCACCACGAAAACGGGCAAATCGTATAACAACACCTACTGTCAGGTGTTCCGTATTGCGAACGGCAAGGTACAAGAAGTGACCGAGTATTTGGATACTGAGCTTGTTACCTCGGCGTTTGGGAAATAGCCAGAACAGGTGGGGCGACAGCCATATCTGTCGCCCCGGGACATGATTCATACCAACACAGGAACGCAATACCAAATCCGCCGAAAACACCTGCCGACAAGATCACAGAAAGTCGTCCTAGGGTCAGGTGCGGTTCTTCTTCTCTCTTTGCAGCCTCATAAGCTTCGTCAACGACTCATCATCAGCACCCAGGTTCAGGTGACGTATTCGTTGTCCGCCAGAACGGTACAGGTCTCGCTATCGATCGAGAGTCGAAAGAAGAAATTCGTGTAAGGCTTGCCGCCGATATGAGGGTGTGGCACCCACCACAGCCACCAGTCGTCGTTGCTTTCCATTATACGCGCTGGAATAGGAGTAAGCCGGCAGTTGCCAAACGTGAGGTCGAGCGCGTGTACTTTGCGTACCCAAGTCATGAGCCAACGCGATTGCCTGGCAAAACATTCCGGCCAGGCCGTACGATCGTTGTGTGAAACTGGGGCGAGTTGTTCCTGATTCTGGCAGTAGCCGACTTCGGGGTGCGCAATCGAGACGACACCATAACGATCATCGGTTCTCCCTTTGGCAAGGACGACTCCGCTCGCGTCTACGAAGCGTATCTCTGCAGGGAATAGACGTCCGGACTGGTCTACTGCTGCCACGTCGTACAAAAAGATGTAGAGGGTGCCGTGGGTGACGACATGCCAGTAACCATAGCCAAGAACAGTCGCGGCGAGGGCGAATACGATCAGCATGACTCGCCGCATCCCGGTGATATGCCCAAAGGCGTGCGTGACACGTGAGGATGTCATCTCTCCCACGCTGTTGATCGGGCGCCAGCCAAGCGCGGACGAACATTAATAGGCTGGTGGCTGGGCAGCGGCCTGGGACCCAGCATCTGACGGTGTCGACGTGATCATTTCTCGGTAGACATGAATCTCAATTCTCCGGTTCTGCCGTTTCCCCTCTGGAGTCTGATTATCTGCTACCGGGTTCTCTTCACCGTACGAGACCGTTGTCACCCGAAAAGGATCAATGCCTTGCTTCGTCAGGTGGCGCGCCACACTAGCAGCTCGCTTCTGCCCTAACTCGTAGTTTTTCTCTTCGGAACCAACCGAATCCGTGTGGCCGGCCACTAAAAACACCAGCCCTTCAGTATTCCCGATATCGCTGAGAAAGCCAGAGACTGCTCGCTTGCCATCCTCTGAAAGTCGGGAAGAGCCAGAGGCGAATTCTGTGCCCCTGGTGAGGTTCAAAACAAACTGTCGTTCCAAACGCAAATTATGAAAACGTGCGAGCGCCTCGCTGGCTTTCGCATCGATTTCCTCCACCCGGTACTCGGTTGCGGTTAACCGTTGATCGAGCGGAGCCATTTGTTCGCGGACCCATTGGCGTGTGGCACACCCAGAGAGGCTGCTCGCGAAGATCACCGTAACGCACCCTAACCAGAACTGTTGTCGTTGTTTTCGCATATATCTAACCTTCCTTCCCGCCCTGGCAATTGCTGCCATCAGGTTGGCTCTCGCCGTGAACGTACTCTTAACCTTTTCCCCCACTTTCACTCAAAACAAGTCTTCTATAACACCGCTGGCGTTTTTAACCAAACGGCTTACTCTGCTGATAGTTGCAGCTGTTGTTCGATCTTCCGCTGTAAAAACCAACAAAACCAGCCTTTATACTTTTCCTGCACCTCGGGTTTCTGCCAGTCCTTGCCGGTAATGGTGCCCCGACAGGCCGACGTGCCACAGTTGCAGATGATCGTATAATCCAGGTCATCGGTTGTGGCCCAGTCGTGGGTTAACTCTTCACCTGACGCGATGTCGCGCATCGCCACGAAGACGATCTGCCCTTGAATAGCAATGTTGGGGTCGCAGGAGTGATTGGTGTACAGCATACTGCCGTCGCGTTGTTCCTGGTCGGTCGGTGCGATGAAAAGATTTTCGGCCAGCTGAATTTCAGCCGAACCCAAGGTGGGTTCCAGCTCGGCCCATTGCTGAGCAGTAAGAATTGTTCCACCTTTCACGGCGACGATTTCCCCTTTGTGAATCGGTTCGACCGCGAACAGACCTTTGCCGTGAATCGGGCTGGTGCGCACTGCGGTTTTCGGCGAACGATAAGTGAGTGGCAACATAGATGGGACCCTCCCAAGATGAGTGACATCCGGGAAGTGTACTTGCTGTTTGAGAGACAAAAAAGCAACCTGAGAGGTGGAGGGGACCGAACGTATACAGATTCCCTGAGAGGGTGTCTAGAAAGCCAATGAAGCGGGGCATTGCGAGTGCAGCGAAGCAATCCTTGCCCGAAACAGAGATTGCTTCGTCGCTCCATGCTCCTCGCAATGACAGGTTCCGCTACTTCTTAGACACGCTCTGAGATCCCTGCTCCTTGTCGGCGTGCTTCGACTCTGCTGCTCTCGCGACTAAGCTCAACATGCACAGGAAAGGCCCTCCACCCTGAGCGTGGTGAAAGCGTACGTACGGGGAGAGCCGGCAAAGGGGCCCAGAAGAGGGCAAAAAATGGGCCCTATGAGCCAGTTGGGTTTTCTCATGACAAGCTATACATTCCTCCCGTAAAGCACCGAAGCGTCTGCGCTGGTCAATGAGTCCCGCTCGTGAACCACCTGCACGACACGGTAAGAAGGGGCTCGTGTGACTCACTCCACATTGTTTTTTCTTCAAGCGTCTAGCGGTGACTTACGTCCGCTTAGTGTCACCGAGAAGTGAGTTTTCGGGTTCTTCGCGGATGGTTTTTTTCGTGTCTCAGCGAAAAGAAGAAAGGAGGTCCTGTTATTTCTTTGTGGTGAGGCGTTTCCATCGGATGGGTATCTCTATCTAAGAGGAGAATAACTGATGACAAAATTACGTATTCCTGCTTATGTTCTGCTCTTTCTTGCTCTGGCACTAAGCCACACCGCTCAAGCTCAGGATGCTTGTGACAATAATGTGTGTTGTGCGAACGCGAACGCCTGCGAGGTCATCGACAAGGAGAGCCTCGAACAAATCACCATCGACGCAGTTGTCGACGTGGGGGACTGCGCGATCCGGTTGGGTGAGTATGTCTCAGGGGGTGATGGGTATACAGGCGTCGCTCCTGAGAACTATCCAGCAAACCTCTGCGGATTAAGTTTTTCGCTGACAAATGACTCCCCGGCTGCTGCTATTAACAGTCTCGACCACAAGTGGCTGCAGAGCTTTACTACTCCTATCGTGGTCGATTTTTCTACGCCAGTCAGCTCAGTCTTCGTCTTCGCGGCTGTGGATCACGGACCTTTTCCTGAAGAGGGGATCGAACAAACAGTTTGGGGTAGAAATGGCTCGGCAGACACCACCGACTTTCCGCAAGGATGGACCAAGGCGACGCTGACCAAGATCTGGAAGAAGGGCTGGGAAGATCCCGTAGCATGTCAGGGGCAGGACAATACCGACGACTTTACCGGCGAGTACAGCTTCCCAGGGGGAGCGAGTTTTCAGTATGTCGCCACGTATGCCAACCTGAGCATCTCGATTTTTGACACTCCCGCCCACGAAACGTGGGCCGATGTCGAAGACGAATCAGAAGTCGCGGGATGGCAATCGGATGATCATGAGATTGACGCGATCGGGACAATCGTCTGCCCTGTATGTGGCAATGAGGTGGTAGAATCCGGTGAGCAGTGTGACGACGGGAACACCGTTAGTGGTGACGGGTGCTCGGCAACGTGCCAGACTGAAAGATGTGGTGACGGCAAGGTTGATGTTGGCGAGGAGTGTGATGACGGGAACAATGCCGACGAAGATGGTTGTTCGGCCCAATGCACGATCGAAGAACCGCCCGGCCCTGTGTGTGGCAACGGGGTGGTGGAAACCGGTGAAGAATGTGACGACGGCAACACTGTCGGGGGCGACGGTTGCTCGGCGACGTGTGAGACTGAGGAAAATAACCCGCCTGATTGCAGCCAAGCTATCGGTGGGGTGATCCTGTGGCCGCCGAACCATAAATTTGTCGACATCAGCATTACCGGAGTGACCGATCCTGATGGCGATACGGTGAAGATTACCGCCACCAGCGTTTTCCAAGATGAGCTCGTCAAGGAAACTGGTACGGGTTCAGGCAATACTTCTCCGGATGCTAACCTAAGCCCGCTGCAGGTCAGGGCCGAGCGTAACGGGAATCCGAAAACCCCAGGGAACGGTCGCGTGTACCACATCAACTTTACCGCTGACGACGGACGGGGCGGAAGCTGTGCCGGTGAAGTGCTGGTCTGCGTGCCTCATGACCAGGGCGGAAGACCTGCGTGCATTGATGAAGGACCGCTCTATAACTCTCTGTTGCCATAAGCGGCAGAGAAGACCGAGCTTTCCTGTCTCGTGGCAGGAAGGTGAACGAAGCAGGGGCCTGGTGGAGAAATCCATCATGCCCTTTTTGTTCCAGAGCGCATTTTGACAGGAGACTTCCTCTGCTATCTGCAAAGGGTTGCATAAGAGAATGCAAGTTGAGTATGTTCGGCCCAGGTAGGAGGGACACCGAAAATTTTCTGAGGGGGAGATCGGGCAGCGATTATCCGTATTGATACCTGAAAACGGTGAAGCGGCAGGGGAAGTATATGCAGAATCCTCAGGGGAGAGAGGGCCTGCTCGTCCGCACCCGGCAGGGCAGGGTAGTAATTTTTTTGACATTTTTTATTCTGGCGATCGGTGGCGTGGGGTTTTTCACCCTTGCCACAGCTCCGGCGCTGTTCTTCGGTGCTACCCGCGCCGCGCCTCTCACCGATGCTACACTCCACCGCATCGGCCCCCTTGCCCTCGACCCTACGTTCTCTTTGCAGTTGCCAGAATTCTTTGCTCCCAGCGAGGAGCGTGCGTGGTGGCGGCTGCACGAGCAGGTCTATGCCACCGTGATGAAAGCCGAGACGATCACGGTCGAGTGGCGTCGGAGAGATGGAGCCTCGCAACTCAGCGACATGTGGATGAGATCGGTCTCACCTTGGGAAGCTTTGCACCGCACGTGGCTGATCTATCTCGTGGCTGTGATCTATCTCGTCAGCGCGTTGACCGTGTTCCAGCGGCATCGTGGCCCACCCGCGGTGGTTTTGACGTTTTTCTTCCTCGCCTGTGCGCTCTATTTCACCAGTGTCGCCCCCATCATTGCCCGGCCCCTCACGCTCCAGCCGCCCGCTTTTCGATTACTGATCTCGACTTTGCATATTGCGGCTGGCGGGTTGATTACCCTGGCGCATTTCGCCGTAGTGTTTCCCGAGCCCAAGCCGTTTCTCCAACGTCACCCGTGGTTCTTGTGGCTTTTGGATGGGTACTTCGGCCTTGCCTCGGTACTGTATCTGTTGGGAGTAACGGCTTTTGGTACCACCTTTCCCTTCTTTTGCGTGTGGATCGTGGTCATTGCA
>JBFWXH010000118.1:0-21749 GCA_050187625.1 Binatia bacterium
GGCACGCATGGGAGCAGAAGGGGTTACGCTTTCTTGCGCATCTCACCTCGACCTACGCAAAGACAGTGCTTACGCTCTGTCTTTTGCTTGCAGGTGTGGCGGCCTGGTACACTGCCAGTCACCTGACCTTCATCACAGGGAACAATGATCTGGTCTCTTCTGACAAGCGCTATTTGCAACTCGATGAGGAGTACGCGGATGAGTTTGTCGGTGTCGACCAATTAGTCGTTGTCATTGAGCCCCGCGATGTTCCACAGGGCAAAGAGTTTGCCACCAAGTTAGCCGCAGCGTTGACACAGGACACGGAGCACATCGCAGAGGTTTTTTACCGCATTGATACCACCTCACTTGAGGGCAAGAAGCTCCTGTACCTCTCGCCAGAAGACTTGCAAGCGCTGCAGGATAATCTAACCGAGAACTATGATCTCGTACACAACCTCGCGACGACGCCGGGACTGAATACGTTGATGAGCACGGTGAACAAGCAAGTCAGTTCCGGCATGGTCTCGCACCTGGTCTCGAATCTCTTTGGCTTGGATTCCCCTCCAGAAGAAGAAACGTCCCCATCCCAAGAAAAGAAAAACCCCTTAAAAATTGGGTTTCTCAAATCTCTGTTGCAAGAGATGGAACGTGCGTTACGCGACCCGGCGTACGGGTATCGCTCACCGTGGGCACAGTTTTTCGGTGGAACTGAGGAACTTTCCGACAATGGATTTTTGATCTCCGGCAATCGCCGCTTTGTCTTTGTCATGGTCGAGCCCAAGGAATCGACCAATGACGGGCTGAATGAACATGAAGATACAATTGTTACTATTCGCCAGCAGATTGCCCAACTCAAACCGGATTTCCCTGGACTGGACGCTGGAGTCACCGGTACTAAAGCCATTGATACTGACGAAATGCTTGGTGCTCAAGCAAACGGCACCCTTGCTGCCTTCGTTTCACTCATCGGCGTCACCCTCCTCTACACGTTCTTTTTTAAGAAGATTCGTCATCCTTTGTTAATCGTCACTGCGCTTACCGTTGGGTTGGCCTGGGCAATGGGGTTTGCCACGCTAACAGTTGGCCACCTCAGTGTGATCACCGCCTTTGTCGCTCCGATTCTGATCGGTCTCGCTGACGATTTCGGCGTACATTTCGTGACACGTTATGAACAAGAACGTCAACAAGGCCATTCCCCTCACACTGCACTCACGATCGTCTTTGAGCAAACAGTGCCGGGAATTATCGCCGGAGGGATTACGGCAACTCTGGCCTTTTTCGCAGTGATGCTCGCAGACTTTCGCGGCGTCCAAGAACTCGGACTCATTACTGGTGGTGGCCTCGCCTTATCCCTTATTGCCACGCTGACATTTCTGCCAGCATTGATTATTGTTGGAGAAACCTATCGGCCCTGGATCGTCTCGTCCGGCGAGCGTGGATTTCTTACTGGGCTCTTTACCAACGCAGGCCACCTGATGATAAAATCCCGTTGGCCGTTGTTAATTACCGCGGGAATTCTCACCATCGGCGCGCTCGTTGCTCTTCCAACCGTCTCCTTTGACTACAATCTATTGAATCTTCAGGCTCGGGGCACTGAGTCGGTCGTCTGGGAAAAACGCATTATTGCCAACTCTGAACGTTCATCGTGGAATGCTTTGACGACCGCCCGTACCCCGGCCGAGGCCCTACAAAAAGCCACTGCATTCCAGGCACTTTCTTCGGTTGAATCAACAGAAAGCGTCGCTTCGCTTATCCCGGAGCAGCAAGAACAACGGCTCACGCTCGTGCGTTCGCTCCACCCTTTGTTTGAAGAATTACCACAATCACTGCCTCCACCAGGAACAGTAGACACGAACGACCTCCTACAGACCCTGGAGAAGATCAAACTCAAAGTTCGGGAAGATAACACGCAGTGGGACCCTCAGCGAAAACCAGAAGAAGCTGACCTCAAAGAAATACGTCGGAGCCTGCTCGCGGTTATTGACGGTTTGCAACAACTCCCAACCTCCGAGGCGCAGAACTTACTCGAAGACCGTTTTCAGAAGCCGTTGTTTGGTGATTTCCAGGATAAATGGGCGCTTTTGCGCAACAACGTCGATCCGTCAGGCCCTATCACCTTGGACGATATTCCATCGCAGTTGAAAAGCCGCTTTGTCAGCGCCGACGGACAAAAATTTCTTCTGCAGATCTACCCGAAAAAGGACATTTGGAATCGCGAACCATTGGAAGAATTTATTGGGCAGCTGCGTCAGGTTGACCCCGATGTCACCGGCTCCCCAGTCATCGGCTACGAGTCCATCAACGCAATGAAAGCCGGATATATTGAAGGTGGCCTGTATGCTTTTTTTGCAGTTGTTCTGGTCGCCTTCTTTTCACTCCGCCGGGTTTACGACACCGTCATGGCCATGATTCCACTGGTGCTAGGAATGGTCTGGATGGCTGGTCTGATGTGGTTGTTCGATCTGAAATTCAACCTGGCCAATATGATTGTCGTTCCGCTGATTGTTGGCATTGGGGTTGAAAATGGGATTCACATCGTGCATCGCTATCGTGAGGAAGGAGAAAGCGGGGCAACGCTCATCAGCGGTAGCACTGGACAATCTGTTGCGTTGTTTTCTCTGACGACGATGATCGGCTTCGGCAGCCTCATGTTGGCCAAGCATCAAGGGGTCTTTAGCATGGGCTTGCTCCTGATGCTTGCAGTCGGTAGTGTGCTGATCGCCTCACTGACCGTGCTCCCATTGTTGCTTTTCCGTCCGGCCCGGGAAGAACACGAGAGTGCGGTCCCTGTTACCGTTGACGAGGAAGAAGTACCGGTACGCAAACGGGCAGTACGGTAAAAAAATAAAAAGAGAGAATGAAAGACGAAAAAAAGGGCACCTCAATCTCTAATTCTTCATTCCCAATTCTCAATTTTTAATTAAACCGCAGGTTGCTATGGTGTCTGGATCTGAATTTTTACGCCTTCTATTAGATGCAAAGTTTGATTTCTTTACCGGTGTGCCGTGCTCGTTAGTCAAAAGCCTGATTGCTACTCTGGAAGAGCGCGGTGGCTATATCGCCGAAACCCGCGAAGATGCGGCTGTTGGTTTGGCTGCGGGGGCCTACATGGCAGGGAAACAGCCGGTGGTCATTATGCAAAACTCAGGGCTTGGGGTCTGCGTAAACGCCCTTGCGTCGTTAAGCCTCATGTATCACTTCCCTTGCCTGCTGTTCATCACCTGGCGCGGCTATCAAGGCAAGGACGCGCCGGAGCATCTGATCATGGGAGACATTTCCCCCACCCTCCTGTCGACCCTAAAGATTCCTCATCGAGTGCTGAGCAACGAAACGGTAGGCGAGGATATTCGTTGGGCTGCGGAGACGTTGACCGAAACCAGCAAGCCAGTTGCGCTATTGCTACCGCCGGGGGTGATGCAGTGAAATTAGCCGCCGCGCTTGCCCTTATTATCCCGCACCTCCGCGACGAAGTCGTGGTGCACGCCAACGGGTTTATCTCGCGTGAGTCGTTTAATATCAACGATCGACAAGGGAATTTTTACATGATCGGTTCGATGGGCTTAGCCTCATCGATTGCGCTGGGAGTCGCACTGAATCGCCCGCAGCAAAAAGTGGTGGTTTTCGATGGCGACGGGAATGTCCTCATGAACATGGGCTCACTTGCTCTCATCGGGGCAACCCAACCCCAGAACCTGGTCCACATTGTGTTTGATAATGAAGTGTATGGTTCAACAGGCAATCAGCGAACCATTTCTGGACATGTTGCCCTGGAAGACATTGCCCGCGCCAGTGGCTACCAACGCGTACAGCGAGTTGATACGGCAACGGCACTCGCGACCACAGTGCAGGACTTCCTTGCTCAGCCCGGACCGTCGTTCCTTTTGATCAAGATCGAACCTGACCGTGAAGAGCGACATATCGGACGGATTACGCACGAACCCCCGGAGATCGCCGCACGGTGTATGAAAGTGTTGAAAGGATAGTTATTAGTTCTCAGTCGTCTGTCCCAAAAACGAGGTTCTTTCTTATTGACTACTGACTACTTTCTATGCCAAAGCATATTCTTCTCAACCCCGGCCCAGTCAACGTTTCTCCACGTGTACAACAAGCACTGCTGCGTGGAGATTTGTGTCATCGCGAGGAAGAGTTTTCCGAGCTGCTGGTAGCGATTCGTACAAAGTTGCTACAGGCCTTCGCCCCGACAGGATTCACGGCAGTTCCAGTGAGTGGATCCGGCACCTTGGCAGTCGAGGCAATGGTGTCGTCGGCTTTTCCGGAAGGGAAAAAACTCTTAGTCATCAACAATGGCGTGTACGGTGAGCGCATGCTACGTATGGCAGAAGCGCATCGCATCCCGACTGTCGAACTCCGTTACGACTGGACACAGCGACCAGACCTTGGGCAGATTGAATCGACAATACAAGCAGACCCGACTATTCACGCTGTGGCACTGGTGCACCACGAGACCACGACCGGTCTGCTGAATCTGGTTACTGAAGTCGGGAGTATTACCCGTCGTGCGGGGTGCTGGTTGTTGCTCGATGCAGTGAGTTCACTCGCAGCCGAGGATCTCGATTTGGTCCGCGATGGCGTCGATCTCTGCGCCTGTACTGCCAACAAATGCATCCAAGGTTTACCAGGAGTGGCCTTTGTCCTCGCTCGCACTGAAGCGATGACGGCGATGCAACAGTATCCCCGTCGTTCACTGTATTTACATCTCCCTGGGCATTGGGAAGCGCAAGAAAAACGCAGCATTCCCTTCACTCCGTCGGTGCAAGCCTGGTACGCACTCGACGCTGCCCTTGATGAATTACTCGAAGAAGGTGTGGCGAATCGCGTTCAGCGGTACCGCACGGCTGCCTTGTTTCTCCGTGAAGGATTCGCTCGACTCGGACTGAGAGCGCTGTTACCCGCAGACCAGCAATCAAATTCGCTCACCTCCTTGCTGCTCCCAGAAGGAATGACCTATCAGCGTCTGCATGACGGCCTCAAAGCGCGCGGGTTTGTCATTTACGAAGGACAGGGAAAATTACAAACAGGAATCTTCCGTGTCGCCAACATGGGACATTTGACACTCGATGATTTTCGCCGGTTCCTCTCAGCATTAACAGAGATACTCGGCTAAAACATACACGCAACACGTCTCCTCAATGAAGGCCATCATCCTCGCTGCCGGTGTCGGCAAACGCTTCAAGGAAATCACCGACCAACGACCGAAATGCCTGATCGAAATTCACGGCAAGACCTTGCTCGAACGGACACTGCACGCCCTCGGTGCTGCCGGGGTGTCTCACGCTGTGATCGTGGTCGGGTATCGTGGTGACATGATCAAGCAACACCTCGGAGCCTCGTACGCAGGGGTACAGATCACTTACATCCACAACGCGCAGTACGAAAAAGGCGCGATTCTCTCGCTGTGGAGTGCACGGGAAGATTTCGATGATGACATCCTTATCATGGATGCCGACGTGCTCTTTCCGATCGTGTTAATTGACCGCCTCGTGCGCTCTGCGCACGCCAATTGCTTTTTGCTCGATGGCAGCGCTGAAAACACGGGCGAAGAACAGATGCTGCTGACCCGTGGAGGACGGGTATTGAATATCATCCGTGGCGGTTCGGGGGATTTCGATGTTGTTGGTGAGTCGGTGGGATTTCTCAAGGTTTCGCGTGTTGATGCACCTTTCCTGCGTTCGATCCTCGACGATTTGGTTACACAAGGCCGCGATACGATCGAACATGAAGAAGCATTTCCGCTCTTTCTCTCTCAACGTCTTGTCGGCTTCGAGCGGGTAGACGACTTACCGTGGATCGAAATTGATTTTCCTGAAGATCTTGTCCGGGCTGAACGTGAAGTGCTGCCACGCATCACAGTGCTTGATGCAACACGTTGATTGTCGCTAATAACTCTCTATGGAGAATGCTCACAGCAAAACAACCGGTTCTCCACGTTATGGTGAGGGGGATGCCTCATTCCAGGCTGCTGGTGGAGAAGCCGGGATTCGTCGCTTAGTCGACGACTTTTATGACTACATGGATACGTTACCAGACGCTCGTGACATTCGGGCAATGCACCCGAGTGATCTCACGGTCTCGCGGGATAAGCTGGCCAGATTTCTCTGCGGATGGTTGGGGGGACCAAAACTGTTTCGGGAAAAATACGGGCCGATCA
The DNA here is from genome assembly GCA_050187625.1 of Binatia bacterium. Taxonomy (GTDB): domain Bacteria; phylum Desulfobacterota; class Binatia; order Bin18; family Bin18; genus JBFWXH01. The sequence goes on from JBFWXH010000118.1 coordinate 6,152, forward strand.
CTATCCCCAAGGCACACGCCCATTTACCCATAGGTGCGGCAGAGCGAGATGCCTGGTTACTGTGCATGAAAAAAGCCATCAGCCGACAACCGTATAATCCAGAGTTTAAGCACTATCTGTTCACACAGTTGACTATTCCAGCCGAGCGTGTCCGCAATCGAGAGTAAATGAATAACAGAAGCGGCTGATGAACATGGGTCTACGCTGGGATGCTCTCCTGCCTCGCCTCTCGCCATTGTCGTTAGCCACCGTATTCTTCGTCCTGGCCCTTGCCTCTTTCTCCTGGCGACTCGGCGAAGGGCCAATCTATCGCACGATGGAGGGACGGGAGGCACTGGTGATGCAAGAAATTGCCACCACGGGCAATTGGATCTTACCCTTACGCAATGGGGAGACGATTCCCTCGAAGCCACCTTTTCTTCATTGGTGCGGCGTTGTCGTGGCGTATCTGACAGACAGTCTGTCGGAGTGGAGCATACGGTTTCCCAATGCGCTCTTCTCGGCCCTGAGTATTGCTCTTACCTGTCTTCTGGGTTGTCGCCTTGCTAGTCGTGAGGTTGGTATCCTTGCCAGTCTGTTTCTCTTTACGACTCCGGCAGTGGTTGAACTATCACGCGAGGCCTGGGTGGACCCAGCCTTGTCTTTTTTTGTGCTGATGGCGCTCACCTGCTTTGTGTTCATGTACGAGAATGAGCAGTGGCGTAGCTGGCAAATATGGGTTTTCTACTGCGCCCTTGCTGGAGCCGCCTTGAGCAAAGGACCAGTTGGCTATCTACTTCCTCTTATAGTCATCGCGGCGTATTTGGCGATCCAGCGCCAATTGGCCCAGCTCCGTTCACTGGTGTTTTTCCCCGGCATTATCATTGCCCTCGGCATTCCGCTCGCGTGGTATCTGTGTGCCTTTCTCCTGCAAGGCTGGTCGTTCGTCTATAAACAGATCTGGCAAGAAAACCTGGTGCGGTTCACCGCTGGTTCGGGGAAACGCATCCCTTCCGCTTCTTTTTTCTTTCTGCCGTTTATCGTCGAGGGTTTTCCCTGGAGTCTGTTGTTTTTTCTCGGGCTGTGGCAGTTGTCTCAACACGCTCCGGTACGCGAAAAAGGCGTCTTTCCGCTCGTCTGGCTCTTTTCCATGGCGATCTTCTTTTCGGTTGCCGCCGGGAAACGCAGCATCTACCTCCTCCCGGCCTATCCAGCAATGGCATTGTTTGCCGCCGAATGGGGGTGGTCGGCAGTCCCAGTGCAGTCTCCGCCGCTCGCCCCGCTGTTCCGGTCCACAGTACGCTTTTTCATTCTCGCCACCAGTGTGCTGTGTCTGCTCGGGGCACTCCTCGCCGCAACTGGCACTCTGACAGTCGACACTGCATGGCTAGACCGTCTTCCCGGACATCAGGATAAATGGAGTCACGTCGCCTTGTATATTCGGTTTTTCTCTGACCTTCCGCGCTATGGAGTGGCGGTGTTCAGCCTGTTTTGGGCTATCCTCATCTGGAGTGTCTTCGTTGGTTCCGCCGGTCGGTGGCGTAGTGCCCTGTGTGGCCTCTTGAGTGCGTTGCTCGTGTCCACTATCGCGATGTACCCATTCACACGAGCCTATTCAAAAGAATTCAAGGCCTACACCGGCTTCGCCACCGCTATTAGCAATACCGTACCAGCCAACGAGTCTTTCCACTTTTACACTCCGCTGCCATACTCATCCGAGTTTGACGAATTTTCGCAAGTCTATTTTTATCTCGCTCGCCATGTCCCGTTAGCATCCTGCGCGGAGCAGCCGAACTTTAGCCGCTGCGAACCTGGCTATTACTTAGTTCGTTTTCGCCATTGGCAAAAGATTCAGACTACAGACAATGCCTACGTTGTCCTTGATAGTCAAACATCTGCCGGGCCAGATGCTGAAGCTCGGTTACTGGTTGTTTATCGTCGTCCCCACTAGACAGTGTGGTCAAGCAGAGATAAGCGGGAGCCTTGAGTGCCCGCGGTCCTGAGGTTTGACGGAGAGGCAAGGTGCCCGAGAATACCGGGAAAACTGCAATTGTCAGAGAAGGAGGTACACCGGTACCCCCATCTGCCCCAGTACGACATCCTCCCCACCCACCGGACGCATCACGTGTGGTGATTTGGTTGCGCCGCTACCGTCGGTATATACCAGTTCCGTTAGTGCTTTTCACTGTTCTCTGTTTACGTCCCACGCTACCGTTAGGTAGTCCGTTCTGTGACGCTATGACCGACCTTCTGGGGATCGGCGTCTGTGCTCTTGGTCAATGGTTGCGCATGTGGGCCTGGGGGAGCAACGCTACCGTCGGGAAATGGGGAGTGCGAGATCGCGGACCGTATAAGCTGATGCGCCATCCACTCTACGCCGGTAATTTCCTCATTGTGGCTGGCTTGACCGTAGTCTTTCACAATCTGTGGGCCTACCCGCTACTCTTGCTGCCGTTCGCCTATTTGTACCATTCGATCACCAACATGGAAGAGCAACGCTTGCGCCGTCGATTCACCGAGGATTACCAGGAATACCGTCAAAGTGAAGTCCCACGCTTTCTTCCGGCCATAAGCAACCTCGGTGCGGCAATACAGACCACACGGCCTTTTGGGTGGGGGTTGGCATGGCGCAAAGAGTACGAATCATGCTGTGGATGGCTGGCAGGAGTAATGATCTTACAAGTATATGCAGGTATCACCGTCTACGGCTGGGGACAAAACTGGTCGGCGACCCGATGGCGGCTGCTTATTGTCGGACTCATTGGTATTGTTGCGCTGGTCTTGCGCATGCGCAAGCAAACGACGCAACCGTAATCGCGCACGTATCCGTGGTCTACGTTCCTACAAGTTCGTCTCCCTTGTGTATAGCGAGAAATTATTGGGATCATGCGAATTCCATTACTTGATTTAACACGTGAGTTGCGACGTCTCGGCCCAGAGATTCTCGCCCAGTGGAACCAGATAATCGCAACCGCGCAATTTCAGCGTGGCACCCAAGTTCCAGCTTTTGAACACGAAATGGCGGAGTTTCTCGGTGTCCCGTACGTTATTGGTGTCGGCTCTGGCACCGACGCATTAATCCTGGGACTCACGGCCTGTGGCGTCGGGGAAGGAGACGAAGTCATTCTCCCAGCCAATGCGTTCATCGCTGCGCTTGAAGCAGTGTGGTGGGTCAGAGCAACACCGGTGTTGGTTGACATACAACCGTGGGACCTGGGGCCGGATCTTGAGCAGGTACGCTGTAGTATCACCGCACGCACCAAGGCCCTGCTCATCGTCCACCTCTATGGTACCCCGATTGATCTCGACCCGGCACTTGATCTGTGTCGGACAGCAGGAATCCATCTGCTCGAAGACTGCTCACATGCACCTGGCGCCACGTACAGACAACAACGCGTCGGCAGTTATGGGATCGTTGGTTGTTTCAGTGCCGGGGTAGTCAAGAACCTCGGCGCGTGTGGCGAAGCCGGCTTCATTGCAACGGCAGACGGCCACATTGCCCAGCAGTTGACCGTGCTCCGTAATCATGGTCAAGCCCAAAAGAATGTCCATCAACGTTACGGAATGAACTCCCGGCTTGACGAAGTGCAAGCCGCGGTCTTACGTATCAAGTTGCGTACCCTGGACGAGCGTAATACCCGGCGGCGGGAAATTGCCCAGATGTACAACCAGGCCTTTGCTGCACTCGAGATACGCCTCCCGTGGGAAGAGCGGCAACGCCCAAGCGTGTATCATCAGTATGTCATCCGCACCGGGCAGCGAGATGCACTCCGGGCGTATCTCTCGGAGTGGGAAATTGAAACCGGCATTCACTATCCTGCTCCGCTGCATCTCCAACCTGCGTGGCTTCGACACGACCACGGACCACTATCGTTTCCCCATGTTGAGCAGGCTGCCCAGGAAATTCTCTCCCTACCAATTTTTCCGGACCTGACAGAAGAGGAAGTGCGAACCGTCATTGGCCACGTATGTCAATTTTTTTCTCAGGATTCAGAGTCTCTTTAGAGCCATGGCTACCAGTATCGGCACAGCAATCATCGGCGCAGGTTATTGGGGCACGAATCTGGCACGGGTTTTTCTCAATACCGACGGAATCCATCTCCACGTCATCTGCGATACGCAAGCAGAGCGCTTATCAGCTTTGCAAACGCAGTATCCGTCAGTGAACGTCACGTCTTCCTGGAAGCGTATTTTGAACGACCCACGCACTGAGGCTGTCGTTCTGGCCACACCGCCAGCAACACATTTTCCGCTCGCACGCCTGGCCTTAGCTGCTGGTAAACACGTATGGGTGGAAAAGCCGCTGGCCTTACACTACCGCGACGGTTGCGAACTCGTATCCTTAGCTCACGCTGCGGGCCGGATGCTTTTTGTTGACGAAACGTTTCTCTACGATCCTCTCTTGCAACAAGGTCAGGCTCTCCTTGCCAGCGGCCAGCTTGGCACCATCCAGCACCTGGCTTTTGCCCGGACCAGCATGGGCCGCATCCGTCGCGATTCGAACGTGTGGTGGAATGCAGCTCCGCATGATCTGGCGATTTTACGCTATATACTGGATGTCCCGGTGATACGTATCGCAGTCCATGGCTATGCTAGTGTCCAACCACAGGTTGAAGATGTTGTCACAGCCACGCTGGAGATGGAGAATGGTTGCTCTGTCCATTTGTATCTTAACTGGCTGTTTCCGGAAAAACGCGCAGCACTGACAATGATAGGTGAAACCGGCATGCTGCAGTACGAGGGACGCTTTGGACAACGTTTCCTTGCGCGGTACAAATATCAGCTTGGCCAGATCAGCACTAAAGGGCGACATGATCCTGTGCAAGCGAATCTCATCCCAATCGATAGTCAAGCCTTGATAGAAACCTTCACCGACGAAACCAGTGAACCGTTGGCCATCGCCTGTACTGCGTTTCGCGATAGTCTTCTGACTGGGCAACCTTCACCCAGCAGCGGAGAACATTCACTACGGACACTTGCCGTACTTGAAGCGGGGGCACAGTCACTGGCGCGAGGAGGGGAATGGGTCGAGGTTCACGAAGGATAAATGGGAAAACGGATAATTAGGGATACAAGATAAGGGGAAATGAGGAAAGGATAAATGGGAAAACGGATAAACGGGAAGACAGAAGAGAAAGCATTCTTTCCGCCCTTCGGCTCGGTACTCTTTCACCTTCACTCTTCTTTGTTTGGCTCCCCTTTCACCCTTTCGCCTTCTCCCCGTTTCGCCCTTTCATCCTCGCGCTTTTTCTCTTCTGCTTCTTCGTGCCTCACCCTCCTGCTGATCATCGCTACCCCTCTCCTGTTCTCTGGCCTCGAATCGCCGGCCTTCATGGATCACGAGGGCCGGTACGCAGAAGTCGCCCGAGAAATGTTACTCATCAGTGATTGGGTCACTCCTCACCTTAATTTCACGGTATTCCTCAATAAGCCTCCCCTGCCTTTTTGGCTGACTGCTCTGACTTTCAAACTGGTTGGACTCAATGAATACGCGCGAGGGTGGGTGGTCATCTGTGGGCTGGGAACACTCACTGTCACTTTTTTCCTTGGGCACCTGCTTGCCGGGGCTCGGGGTGGCCTCCTTGCTGGCCTGATTCTCCTGCTGAGTGGAGGCTTCTTTCTCGAAAGCCGCCTTTTACGACCAGATATGCTCCTCACGTTCTGTATCAGTTTAACAGTGTTGGCATGGAGTAAAGCTGTTAATGCCGCTACAAACCCAACCCGGGAGCGCTGGCTGCACATCGCGGCGCTGAGTGCAGCACTGTCAGTTATGGCCAAGGGTTTCGTTGGCATGGTGCTGCTCGGAGGCATGATTATTTTCTCCCATCTTGCCTGTCGGCAGCTTTCCTTCTTCCGGGAAATCCGCTGGTGGCCTCTCACCACCATTGTTTTTCTCGTCATCCTCCCCTGGCATCTATTGGCGGGATGGCAAAACAACGGCTTTTGGTGGGATTATGTGGTCAACCAACATCTGCTTTTCTTCTTCGACCAGAAGTTTCCCCGTGATTCTCTTCCCGATTCTCTTGTCGTCTTCTGGGGAGCGTTCCTTGGGCGGACCTTTCCGTGGAGTGTCTTTTTACCACTCGCTGTCCACCAGACTATGCAGGAGTTTCGCCGCACGCCGCAGGTTCCCACGATTCTACCCCTCGCGTGGTTGACCACGATATTAGTATTTTTTTCTCTGACCCCTTCACGCCTCGAGCATTATTCGGTCCCTGCTCTCCCAGCGGTTGCACTACTGGTCGGGCGCTGGTGGGCAAACATAGCCCACGGAACTACGGCAGCAGGGTATGGAACCAGGCTTTCCTGTGGGTTACTCCTCTTGGGTGGCCTGGCAGGTCTGGTTTTCGCGCCTTCCGCGTTGGCTACCACAGCCTGGATGCAAAAATTTCCTCTCCTCCAACAACTCGCGCTGTTGGTCAGTAGCGTTATTGTAGGCAGTAGCAGTCTAGCAAGTCTAACGTTGTGGCAGCACCGTCCGCAGTGGGCGTTTGCCGCACTCGCACTGCCAATGGCGTTGCAATGCTTGTTCATCTACCGCGCTCTGGTCGCAATCGAGCCCCTCAACTCGTGGAAACCTATTGGGCAATGCATTGCTCAGCTTCTCCCTGCCGATGGCGACGTTATTTTTGCCGCCTCAGACGAATACCAGATTTGTGGCGGACTGAACTTCTATAGTGGCAAACAGCTCAGCATTCTTCTGCCGGATGGGTATATTCCGGCAACTTATCTCAAGCCCGACAGCCATTCGCGATTCATCACACGTGAGGAGGCACTACGGCGCTGGCACGCGCCTCGCCCGACTTTCTTAGTGATCGATCCAGAACGTGCGGACAGTGATACTCTCCGTACGACACTATTCCCTGGCTCCCAGCTTGGCGACTGGAATGGGCGGCTCTTGCTTGCCAATCAGAATTTTGCTGAAAAGAGAGTTGCACGTTATGACACTGCCTGTTCACTACAAGTGCTATTTAATCGTCAACGGTGACGACTTTGGTTTGTCTTGTCAGGTCAATGCTGGGATCCTCCACGCCCATCAACACGGGATTTTAACCAACACCAGTCTCATGGTCACTGGACCGGCATGGCGTGATGCCGTTACACGGGCGAAAGATACGCCGACCTTGAGTGTAGGCTTACACCTGACCCTCGTCCAAGGTCGGGCGGTTTTACCTCCGCACCTCATACCGGCGTTGACCGACTTTGCAGGCAATTTTCCTGATAGTCCGACGCGGGCAGGCTTACGATATTTTTTCTCTCCCCAAGCACGTCTCCAAGTACGGGATGAGTGTCGCGCCCAAATCGAACGATTTTTGGCCACCGGGCTCCCGCTGTCGCATGTTGATGGTCATGCCAACATCCATATGCACCCCGTCGTCCAAGACGTGCTACTCGCCCTACTGCCAGAGTACAGCATCACCGCGATGCGTCTGACCCAAGAAGATGTGTCGGTCAGTTTGGCGATCGATTCCCGCGAGCAATTGCGCAAACGATGGGAGTCACTGATCTTTACTCAACTTGCGCAGCGCGCGCGAAAGCGATTGCAGACGACCAAGATTGTCTTTCCGGATAGATTATTCGGCCTGCATCAAAGTGGTGTGGTTACTGAACCCTATTTGTTGCAGATCCTGTCACGGCTCCAACCCGGTGTGACTGAATTATATTGTCACCCCGCCTTCCTGCCTTGTCCGGAAGTACAGCGGTGGACCCCCCACTATCGTCGTGACGTGGAATTAGCTGCGCTCACCAGCCCAGGCGTGCAAGCAGCCGTACAAGAGCGAGGCATTTGTTTACTGAGTTATCGTTCCCTACCCGAGGTGGTAGTGGCAGAGGCTCTTCGCTAACGGCGAGCTGTACGGGCCTGAGAGGCGACAGCAGAACGTAAGGACAAGCGAGCTTCACTTGGGAGGTTTACAAATTTTCCGCCAAGAACGATACGGTATGGATCACGTTTCTCACTCCGTACGATTTCAACCACGACATGGCGAATCTCGATCTCACCAATGAAGAATTCAACAGCGAACCGTGCACCAAGAAATGGTGGCAAGAAGAGGGAAAAACGCTGATCGGTAAGGATTTGTACGCCGGAGGCACTGACATTGACAAGCACCGCTGGGATAACCTCAGTTGGGCCTCCAATCGAAGAGCGGATCAAACGAACCGGGAGCAACACTTCGAGCCGTTCTTCTCGCGTCTTGACCGTGTCACTATCAAGCAATTCGTCGTCTATGACTTCAGTGAAGGATGAAGGAAGCGTCGCCATAAGACCTCTCTTACCAACCAATATCATCTGCTTGAGAGCAGTATCGGCGAGAGATTCCGAGCCTTAAAGACATGACAAACGAGTACATGCAGGCAAGAGACGGCTCTCAAATTGTGGCGGCGTTGAACAACGTACTCTCACTCATGTGGCGGAAGAAACGTCGTCAATCCGCTCCATTGTCCCATCAGGATACACCCGAAATACACCGTTACCCCAGCGTACGCTTGAACCGCGCACGCTGACACACCAAATCAGAAATGAAAACAGGTCAATAACGGGAATCAACCACAGAAACGTACGGGTTAAGACACTTCGCAAATACCGCCCTCCGACGATGCCAACAGATAAAACACGTAGTGTCACAGTGGTAATAGATAAGGCGCAGATAAACGGTGATGAGCAAAAAACGAGAAAGCCGACAAAAGACCAGACAGTGCCATACGTGATGACTGTACCGAAGTACCCGCCAGGTCGACGATTGCGCTGGGTCCGTGCCCACCGCACCTGATGGTGGAATAGCTCTTGCATCGTTGCTACCCCAGGGTTGGTCTCCACCACACACGGCACGATAACAGCACGATACCCGGCCTGCGTCGCCAGATAACCGAGGAAATAGTCATCGGCAAGATAATCAGCGATAGCTGCAAATCCACCAATTGAGGCAAGGCAGGTTCGAGTAATCCCAATGGTTGCACCAAATGCATAGGTCGTTGCTTCGACCTGGCTTGCAACGATCACCTGTGGGGAAAAGGTCGAGTTAATGATCAGCGACTCAAGTAACGACGGCAGGGGAGACCGGGCACGGCCACGATAAAGACAGGTGACCACTCCGACGTTTGACTCACAGAGGGGGGGAACGATGCGGCGCAGGTAGTCAGGCTCAACCCGCACATCGCCATCACTTATGACAAAGATGTCATACTTCGCTTCCTGGGCAAGACGATGCAAAGTGCTGACCTTAGCGTTACTCCCCATCTGCTCAGGCTTGACAACCAGCTGAATCTCCATTGTTGGGAAGTCACGTTGCAATCGTTCCACTATGGCAACGGCAGGATCATCAGGGTCACGGACGCCGCAAAGCACTTGAAATTCTGGATAATCGAGCCGACAAAAACTCGCAAGATTGTCGTACAGATCGGACGGAGCGCCCTTCAAGGGCTTGAAAATAGAAACCGGCGGGAAAGAATTGGAAACAGTTGCTCCTTGCTGGAAAAACCGCCAGGCCGCGTAAAGGGTAAAGAGAGAATATCCGCACGCAATGAAAAGGAGGGTTGAGAGAAGAAAATACAGGGCGGTAGCCATGAATAAGGCAAAAAACGCAGAGAGGCACGATGTCGTGCCCCTCCCATTCTAGAGAATACTCGTTTCGGATTACGCCGCCGAGGTCGAGGCAATCCCGGGCTTGGTGGTCGCAATTTCTCGACGCTTGCGCATCGTGCGGAAGAAGTCTTTGCCTTCCTGCCACATACGCTTGCGCTCGTCAGGATTGACCGCCATCTTTTTTAACGACTTAAAAATATAGCGTGGACGCAAATAATAGGATGTATAGAACTTCTCAACCGCCGCGTAGATCTCCTCACCAGAGAGACTGGGATAGTTGATAACACACCGCTGATAGCCAGTTTCATCAACCATATCTTCCGGCTTAATGTAGCCATGTTCGACCGCGTAATCGTAAAATGCAGTCCCAGGGTATGGAGACGCCAACGATACTTGAATCGTCTCCGGGTTCATCTCTTTGGCAAACCGCATGGTCTCCTGGATAGTCTCGCGAGTTTCTCCCGGCAACCCCAGGATAAAAGTTCCATGAATGAGAATACCCAATTTGTGACAATCTTGGGTAAAGCGGCGGGCCGTCTCCAGCGCGACCCCTTTCTTAATGTTTTTCAGGATTTCCGCGTTACCAGACTCGTAGCCAATGACGAAGAGACGCAGCCCACCCTCTTTCATAATTTTGAGCGTCTCATAATCGACGTTCGCCCGAGAGTTTGTCGACCAGCACAGCCCCAGCGGTTTCAATTTTTGCGCAATTTCACGCGCCCGGTTCCGGTCAGCCGTAAAGGTGTCGTCGTCAAAGAAGATCTCTTTCATACCAGGGAAGAGTCGTTTCATCTCTTTGACTTCTGCAATGACGTTATCAACCGAACGCGTACGGTATGAATGGCCAGTCGTCACCTGCGGCCACAAACAGAAAGTGCAGCGCGCTGGGCACCCCCGTCCGGTATACAGAGATACGTATGGATATTGGCAATAGGGACTATTGTACTTGTGAAAGTCGAGATCACGATCATAGATCTGTGTGACAAAAGGGAGCTGATCGAGTTCTTCGCTCGTCAGCGGCGTGCGGTCGAGATTATGATAAATCTTTCCGTCTTTGCGATAACTAATGCCGCGAATGTTCTCCCACTGCCAGCCGTCCACGACTTCTTTCATTGAAAAGTCAAACTCTTTGCGGGCGGCAATATCAACCGCTTCCGAGCCCTTGAGAGTTTGCTCTGGCATAGCCGTTGCATGTCCCCCCACGAACGCGATGATACAGTTAGGGTTCTCCGCTTTAATCATCTCAGCGGTTCGCACATCCATACGATAGGAGGGCGTACTGGTGTGGAGGACAACGAAATCGTATTCCTTGGCAATCGCAACAGTTTGTAATTGATTCAGTTTTTCCGGCGGAGCATCAAGCACCCGACTCTCCTTGATCATCCCGGCAGGGTAACACAGCCATGTCGGGTACCAAAACGACCACACCTCCCGTGTGGCTTGATAACGGGATCCCGCACCACCATCAAAATTTTCGTAGGCAGGGGGATTTAAGAACAGCGTCCGCATTCCTCTCTCCTTCCAATTTTCATGAAAAAGGTATTATACCTGCACGGGCAGAGAAAGAAACTAGCAAGACGGCAAGGCTGGCCCGAGAACTCCTGAGCTTGAATGGCTAGACACCGTTCGCTATAGTGCCGCCGCTTCATGATTTCTACAGCACTGATCGTTATTCCGAGCACGACACCGCTCTCCCCGCTTACCCACCTGGGGGGACTTTCCCTGGTGAAACGAGCGGTACTCACTGCGCAAAAGGCGGGTGCCCAGACATGTTACCTGTATGGTGAGAATCAGCAGGATCGCATTCACCGCGAGTTGAGCGGTGATCCACGGATCCTCTGTCGAATCGTCTGGCTCCCCAACGAAAATACCTCAGCCGAAATTGTCGATAATCATCCGACCGTTCTCGTGTTTGCTGTCGATACCATTTTTCGCCATTCGTTGGTGCAAGCGGTCTTTACGAAGGTGTCGACACAAGAAATTTCTGTGCTTGTAGACGACAACGGAATCGCGACTCTTGCGCTCGCACCAGGAACAGCTCTTGCCTCCCTCGTTGGCGAGTTACAGGGTGGGAAAGCATTGCACGAAACCACAGTGTTTACGCAGGGAAAGAAAGTTTTTCCGCCACGTGGACCAGGCGCATTTCTGTCCACAATTACTACAGAGGCACAAATTCCATCAGTTGAACGTGGCCTCCTTCTCTCTTTAGAAAACCCACGAGACGGCAAAGTCGACACCATCTTCAACCGCAAACTCTCGCGTTGGTTGACACGGGGGCTTCTACGAACCCCGCTGACACCTAACCAGGTAACGATCTTATCTGCGCTCGTCGGCATTGCCGGCGCCCTGTGTTTTCTCCCTGGCGGGTATTGGGGACCGGTGTTCGGCGCGCTGCTTCTACAATTTTCAGTTGTCTTAGATTGCTGTGATGGCGAGATTGCTCGGGTCAAATTTCTCGAATCTCCGCTTGGCGACTGGCTCGATATTGTGTGCGATACCATCGTTACCATCGCTATCTTTCTCGGTATCGGCGTTGCCGTGTGGAATGATGGGGCGTCGCAACATGCACTCGTGCTCGGAGGTGTTCTTGCTCTGGGCGGGCTGCTCTCCTTCCCTTTTGTGACGCTCGCTGAGAAAACCGAAGACATAGGCGACCAACGCAACGGCTGGGAAGATGTGACGATCAAAAAACTGTTGACGAGTCTCACCACTCGGGATTCATCGATTGTCGTTGTTGCCAGTGCCATCAGCGGAAAACTCACCTGGTTTCTTTGGGGCGCAGCAATCGGTGCGCATGTATTTTGGCTCTCGCTCGCGTGGTTGCTGTTCCGCACCGGGCGGCTTGCGAGATTGCGCAGCGTACACGAATGAATTCGCACATGAAACATTCCCAGCTTCTTTTGCTCGTGCTCTTGTTTCTCTGCCTTTTCGCGGGACCCCCCTCTAGTTTCTCCGCGAGTGCGCAAGAAAGAACAACTCCTACAGCCGACACATCTCCTGTTGTTTCTGATACTCAGACGATCGACCTTAGAGCGTCTGAGTATCATGACGAAGCGCACCCCCATCGTTCACCATTGCTCTCCCCCGAGGAAGATCGGGCCTATTCAGAGTTAAATCATCACATTGCGGGAATCTTCGTCTGCCTGGTTGGGGGGTTAGCACTGCTTGCTCGGCAACGACCTACACAATTTGCCTGGGCGCAATCCGGCTGGCCCATCGTCTTTATCCTGCTCGCGGTGTTCCTTTTCGTACGCCATGATCCTGAGTCGTGGCCGTTCGGGCCGCTCTCATTACAAGAAAGTCTCACCGACGTCCAAGTCGTTCAGCACTTTATCTTTACGAGCATCGTTCTCTCGATTGGGGTAGTCGAGTGGCTGCGCAGTCAGGGGAAATTGACGCATCCGTTATGGAGTTTAACCTTCCCTGCACTTGCGGTGTCAGCGGCACTGATGCTCTTCACCCACCCACACGGCGAGGGTCCGTCCGCCGAGAAAGTGTATCGTCATCACGCGACCATGGCCGTTGCCGGCATTGCCGCCATGATCGCGAAAGTCCTGGAGGATACGCAGGTCTTCGCCAATAAAGTCAGCAGCTATGCGTGGTCTGGGCTTATTGTGTTCATCGGGGTCATGCTTTTGCTCTATAGCGAGTGAGCCTTGTGCGGGACGACGATGCCTCCCATACGCATCAACACCGTCAGACCAACCCCATTGTGAACAGTTTCGCGAATGCGACGCAACGCCATAAGGGTCAGCCCAGCCGCCTCGTCAATGCCAAGCAAACGACAGAGATAGACACCTCCCGCTTCTTGCACTCCCAACGCTCCAGGAATAATCAAGGCCGCAGCGCCAAACGGCTGCAGCATGGTCTCAATAATGAAAGCATCGACAAGTGAGACCGGCACCCCCATCACCACGAGAAAGATAAACAGCTCAAGCGCGCCAAACAGCCAGCCAGCAAAATGGTACATCGTAGAAAGGTAGAACCCTCGCGTGTTGCCTTCATAAAATTCCAACAGGTGCGTATCAATCTCACGCGCACGCGCTTGCCATTGCACCAATCGCTGCCAGCGAGGAAAGAGTCGGCGAAGCAAGCGTACTGCCATTCCCATCAGCCCACGTCGCTGCCAGCGAATCATGATAACCGTGAAGCCATAGGCAAGAATGACGAGAATCCCGAGAATCCACCATCCCTGCTGCACCCACCCTAAACGATAGAGAAGAAACGGAATTCCCAGAAGGATAAAGACTATCTGAGACACGGTAAGAGCGGTCTTGGCCACCACCACTGATGCGAGCCCCGCTTCCGTTGAAATTCCGTAGGCCCGTAACATGTAGACTTTCACCGGCTCGCCGCCAAGATTAGCTGTCGGCGTAAGATTATTCACCGCTTCACCCGCCAGACGAGCGAGAGACCAACGCCATAATGCAATAGGTGGGGCCGTGGTGGCTGGTGGCAGAGCACAGGACCACCCCTTAGCGTCACACAGCGCAACAGCAATCGATGGAAGCAGCAAGAACGGAGCGAACCAACCAATCTGCTGCGCATAACCGAAGACACCCTCAACCCCAACGTCCCATACAAGAACGCCAAGCAGGAGAAGTCCACCAAGTCCAGCAGCGACTTGCAGACCAAGACGGCGTTTATGTTCTATCGGAGCTGGAGAAGCAGCGGCTTGTGATTGAGTCATTTCGTCATTTCTTCAGTGAATCAATGACTGAATACCTGCGGCAATGACTCAACTTATGCGGTGAGCAAGCTCCGCAGCGTTGCCAAATTCTCTCGATCTTCGTGGCAGTCTGCACTCTTCGGGGTTTCCAGGCACATGGGGAGTCCCCAGAAACGCTTATCATTCAGCAAAAAACGAAACGCATCGAGGCCGAGGAACCCGTGGCCAATGTGCTCGTGGCGGTCGACTCGACAGCCGAGATCTTTCTTGGCATCGTTAAGATGAAATGCGACAAGGCGGTCGAGCCCAATGGTCTCGTCAAACTCAGCGAACGTTTGTTCGTACCCTTCCTGCGTCCGCAACTCATAGCCAGCAGCAAAGGCGTGCTCGGTATCAAAACAGACACGTAACCGTTCTGGCTCCGTTGTCGCATTAATAATGGCTTGTACTTGCTGAAAGCGATAGCCAAGGGTCGACCCCTGCCCTGCAGTAATTTCAATGGCCAGTTTGGTCTCGTAGCCACGACATGCCTTATGCATTTCGTCGATCGACCGAGCAATCGTCTGGATGCCAGCTTCTTCACCCGCACCGACATGGGCTCCAGGATGGGCGATCAAGTACACAACGCCTAATACTTCACAGCGCTCCATTTCGTCGATCAATCCAGCAACCGACTTTTTGCGCAACGTCTCGTCCGGAGCAGCAAAATTGTACAGATAGGAATCGTGAGCAACGACCGTCGTAATGCCGGTGGTTTGTTTCGCAGCGTGAAAGCGGGCAATTTCTTCCTCGCTTAGCGGCTTACTCTTCCACTGGCGGGAGGATTTGGTAAAAATCTGCACCGTGTCACAGCCAACCTCTTTCCCCTGGAGCACCGCCTTATCTACTCCTCCAGCAATAGACATATGCGCCCCCAGCAATGGACCTGTATGGATTTTCGCTTTCTTCGCCATGCCACTCCTTTAAGGGAGGAGATTCTGCAGGTCTAGGGGGTTCGCGGTTGCAACCCGGCGAGTTCTCGCAGGACAGTAATCAGCGCTCCCCAGTCTAAATCACCACGTCCACGCGCCAGCGCTGCCCGTAAGTGTTCATGCGCAAGATCAGCGATAGGGAGAGGAGCCTGAGATTGTTCAGCAAGTTTACGCATCAGCCCAACATCTTTGAGTCCGAGCCGTAATACAAAACCTGGGGGAACAAACTCGCTTCGCGCCATCCGGGTGCCGTACCCCTGAAAAAGCGGAACTGGCAAAAGTGCCTTGATCAACTCGAGAACCGTTTCGATCTGCAAACCAGATTTTTCTACTAAGGTAAACGCCTCGCCCAGTGTTTCGATTGCGGAAATGACAAAGAAATTGCCGACAAGTTTC
>JBFWXH010000119.1:0-21731 GCA_050187625.1 Binatia bacterium
GTGCACTGAATCTGATCTCCATCCTTTAACGGTAGCAAACTCTCTCCTCTCCCTCCTCTACCAGCCTTCGGCTGGCGGCTTTCACCCCCGGGCTCACGCCCGGCGTCCTCAGCCGATTTTCTGATAGCGCCCGCGTCCCAACGCTGCGCTTTGTTCCTGTTCCAACGCTTCCTGCAACACTCGCTCCGTCGACAGGCGCACTAACGTGCTTAATAATGCCTCGCCACTTTGGGCATCGGTCTGCCCCTGCAATAACGCTCGTAACGCCTGGGCCTTTTGCTCACTTGGTGCTATCTTCTTCTCCATGCGGAAGTCCTCCTTCTGGTTGTTGGGTTAATCGTCTTCACTATCCGATTACCTATCCCAGAAATGTCTCCCGTCTACTCCCTCTCCGTTTACAGGAACCGTAGCCCATAACCACGGCGACTTGAAACCCGGCCTCCACTAGCGGGTCGATCTGGTGCCGCCAGAGATACCAGCATTGCGGGAAGCCATGCAACAAAATCACGAGCGGACCTTCACCTTCGACTACCGTACGCAGCCGGACCCCGTTGGTTTCAACCATCTGAAAATTGCGTGGCTTCATTATCAATCTCCTTAATGTCTTGCGTTGTTAGTACAATGACTCAATCGCTCGATGACCCAATACAACAATGTTGGTACTTACGCTTCCTCTAACCACCATCGGCTCATGTCAAGCTCGATTGCCTCGAATGGCTCGGCACGTGCACCCTCTGCTCCAACATGTGAACTGACAACCACCCAATGTTGACCCTCCAGACGATAGACCTCTAACGTGTGCAAGCTGGGATGCACGAGCCACAGATGCCCGACCTGTTCCCGTGCATAGATCGGCATCTTCCGCACGCGGTCGATGCGTGCGGTACTTGGCGACACCACTTCACATACCCAGTCAGGCGCTAACTCAAAGTAGGCAACGTCTTCGAGCACCGGCATCCGTTCGCGTCTCCATCCAGCCAGATCAGGAACCAAAATATCTGCGCCGAGATGCAGTTCAGGCTCGAAAAGAATTCGCCACCCACCAGGACCATCGGGAGTCCCAAGCCGCCGAGAGAATGGACCAAGGTCTTGATTCACTGCAGATGTTACCTGTGCATGCGCAGATGCAGGGCGTGGCGACGTAATTAACTCTCCGTCAAGAATCTCAGCAATGAGAATGTCAGGGACCTTGAGGAGATCCTCATAGGTGGCGTGGCGCTGTGCAGTATTCATGGCCACGACCTTAGCATGGCTCTGCTCCATGAAAAAGTTGTGGAAGCAAATGGAATGCAGGTATAGAAGGGCAGAGCTGTCCACGATCAGAGACGAAAGCGCTACTGGAAGAATTGCGCCATTGAAAGAGTGAGCCAACGGAGAGCCACTGGTCTCACCGCAACTACAGTGACGTAATAAACACCAAGGCTAGCTCATACTTTTTTGTAAGGTTACTATTCTCGTGCACAGCTACTGTACTGGGAAAACCCACGTGTAACAGCAGCTGGTGACGCTCTTCATAGTGAGGATGAGGTCGATGTCAACTCTTTTTACCGGCGGGTGTGCATGTGGAGCGGTTCGATACCAATGTGATGCCGAACCGCTCCTTGCTTTCAATTGTCATTGCCGCGACTGTCAACGGGCCAGTGGGACGGCATTTGCCGCCATCCTACGGATACCCACAGCAGGATTTACTGTGACTAAGGGGGAGCCGAAGTTCTACACAGTGACGGGTAATTCCGGGAACACAGTCAGCCGCGGATTCTGCCCGGCCTGTGGGTCGCCCTTATTCAGTCGCTTGTCCGGGATGTCAGATGTCGTGGGCGTCAGAGTGGGGAGTTTGGATGACCCCAGCCATTATCGAGCGGCGATGGACATTTTTGTCGCGAGTGCCCAACCGTGGGATCATATGAGCCCAGAGTTGCCGAAATTTCCAGGGTATCCGCAAGGGGTAGGACCCAAATGAAACGGTAATGAACAGCAGATAATCGCGCCCATACTCAGCTCTTGCCAGGTATTCCCAATGCAATCGCTTCTACTCCTCGCCAAAGAAGCGTCGCCTGACTGTCTCGTTGACTGGCGTGTCAGGACCAAACCCAAAGAGGTCGGGCATACGAGAGCGGTCTTGCGTATGTAAGGGCAACGCGCGAGCGCGCCGGGCCTCTGCCTCAGGGCCAGTTTCTAAAAGGAGAGTTCTCAGCCAATCTTCGAGCGTATGAATCACCTGGTAATGACGACGGTGCTCCTCGGCGTATGCCTGCCCCGCGACATCCCAATCCTCGTGCTTCAAGAGTTGATCACGCAACAACCGTACACTGCGCAATGTCAGCGAAAGTCCTTGCCCGAAGGTCGGGTCACAGGTTGCTGCCGCATCCCCTACCAACGCCACTCCCGCTTTGTAGGGACGCTCAACCCACACATCGTCAGCCACGAATGTCGCCAATGGACCAACCGCCCGAGCCTGCGTGAAAAGCTCGGCTCGTGCTCCGATTCGCACCGATTCAGCAATAAAGCGAGGCAGGTCAGCTTCTCCCTGGAAACGCGGATGGAGATCTTTAGGACAACCCAAATATGCTCGTACCCGCCCATGACCAACAGAAGCGAGGAAAACCAGTTGACCGAGGTCTGGCTGCATGACCTCGACCCAAGTATCTGTAGCAATAGGCATATTCTCCAGCAAGACTCCCGCAAACAGCCGCCGTTCAGGATCGCGCCGCAGCTCGAACCCGGCCCATTTACGGGTGAGTGAGGTACGCCCATCAGCAGCAATGACCAAACGTGCCTGTACTTCAGTTCTCCAGCCCTCCTGTTCAACCGTAACTGTCGGTAATGCCCCTGTCCGTACTTCGTGGACAGACGCACCTCGGCGTACCTCGGCTCCAGCCTCTGCAGCCGCTTGCAGCAACACTTCTTGCATCTCCGGGTGATAAAAGCCAAACAGCGGAGAATGGTGCGGGGTCGTGGCTATGAAGTCTCGATGATCAATCAAGGTTGCCCCCATATATGTATCCCACCAGCGCACTTCCACTCCACAGGTCTCACGCAAGAGGTCATAGACTCCAAGCGCCCGCGCTTCGGGCACTCCCCAGGCGTGCATACCTTCTCCACGCACACGATCCTTGAACTGCTTTTCTCGTTCAAGGACGAGGACACGAGCCCCCTGTTCAGCTATAACTTTTGCCAGAACCGATCCGCCCATTCCGCCGCCAACGATGACGATGTCGTAGCTCAATTTTGCCATTGTCGTTCCTCTCTGTGGGAGGTTTCTTGCCGATCAGCTATGGAACGCATAATAAGCAAGGAAGGGACAAGAAGTCCTCATACTTGTCTCAAATTTTTCTCAAATTCGTCGTGAGAATTCTCAGTGGATCATTCACGTTCTTTATCCTTTTCACCATTTCGGCTTGCTTCAGTCGAAGGGCGGCTCTATCGAGAAACGAACGTTATTCCGTTGCGACCGAAGACGTACACCCTCCTGTACTATTTAGTGACGCATGCGGGCGATCTGGTCTCTAAAGAAACCCTGCTCAATTCTATCTGGCCTGACACTATCGTGAGTGAAGGTGGCTTAACCGAATTGATGCGTGAACTTCGTAAGGTGCTAGGAGATATTCCCCACACTCCTCGTTTCATTGAAACTGTACACGGCAGGGGGTACCGCTTTATTGCCAAGGTCTACAGTCCCGAGTCTAGAATCCCGAGTCTAGAATCAGAAAAGCACAGAGACGCTCCACGTGAGCAAACGCGAGACGCTGGGCGCCAGACTGAAGATATTCCCTTCGTCGGTCGCGAGACCGAGCTGGCCCAACTGCATGGGTGGCTCGCAAAAGCGCGGCGCGGTGAACGACAGCTTGTTTTTGTGACAGGAGAGCCTGGGATTGGGAAGACAACTGTGGTGGAAGCTTTTCTTCAGCAAATCTCTACAGATAGTAAGGTACGAGTAAGTCGCGGTCAGTGTATCGAGCAATACGGGGCCAGCGAAGCGTACTTGCCGGTGCTGGAAGCGTTGGGACGGCTGGCGCGGCAAGCGGAAGGCTCCATTCTTGTCTCCGTACTATAACAGTATGCTCCGACCTGATTGGCGCAAATGCCGGCGCTCCTTACACCGGAAGAGTTTGACGCTCTCCAGCGTCGCGTGGCGGGTGCGGAATTTTCGGCGGCGTCGGTCGCGGCAGGGCTCGCGACGGATGATATTGACGCCGTGGAACAATCCTGTGAAGCACTGGCGCGTCGTGCGCAATTTTTACAACCCAAAGGGAAAAGCAATTGGCCGGATGGAACCATTGCGGCGCGGTACGGCTTCATTCACGCGCTCTATCAAAACGTTTTGTATTATCGCGTGACGCCCGGCAGGCGGGCGCGACTCCACCAGCGCATCGGCCAACGAGAAGAGGGCGGCTATCGCGAGAATACCGTTGAGATAGCCACGAAGCTCGCTGTGCATTTTGAAGAAGGCCAGGATTATCAACGCGCACTCCACTATCTCAAACTTGCGGGGGAAAAAGCCGTTCGTCGTTCTGCCAATCGCGAGGCGATCGGTCTGTTCCACAAAGGGCTTGCATTGCTCAAGAGTATGCCGGAATCTGCCGCGCGCACGCAGCACGAACTCTTACTGCACATCGCCCTCAGAGTGCCGCTTATTCACTCGCGCGGCTACGCCGCGGCGGAAGTGGGACACGTCTACGGGCGCGCCCGTGAACTCTATGCCCAGGTCGGTGAGACCCCACAATTATTTTCCGTGCTGTGGGGCTTGTGGCTGTATTATGTCGTACGGGCGGAGCATGCAGCCGCCTACGACATCGGTGAACAACTCCGCAGCCTAGCGGAGAACAAAAAAGTTTCTTTCCCTCTGGCACATTACGCTCCTGGCGTCACGCTGTTCTGGCTTGGTGATCTTATACGGACTCAAGAATACTTGGCACGAAGCTTGGCGCTGTACGATCGCAGTCAACATGGTTCCCACATTTTCTTGTATAGTCAGGACCCTAAAACGATGAGTCTCTCCTATCAAGCGTGGGGGCTATGGTTTTCGGGCTACCCCGAGCAAGCGCGGCAATGCAGTGCGGAAGCAATCTCGTGGGCACAAGAAGTGGGACATCCGTTCAGTCTGGCTTTTGCGTGGGGGTTTGCCGCTGAAGTTCCTTGTCTCCGCCGAGAAGGAAAAGAGACCCAACAGCGAGCCGAAGCGGCGATTGCTCTCTGTGTGGAGCAAGGGTTTCCGTTTTGGGCGACATGGGGAATGGTTATGCGTGGCTGGGCTTTGGCGGAGCAAGGAAAACACGAAGAAGGTATTACCGCCATGCGTGAAGGGTTGGTGGCCTACGAAGCGACGGGAGCAGGGATGGGGAAAACGTTATTTCTTTCTCTCCTTGCCGATGCCTACGGAAAAGCCGGACAATCGGAAGCCGGTCTGCAAGAGCTCGCCAAAGCTTTCGAGTTTCTTCATAAAACGAACGAACGTGCGTACGAGGCAGAGTTGTATCGACTGAAAGGTGAGCTGACGCTGCAGCAGGCAAGTCTAGGACGAGTCAAAAACAAGTTGAGAACAAGTCAAAAAAGGTCTAACAATTCTAACCCCCAACCCCTAACACCTAGCACCGAGGCGGAGGTGGCGCGTGAGGCGGAGGAATGTTTTCTCAAAGCCATCGACATCGCTCACCAGCAACAAGCGAAGTCCTGGGAGTTGCGGGCATCCACCAACCTCGCCCGTCTGTGGCTCCAGCAGGACAAAACAAAGCAAGCGCACACGCTACTGTCCAAGATCTACAATTGGTTCACTGAAGGATTTGATACGAAGGATTTGCAAGGGGCGAAGACACTACTTGATGATTTAGGAGAAAAGGCGAAACGGGGAAATGGATAAAGGATAAAGAAAAATTACAAGTTCAGTGTTCGCGATGATACCATAGCGCGCTGACTCAAGCCACAACTGTTGTTTACACCTCTTCCAACCACCAGCGACTCATGTCTAGTTCAATGGCCTCGAAAGGCTCTGCACGAACGTTTTCGGCGCCGCCATGAGAACTCGCAACCAGCCAGTGTTGACCTTCTAAACGGTACACCTCCAACGTTTGCAAACCAGGATAAACCAACCAGAGATAGCGGACGTGCTCACGGGCGTAGATGGGCATCTTCCGCACCCGGTCGATGCGTGCGGTCGTTGGCGACACCACTTCGCACACCCAATCGGGCGCCAGATCGAAGTAAGGCACATTTTGGAGCCTTGGCATGCGCTCCCGTCGCCATCCGGCCAGGTCAGGAACCAGAATATCTGTCCCTAAATGTAGTTCTGGCTCGAAAAGGATCCACCAGCCCCCTGGGTCATTCGGTCCACCAGGAGGGCGATCAAAGGGATCAATAGCCCCTCTGATCACAGAAGTCGCGCGAGCGTGTGGAGACGCCGGACGGGGCGAGGTGATTAACTCTCCATCGAGAATCTCGGCAATGAAAATGTCCGGAACCTTCAGCAGATCTTCGTAGGTTGCTCGACGTTGGGCAGTGTTCATGGGCGCAACCATACCACGGCTGCGCTTGGCAAAAAAGCAAATAGATCAAGCTGAGGGCTGAATCGGATACAACTTCAGTGCATTATCCCACAGAATCTTTTTCTTGCTTTCGAGTGATACGCCTGGCAACTCCAGCATCTCTTTGACCGCAACTTCATAGCGACGTCCTTCGGGATGGCTAAAGTCAGTGGCAGTCACAATGTTCTCATCCCCCAGATACTCGATGACCTGTTTAATGCCGGGATCATCTGGATCAGCCGCAATGAAACACTGCCGTTTGAAATACTCCATGGGATGCATCTTCAGCCCGGGAATATCCAAGCCCCGAAATCCACCTTGTACACTCGCGGCCAGACGATCAAGCCAAAACGGTACCCAGCCGGCACCGGACTCCAAGTGCACGACTTTAAGTTTGGGGTGACGATCGAGTACGCCACCCATGATCAACGCCGTAGAGGCGAGAATGTTGCCGATAGTAAACGCCACGGTCGTTTGCGCCGTCCGTAAGCGCGGCAGATAGTAGTAGAGCATTTCGTCCGCTGTCGTTCCCGTACCGGTATGCACAGCCAGCGGCACGTTCAGCTCTTCCAACGTGTTCCACAGGGGTTCATAGAAATCGTCATAGAGCCGATGTTCGCACACCGGCACGGGATTGATATGCACCGCTTTGAAATCGAACTCTTTGACACAGCGGCGTGCCTCGCGGGCGGCCTCCTCGGCATCACGCAGGTCCACAGATGCCGCGCCAAAGACGCGTCCTTCCGTCTCCGAACAGAAATCGTGCAACCAGTTGTTATACGCACGTCGATACGCTGCCGCTCGATCGGCTTCGAGATCAGGAACCGCAGTTGTCAACAACCCAGCCGAGGGGTACACAACCATGTAATCGATCCCGGTCCGCTCCATCGCCAGTTTATACATCTGGGGCGGAAAGCCTTGGCGGGCAAACTCCGCATATGCATCATCCTGGCCAGGTAACGCAATCCGCGCCCCAGCCTCAAGCGAGGCAAAATGCGAGTGCTGATCGATGGTGTTTTTCCCTGTTAACGGGTCACGGCCAAAGGGCATGAGGTACTCACCGCCATTGGGAGCGGGAATTCTCAGTTCAAACCCAAACGCCAGCGGGTCGCCTTGATAGTCAGCGCAGGCGTAGGGCATGCGATCGCGAAATTTAGGCTCCAGATAGCGCTCGAACAGATCGACCGGCTCGATGACGTGGGCATCACTATCAATAAATGGCAAATGATCAGGCATACCTTCTCTCCTTCGTGAAAGCTTCAAGCTCTTCCTATCCCCCTCTTCTTGCAGAGGCAAGCTTTCCTGGGGTCCCCAGCAACCATAGGTAGACCATATGCTCGCTTTCGTGCTATGAACCGCGGCAGTTGCTTACGTGGCTGTCCGTGAAGGAGGGAGCACACATGGACATCAGTAAAGACAAATTGCTGTGGATCTATGAGCGCATGCAGCTTATCCGAACCTTCGAGAATAGGGTCAAGGTTGAGTTCGGCAAAGGCAAGATTCCCGGCTTTGTCCATCTCTACGCTGGCGAAGAAGCCGTCGCAGTTGGTATCTGCGCCCATCTAACCGATGCGGATTACATGACTTCTACCCATCGCGGCCATGGTCATTGTGTCGCCAAAGGGGTCGATCCACGGGGGATGATGGCTGAGCTGTTTGGCAAAGCAACGGGGACGTGCAAAGGGAAAGGTGGCTCGATGCATATCGCTGATATGGATAAAGGCATGCTCGGCGCCAATGGCATCGTTGGTGGTGGTCCACCACTGGCCTGTGGTTCTGGCCTCACCGCAAAGGTCAACAAGACCGACCAAGTCACCATTTGTTTTTTCGGCGATGGTGCATCTGAGCAGGGCACCCTACACGAGAGTTTGAATCTCGCCGCAATCTGGAAATTGCCTGTCGTTTTCGTAGCCGAGAATAATGGGTATGCAGAGTCTACCCCTGCGCATTACCACTGCAGCGTTGAGAACATTGCTGACCGCGCAGCGGCCTACAACATGCCAGGAGTAACTGTCGACGGAAACGACGTTTTCGCTGTGTATGAAGCCGCAGGCGAGGCCATCCGACGGGCTCGTACCGGACAAGGTCCAACGCTCCTCGAATGCAAAACCTATCGTCTCTTTGGTCATTTCGAAGGCGATCAACAAACCTACAAGATCGCCGCAGATCAAGAGAAATATCAGAAGGAGCGTGATCCACTCATCCTCTTTCGCACTACCGTGCTTGCTCGTGATTTAGTCAGCGAAGCAGCGCTGAAGGCTATAGACGAGCGCGTCGCAACACAAATAGACGATGCAGTAAAATTCGCTGAAGAGAGCCCATACCCAGATGTGCGAGAAACGTTCACGGATGTGTATGTGAACTATTAAGGGTTAGGGATTGGGGGCTAGGGGGTGGACAGGAAACTTCCCCAACTCCCAATCCCCACATCCAGGTGGGGGAGCCTGGAGAGGAGGAGAGCATGGCCGACCGACAACTCAATTTTGGACAGGCGCTCAATGAAGCAATGCGCCAAGAGATGCGGCGCGATCCGAAAGTGATTTTGATGGGGGAAGATGTTGCTGGTGGGGCAGACGTTGACCACCTCCACGGTGACGATGCCTGGGGTGGAGTCTTGGGGGTCACGAAAGGCCTAGTGAAAGAATTTGGCCGCGAACGGATCATTGACACTCCGATTAGCGAATCGGGATTTATCGGCGCCGCGGTTGGGGCTGCGGTGACTGGCCTGCGGCCGATTGCCGAAATGATGTTCGTCGGCTTTATGGGTGTGTGCTTTGACCAGTTGCTGAACCAGGGAGCCAAATTGCGCTATATGTTCGGCGGCAAAGCGAAAGTTCCCTTGGTCATCCGCACCATATGCGGTGGTGGCTACCGCGCCGCAGCACAACACTCGCAAGTCTTGTACTCTCTGTTTACCCACATCCCCGGACTCAAGACGGTCGTTCCGGCAACGCCATACGATGCCAAAGGACTACTGATCTCTTCGATTCGGGATGATGATCTGGTCATTTTCTTCGAAGACATTACCCTCGGTGCGATGAAAAGCACCGTCCCAGAAGAACCCTATACGATTCCGCTGGGGAAGGCTGACATCAAGCGACCGGGAACCGATCTGACCATTGTGGCAATCGGTAAAATGGTGCACCACTCACTCAAAGCTGCCGAAGAGCTGCAACAGCAAGGCAAAAGTGCTGAGGTGATTGACCCGCGTACACTTTCGCCGTTTGATGAAGAAACGGTGCTCGAATCAGTGAAGAAAACCGGGCGATTAGTAGTTGTTGACGAGTCGCACCCACGTTGCAGTATGGCTGCGGATATTGCGGCAGTTGTCGCGGACAAAGGTTTTGACTACCTCAACGGTCCCATAAAAACGGTGACTTCGCCGCATACTCCGGTGCCATTTAGTCCACCCTTGGAGGATCATTATCTGCCGAATGCACAGAAAATTATGGCAGCAGCACTTTCTCTATTCTAGGCATAGGAGCTAGGCTATGGGATTGAGAAGAAAAGAAGGAACCGTTAGGCTCTCACGTCTATCTCCTCTTTTCCAAAGCTCAATCCCCAACGCCCAAATCCTGACTTCATATAGCTTTAGTTGATATGGCTTCAGTTGGAATCATCGCCAATCCCCGTGCAGGGAAAGACATTCGCCGTCTTGTCGCACACGGGTCTGTCCTCGACACCCAAGAAAAAGTGTACATTGTCCGTCGCGCAATTCTGGGTATGGATGGTGCTGGCGTTGACGAGGTTGTCCTCTTTCCTGATCCGGTCGGCATCGGCACGAAGGCGTTGTCTGGCATCAATACCCCGCTCCGACTCACACCGCGATTCCTCGAAATGTCGGTGTATGATGAGGCCACTGACTCCACTCGTGCTGCGCAATTGATGCACGAACAAGGAGTCGCGTGTGTTATCGTCATCGGCGGAGATGGGACGAATCGTGTCGTTGCCAAAGGCTGTAGCTCCGTGCCACTGGTGCCCCTTTCGACCGGTACCAACAATGCTTTTCCACGCTTCCTTGAATCAACCCTGGCTGGCCTTGCCGCAGGTTACTACGCGGCACGAGGGTTTGCTGTCAATGAGTTCACCCTGCCGAGCAAACGACTGAATCTCTACCGCAATAATATCCATGAAGATATTGCGCTTGTTGATGTCGCTGTCTGTGATTATCAATTTGTCGGTGCTCGTGCACTATGGGAGGTGCACCGGTTGAAGGAACTGTTTCTGTCGCAAGGACAACCGACCAACATTGGCATGGCCTCGATTGGGGGCATGGTTCACCCGATTCGCCCTCAGGAAGAGGGCGGGCTTTACTTACAGCTCGGAGAGAACGGGCGGCAAATTACCGCGGCGATTGCTCCCGGCCTTGTGGCGTCCGTTGGCATTCAACGTCACCAACTGTTGCACCATGGGCAACGACAAACTGTGAGCTTTTACCCGTCCGTTCTTGCACTCGATGGCGAGCGCGAAATTCCCGTGAACCCAACCGACCGCTGGGAGATTGCACTCTCATGGGGCGGGCCACGCGTTCTCGATATCGAAAAAGTGATGGATGCTGCACGCCAGTAAACTTGGACGCCGTCCCATTTCACGCTCGGGCTCCGAAGTCCCTCTTTTTTGATCCCTCTCGTCTCGGTTTGCCGAATGTGACAGGCTCTCTTATAATGATTTTCTTACGCACACGTAAAAAAGGAAACGCAGCAGTCTCTCTATGAAAAAATCAACCCTCCCGCCTATCGTCCATATCGTCAGTCATGGTCCCTATTGCCTGGATGGCGTTACGGCCGCAGTCGCCGTTGCCCGCTACTATGCTGGCACAACCGTCGTTCCTCACTTTTCCGGCAATGAACGGATCAATGAGGTTATTCGTTCGATCTCTCCCGAGGATGCTCCAGCAGGGAGTGCCTTGTGGATTACCGACATTTCTTGGACAGAACCGGAAACCGACGAGCATCTCTGTCATCTCGCCGCCCAGGGTGTAGAAATTTACTGGATTGATCATCACCGTACGGCACTCAAACGCTATGCTGCAGGCAATATCAAAGTCCCGTTTGCCGATAAGATCATCAGCGAAGAGTTCGCAGCCGCCCGTCTTACTTATGAATATCTCACTCGGAAATTGGCGGAGCAGCAGCAACAGAATCAACACTTGCAGGACTTTGCTCATGCCGTAGCGATGGCTGACGATAATGATCGCTGGATCCATGCTATTCCCGGTTCGCGCGAGTTAGCGTGGACGCTCCGGAAGCTGGGCGATCACGACAACCTGGACGGGTACCGTGCCATGCTCACTATCGACGCGGCAGTCACGTATACCCCAGAAATGCGAGCCGCCTATGAAAAAGTGGCTGATGAGCTGCGAGAGAGTTTTGCCCTCGCCGAGCGCAGCCGCGTAAGTATGCCGATCCCGCACACCCCGTATACCCTTGTCACAGCCCTATGTGATGGTTATCCAAGTGAAATCGGTGATGCCTGGGGAAAGAATGCCACACAGACAGTCTTCGCGTTTTTCGACCTCACTGGCGAAGGAGTGAGCCTTCGTCGCTCAGTAGATTGTCAAGCCGACCTTTCTCAGCTTGCGCAGACCTTTGGCGGAGGAGGACATCCTGCGGCTGCCGGGTGTCGCCCCAAGGAACTGCCCCAGCTATTTGCTGACGCAATGGCGCGACTTATAGCCACTGCGCTGCCTACGCTCGCGGCAAAAGAACCTCAGACTTCTCGTTAGCTCAGCCTTTTCCTGCATGAGTGACCAAGGAAACTCTCGGTACCAACGTCACCAACAGATTGGATTGCTTGGTGGCCTGGTTTTGTTTCTTCTCCTCGTGTGTTTGCCTTCACCGGCTGGTATGGAGACTCCAGCCTGGCGGATGACCGCAGTCACGCTCTTAATGGCAGTATGGTGGATCAGTGAAGCCGTCCATCCTTCCGTAACAGCCCTCGTCCCCTTGGCGTTGTTTCCGCTTCTGCGCATCCTCACTCCGCAAGAAGTGTCCGCGGTCTATGCTGATCACATCATTTTTCTCTTTCTTGGCGGTTTTTTGATCGCGATGGCGATGGAGAAGTGCCATCTTCACCATCGTATCGCTCTGCGCGTACTCAACCGGGTAGGCTCTACCCCGCAGTCGTTGACACTCGGAATCATGGGCACCACTGCCGCCATGTCGATGTGGGTGTCAAATGTTGCAACTACCTTGATCATGCTGCCCATAGCACTTGCGGTCCTCGATCATGCCGACTCTCAGGGTTATGACACCCGCAAAGGATTCGGCACCGCACTCATGCTAATGATCGCGTATGCAGCGTCAATCGGAGGACTCGGCACACCTGTCGGGACACCACCCAATGTCATCTTTCTCGGTGCTTTTGGCAGGCTTTTCCCGGAAGCCCCGCATATCGGTTTCTTACAGTGGATGCTGTTTGGCGTTCCGACTGCGGCCATTCTCACCCTCTTTACGTGGGCGTACCTCACTTATTTTGCTTTTCCGTACTCGACCGAAGGATGGCGCGCCGACAAACAATTCTTACGCGACCGCCTCGACGCTTTAGGACCGATGAGTACTGCAGAAAAACGCGTGTCGGTGCTGGCAGCAACAACGGCCTTGTTGTGGATTTTTCGCGCAGACCTCCCGCTGGGCGACATCACTCTCCCCGGCTGGTCTCGCTTGTTGCCGACCTCTGTGAAAGTACTCGACTCAACGGTCGCTATCTTCATGGCGTTGCTGTTGTTCTTCATTCCAACAGAACGAAAGTCGGATCGATTCTTAATGGATTGGGAAACCGCCGAGCGGCTCCCTTGGGGGGTCCTCATTCTCTTGGGAGGCGGGTTAGCGCTGGCCGCTGGAGTCGAAGAAACCGGACTTGCCTCGTGGCTCGGCACCCACCTTTCTGCACTTGGGACCCTCTCCCCTCTCGCAGTCATTTTCTCTGTCACGTTGCTCACGGCAATAATCACAGAATTCGCGAGCAATACGGCGACGGCGACGTTGATGATGCCGGTCCTCGCAGCAACGGCTCAGGCTATGCATATCGACCCGCTCCTGCTGATGATTCCGGCAACCTTTTCGGCATCGGTGTGCAACTTTATGTTGCCATCGGCAACCGGACCAAACGCGATCGTTTTCACCAGCGGGCATGTCACCATTCCGCAAATGGTGCGCGCGGGCATTGGCCTCGACATTCTCAGTACCTTCATTCTTACCGCCCTCTTGTATCTGGTTGGCCTTTTTGTCTTCGGCATCTCCCCGACGCATCCGCCTGCATGGTTACCGTAAACGAGCAAGATCATTCATCAAGACAGCGGCAAAGAAGAAGGCGATCTCTACTGAGCGTACCTCAAGCAGCAAAATCGCGTACTGATCAGGGTGCAACCAGAACAAATGCAGACCTGGCAATCGCTACCGCACGATAGTCGCAAACCTTTAGAAATCACGGCAGACAAAAGTGTCCTTTGGTCTGCCACACCGAAAGCATTTATTGTATGTGTCGGGCATGGAAATTCTTATTTGTACGACGCATTTCCCTCATTGCGCTGAGGTGCTGCGGCAGCATCTACCAGAGGACAACATCCGCGCGTGTGCTGCCGAGGAGGTCCGCACCGCGGTTGCGAGTGTCGACGTCGTTATCCCAGCGATGTTCCGTGTCGATGCTGACGTCATTGCGCGGACCTCGGCCACCATCATTCACCAATTCGGTGTCGGCCTTGAAGGAGTCGACATTCCCGCCGCAACGCAACGGGGCATTTATGTTGCGAATGTCCCCGGTCATGAAGGAGCTGGAAACGCGGAGTCGGTTGCCGAGCATGCCATCTTCCTCATGCTTGTACTCGCACGGAAGTTTCCTACGGCGATCGCGAATGTCAAAGCTCGGAGGTTTGGTGCACCATTAGGATTGGCCCTCCAAGGCAAAACAGCCGCGATTCTCGGCGTCGGGAGTATCGGAGCGGAAGTCGCCCGGCGTCTCCGCCCCTTCGGTATGCGGATCATCGGGATTAAAGAGCATCCAGCAGAAACAACACGAACAGGTCTGGGCTTAGACTTTTTGGGTGGCTCCCACGACCTCCCCCGGGTCTTAGCTGAGGCAGATTTTGTCGTCTCTGCACTTCCAGTGACAACTGCGACTCGCGGGTTACTCAATGCCTCCGCATTTGCTCACATGAAACACAGCGCATTTGTGATCAATGTTGGACGAGGTCCCGTCATTGACCACGACGCCCTCGTGAACGCACTCGACCAGAAAATTATCGCCGGGGCTGGACTTGATGTCTTTTGGGACGAACCCACCGATCCCGAGGATCGGCTCTTTCGTTACAACGTGATCGCCACCCCACACACGGCTGGGGTCACCGACTTGTCCTACCATGACATCGCCAAAGGACTTGCCGTGAACGTGCAACGTCTGCGGGCAGGGCTCTCGCCGATAAACTGCGTGAATCTTACCGAAGTGGAAACGTATCGAAAAACAAGGACGTAAGGAAAAGCTCGCGACACTCGGCAATATATTGTGATCGTTACGCTTGACGATTGTTCGCGAGAGCCTCTTGTCTGTCTTCCATTTTCGCTGTTCGTTCAGCTGGCGGGGGAGGCGTCACGTCAGAACTCCGAGAGTGGTGTTTCCGTCCTGTCGGCACCTGCCGTCCTCGTAGTCGACTGCATTGCCGACAGACCCCATGAATCGCCAAACTGTGGTCAATAATCGTGAAGCCTTTTTTTATCAGCGGAGTCAGGTTGATCTGCCGGTCGCGCTCTAACCAGACATCCTCTACTCGCCCACATCGCTGGCAAATAAAGTGATCATGGTCTTCGAGAGTCGGGTCGTAGCGGGTCATACGATCGCCCAGTCGAACGGCGCGAATTTGCCCCTCTGCGACTAACCGTTGCAGGTTACGGTAAACGGTACCAAGGCTAATCCGCGGGAAGACCTGTTGGACTCGCCGATAAATTTCTTCCGCACTCGGATGCGAATGATCTTCTTGAAGAGCCTCGCATACCGCACGCAGTTGTTGGGTTGTCCGTTTACGCATACGACTTGACGATGAAGAGTTTGCCCGCGGGTCGCCTAGCCCGTGCTCACAAAGGGTCATCTACAACTCGGCAGCTAGTGATCGCTGCATCGACGGCGGAAATACGGCTTGCGCTTGATAATTCGGGTGGTTAATAACGAGACATACCTCGTTCTGCTCATCACGAAACGCAGCCTGCGCTTCAGAAGAGAGGGCAAAACGAACATACTGGACAGCGCTCAAGTTATCTTCTGTACTCCGACCACCCTCAAAGAGAGCTGGGACCACAATGTGATTACCAATTTGCAGCGATACTGCGGTATCGATCCCGATGAGTTTAACGAGCTCTGGGCGAATGCGGTCCTGCTCCGTAATTTCAATGAGCATGGTCGACGATAACTCCCCGTCTCCAGGAATGAGATCATTATAGATGTCGACTTCAAAGCGGATCTTATCAATGTCGGTGATACGTTCCGCCCGGAGCATTTCTTGAATCTGAAACAGGATAGTCTCACGGTTTTCAAAGACAAAGGTAATATAGTCGCCAACCGACAAGCGACGATCTTTCTTGAGCTCAATGATCCGTCGACGAAATTCGTCGCGGATTTTTTCATAGCGTTCAGCCCCGGAAATTTCGTCCAACGTTATTTTCTGCATTGATCCCTCTTCTGGCACCCCTGGGTCTCTGTCCTAACAGCAACTTTTCCTATTGCCGTCCTTTCCTGGCAAGAATTTTTCTCGGCCGGGGCGTAACAACACCCCGGCCATCAGAGGCCTTACCCTTTCAGGCTATCGAGCCCTTTGGTAAAGCGACCGGCATGGGATTTTTCTGCCCGCGCGAGAGTTTCAAACCACTCGGCGATTTCTGCAAACCCTTCGTCACGAGCCGTTTTGGCAAAGCCAGGGTACATTTCGGTGTACTCATAGGTTTCGCCAGCAACGGCAGCTTGGAGGTTTTTCTCAGTGTCACCAATTGGCTTGCCGGTTGCGGGATCGCCGACTTCTTTGATGAAGTCGAGGTGGCCAAAAGCATGACCAGTTTCCGCTTCCGAGGTGTCACGGAACAATCCACCCACATCCGGATACCCTTCGATATCTGCGCGACGTGCGAAATAGAGGTATCGACGATTCGCCTGGGATTCACCAGCGAACGCGTGTTTCAGGTTTTCATGCGTCTTTGAACCTTCTAATTTTGCCATATCCATCCTCCTTCTCACTTAATAGGAATCATTATCAATAAGAAATAACGCTTCACAAGAGAGAGTCAACCCCCTCTGACGTTGCTCATTTCAGTAGACCAGCACAGCAACCTCAGCTATGGGATGCCTTATGGAATATCTGTTGATCGGGCTCGGCGGTTTTCTTGGCGCGAATACACGTTATCTGGTGAGCGGCTGGATTGCGCATCGTTGGGGAGTAGTGTTCCCGTGGGGAACTTTTGTCGCTAATATCAGCGGGAGCCTTCTTCTTGGCTTCCTTATGGGGCTCCTCCAGCAACATCCAACAATTTCACCTAACCATCGATTCTTTTTTGCTATTGGTTTTCTCGGTGCGTATACAACGTTCTCGACTTTCAGCTATGAAACTGTCCGTTTGGCGCAGGATCAGGGGACACTCCCAGCAGTGTTGAACATCCTTGGGAGTGTCAGTCTGGGGTTAGTTGGCGTACTGCTGGGTTTCGTGCTGGCGCGTGTGGTTTCGGAATGAGTACACAACTGCCGAATTGCGTGATGCCCGTGTTTGAACTACCAGTTCGCCACAGAGATTTTGACAGGCAGAGATTGCTTCGTCGCTCTGCTCCTCGTAATGACGTTCCGCTTTGTCATTGTGAGCGCAGCGAAGCAATCTCAAGCACTCAACCATTTCCCATCTGTCAAAACTTTTGTGGTCATCTATTACTGCAAGGCACAATGATTCCGCACCATCAACCAAGCGGCCAGCGGGCTTCCCAGACATGAGGCAAGATAGATTTGCCAGGGGGTAAAAATGTCACGGTCTTTTCATCCTGTGTCTTTCCCTTACGAGTTCCTGATACGAGCTGCTAAGAGCACGGGGCGCACAGCCGCGCGCCCCTACATTTGGACTTAACTTACCGCAATCGAGGCAATGATACGATTAGCGGTATCGATCAACACCTGGCCTTGGGTGGCGGTGATGAGCTTTTGCCTCATGATATCATTGACCTTCTTGATAAAATCCTGCAATTGCTTGCTCGCTTGGTCCTTTTTGCCTTGGGCAAGTTTCTGCAGGGCATTGTCAATCTTTGTGGTTAAATCACTCGTCCGCGTTGCCTCCAGGTTGAGCGCTACGACTTGCGCACTCAGATTGGTGGCGGCCTGTTGCGGGGAGATCACTGTGACACTGGCGGTGTAACTATTCGCGCCGTTGTCTTTATCACTAATGGTTCCATCCACAGTGAATGTCCCGGTAGTGAGATACTTACATGCTGCCGAAGCCGCACGGTTGTTGGCCACCGTTAACGCGCCACTCGTCGTGCAGCTGTAGGCGTAGGTGAACCCTGCCGTCGTATCCGCCGAGCTTGGATCAGATTGCTGACTAAAGGCCAACGTCGCCGATTCGCCCTGGAAGATCTGCGGTGTAGCCGTGAAGGCGGCCGTTGGCGCCACGTTCGTCACAGCCATCGTGCCAGCACTCTCTCCAACCCCATCGTCTTTATCTTTGATCCGACCAGCAACGTTAAGAATGCCGTTATCAGTCGTCGAGCACGTGACTCCGTTGGCGCTGCTATACGCGCCGAAACCACTGCCGCAGTTAAAGGCGAACTGCAGCGATTGGTTATCGACCGGCGACGGATCAAAGGGGAAGACGCTGAAGAAACTGAATGCGAAGGAGCTTCCTTCTGGAACCGTTTGTGTCGTAAACAAAAGGGACCCTCCGGGAGGCACATTATTGACGGCAGCCGTGGCGGTATACGTATTCTCCCCGCCATCTTTGTCTTTGATCTTCGCGGCAATAGCAATACTGCCGTTATCCGTAGTAGGGCAGGATACAGAGCTGCTGCTGCTAAAGCTGCCAAAGCCGCCACCGCAATTGAAGGCATACTGGAAACCAGCTTGCGTATCTACCGTCGAGGGATCAGACGGATCGGTCAAGCTCGGCGTAAACGGACTGCCTTCGTTCACTGCGGTCGGTGTAGGCAGGGTGGCCGTCGGCGCCACGTTCGCAATGGTTATCGAAGTGTTCTTCGCAGTCCCCGTCGCGCCAAACACATCTTTTGCGGTCATTGTCACGTTGAACGTCCCGCTATCAGCAAAGGTATGTTCGACCGATGACCCTGTGGTATTACTGGTTCCGTCTTTGAAATCCCACACAAAACTGACGGCATCACCGTCGGGATCTGAGCCAGTCCCATTGAGCGTCAATTGTTGCCCTTCGGAGAGCGTCCCACTGGCAGAGAAGCCGGTCGCCGTTGGCCGACGATTCAGCCGTGCGATGCGGGAGGAACCTGCATCGTTTTTGTATGTGATCTCCTTACTCGCAGTGGCAAACCATGTGGCAAGCTGGGCCTCGCTGAGGTCCGTTGGCGGCTCGTCGCCATTGCGGGTGTGAACGAAGAGCGATTCCCCAACCGTACACGCGGCGTTCGTCTGATCCTGGCACTTCGTGCGCCAGGCGGTCCACTGTTCACCGTTCGGGTTGACATACTCAATGCCCAGCGCCAGCGTATTTTGCGTAGCTCCACCGCTCTGGGTCATTTGCGGCACAAACCATCCGCCAAAGAGGCCGGCCTGGCCAAGAATGTTGTCCCATGAAGTGAAGGTCAGGAGCTGGCCACTCTCAGTTGGTAGCGGGATACGGTTCTGATCCATCACCGCCCACAGGGGCTCGTTCTCGGGCGCTGGCGCCGTCCGGCCCGAAAGATCGATTTCTGGCCCCACCGTCGTGATAAACGCCAAGTAAATTTCGTTCCTGCCAGCGTCTGTGGTGATGAGCGTCGCGAGATCCGGTTTGCCCTGAGCAGCATTCGTGGGTGACGCCGCCGTGCGGACATCGGCCATCAAATTATCATCCAGCTGCTCAAACTCTGCCAGCGCAATTGAACCAATAATAATAGTGACGATGGCTAAAACAACAACAAAAATTGCGGCCACTGCACCAACCGCGGCCGTAGCAAGGGTGCCTGCCCGCACTGCATAAGGAAAAGCGACCTTGAGAAAATTCGTAGCGAGGCCGGTTCCCGTCGCCACCGCAGCGCCGGCGCCAGCTACCCCTATGCCAATACCGAGGCTGATGCCAAAAGCCGCCGCTTTGCTGGTATTCCCCGCAATCGACAGGAAGCTCGGGTTATACACGAATTCTTTGTTCGCCAGGGCAGCGCCGTAGCTCTTGAATTGCTCGTAGCTTGGGTGGCCTGGAAGAGCGACCAAACATTCTATGGAAGAAGGGACACCATTACATCGTTGCTCTGTGCAGAAGTCATAATCAAACGACCCGGCAGCGAAACAGATCTCTCCATCATCAGCTGGGTTCGCTGGGTCACCCGCACTGTTCGGAGTTGGATCATTGCGGGGAATGCCATCATTCCCAGACGAGCAGCCGTTCAGTCGGCACAGGCGCTGAAATGTTGATCCCCCACTGGGTGTGAAGTCAGCCTGACAGTCGATCTTTTGCGGGTCGTTTGCTGCAGTGAGCCATTTCGGCTGCCAGACGACTTGTCCTGGTGGCTGCCAGCTACAGGTGGCAAAGTCGACCGAATTTTTCCAGGCAAGGTATTGCTCCCACGCTTTCTGGGCGGGATCAATGCGCTTCTGCCACACGATATTGGTCAGCCAGTTGTAGAGCACTTGCTCGTTGGCCGTGCGATCGCCTGCGGGTTTTTTGATGAGAGTCACGAGCTTGGCAAAGAGTTCTGCCCGCACCCGGTCGCGTCCCCACTGCAAGAGACGATCTTTCTCGGTCGCTGGCAAACCGTGAAGCGTGAGCACGTCGTTAACTGCCTGTCGCTCGAGAGCATCTAATTGCGGTCCGGCAAATACAGACTCATTGACTAAACTGGCGCCAGTAGCCGGGTCAAAGGCAAGGACATTCGCCGAACATACCGTGCCGCCGTTGAAGAACTTCAGGAGCCCACAGCCACCAATAATAATATCTCCACCCCCTCCTCCCGTATCGAAACACGAGAAGTCAAAGAGCTCGCAGAATCCGCCATGGTCCAGGCAGGTAGCGCTGGTATTACAAGTGGTCGCGTCTGGAAACCCTTGGATG
Organism: Binatia bacterium; assembly: GCA_050187625.1. GTDB lineage: Bacteria > Desulfobacterota > Binatia > Bin18 > Bin18 > JBFWXH01. The sequence continues at coordinate 20,743 of JBFWXH010000119.1, forward strand.
TTGAAAGAGGTTCCATCCTTGCAGGTGCATGTCCCCGTTGGCGTTATCGTTATGGTGCAATCCGGATCATTGGGGTCTCCCTGGCATAGTTCTCCGTTACAATTAGTTTCATTATCAGGACCAGTAATGCAGAAAGGGGTGCAAATCTGTTCGCATCCGTTACCCGCCACTGTGTCGGCTCGCGCGTCAGGCACAAGACGAATCCTCCCGGACATGGGCACAATCATCAGCAGCGCGAGCCAGAAGGCAAGGTAAGAGAAAGGGGTATGGTAAAAGTATCGCGGTTTTCTTCGTTCTCTGCGGTCGTGATCAATGTGAGCTGAGTTCATGATGTTCTCCTCCTTTGCGGAACGTGTTGCGTGGAACGTGATGCGTGAGAACCAGTAGTCAGCGTTGCGAAAGAATCGGAGAACCGGAGACGGAAAGAATCGGCGACCAGGAGAAGAGAAATCGTGTTCTCCTCTCCGTTTCCCCGTTTCTCCGCTTCCCGGTTCCTTTCCTTGTCACGGCGGTTTGTCCTCCATCCTCGCCAAGACCTGCTCAATGAACGCCTCCAACTCAGCCCAACTAATAAAGTGCGTGCTCTGGCCAGAGACTAAATGTTCAGCCCGGCCCAACGGGACATTTTCATCCCCTGGGGACGGCTGGGCCATTTGTACGACAAACGCCCGGTGCGCGGGATAGCGCGAACGGGTAGACGGATTTGCTTTCATGACTGCCCCCGGCACTGCGCGACAGGATACAGCTAGGTCATCGCACACGTCGGGGAAGACGTAGCAGAGGGGACGGACAAAAGTCCGCAGAAAGTTCACACTTTTCTCACATATTTCTCACACATGTGCCGGTAAAGAAGAGATAAGGAGTAACCGCACAGAGGGGGTGCAAGAGGTTGTGGCGGCTGCGGATTAGTGATAGGCAGCGAGCCCAGCATGGCAAACATTTCGCCACCACTGGGCATGAGTGAGGAAGACTGGAACGCCACACCGATT
>JBFWXH010000120.1:0-21145 GCA_050187625.1 Binatia bacterium
ATGAAAATCCTTCAATTTTTTTTTCTAACGGCTTTCTTACTGTCGTACGCGTTCTCGACTAATCCCATACTGGTCGCCAATTTCCTGTAAGGTTACAGGTTCCTCAGCAAGCAGGCGAGTTCGAAAGATGACTTCCTCTTTTCCTTTCAGCGTACGGGCGAATTCGGTCATTTTTTGGGCCATCAGTTCACGATACTGACTTGTCGCGACACTTTCTTCCGCGTTTGCTTGTTTATCTGCGATAAAGTCCAACAGGGTCCCACTTTCACCTTCGTCCGCGTCTATTGGTGTATCGAGCGAAAGGTCACGAGACGCCATACGTTGTTCCATCTCAACCACTTCTTCTTCTTTCACTCCGAGTTGCTGCGCAATAAGTTTTGGCGCAGGAGAAAACCCCTCAGCTTCCAAGCGTTCTTTCTCTCGTTGGAGGTTAAAGAAAAGTTTGCGTTGAGCTTGGGTCGTACCAATTTTAACCATCCGCCAGTTGTTCATCAGGTAACGAATGATATAGGCCCGGACCCACCACACCGCATACGAGGGAAACCGTACCCCACGGTAGGGGTCAAAGTTCCGTACGGCTTCCATTAATCCGATACTCCCTTCCTGGATCAGATCAAGGAGATTCAGTACGGCACGCTCATACTTCCGGGCGAACATCACAACCAACCGAAGATTCGCGGTCACCAGACGATACGCGGCCTCGACATCGCCATGCTCTTTATATCGGACCGCCAGTTCATGCTCCTCTTCTGGGGTGAGGAGGGGATACCGGCGAATCTCTGCAAGATATCGTTGTAATGAATCGTAAGGGACCAGCGCAGTTTCTGTATCGGCGCCGTTTTCTTTCTCGACCGACGCTTCTTCTTCTGCGGACAAAGAGTCTATCCCGGCAAGTGGCTCATCTGTCTTGTCGACCGACAACAACGACGGCGTATTCTCCTCGTCTTCACTGACGAAGGTCTCCCCTCCCATGGGTGTTGGTTTTGCAGTACGTGCCATACTATCGATAGTATCTAAGCATAAGGAAAAGGCGACCCCCTCTCCTTATCAAAAGTGGAGGTCTTTGCGAGGATTTTCTGTATAGTAGCGATCGAGTTGTTCCGCTGCATGCCGTAGAGACTCACCGCCAGCACTCGGCACTTGAATCATCAGCTTAATATATAAGTCTCCCCGGGCGTTCGTTTTCTCATCAATGACCCCTTTGCCCTTTAGACGTAATACGTGCCCACTTTGACTGTTCGCGGGAATCTTCAGCTTCACCTCGCCATGAGGGGTAGGAACAGTCACTGTCATCCCATTAATAGCTTCACCAATAGTGATTGGCAGATCGAGAGAGAGATCAAGCCCTTTACGACTGAGCGTTGGATGCGGACGGACCCGGATCTCCAAGTACAAGTCTCCCGCTGAACCTCCACCAACCGAGGCTGCACCTTTTCCTGCAAGACGAATCCGCGAGCCCTCATCAACACCAGCGGGAATTTTGACAGTTAATCGCTCAGGAGCAGTAATGCGACCATTTCCACCACACTGCGAACATCCGCCTGGTCGCAGTTTACCGGCCCCTCCACACCGGGCGCAGGTACGCGAAAACGCCACTGGACCAGTTCCAATCCTGACGTGTCCCTGCCCTCCACATTCCGGACAAGAGACACTCTGACGCCCTGGACGATCACCCGTGCCGTGACACGTTGTACATATGCTGGGACGTTGAATAGCAATAGTTTTGCTCGCACCACGTACCACTTCTAGCAAATCGAGTTCAAGCGTGTATTCAAGATCTTCCCCAGGCGTCAAATCGGGGTGTGCGCGACCACGACCAAAGTTGCCAAGGATGTCGCCAAAGACATCCTCAAATCCAAAGCCAGCAGCGGCACGGCCTCCACGCTGCCCAAAGCCGCCACCCCCGGTTGCGCTCCATTGCCGATAAGCCCGCATTTTCTCAGGATCAAAACCTGGCTGGAGTCCCTCCTCGCCGAATTCGTCATACAGCTTGCGTTTTTGATTATCGCTGAGCACATCATGGGCAAAAGAGATATCCTTGAAACGCTCTTCTGCGTCTTTGTTCCCAGGATTAACGTCGGGGTGATATTTACGAGCAAGTTGACGGTACGCTTTTTTAATCTCGTCAGTCGAGGCAGTACGACTAAGACCAAGAATTGTGTATAAATCTTTCTTCGCCACTTATTTGTTCTCTTGCGGAGGTTCTGCCCACACTTTTCCCGCTGCGATCTCTCGTAGCGCAGTAACGGCCTCTTTGTTGTCTGAGTGTACCAACGGGCGTGCACCTTTTAATAGTTCTTTCGCCCGACGAGAAGCAACAACAATGAGAGCGAACCGGTTAGGAATCTTTTGTAAGCAATCTTCAACAGTAATTCGTGCCATGTCACTTCCTTTTTACGTAACAGAACTAACAACACGCAGATCTCATACTTATAAAAGTAATACCGCGAAGAGAAAAGTAAAGAAACCTAATACGCAGCGCTTTCTCCTTCTGACAACCGTACGCGCCTTACTAGGGATGCTCTAGGGAATATGGTCCGCCTTCAACAAATAGAAGAAAAGAGGTCAATACGCTTTGGTAGGTTAAAGCCGGGAAAGCATGGCACCCACAGTCATATCCCTTGACACTCCGTGCTTTGCTTTTCTTCCCGTGCATCCTTTGTTCCTTGCTGTTAGGGGGACAGTCAGAGACGCTTGCTTCCAAGCACGACTGCTATTGTTCGTCTTCTTCTGTAGTGAGATCAGGAACGCCACCATGTAACGGACGTGGGGCAAAATGCCCTTGGACTGAAGCAGCGTTTGGTGGTGACCACTGTTGTCCCTGTCCGGGGCGAGATGGTCCATTATGGTTCCGTGGGCGATTGTGTCGTTGCTGCTGCTCATGACGCCACGGCTTTTGCCTCTGTTCCTGACCAGAGCCAGGGTGTTTCAGACGATTCCCAATAAACCCGACACGTTCTTCAAGTCGTTTGAGCGACGCGACAATAGGAGCAAGCTGTTCAGTGAGACTCCGGCGAATGAGATCCGCAATAATGGGCAAGACGGTTTCAGGGGGAGCTTGATCTTCTGCTCCAGTCTGGGGCGGCGTCGACTTCACCGCTTGAATTTCTGCCGCAACCGAGGCAAAACTGTGAGTGAGGCGTTCCTCTAAAGCGACAAGTCGATCCGTCACGGCACTAAGATCAACAGCATTACCATTCTCTGCTGCCGAAACGGGAGGTGACAGAACCGGTACTTTCTGAGTGCGAGCGCGCGGTTTTGCTGGAGTGGTTGCACTCTTAGTCGTTGTCGCTCGTTTTGTAGTCGTTGACGACGCAGCTTTCGCCATGAACTTCCTTTCTATAAACCAAACTTAGAGACGATTTTCCCATCAACAGCAGCACCCAATAAGACGTGAAGCGTTACGTGAGCTGGGTCGCGTATTCGAGAAGTTCCCCGAGTTGACGGATTCGTTTTGCTCGGATCGTCCATTCCTGTTCCGGGGCCTGAGGAAACTCCTCGATATGCACCTTGAGACTGTGCTCAATTACGGCAATACAGGTGCGCAGGGTGTCCTGCTCCTGCTGCCTCCGCCGCGCCTGAATAACATTTTGCAGCGAGATGATTTCCGCCATTATTTATAGCCGTACACCTACACTTTGAGTCGTTATGTTTTGCACTCAGAAGATTGCTGACGAAGACGCCAACCACTCTCGGCATACCAGCCAATCTGGCGGGCCATGCCAAGGAGAATGCGAACATCCCGGTCTTCGAGTCCCGCTCGTCCCAAAATCCGACGAAACGCGAACATAATATGTTCAGGGTTGTCCTCGTGGAGGAAACCGACTCTCAACAATGCGTCTTTTAGTTTTTCGTACATCAGCTCTTGTTTTTCTGCAACTGCCAACGATCGTGCTGGGATTTCCTCACAATCCACACGATCTTGCGTAGCGAGGAACACTTCATAGCAGCATACCAAGACAGCTTGTGCGATATTCAATGATGGATAACCACTGTCAGTCGGAATCGTGACGAGTCTCTGGCAACAACGTAAATCTGCATTTGAGAGCCCGCTATCTTCTGGACCAAAAATAATCGCCACGCGATTGGCAGTCATAGCGGTAACAATCGCGGGAGCCAACTGCCTGGGACTCGATATATCGTCCCGATAGAGCCCAGTGCGGCACGTCGTCCCGACTACCAGCCCACAATCGGCAATTGCCGCTGACAGCGAGTTATGAATCTGCATTGTATCGAGCACGCTACGGGCATGCACGGCCATGATATCTGCCTGGGCACGATTCACAATCGCTGGATTCACTAGGGCCAGGTCGCGGACTCCAAAATTCAACATGGCGCGCGCAATGGCTCCAATGTTTCCTGAATATTGTGGCCGGACCAGAACTATTCGTAAATGACTGAAGTCCATACTAGCGTACGAGACGTTTCCCCGACGTCTGAAACGCAATGAGCAAAGATGAGAAACTAAGTTCTCTGCTCCTAAGTCACTCCCAGAACGACAGCCTTATTACTGGCGTTCCTCTTATCGTTTACTCGCTGCGGTGTTTGGCGAATTCTCTAGATTCCTCTGCTCTCGCAGCCATCGAATGATAGCTTCTCTTTGTACAAACGGCCCACGCCGGCGTGTGTGATGACTTTCCCGATAGACAATATCTGCCTCAAGAAGTTCTTCAAGATACCGGTGGAGAGGATACGTGCCGCCCTCTTCACTGCCCATCTCTTGTAGTAATGTGCGTAGTCGATCAAGCCACTCGCCATCGAGCTGGATCTCGACCCGCAAGGGTCGTCCAATAGCGAGAATTTTTGATCGAATATTTTTTTCCATGCGTTCACCATTACCGTGCAGGCGAACGTAGTATTTCCCTATTCGAGGTGCTTTGCAAGGCCCAGCGCACCAAATAAAGTGGGAGATCCTCTAGATTGCGTCTCCCAATCGGTCTACTAAAAAGAAGAACCCAATAGAGGGACGATATCGCGACGAAGGCGAGTGATCTATGAAAATTGTCTCATTTGGCGACGTCCACATGGCCATTTCATATATGCAGAAGATTGCGGTGGAGTTGGCCAGCGCAGATCTCTTGATCCTTTCTGGAGATCTCACCCATTTTGGCGGGACTACGGAAGTAGCACAGGTGATACAGGCCGCACGAGGTCATTGCGCCAACGTATTAGCACTGCCGGGGAACGTTGATAAACCTGAAGTCATTGATTTCTTACGCACCGAACAAGTTGGGCTACACGGGGAAAGCCGTCTTCTCGGTGAAATCGGGGTGTTTGGCTGCGGCGGGTCGAATATGACGCCATTTCACACACCGCTAGAGTACCGTGAAGAAGAACTCGGAGCCCTGCTGGATCGTGCCTACAGCGGAGTTATGGATGCCCCGATCCAGGTGATGGTATGCCATACTCCGCCACACGCGACCCTGCTCGATCGTCTCGCGAACGGAACACCCGTAGGAAGCCCAACTGTACGCGATTTCATCGAACGACACCAACCGCACCTCTGTATCACCGGTCACATCCATGAATCCTCCGGAGTTGATTTCGTTGGACGCACGAAGATCCTTAATGCCGGACCGTTCGCAGCAGGAGGGTATATCGTCGCGTGGGAGAACCAGGGCGCCTTGGATGCACAATTACGATTCATTGAGTAAGAAGAGCCCCCCCCATCATATGAAAGAACAAATCAATGGCAACTCTTCTCGCAAGCGCGACTGCGCACCCCCCATATCGTTATGATCAAGACGAGGTCATTCAATCTTTATCCCTCTGGTTAGGTGGAGACACTAGACTGTTGACGCTTGCTCAGCGGGTGTTCGAGAATGCCGCGGTCCGTACACGATACGGCAGTCGTCCTTTGTGTGAATTGGCGCAACAACTCTCAGTGACGGAAACGAGCCAGCGTTATCAGCACTACACCCGACTATTAGGAGAGAATGTCAGTCGCAAATGTCTTGAGCGCGCAGGGCTCGCCCCCGAGGACATCGATTTGATCATTACGACGTCCTGCACTGGCTTCATGATTCCTTCTCTCGATGCCTATCTCGCTAACTTCCTCGGTTTCTCTGCACATGTCAAACGGCTTCCCATCACCGAGTTAGGCTGTGCTGCTGGTGGCGTGGCGCTCGCTCGCGCCTTTGATTATCTCCTGGCGTTTCCTCAGCACACTGTGCTCATTGTGGCCGTCGAATTGCCATCATTGACATTTCAGTTTCATGACATGTCGCCAGCAAATGTTGTCTCCAGTGCGTTATTTGGCGATGGTGCGGCGGCCGTTGTACTCACTGGGGCGCCACATGCAGGCCGACCACACGTACGTGCGACCCAAAGCACGCTCTTCCCTCAGACTCTGGAGGTCATGGGTTTCGATCTACGCGACTCAGGTTTTCATATTGTTCTATCGACAGAAATACCAGCAATGGTGCGGGCTGAGGTCCCCACCATTGTAGGGAATTTTCTTGCTGCTAATGGCCTTACTGGCAAAGACATCACCCACTTTCTGTTACACCCTGGAGGAAGACGAGTCCTTGATGGCTTAGTAGAGTGCCTTGATCTTGCACCAGCACACGCTCAAGTGAGCCGGGAGATCTTACGAGACTGTGGGAATCTCTCCTCTGCGTCAGTCCTGTTTATTCTTGATCGTTTCTTAACCACCGAACCGACGCAAGCTGGTGACTTCGGCTTGCTCCTCGCCTTCGGTCCCGGCTTTAGCGCTGAAGCCTTATTATTGCAATGGAAATAGCCAATGTTCGATGTATCCCCCTTTCCCATAGCTTCATGGTATGTAGCAGTGCTCGTCGGAGTTGCTGTCCTACGTATTGTTGAGTTACGGCTTTCCACTCATCACCAAGCCCAGCTGTTAGCCGAAGGCGGACACCACATACACGAAGCATGGTATCCCATGATGGTAAGTGTTCATGTCTTCCTTTTTCTTGGCAGCGCATTCGAAGTATGGCTGTACCAGCGCCCATTTCTTCCGTGGTTAGGTATACCAATGGTAGTTTTGCTCCTCGGCTGTCTCGTGGGACGCGTTTGGGTCTGGTCTAGCTTGGGCGAACAGTGGAACGTGCAAATTATGACGACCCAACGTCCGGTCGTGGATACTGGTCCATATCGGTATGTTCGTCATCCCAACTATACAATTGTGATTGGAGAAATGTTGGCCATCCCGCTCGTGCACACGGCATATGTCACCGCGCTGCTCTGCTCCCTCGCCAACGCCTTTGTGTTGCAGAAACGGATTCAGCAAGAAGAGGCAGCGCTTTTTACTCGTTCTGACTATGCGGAGAAAATGCGGACAAAACCGCGTTTTCTCCCTCTCTCACTCCGGGGCTAGGAATGTTACTACTCGCACGAAAGAATCTCCTTGTTCACAAAGGGCGGTTCTTTCTTGCTATTGCCGGAATTAGCCTTGCGGTGGTACTCGTTTTGCTCCTCATGGGACTTTATGCAGGGTGGCGTGAGAATATGTCTGCTTATCTGCATCATGTCCACACTGATCTGTGGATTGGCCAAAAAGGGGCCCAAGATCTATTTCACACGTTGTCACTCTTACCGAGTGAAGGCGAGGATCTACTGTGGGGCGCCGAAGGAGTGGAGAAAGTTTCCGCCTTCGTGGGACGTTTAACGACAGTCGAAATCCGTGGAAAACAGCGATATACCTTCATTGTTGGCGTTGCCGATGCAGATAGCGGACCAGTAGAAATCGTAAGCGGTACTAACGTATTGCACGCTGGGGAAATTATTATCGATCAAGTCTTCGCCCGGAAAGAGCAGGTTATATTGGGAGACACGCTGAGAGTAAACGACTTCTCTCTCCGTGTTGTGGGGATTGCGCGGGGAGGAAACTGCTTTTTGTATCAATATTCATTTGTGACACTGACACAAGCGAAACAGTTATTTGGTCTTCCCCGCCTCGTCAACTATTTTCTTGTCCAACTCGCTCCTGGCGTTCGTGTTGAAGATGCGATCACTCGAGTCGAAGAAACTTCACCTCTGGTTTCAGCTTTCTCAAAAGAACAGTTTACCGCGAACAATCTATCATTGACGGGAGATAATTTTCTGCCAATCCTCCGTGTCCTGGCAGCCATTGGGCTTATTGTCGGAACCCTCGTGATCGGGCTAACAGTGTCGACATTAACTGCAGAACGTGGTGCAGAGTATGGCGTGCTCAAAGCCATTGGCGCGCCAAACCGGGTCCTGTACTGGACCGCACTCCAACAAGCCTTGGTATGTGGTTTATGCGGTTGGCTCATCGGAGTGCCGGCCAGTTGGGGGATTGCTGCGACTGCGCAATATTTCGTTCCCCAGTTTCCCACGGCCACCTACCCTCATCATGTCGTATGGATGCTCTGTGGGACACTGGGCATGAGTCTGGGTGCAGCGTTACTGCCAGTGCGACGCATTGCCCATATTGATCCACTCGTAGCATTCAAAGGGTGAGGTAAACTGCTGTGAAAAATCCAGGATATGTTCTAAGCGCACCTCAGCAGGGTTTTCCTGTCCTTCGTTTACATGAGGTTTGCAAGATATACGGGCATGGTCACACTGCGGTACGAGCAGCGGACCGGGTCAATCTCACAGTCCATCCCGGCGAACTTGTCTTGATTCTCGGTCCGTCGGGAGCAGGAAAAACCACGCTACTGTCACTGATCGGTGGTTTATTACAACCGACCAGCGGCTTCATCCAGATAGCAGGGGTCAATTTGCAGACTCTGCCTTCAACCACCTTGTCTCTTTTTCGCTTGCGTCACATTGGTTTCGTGTTCCAAGCATTCCAACTCTTCTCCGCGCTCACTGCGCGCGAGAATGTGGAAGTTCCCCTGCGTCTCGGAGGAACACCACCACAAGAGGCACGTCAACGCGCTGAAGAACTACTTGTTCGCTTCGGCCTGAAAAAACGTCTCCGGCATCGCCCTTACACCTTATCCGGTGGCGAGAAACAACGAGTGGCGCTCGCCCGAGCCCTTGCCTTAGAACCACCGATTGTGATTGCTGACGAGCCAACTGGTAGTTTAGATTCGCGCAATGGCGAAGAGGTGATTCGTCTCTTACGACAATTGGTTGACAATGAACGACGAACGGTGCTGGTCGCTAGCCACGATCAGCGCATCACCCAGGTCGCCTCACGTGTTTTCCGATGTGAGGATGGACAACTTTCTGAGGTTATTACCACCAGTATATAAAATTGAAAGCTCCTCCTATACGAGTATAACCGTTTGCTCGATCTTCGTACGTATACGAGACTTCACCTGAGATTCGTTGAGTTAAGGGGAATTCCAGTCCACTAGAAAAGGACTGGGTCTTGACCGTCACGAGATCTTGAATCGTCTCCAAACGTTCTCCAGACTCTCCGAACGAAGCTGACAAAGAAAATATCCATCGCGCCGAGACTTGCCAGCTCATGCGAGAAACAAACGACTGGGAGCCCTTTCGAGGAACGAGATAAACTTTTTCCGTTAGTTGTAAACCGTACGGGAGAGACATCGTTACTCCAGGAAACAAGAAGTCGACTTCATCGTCTTGAAAGCTTAGGTGACGATAGCCACATGAGAGTTCGAAACGACTTAATCCTGCATGTATCGCGCCTAAGTCTTGATATACCTCTCCACCGAGGGCCCAACGTGGTGTTATGTCCGCGTTTGGACTCAGCCCCGCAGAGAGATATCCCCACGACTGTTGCCAGAGGGGGCTGTAGACCTCACTTGAGAGAGAAATGTCACGTTTCCCAAAGCGATCGATGGATTCGACCCGTCCCACGATGGTTTTTCCCCGCACACGAGTCGTCGCTTCAAGCTGGAAAAGCCGCTCATCAGAGATCCCATTTGAATAGCTGAAATAACCGGACCCAACTCGGAGACGTTGAAGGGAGAACGCAGAGGCGGGGGGATCTTCTACAGAGACAACGAGTTGTTCTGTTTCAGCTTTTTCAGGCGAGGCGAGGTGATCTTCAATCATTTTGCTTCGCTGTGCCAGAGTTGGATCTGGCAAGACGGCAACGATTTCTTTGTACAATTGGAGAGCCGCTTCATCTTCCCCACTCCAGAAAAGGGTATCAGCCAACCCTCGTTTCGCCTCTGTATAATCAGGATTTTCGCGCAGAACAGCTTCGTATAATGCCTGAGCAGCGATATATTGCTTCTGCCACGACTTTACGCGGGCGAGAGCGACTTGCACATCGAGGTCACGTGGATGACGAAAAAGGACCTCCTCATACAGCGTCTCAGCTTCAGCGTACTGGCCATTCCAGGACAGGGCCCGCGCGAGCAACGTACGAACCCCATCCTCCTGCGGTTTGACCGTCAGATAACGCTGATACGCAGCGATGGCTAACGTATATTTTCTCTCTTTTTCAGCAGTCTTCGCCCGACTGAGCAAATCTTCCACTGACTCGATGGCAGATGGCGCACTCCCTGCCAATACCGCTGGCACTATTGAACTGCAGACGACCAAGACAAACCCTAGGGCGACGACACAAAAAAGTTGCGTACGCATTCAAACCTCGACCATGAATGTCACCGGGGAATACCCCTACCCTCGAATCTTCTTTCACCTCATGGTATCGGCCAATACCTACGCTTCTTCAGTTCTCAGTGGTGGGCAAAACTTGCATTATACCGTCTATCAGACACCTAGCCAGCCTTCTTTTCGTTCGCTCATGGACGAGCAGTCGTTGATTGATCTCAATCTCTAGTCCGCAATACTGCATGGTAGGAAAAAGACGGCGGCACGCGGTTGTCAGTCCATCGCTGGTACCACGATAAGGATAATTTCTGCGTACCTGTAACCCTTTCGTCCGCAATGTGTCGGCGAGTATCGCCACTACCTGCGCTTCCCATCGACGCTGTGGATCATAAAGAAGTCCAATATCAGCGCGGCGTTCATATCCATCAACAACGGGCGTGAATGAGTGCACGCTACAATGCAGACATTTCCCTGCTGTCGCGATGCGCGCGCGTATGGTAGTGAAAACCGCAGAACGATACGGCAGATAATAGCGTCGCAGACGTTCGCGTTTCTGCACAGGCGTGAGTCCAGTATTCCCAGGAATCGGCACGCCAAAACTTACCGCAGGAATCAACCGGGTGTGATGTGTGCTGCGATTCAAGTCGATAAGCAAGCGTGAATACTTGGCGATAAACGACGTGCAATGTAAGTGACGGGTCAGTTGCCGCGTAATGTAGCGGGCACCGAGGTCCCACGCAATGTGAGAGCCCAGTATCTGTGGGGCGATTCCCAGACATAGATACTGCCCAGGAATCATATTGGAAGCGTGTTCACACGAGAGCAGCAAAGGAGAATTCACCCCCCCCCCTTAGCCTTCCCACGGGGTATTCTGCTCTAAACAGACGATCAACTCTCCATAGAGACGTTGGATTACTGCTTCTTGCCGTGCCCCCCCTCGTCGACTGTAACGCGCAAGCGTACGGCGGATACGTTCGGACAGGTTTCCGGTACGCAGTCGCTGTTCGATCAGCGTCAGGTACGGCTGCTCTTTACTCGGGGTTTCCTGCACTGCCAGTTCCAATAACTGCCGCAATAAGGCTTGGGCATTGTTCTTTCGTGGGAGCTGCCCAGGTTTCCATAAATGCATGGCTGCCACCTGCGCCGCACCGCCATCAACGATCACTGCGTTCAGGTCAGCAACCAACATAGTATGCGCAGGTAACGTCCAATTCCCATCAAGTATCCGTCGGACCAACGCTTTCAGCACCCCACGCGTAAAAACGGCAATTGCCACATCCATTTTGACGCATTCTTGGGTATCCAAGACCCGAATTTCAATGGCGTGGCGATCAAAACGCAGGATCGCACCACGAGAGTTCACCCATTCATGCTTAAGCCACTCGGCTCCTGGAACCTGGGCTAGGGCGCGATAAATACCGCCAAGAATCTCCCGTTGGTACTGGCGGTAAGAAGTCATGAATTCGGGAATCACATCCCCCGTAATGCATGGAATCCGCACTTGGTTCATACGATAGAAAGCAAGTCGATTATTCACGTTCGGTCCTAGCGTGCCTTCATACACTGGCGAGTTGGCAGCGAGGGCAGGCAAGTACGGCAGCAGACAGGCAATAGCGTTATGGAGAGCTACAGTTTCACTTTCTGTGCCGAAGGGGAGATTGATTTGACAGCTCTGCACATTCAGCCAGCCGTGCCCTTGCAACGGGAAAACCCGCGCATACGTCTTGTATATTTCCTGCCCCGAGCGTCGCCACAACACAGTCTCGTGCGGTTGCATGAGCGGATGCATCCCGGTCGGCAACAGACGAACGCCGAATTGTTCCTGTAAGACTCGTGAAAAAAAGCGCAGGGCATTGACTAATTGAGCCTCTGCCTGTGTCAGTTCCTTTTGCGGACAATTGGTCTTCATTTCGAAAACATGCGCAGCCAGCTCATTAGAGAAGCCGACATTCTTATAGTCAATGTGAGATGTGGGACGTCCGTGAATATGACGAAAAGCCTCTTCTACCAGGCACTGCGGACGCAGTTCGTGATCAACAATAGGATACTCTAGTTCGAGGCCCGTTACAGCAAACAACCGATATGGAGAAGTATAGCGACTCTGGGTCATAACAACTCCATGCTGCGCGCTTGCTGATGAATACGGCGAACAAACGTATCAATGATTGCCTCGTAAATTCGGTCTTTTTCGACCACGTCTTCATAACCGACTTCGAGGTTGGGATTATCGTTCACTTCGATGACGAGCGCACCGGTTTCTGTTTCTTTGATATCAACGCCGTAAAACCCGTCACCGATCAGCGCCGCACTTTCGAGAGCCACGTCTTTCACTGTCTGTGGAACGTTCGCAACCGCAACGGCTTCAACTTTTCCAGCTCGAGTAAAACCACTTTGGTATTGCTTGAGAATCTGCCAGTGATCCTTCGCCATATAATATTTACACGTGAACAAGATCTTGCCTTCGAGAATACCTATACGCCAGTCAAATGGGGTCGGGAGGAACTCCTGTACGATCAGTAAAGCAGACCGCTTGAGCATGTCTTGTACGATGGTGTCGAATTCTGCGAGCGAATTGACTTTCTTCACAGCTTGAGAAAACGTGCCATCCGGCAGTTTAATAATCAGCGGGAATCCGAACGCAAGCAACTCTTCGCCCGCGGTTTTCCGTGAAATTGTTATTGTCTTGGGTGAGGGAATCCCATTTTTTCGGAAAAGTTCATGCAGGTAAACCTTATTGGCGCAGCGGATGATCGACTGCGGATCATCAATGACTGGCATCCCTAAACTCTCTGCTGTCTGCGAAAAAGTGAAAGAGTAGCGATCCACTGCAGTAACCGTGCGAATGAACAGCGCATCATGTTCTGCGAGGCGTAACAAATCATCTTTCGTCAGTCGCTCGAACACCACGCCACGCTTCGCCGCGATTCGCGCGAACTTCTCTAAGGTAATCTCATCTGAAGGTGCGGTCGGATCATCTGGGTCCCACAAGCAGGCGATACGATGAGGTGGGGCTTGTGTCAGCGAAGGAAATGTCGCCAAGCGTTTATCGGACGTGAGGGTCTCTGTCAGCAATTGCCCTTCTACGGTGGAGAGTTGATCCGCAGCAATGGGGAAAATCTGTCCGACTCGCCATTCATTTCCTTCCGCATACATACGGATACGCAGGAGTGGGAAACTGTACACTTTGAACACCGCGGCTACATACTTACGGAACCGTTGATCCGTCGTTTTACCAAATATCGACGTAACTTCCTGATACAGGGTTGAGACGGATTCGTACCGTACCACTTCTCCATCCACCTGCCGTCGGGCAGGTGGACCAACATTCGGGTCGCTACCGGAAGCATCACGGTCTGGCACGATAATCTTCGGCACCAAACGACGTCCCTTCTTAATAACTTTGAAGTCGATCGTATTCACCCCAGCTGACCGTAGCGCGCGAAAGTAGACCGCGGGGTTATTGATCTCCTCGATCATCTCCAAGGTTGGGAATACTCGTTGGTGACGAGCATCCGCGAGTAAAGAGACATAATAGCCTTTCGACAGGTATTGATAGGAACGACAGAGATTAAATACTACCACCTGTTCAGTGAGTGTACCTTCCACCCCTTCAAGGTAAGCATCAGCAGTGCAGAGCATCGTGTTACGAATAGCAGAGAGACGGGGCAGATCAGTAACGATTAAAGTTTTTGGTATTTTGCGCGGCATGGTGCGAATTCCTTGCCCTTTCTGGCAAGCACGAGGAGAACAGCATCATATGTGACATCACCAAGTAAAATTGCAGCAATCAACCGTTCAGCATCCACTGAGTACTTTCCTGTACGACTAAACGGAATATGACTACTCGGGTCGCGGATAACAAATCGATCACTTCCAGGATAGTAGCCACAGATCACCACAAAATGGCCAACTGGCTCCCCGCGAATATCGTCGTAGCGCTCATTGAACTCGCGTGGAGTGCGATAGAGATAGGTTGCACTCAATCCGGTCAAAATCGGATATCCTCTCGCAAGGATATCGATAAGTAGCTTTTTTTCCAGTTCGTGAAAGCGGATGAGCCCTCCGGCCTTAAGATATTGACGATAGGCATCAAGCGAGCGCTGGAGTCTTCGTGATTCGACCACTCGTTTACGCTGTCGCAGTTTTTCACTCAACTGGGCTCCCGACAAAGTTCGCCACGTCGGATCGAAGACTTTCAGATTATAGGAATAGATGGTCGCGCGAAAACCGTTTTGTAATGCACTAATCCCAAGGTACACAGCTAACGTACCGCCGTCGGGGTTTCGCGGGGTTTCGCGAATCACCGTGTCTAGCTCCTTTTTATAGTCGTAGTAGCGGTATACTTGAGTCAGGCAGGTTGGCCCGCACGTGACATCGTCAGGTTGCTCGAAGCGTGGCACTTTGAGCAAAATCGGTTGCTGGGTAGGGATGAACACCCTCTTCTTCCCACCTTGTTTCACTACATTCTTACTCTTATCTGGTCTTCCGTTTGATATACCTTAGCACTGCCCGAAAAAAGCGTCGAACACAGGGGATGGGTCGGGTGCAAAATTAATATCGGGAAGGCACCGCTTCTTTCCGCTCACGCCTTCTCCTGAGAGTTTTTGACAAATGAATTCGCCCCTACCCTGAGCAGAGAGGCGCGTTGCAGGGCATCTCTCAACAAGTTTACCGCCTAGCTTTAAGCGCAAAGAAGCCTTTCCAGTCATGGATGATTACACCTGCAAGGCTCGGATTAGGCGTGGAGGTAAAGGCTGTCTTCACAGCGGCACGTACAGTTTGGCGATCTTCTTTGGCAAAGGTGAGTCGCTCAGGGCGTACGGCAAATCGTTGCTGGGTACGAAAATATTCTCCCTGCACCTCCGCAGGAGGTGCAGCAAAAACCACATTGCGATTCTTGCGATCAAGATAAGCATCGGCAGTTTCCCGCTCCTCTGTGCGTCTCAGAACCACATGGTACTCTAAAGGCAAAGGCGTGGTTTCAAGCGCAAGCCATACAGGAGAACCAACCATATCACCGTACCGCAACGAGTCATCCGCTAATGCTCGCAACTCATCAACATCCGTACGGTAACTCATCAAGGCCACTTCATCGGCACGGTCCATCACTGAAAAAGCGACAGGCCGACCGGACACTTTTTGTGAAGAGAACCAAAACGGCATAACTATCGCAAATCGCACTCGTTTAGGAAGAACGTTTCTGACTTGATCGATCACAGAAAGATAGCGTCGAAATCCTCCTTCATCAACAAAGAAATCCTCCAAAACGTACGGTTCGATGTCGAGTTGAATGCCGTCGAGATTGCCGTCATCAGTCAGCTCTATTAGTCGTTGGAGCTTGTTTAGTAACGGAGTCGGGTTATTAATAGCTTCCGGATACCCGTCAACGGCAAAGGCTTCGATCCCACTTTTTTTGATCACTCGCAGGAATTGTACGTAGTCTATCCAGAGAGAGGCGGGGTCTTTCTCCGAGGGAAGCTGAACAAAGAGACGAGTACAGGCGAAACGCTGACAGTCAGCAATAATAGTGTCTTGCTGCGCAATGCCGTTGCGGTAATTCCACAACCAAAAACCAAGCGCTGGCGTATATGATCGGGCTTTATCAACACGCTCAAATACCAGACTTGTAACAGTCACCGTACTTGAAGGGTTCTGAGGAAACAACACCAGCGATAACAGCCGGCGCAAGTCGAGACGACGCGCCACACTTCGCAGAGGGAAGCGAACATCGAAACTGCCTTCGACCTGTTGGAGAAACACATTATCTCCACGTTGGTACGCAGCAACATCAGCAAGCGCGAGTTTGAACGGGCCAGACGTCCACCCCTGAACATGGAGCACACCATACGAGAGCACATCGAGTGACATTTCAGGCTGGGATAAGAAAATCTGATAGCCACTGGGACGATCGGTTAGGGACTGTGAGGAAATGTGGACGACATGCTCTTGCCATTGTGCTTCGTGCGTACTGCCACCAAACGACACAATTGTTTTCTCCGACACTAACACATCAATTTTTGTCTCTGTTGGAGCAAGGGCAGGAAAATCGGGCGACTTGGGTCCCTTGAGGGAGACTGACGGGGTATGGCCTTCAGGATAGGTGATTTCAATCTCCACCAGATCTGCAGGAATAGACCCTCGTATGGCAATCCTTTCAGGAGCCGTAAGCCGATCTTCCGCCACAGCACTGAGCACAAACATTACCCATCCCACCATCGTAGTCAGAACAACCCTCCAGAGAAACAACATTAGTTAGATAGATGCTCCATCTCATTATGTATTATGTAGTTTTTGCGGCCGTAGTAGGACCCGTCGGTTTCGGCGTCCCGAACCCTTTCCGGGTTATCACTCCCCATTGCGTATTTCCGCTCATATACTTCTTCAGACCCTTGAGCCGCCACACGACAGACATCTGCCGATAGCCCAGGTTCTCTAAGAGCAGCCACCCCAACAAAATAAAGCGATCTTTCAGATTTTTATGACGGTGGAAACTCAGTTCTTCGAGTAACAAGGTGAACGCACTAAGCAAAATCCCATATCCATATGCTAACAAGAAAAAAAGCCAAGCAACCTGGAGATTAATCAGGCCAAACGAAAGCCCAATGACCAAGCCAATCAAGCCGCACATTTCCATAACTGGCGCTAGTAGCTCAACGAAGACAAAGTACGGGAAAACCACCAGCCCCACTGCACCATACCGAGGATTCAAAAACATGGTCCGGTGACGCCACAGGACATCAACCAAACCTCGATGCCAACGATCCCGTTGTCGTCCGAGAACCTGGCGTGACTCTGGCACTTCGGTCCACGCAGTCGGATCGGGCACCAGCTCTACCTGACTCGGGCCACCCGTTTCAAACCCCCGCCGGCGTAATCTCACGACCAGTTCCATATCTTCCCCGACCGTATCGAGCTGATATCCTCCGGCTGCCAGCATAGCTTCGCGCCGGAATAATCCGAAAGCTCCGGAAATGATTAAGTTTCCTCCCATACGATTCAACCCGAGCCGACCAAGCAGGAACGCACGGAGGTATTCAATTACTTGAATGCCAGCATAGTAAGTGCGCGGTGCGCGCACCTCAATAATCCGACCATTTTGGGCAAGCGAATCATTGACCGCTCGGATATTCCCCCCAGCGGCGACAAGCTGATCACTGAGTAAGAATGGACGGACCATGCGGAGGAGGGAGTCCGATTCGACGAGGGTGTCGGCATCGATTGTACAGACCAGTTGTCCTGAAGCGAAGTTGACTCCAACGTTTAACGCATCCGCTTTTCCACCGTTTTCTTTATCGACGACGACAAGATTGCCGTGTCGACGCGAGCGATACAGAGTCCTGACTGGTTTGGTGTGAATCTTTTGTTCATAATTTGGATGAATAGGAAACAAATCGAAATTCTGTACTAACACTGAAACAGTCTCATCTTTTGAACCATCGTTAATCACGACCACTTCGAGATTTGGGTATGACAAGGTCATCAGCGAGCGAACGCTCTCGGTAATGGTGGCCGCCTCATTAAATGCTGGCGCTAGGATGCTAATGGTCGGCGCGACGCGTGAACTCAGAATCACATGTCGACCAGCTCCACGGATCTGGTTCGTCTGACGCCACATCTCCCAGGCAGCAGCGACAAGATTAATGGTGTAAAAAGAATTGACTATGAGAAAGTAGACGAGAATTGTCCCGTCTAGAGTGCCCAGAAAATGCCTGATGTAATCGACCCATTGTTCTGACATCGGACGGTGTCCGTTCAGGAGTGTGACGACGACAGGTCAAGGACATACCGCGCCATGTCAGCAGCTGACTGATCAATATCCTTGAGTGCGCGACGCAAGAACAGCACCCCTGGTGCACCAAGGGCCACAAGAGCGAGCCCAGCTTCTTTACGCACTTCCCAGACCGAATCGTGCAACAGAGGAGCTAACTTTGCTGCCGCTGGCCAGTGCGAAAGTTTCCCTAATGCGCGAGCAGCGGCGGCACGGACAGAAGCCTCATCGTCTGACAGCAAATCAAAAAGCGTATCAACTGCCTGTGATCCACCCAGACTGCCGAGCAGCGTGGCCGCTAGAGACCGCACTTGCGGAAGTCGATCTCGAGACAAGGTAACAGTGGGCGCCAGAAGCTGCGGATCAGCAAGATTGACCCCAATCTCGAGTGCGGCCCGTACTTCTGAACCCGAATGAGACGAAAGATACGCAGCTAACCGTTCGACAACAGCGCTTCCCATGCGCGAAAGTGAGTCCTGCACAGCAAAGCGGCATAAGCCATCAGAGTCACCAAGGAGGGCCAACAGGATTTCAATTGTGGCATTCTCTGGTCTGTTGGTAGCCCACTCTGCAGCTTGTGCGCGAACATACGAATTCCGATCAAGCATAAGAGGCAACATCGTAGCTTCACGGCCGCCGAGTAACGTAATAAGACGGGCTGCACGCAAGCGTCGCCACCATAAACGACTTCGACACATCCGTTCGGCACGATCTGTCAGGCGCAGCTCCTGTGCGAGTTCTGTCAGCCATCTCCGTTGTTCTCCACTCAGTGTGGGAAGCAACGCAGCAAACAACCTGATTTGCAGTCTTACCGGAACCACACGAAACGGTTCGAGGAGCTCTCGGCCACGAGAGTGATCTTCCAACGCAATAGTGAGAGCTTCTCGTGCCCGCTCTAGCAATGGCTCACTCCATTTTTTCTGGCGTTGGAGCCACACACCATGTCCGAGAAAAAGCGCCACGATAAAGAACAATATGGCCCCTTCAAGGAACAAGATGTGTATGACCAGATCTTCCGGGAATACCACCTTCACCTCATTTATGCAGCTCGCGTCGGATGCGCCGCATCAACACCGGCATGCTAAAGGGTTTGGTAACGAAATCGACCGCACCAAGTTCCAAGGCCTCGACCGCCTCAGTCTCGGCAGCCCGTGCAGTGAGCATAACGACGCGGGTCTGCTGAAGTGCACCAACCCGAGCTAACTGTCTCAGTATCGTCAGGCCATCGAGACTGGGTAATCCAATATCGAGAAGCACTACATGTCGCCTAGGAGAATGGGCTTCGCTCATCAGAATCTCCACAGCTTCTTGCCCATCATCGACCCATCTCGTTGAATACCCACGAGTGTCTAATGCATGCAATAAAAGCTTTGCGAGTGGGGGATCGTCTTCAACAACAAAGACGTCGACCTCTGAAGAAGAGTGACTCTCAGATTGTAGACGATCACCCGCAAGGACCCGGTTCCCCCCCGCCTCCTGAGCATAGGAAAGTATCTGTGCAACGGTCGCATACAAATCACCATAGTCTTGGGCATCGATAGGATACTGAGCAACGCCACCACTAAAGGTGACCGTGAATGAGGTGCCATCAGGAGCAGGAAACTGTTCTAAGCGAAGAACTTCCAATGTTTCGGCTAGACGCAGCACCCCATCTTCTCGCGATAATCCATATCCCCCAACAAGAAACTGCGACGGTCCAGCCCGAATAATGACATCCTCAACACGAAAACTGCTACGAAGTAAGCGCCCCAGGTAGTGCAAGACAGCTTTCCAAGCCGAAAAACCGTGAGTCGCTCGAAGTGTGTTCGCATCGTCTATAGCAATGAGCGCAAGAGAAAAGGCTTGTTGATAACGTCTAGCAAGAGGAAGGAAGCGGTCAAAAAACTGCATGGCCCGGTGTTGAGGAATTCCGCCTGTCACCGGGTCAGTATCAGCATTTTCAAGAATTGTACCTGTTCGTACAGTACGATCGGTGATTTGAGCAACCAGTTCCGCCGCGACAATCGGTTTCAGCAAGAGACCGTCAGCACCAATTGTGAAAATACGGTGAATAACATCGGTAGCGGTTGACGCAACAAGAAACAGGGTCGGTAATCCAGCCCAGCGCGGGTCGCTCCGGATCACCTGACACAACAAGGTCGTTTCGTGTTGCGAGTGCTCAGCATCCAGCACCAACACGTCAGGCGCAAACTCTTCAAGCGTCACAAAAGCAGTCTCAGCAGATTCGGAGACTTGTAATACAAAGCGTGGTGGCCTAAGCACTTCGCGTACAGTGGTACAAATGTCTGCCTGATCGGAAACAAACAAGACTTTTGTAGTCGTAGCAGGGGAGAGTCCCACGACGTAGCGCATGCGAGATAACAGCTGTGAAGGAACGAGGGACTTCAGAAGAAAGTGTTGCCCTCCAAACTGAACGGCCTCACGCCGTGCCGCGAAGGTTTCTTCCTCACTCAGCATGATGATAGGAACACAGCGAGAATATCCATCGAGTTCAACTAACAGCGTGAGCCAGGTCTCTTGGTCATTACAGCATGGCAAGTGCACACACATCGCATCCGGAACCTTTCGTGCGACCGACTCTAGTGCAGCCTGCAGGTGCGGAACAACTTCGAGTTGCACCCCCTGTCCAGCCGCTTCAAGCAGCAACCGGTCGGCCCACGCTTGATCCGAATCGACGACGAGGAAACACGGACCACTGGGAACAACAGCAACAGGAGCAGCCGAAGAAAAGGGTGGGTCTCGTTCTATTTCCGTTCGTAAGGCAACAACCTGTTCGGCAAGGTGTAATACGGTTTCTGGTTGACAACTATCCATACGAAGCGGCAGCATCGGGGAATGTACAAAGCACTACCGAGGATTAGCGAAAGCCCTGAGGAGCTGCAACACCGATTTCGCGCGGAGAAAGATGCTCAC
>JBFWXH010000121.1:0-20946 GCA_050187625.1 Binatia bacterium
TGGGGAATACCTGGACAGGGATAGGCACGAAGACCATGTTTGGGCGGTATATCATGAGTGGCATCCCGCAAAAGCCGTATCCGTACTGGTATCTGGACAATGGGAGTCAGACATATCCGAGCTGCACGGAAGACCAATGTTACTTCTTTCAGCCCGCCGGAACCGTTGCCTCGGCGCTTCGTCCAGTCGCTTTTGGTAAGTCAGTAGTAAAGGCGAATTAGCGTCGTCGCCCGGATGCCATCCGGGGTTCTTTGTCCTGAATTGCGCGGAGTCGATTCTGAGTTGCCCATAGCACGGACGCTAAGCATAGAGGCAGAAACGGAGGGCGATAGCAGGGTCGTCATTCCCGCGTAGGCGGGAATCCAGTTTTTCTTCCTGGATTCCGGGTCGCGGCCTGCGGCCTTGCCCGGAATGACGGGCTGCCACAGGCAACCGACACGAGTTGAGAAATTTGTTTCTGAGCAGCGAGCACGAAGGGCTCCATCCAGGCTACGTCGCTATGACCTGTTTTTTCTTGGCCAAGAAGCAGCACTATATCCCTGAGCAGGACTTGTAAGGTCTTAAGAGAGAAGCAGCACTACCTCCAAGAAAATTCACTCGTTCAAAAACGTCTTAGCTCGACAAATGGCTCTCGACGTTTTCTCCTACCATATGCCACCGAGCCCCCCAGTGCGCGAGCCATACGCCATACAGCGAGTGCAACGAGCGGGCCATCAAGCGAGCATAGCGAGCGAGCTATCCGCTATTTCCCTGTATACTGAGGCTTCCGCTTTTCCATAAATGCACGTGGCCCTTCTTTGGCATCTTCGGTCGCCAGCACTTCACGTGCGGCTTCGTTCTCGATTTTGAATCCTTCGTCGAGTGAGACACTCAGTGCCCGTAAGACGGTCTCTTTGATCTTGCGAACGGCAATGGGGCCGTTGTCGGCGATCTTCCGCGCCAGTTCTTCGGCCTTCAGCATAACTTGATCAGCCGGGACCACATAGTTGATCAGCCCAATGCGATAGGCTTCTTGCGCGGGGAACGTATCGCCAACCAGCATGATTTCCATCGCTTTGCTAAACGGGATTTGTCGCGGCAAACGCACCATCGAACCGGCAAAGGGCAGCAGTGACCATTTCACCTCGGTTAATGCGAAGGTCGCATGCTCAGCCGCGATGCGAATGTCCGTCGCCTGGATGAGTTCACACCCTCCCGCCAAACAAAACCCATTGATCGCCGCGATGATCGGCTTGTACATGGTGATCCCTCGGAGTGTGGCCACCTGCCCGAGTTGAGGATTTTTGAGCAAGCGATGATCCCATTCATCCTCCGGCTGCCGTCCGCCCGACATCAACGGCGTTAACCGACCCAAATCTGCTCCGGCGCTAAACGACTGCTCTCCAGCTCCGGTAATAATAGCGACGCGTAGGGCATCATCCGCAGCGTAGTCTTGCCAGGCATCCGCCAAGCGACAAATCACTTCTGGACTAAATGCGTTCCGTTTCTCAGGTCTGTTAATGGTAATGTAAGCAATCCCATCGCGTTTGTCATATAAAAGGGCCGGTGCAACCATAGTCAAGCTCTCCTTTTTCGCTGTTGCGCTGTTCTTAGCAAAGCAGAGGCGAAAAGCTAATAGCTCTTAGCCAAGAGCTGATTTCTTCCTTGACAGACTCCCAGTGAGAATGAAAGAAGGGAGCGCCGGACACAAGGAACGGAGGCAGATATGTCAAACCTGGCAGGTGCGAGGAAGCCCTCCTCAGATGCGCCACCGACGACCCAACAACTCACACCGGAGGTCGGTGGTCCCTACTCGTACTACGTTCTTGGGGTCCTCTTCGTTGTCTATATTTTTAATTTCATCGACCGACAAATTTTGGCCATCCTGCTACAGCCAATCAAAGAGGATCTACAGATTTCTGATACCGCCCTTGGCTTTCTTACTGGGTTCGCTTTCGCCGTCTTCTACACTTTTGCTGGGTTACCGCTGGCACGCATCGCTGATCGTTGGGTCCGTCGCAGCCTGATTGCGATCAGTCTGGCAACGTGGAGTCTAATGACCGCGGCTTCCGGCTTAGCGCGCGGGTTTGGCGATCTCGCCCTGGCCCGCATTGGAGTCGGCATCGGCGAAGCGGGAGCGACCCCACCAGCCCACTCGCTCATCTCTGATTATTTCCCACCTGAAAAACGCGCAACCGCCCTGGCCGTGTATGCCAGTGGTATTTATGTGGGGGTTGGTCTCGGTTTTTTTCTCGGTGGCTGGATCAACGATCACTACGGCTGGCGCATGGCGTTCTTTGTCGTCGGACTCCCAGGCGTCTTGATGGCCTTGATTGTCCGCTTCACTGTACGTGAACCTATCCGCGGGATGAGCGAGCGGTCCGCTGTGCCTCTCCAAACCTACACTATACGAGAGGCCTGTCGGTTTCTCGTGACACTCCCCGCAGCCCGGAACATCGGACTCGCGGGAGGCTTTCATGCCTTTGCCGCCTACGGCCTCGGTGCGTGGATTCCGGCATTTTTTGTCCGCGTGCATAACATGACGCCAGGGGAGCTTGGGCAGTGGATTTCCTGGATTGTCGCCCTCGGCGGCATCATCGGAGCGTTCACCGGGGGGTGGATTGCTGACCGTTGGGTGCTGGGCAATCCTCGGGCGCGCCCCTATGTCGGCATGATCGGTTGTCTCTTGTCCATTCCTTTTATTGTCGGGAGTCTCCTGATTACCAATCCGTATCTCGCGCTGCTCAGTTATCTCCCTGCTACGATATTCGGGACCTTGTGGCTAGGGCCATCGGGGGCGATCGTCCAGGACGTTTCCCCACCCTCCATGCGGGCGGTTGCGTCAGCCGTCTTTCTCTTTATCGTGACGATTATCGGTCTCGGCGCTGGTCCGCAGACCGTCGGTATTCTCAATGACCTGATCGGGACACCCGACGCCGTACGTTACTCACTTCTCTATGTCTCGATTCTGATGAATGGCCTTGCCGGGTGGTTTTTCTGGTTGACCGCGCGAACGCTGGCAGATGATCTTCACGCCAAGAACCGCTTGTAACGGATTGCGGAGGACAACGTTCATCGGCAAGATGGGACCGTGGATTTCTTCAACAACATTCGGAACGCGCTGGCTCCCTATGGTTTGAATCTGATCGGCACTGCGGCAGTGACTGCGTATGAAGCACTCGTGCCACAGTCGTACTATGTCCGATCACTTCTCCCTGGAGCCAACAGTCTCGTGGTGATCGGTAGTGGTGGCAGAGAATTCTGGCAGGGCTTTCGCGCCTATGGTGAAATGCACCCTGGCTACGTACAGACCCACGAACATCCGCTTGATGATTACACGGTCGAGATCCTTGAACAGGCAGTCACGCCGGTGCTCGACGACGCCGGTGCCCAGTATCGCTATCTATATCCCTTTCGCTTTTGGACCGAGCCGGTGTCCTTCATGCATCTCGCGCGAGCTGCGGGTATCGCTGGTCCCAGTATTCTCGGCATCACCATTCATCCGCACTATGGTCCGTGGATGGCGTTACGAGCGGCGATCTTGCTCGATCAAAGCGTCTTTACTGAACCCGTTGCAGCCGACTTCGATCCGTGCCCGAGCTGTGTCGAACGCCCTTGCATAACTTCCTGTCCAGCCTCGGCAATCAGCCCCGAAAAAAACTGGGATGTCCCAACCTGCGTGCATCACCGACTCCGCGTTGCTACTGACTGCGTGGATTATTGCCACGCTCGTTACGAGTGCGTATATGGACGTGCATACCGCTATCCCCTTGATGAACTGCAGTATCACCAGCAGCGCAGCTTCGCAGAAATGCGGAAGTATTTTGCGCAAAAAGAAGGAAAGTAGGCTCATCGCTCGCCCGGCCCACTACGGTGTTCAGTCAAGCAGAGACGTCATTGTGAGCGCAGCGAAGCAATCCTTGTTTTGGGGGGCTTGCTTCGTCACTCTACTCCTGCTCAGAAACAAAATCCTCCCCCTCCTGCTTCCCCGCTGGATTCCCGCCTGCGCGGGAATGACGGTGCGTTGTGTTTCTCCTGCAGTGCTGAATGCGTAGCGTTTCTGGGGGACTCGCAATAACACGTTCTTTCCTCACTTAACGTCAATGTCCTGTTATCACCGTACGAAGCGCTTCCAGTAACCGCGTATTCTCCGCCCGCGTCCGGACCGCGACACGAAAGAATTGTTTGCCTAATCCATGAAAATTCGCACAGTCACGAATCAGGATGTTCGCTTGTCCCAACCTGTGAACGAGCGTAGAGAGACGAATCTTTGGGTGTGTAACCTTGATTAGCAAGAAATTCGCATGAGACGGAAACGGCTGGAGCCCAGGAATCGTGGCGAGTTGTTGAACAAGCCAGCCTCGCTCGCGTTCCATAAAGGCGCGGCTCCGGAGGCCAAACTCCCGATCAGCCAGGCAGGCAAGTGCCACCTCTTGCGCAACCGTATTCACCGACCAGGGTTCCAGACGATCCTTCAGCGTGGGGGTTATCCCCGAATGAGCAATAAGATAGCCAACCCGCAGTCCTGGGAGAGCAAAGAATTTTGTCAATGACCGCAGAACTATAAGGTATCGCGTGCGGCCGGCTTCCTGTTTTAACGAGTCCTCCTCTCTCCAGTCAATAAATGTTTCATCAAGCAACAGCGTCGTCCCCGCCCGTGCACACATATGAACAAGATGCTGCATCTGTTCATGCGACACCAGGGCTCCGGTGGGACTATTCGGATTTGTCAACACGAGAACATCCCAATGGTGGGCGAGCGAGGCACGGACTTCGTCTACCGGCAGGTCGAATTGTGGCGGACGAAGGGGAAAGTAATCAACCTGCGCCCCGTGCTGTTGAAAGGCAACCACATGTTCACTGAACAGCGGGGCAACACAGAGCACGCGGCGGGCGGAAAGCACGCGGGCAAGCAAGTAGATCAATTGCGTTGAGCCATTTCCCACCAGTACGGCTGCGGGATCAAGCCCATGATACTCTGCCAGTGCTAAAGTCAGCGTTTCCGCGTAGGGCTCAGGATAATGCGCAATTCGTCTACTGGCCTGACGATAGGCACGTGCGGCACCGGGTGGCCATCCCAAAGGATTAATGCTCGCACTGAAATCGAGTACCCCCTCCGGTTGGATGCCATGCGCTCTGGCGATGGCGTAGATGTTGCCTCCATGCGGGGTCACCACACGGGACACAGACTGTGGGCTCCGGACAGCACGACGTTTTTGTTGTTCGTTCCTGGGCTTCTGTTCTCCCACGCCTGTGTAGTTCCCTTCTTTTGCACTCCGAGATCAACCGCACAACAGAACGAGGCCAACACCGCCAAGCAACACAATCCCGCTGGCACAATCAAGCAAGAGAAGGCTCTGGGGAATATGCTCTGGCGTCAGAGGCCGGTGCGGGTCCCCCAGCGTCGGTTTCGTCACTACGTTGCCAAAATAGCGGCTGGATCCCCCCAGCTGTACGCCAAGCGCACCTGCCATTGCTGCTTCTGGATAGCCCGCGTTGGGGCTCGCATGTTTGTGTCCATCACGCCACAGCATCTGCCACGCCGCTGCACTATGATACGCGTAGCCCCAACGCGACAATATCCATGCGGCCACCACCAGAACAACGGCCGTGAGTCGTGCAGGGAGGAAATTTACGGCATCATCGAGTCGCGCGGCAACTTTTCCAAAATATTCATAGCGTTCGGTGCGATAACCGATCATCGAGTCCAACGTGTTAATGGCTTTATACGTCATTGCGAGCGGAACCCCACCAAGAGCAAGATACATCAGTGGCGCCATCACACCATCCGAGCTGTTCTCTGCCACCGATTCCACCGCGCCCCGGACAATCTCCGCCTCGGACAAATCCGTGGTTTCGCGACTGACAATACGGGCAAGCATTGTCCGTGCAGTCGCCACATCGCTCGCCGCCAGAGGCTGGTAAATTGCCTCAGCATGCTCTTTGAGACTCCGCCGTGCCAGACACAGTGAGCCAAGCATAATTTCCAGCCCATAACCCATCCACCACGACAACGTTGTACACAGAGACAGGAACATCGCTGTTCCAATGTAGGTGCCGACAACAACAGCACCCACGAGTACCGCACCGCGGCAGACCTCGACGCGCGAGGAGGCCGGAATCCGGCGAAGCCATTGCTCTCCCATCGCAATACTCTTGCCGATGCCCCGAATCGGATGCGGGCACCACGATGGGTCACCAACCAGGCTATCCAGGAGAAAAGCCAGAAGTAAGAGAAGTACAGCCTCCATCAATCGTCTATGGGCGTCCTAACCCACTTAGATTCACTAGACGAGCCGATTCCGGTTTTCCGTATCCCTACATTTACAGCGTCAAATACCATACGACCGATCATCTCGCCGAGTTTCGTATGTTTCCCACAATAGCGATACGCGGGTTCGCCGGTCGGGCAGGCAATCGCAACACAATCGGTCCCGGTCCCAGTTGCCAGCGCGTCGGATACCATACTTTTCACCCTTGCTTCATATAACGCCCGGACCTTTGCCTCGGTCACAATCTGCACGGCCTCGACCATCGTTGCGGGCAGCAGCGAGCGATTCATCGCCACAATCAGATTAATCGTCCCAGGCACTTCCTCATAGGTTGCGACCTCTCCCACCGCCAGCGCGTTACTCAAGCCCACCGTGGCAAAGCATTCAATGGTCAGATTTTCAGTGTGAACCGTTTGCCGTACCAACCGTTCCATCAACACCCCGGTCATCATGCCCACAACAGGGCCTGGGAGTTGCAAGCGCTCGGCTAACACTTGCAAAAAAAGTTCCGGCTCCAAGGAGGGCACTTCGTTGACATTCACCTGATGGTTGAGAACAGTGCGAGCTTCGGTCAACCCAGCCCCGAGCGGAGCCCAGCTCAGGACACGGTACAGCTCAGGAAATGTCATAACGAACGTGTGTTCATGTACAGTCGCAGTCCACGCCATGCGCTTTCCGGTCTCGAGTTCCAAGTTCCAGGCTGCCTTTTTACGCTTTACGTTTCACGTTTTATGTTTATTTCCTCTTTTCCCCTCTCCACGAGATTGCCGCGCCTCACCCTTTATCTGTCACCCCGGCTTCAGTGAACGTCGCCATCTCGTTGAGTAGTCGAACTGCTGAATCGATGATGCCCATACCTAAGGCAGCACCGGTCCCTTCTCCGAGACGCATACCGAGGTCTAACAACGGCTTCACCTGGAGCACGTCAAGCACTCGTCGGTGTCCTTGTTCGGATGAAAGATGGGCAAAGAGGAGACAGTCTTTCGTCGCCGCCTGCAGCGCACAGGCAACCCAGGCGCCGGCAGTCGCGATGAAACCATCGACAACGACGGGGACGCGCAAGGCCGCACCTGCGAGACAGATACCGGTAATGCCAGCAATCTCATACCCCCCGACACTGGCGAGAATCCCAAGCGGGTCGGTCCGGTCGGGGCGATGGCGGTCAAGCGCACGCTGGATTATCGCGACTTTGTGCCGTCTCCGCGCTTCACTCACTTCCGCGCCAAAGCCCGTGAACTCTTCTGGACTTCTCCCACTTAACGCGGCACACAACGCCGCGGCTGCCGTTGAATTGCCAATCCCCATTTCTCCTACGCCGAGTAGTTGCGCACCAGTACGGACAGCTTCTGAGGCAACCACAATTCCCGTTTCGACGGCTTGCCGAGCCTCAACTCGGGTCATTGCCGGTCGCTGCGTGAAATTTGCCGTCCCGTGCGCGACCTTACGCTGCATGAGACCTGGCAGGTCAGGAGCAAAATCATGATCAACGCCAAGATCAACGACGTGCAATGCTATCTGCAGTTGTCGCGCAAGCACCGAAATTGCTGCTCCACCGCGCAGATAGTTATAGACCATCTGCGCGGTCACAGCGCGGGGATAGGCACTGATTCCCTCGTCGCAGACTCCATGATCCCCACAGCAGACGATTAACACTTTGTTATGAACCTGCGGATGTTCGTGTCCGGCAATTAACGCACAGCGCAACGCGACTTCTTCCAGGCGTCCCAAACTTCCACGCGGTTTGGTAAGCGAATCCAGTCGCGCCTGAATACGACCAGTCAAGGTCGTACCGAGCGGACCGATTTGGTTGAGGGTTGTATCGAGTAGATTCATGAAGCAGGGCTCCTCACCGGGTAGCCGTTATCCTTTCAGTTTCATCGGCAGCCCGGCCGCCATGAACAGGACTTCTTTACACACGCTGGCAAGTTGCTGGTTCACCTTCCCTAGCAAGTCACGGTACTCACGTCCGATCGGAGTGTCTGGCACTAAGCCCAGACCGACCTCGTTACTCACAGCAAGAAAGTGAAAAGAGAAGAGAGGAATCTCCTCGACAAGTTCGGCGACCTGACTTTCGAGTTCAACGCGCTGTCCTTTCAGCAAGGCGTTCGAGACCCATAGAGTCACACAGTCGAGAATAACTGCCCCGATGCTGTCATCCAATTCTTTCAACTGCCACACTACGTCAATAGGCTCTTCGATCGTTGTCCACCGTTGACTCCTCCGCTGGGCTTGATGTTCTGCAATACGGGCTTTCATGTCTTCGTCTTTGCCTTCGGCTGTCGCAACGTAGACTAAACTGCCAGGCCACTTCAAGGTGCGCTGCAAGGCATAGGCACTCTTCCCGGCGCGGGCTCCACCTAACACTAAGACACTCTCTTTTTCAACCTTCTTCCGTGGCATACACCACCCCTTCTCTTAGACGTAATTACTTCAGAGTGAAGAATTCTTGCCAGGGAGTAAAGAGCGCTTGCGCCACTTCCCAGAATCCAGTAAGCGCAAAGGGCATGGCAGCAAAGAAAGGACAGCGTCGAGAACGCAAGCACGCCTTACGTGAAGAAGAAATTCTGCAAGCAGCGGCGGCGTGTTTTGGCGAACACGGCTACCAAGCCACAACCCTCGTAACCGTCGCCGAGCGTTTGGGGATCTCTCGCGTGACGCTCTACCGCTATTGCCCCAGTAAGGAAGAGCTTCTCGTTCGCGTCTTTGAACGTACGATCGCGATTTTTCAACGTGGCCTCCAACAAATCTGTACACAGCCCATCTCGCCCGAAGAGAAACTACGGCAAGTCATTCGTCACCAGGTACGGCTGATGGCCGACCATCGCAATTTTCTGACCGTCTTTTTTAGCGAAGAAGGCAGCCTGCCTGCCGATATGGAACGCCGGGCTCGGGCGGAACGGCGCACCTACGATGAGCTAATTGAAGGCGTCATCCGTGAAGGCATTGAATCCGGACGGTTCGCCCCGCTCCCTGCCAAGCTGGTCTCCTTTGCCTTGCTGGGAATGTGTAACTGGATGTATCAATGGTATCAACCGGCTGGCCTTCTCTCCGCTGACGAAGTTGCCCGCAACTTTATTGCGTTGTTAGAGCACGGCTATCTGCACCACGATCCACAACAAGAAATGCTCCAACGTCTCGAGCGAGTCGAAGCCGAGCTCGCAGCCCTCCGCCGTCTTCTCCAATCTCCAAGTCCTAACGCCCAAGTCCTAACGCCGAACTCCTAACCCCTTCGCCACTACGGCATAATTCCGTGGCGCGTTTTCGGTCCGAGCGGGGCAGTATTGCCCGCGCGTGCGGCCCGTAACGCCCGGATAATCAAGGGGCGGGTATCACGGGGATCGATCAAGTCATCAAAATTAAATGTCTCCGCCGTCGAAAACGGACTGCCGAACTGGTTGTAATAGTCTTCCAGAGCGCGCCGCGTGGCATCTTGATTACCTGCCGTTTCGAGTGCACTCTTATGACCCGCACTGACACCGCCTTCCACCGGCAGGGCACCAAACTCACCAGAGGGCCACACTAAGGTCAAAATTTGTCCCATTTGATGACCGCACATAGCCACCGCGCCCATACCGTAGGCTTTGCGCAACACCACCGACACCTTTGGTACGGTCACAAACGACATCGCATACGCGATGCGCAGTCCGCGCCGCAACGTTGCTTCTCTCTCCGATACACTGCCGGTCATGAACCCAGGGACATCAGAGAGAAAAATCAGCGGGATGTGAAACGCATCGCACAACTGGATAAAATGCGTCATCTTGTCCGCGGCAGCACCATCGATAATGCCCGCGAGTCGCAAAGGTTGGTTGCCGATCAGGCCAACGACTTCCCCATCCATGCGCGCCAGACAGGTCACGACCGAGGGGCCATAGTGCGGTTTGATCTCGAACACCGAATCGAGATCGACAATATGGCGGATCACTTTCAGCATGTCATACGGTCGTTTACGGTTGCGGGGGACAATCGACAAGAGCGCGTCGTCACGCCGTTCGGGGTCATCCTGAGACTCCACGCGTGGTGGCAGTTGATAGACATTGGTCGGGAAATAGCCGAGGTAGCGGCGGATGATCTGCAAACACTCTTCGTCATTCTCAGCTTCATTGTCTCCCACTCCACTCAAATGGCAGTGGACAAACGAGCCGCCCAGTTCTTCTTTTGAGACCTTTTCTCCGATTGCCGCTTCAACCACCGGCGGTCCACCGGCAGCCAGCATGCTGGTTCCTTTGACCATTACCACGAAGTCAGCTAGCGGTGCCATCAGCGCCGGGTCACCAGCGCACGGCCCCATTGCCGCCACCACTTGCGGCACGATGCCAGAGAGATGCGACATCAAAACAAAATGCCGGCCACCAACCCAGCCGCCACGCACCCACTCGTTCGCCCGCGCCCCCGAACCATCCAGCAGCCAGATAACCGGAACCTTGGTTTGATGGGCCAACTCAAGGACCCGTTCGCGTTTGATGATTCCAGTCTGACCAACCGATCCGCCCATGACGGTGAAGTCTTCGGTACCGACGAGCACCTCACGTCCGTCGATGCGGCCATATCCCATGATGACTCCATCAGCGGCGGTATAGAGCCCCTGCATCTCCGGGCGCTGACTCTGGTGGGTTGCCAACATGCCAAGCTCGGTAAACGAGTCCGGGTCGAGTAAGCGGTTGATCCGTTCACGCGCGGTCAGCTTGCCCTGGGCATGCTGTTTGGCGATCTTCTCTTCCCCACCCATTTGCAGGGCTCGCTGCCGTCGCTTGGCGATTTCCTCGATTTCTGGTTGCCATGTCATGGCACAGAGTTTTGGATGAAAATCGCTGAGACTGCAAGAGCAAAGAGCGGCTATAGACTGCAGCGGACGGCGACGCCGCTTTGGCTGTGCGCGGAGCGCGAGGGCCTCTTTAGTCATAGGCCAAAATCACCACCGAAAGACGTCGTTATTTCGCTGTGCGAGGGCAATTTTGCTCTTTGTCGTTTCATTTTGCTATGCTGAGAAGACTGTCAGCAAAAAGGGGAATGGGGGAAACTATGAGACTTGGGAATCCTTCGCAGCTGGGACACGTGAGTGATTCTCCTCTCCACCGAGTAGCGTAGCGGTCAGTGTATGACTCGTAGCAGCATGTGAGTTGGGCGGCAGGAGCGCTCGGCCAATGGCGACTACACCTTCCGATCGGACACTATTCTTTTTTGTCAGCGGTCGCACGCCGCAAATTATCACCGAAACCCTCTATTTCTTTGTCGGCCAGCACCGTCCCGCGATTCACCCCGACGAGATCCACGTCCTGACGACGAGTGAGGGAAAAGAGCTGATTTGTCAGCGCCTACTTACACCCCGCAGCGGCCAGTTCTTTCGTTTTTGTCGGGACTATCAACTCGATGTCACGACGATTCGGTTCAGCGAAGAGACAGTTGACGTGCTGCGCGATGCGCACGGGAGTCCGTTGTCTGATATTCGCACCGACGCGGATAATGCCGCCGCGGCGGATCACATCCTCGCGAAAGTCCGGGCCCTGACCGCAGACACGGGCTGTCGTCTCTATGCCTCGATGGCCGGTGGGCGAAAGACGATGGGCCTTTATCTCGGCCTGGCGCTACAATTCTACGGACGCCCCCAAGATCGCTTGACCCATGTCTTGGTCAGTCCCCCCGTATTAGAAAATCATCCGGACTTCTTTTACCTCCCACGGCGACGGGTGTCGTTTTCCACTCCGCATGGCCCGATCTCCAGTCGTGCGGCAACGGTCACGGTCGCCGAGGTGCCGATCGTGCTGCTCGGGCATAAACTCCCAGTGCTCCGAGAGCGGAGCGATCTGACCTACGCGGCACTGGTCGCGCAGAGTCAACAGGAAGTAGACGTACTCACGACCCTGGCTCCACTGACGATCGATCAGACACGACGCCAGCTCTGTATTGGGCAGGCTTGCGTTCCTTTGACAGGATTAGAGTTCGCTCTGTATTCCTTTACTGCACGGAAGAAGCTGCAGGCGCAGTGCGCCCCCGATTGCGCGGGGTGCGAGGAATGCACTGTCCAAGCTGCCGACTTCCTCAGCCTCGACACAATTGCGACGCTCGAAGCGATCGCCGCAGACGGGGGGACACGCGACCCCCGCTTACAGCAATTGCGGTGGTGGGCCAAAGAGGACGAAGAAGGCAAAAAGCGCTTTCTGCAAGTGTGCGCCCGGATCAAAGCGAAAGTTCGCAGAGTCTTGGGAGATGCAAGCTCTCCCTATGTTGTCGCGAGGCTGGGGCCGCGACGCGGACACGCGGCACGGTATACCATCTCGTTGCGCAAGCCCCTCATACAGTTTGCCGCGCTGGCAACGTTGCCAGCGCAATAAGGTTGCTGCCATGGATTTTCTCTTTTTCCCCATCTTTGCATATGGCACGATACGAGGACTCACAAAGAGGACAGTATGAAGACACTCACAGAAAGTCTTGCAGCGTTGACAGTGCTGCGCGTAGGTCTGACTCTGCGGGCACGTGATCCACTCGTGCTCCCGCCCTACAAGGGCTCAACCTTCCGTGGAGGATTCGGCACGGTCTTCAAGGAGACGGTCTGCGTGGTTGAGCATCGGGACTGCGCGCGCTGTTTATTACGCACACGCTGCGCATTTCCCTATGTCTTTGACACGCCCATTCCCGAGGGGACAACGCGCATGCGCAAGTATACGTCTGCGCCCCACCCTTTTGTGCTGCTACCGCCCCTCGAAGAGACAACCCTCTACCGACCCGGAGACGTGTTGCCTGTTGATATCACGCTCATTGGCAAAGGGGCAGAGTTCTTACCGTACTTCATCTATACCTTCGAGCGGCTCGGCGAACGGCGCGGCTTGGGCAAAGGCCGTGGACGGTTCGCGGTGGATTCGGTCACCTGGCGCTCGCCGGAGGGTGAAGAGGTGGAGATTTATAGCGGCGCCGAGAAAACGCTCCGGAACACCTATCGCTCCGTCTCAGTACAAGATCTTCCGACTTTTCCCTTTGCCCTTTCCTCTTTGCCCTCTGTAACTGTGCGCTTTGTGACACCAACACGGATTGTCTATGGCGAGGCCCTGACCACAGCTGTAGATTTTCACGTACTGATACGGGTGCTGCTCCGACGCGTAGCGAACCTGAGCTATTTTCACTGCGGCACCGAACTCGACTTGGATTTTCGCGCTCTGATTGCGGCTGCCGAGCAGATTGAGACAGCGGACAGCAACCTGCGCTGGTACGACTGGGAACGCTACTCGGCACGGCAAGATGCGCGCATGAAAATGGGCGGTGTGGTCGGGCATGTCACTTACCGTGGCAACCTACATCCCTTTCTGCCGCTATTGCGGCTAGGTGAAGCCATCCACGTCGGCAAAGGAACCAGTTTTGGGTTAGGGAAGTATGAAATTCAAGCAGAGACTCACTGATGACTTGGGGATTTCATGAACCTGTATGACACACAAATTTTGTGGTTAGCCGCACTGCTGCATGATATCGGCAAATTCCGTGAACGTACGTTTGAGCCGTTGCCATCATGGGCATACAGTTACCGTGCTGAAGCGAAATATAGCCACGAGCCGTTTAGTGCTCTTTTTGTGGACGACTCCATGTCCAGATGGACTGGTGACATACAAACGCTACGCCGGCTTGTGCTTAAACATCATAACCCCTCTCTTCCCGATGAACTGCTTGTTGCTCTAGCTGATCGACTTTCTGCTAACGAACGCGCCGAAGCGGAAGGTGACGAAGAAGGTGCACGCGGACGAGCAGAGAGTGTACTCCGCACTGTTTTGTCACGTTTAGAGGGAAGGAAAGCCGATGTTGCTCTGTATCAGAGTCTCGTCGCATTGTCGCTCGACCAGCAAGCGTTAATTCCTGGCCGGGATGTTTCTGGTTCGGCGAAAGCTTACGGAAATTTGTGGCAAGATTTCATTCAACATGTAGCCCGCGTGCCGCAGCATGACTTTCCAACGCTCTTGGCTATTTTTCGCAAGTTTACTTGGGCTATTCCTTCTGACACACGCCGCAATATCATTCCTGATGTCTCGCTTTATCATCATTTGAAGACGACAGCAGCAATCGCGGCTTGTCTAGTGAGAGAAGGACTAGAGGAACAAGAGACCCAAACGCTTCTGTCAGCGTTAATCAACCTGTTCAAGAAGGAACAGCTGACTCCGGCGGAGAAGGGTGCGGCAGACCGCAACCTGTGTGCGCTTGTCAAAGGCGATATTTCGGGCACACAGGACTTTCTCTACCTGCTGACCAGTAGCGGAGCGGCGCGTGGGTTACGCGGACGTTCATTTTATCTCCAACTGCTCACTGAGGCGATTGCGGACTGGATTCTGCGACAGTTCCATTTACTGCCGACCAACTTGCTGTTTGCTGGTGGTGGTCACTTTTACCTCTTGCTGCCGTACAGCGAAACGGAAGAGCGGTTGGATACGTTGCGGCAGCAAATCGCTCAGAAGCTTTGGAGAGCCCACAAGGGCGACTTGTCACTCACGGTAGATTTCGTTCCCATTACCGCTCTAGATTTTCTAGAAGAGGAAGCTGGTGGAAACTCCTTTGCTAGCAAGTGGGGAGAGGTCTCACGCAAGGTGAACGAACGTAAGCAACGTAAATGGTACGACCTCGGAAGCGACGCCTTGATGCATGACCTGTTCGACGCCAAACAGCGCGGCACGACGGCGGAAGACACCTGCCAAGTCTGCCACAATGAAGGCCACCTTGAAGTGGAAGAAGGGGTACGCAAATGCCAGCACTGTCGCCAGTTTGAAGAACTTGGTCGCCACTTGCGTAACCCAACGCACATGGTCGTTTTCACCACCCCCGAGGCACAACCACCCGAACAAAGCGCATGGTATGACGTCCTAAGGGCGTTCGGAGCTGAAGTATGGCTTGTGCACGAAGGAGAGGCACTGCCTCGTAAGCCCGGCGGTGCAATAGCAGGGACGGTCTATACGCTCGACTCAACGAATTTCCTGAACGACGAGGTGCAGCAACGGTTTCGTTGGGGAGACTTGCCCGTGAGTTTCGACTTCCGCTTATTGGCAAACGCAACCCCATTGAAACACGATAACAAAGGAAACGTCGTCAT
Source organism: Binatia bacterium (assembly GCA_050187625.1). Taxonomy (GTDB): domain Bacteria; phylum Desulfobacterota; class Binatia; order Bin18; family Bin18; genus JBFWXH01. The sequence goes on from JBFWXH010000121.1 coordinate 15,313, forward strand.
CGCTGAATTCAGCGACCTTGCTGAAGCCTCAGAGGGAGTGAAATGGTTGGGCGTACTCCGGATGGATGTGGATAGTCTGGGTGATGTGTTCAAAGAAGGCCTGGGTCAGCACGCCACGATTTCACGTATGAGCACCCTGAGCGAATCGCTACGGCTCTTCTTTGAAGGGTGGGTGCCCCAACTGTGTCGCCAATACAATCGTTTCGAGGAGGGCGACAAGGACCGGCTCTATCTCATTTATGCTGGCGGCGATGATCTGTTTATCGTTGGCGCATGGAGTGTCTTGCCTGAGTTGGCAAGACAAATTCGCGATGACTTCCGCCGATTTGTTGGCGGCGACCACGTGACCCTTTCTGGCGGCATCGCTATTGAGCACCAGAAATTCCCGCTCTACCAGCTTGCCAACGATGCCAAGCATGCACTGGACGACCAAGCCAAGGAGTTTACACGGGCAAACGGTGGACATCCGAAAGATGCACTCTGCTTTCTGCAGGCGGCTACGGGGTGGGAACGAGTCGAAGAAGTAGCACGCTGGAAGGACAAACTGTTGGAAATGCTCAATCCTGAAGGTGCTATCGTTGCACTGCCGCAGAGTTTCCTGGAACGGCTGAAAGAAATTGCCGCGCTCTATAGCGCAAACGGTACACATAAACACAAGTTGCATCGGCAGGGAGAAATCACCTTAGAGCAGATGGAGGAGATGGTGCAGTACGACAAATGGCAATGGCGACTGGCCTATCAACTTGGCCGCTTTGGAGAACGCTACAAGGATCATAAGGACACGATCAACGAACTCCAGCAAGCGATAGTGCGAGAGCGAAATGGACTTATTTCCATCCTGCACGTTCTTGCTCGTTGGGCGACATTACTGACACGGGAGGAATAGAGGATGCCAACCATACTGCGCAACGTGGAAATCGGCGGGCAGCGACGCGATATTACAGATGATGACATAAAAAAACTCATCGCCAGCGATAGCAAACTAATGGTGCAAGTTGCTGAATCGTTCGGGAAACACATTGCTCGTGATGTGTCCTCGTCCCATATCCGTAACATCTATGGAACAGTGAAACAGATGGAGATGAGTGGATTCACCTACCACGAACTTATCTTGCTTAAGCCAAAAATTGCCTACGCTGCGAAACGAGATGGTCATAGGGCTGCTGAAGAACTGAGAGACGTACTCACAACGGCCATTGAGGCCGTAGGTGAAGATGCTGGCCGGTTCCAACGTTTTGCGGACTTCTTTGAAGCTATCCTTGCCTACCATAAAGCACACGGTGGGAGATAAGAGGAGGACAATCTATGTCGAACATCCACCTAAGAGGAAAGATTGTTGTTACAGGCGAAATCGAAGCCGTTACTGGATTGCACATTGGTGGGATGACCGGGGGTTTGGATATTGGTGGTGTAGACTTGCCCGTGCTTCGTCATCCAGTTTCTCAAGAACCGTACATCCCTGGTTCGTCGCTGCGCGGCAAGCTGCGATCTCTTTTGGACCGACACACTCCCACAAACTTGAATCAGTCCATCGGACAAGTCCGTATTCACATTTGCAAAACTGCTCAAGATTATGAGAAGTGTCCTGTTTGTAAAGTGTTTGGTCTGCCTGGTGAACAAACTTTTGCTGAGCCTGCACGTCTGATTGTCCGGGATGTCTATTTATCCTCTGACGCTGCTAAAGAACTGCGTGCTAAAAAGGCAGGCTTACCGTTCACCGAAGTAAAGACGGAAGTGGTCATTGATCGTATTACCTCAGCGGCGGTGCCGCGTCAGCACGAGCGTGTACCTGCGGGCACTGTGTTCGCTCCATGTGAAATGGTGTTTAGCATATACAGCCTCAACGGCTCTGGCAGTGATACAGATGTCAAGCTCTTGCGACAAGTGTTCAAGGCAATGGAGATATTGGAAGATGATTATCTTGGAGGGCAAGGGTCACGAGGTTCGGGCAAAATCAAGTTTCGCAATCTTACCGTCACCTTCAAATCACGCGACTACTACGAAGGACAGCCTGAAGCAAAGCCTGTGGAACTCGGTAAAAGCTTGACCGTAGCTGACCTCCGTACCACTGATTACACACTGCAGATCAAGCAAGCGATCGGAGGGCGATAGGAATGACTACTTTCTCCACCTATCACCTCACTTTCCGTTCGCCGCTACACATAGGCGAGCGTGGCGTAGGACTGGAAGTGACGCGCCCGTACATTCCTGCTGATACGCTCTTTAGCGCTATCTGCTCGGCCTGGCGAGAACTCTACGGTGTAGACTCACTACGTCAAGACGTGCTGGATTGGTTTACCGATGACGAGAGTGGTAGCGAACCGTTCTTTCTGAGTTCAGCGTTCCCTTCCACAAGTAGCGTACGGTTCTTTCCGAAGCTGCTAACGCCGTCGTCGAACGTTCATGTTGAGGATACTGACCTCAAGGCATTCAAGCGGGTACGGTTCGTATCCGCACCTGTCTTTGCAGGAATGGTCAATAAGGAAAACCTGACGTTTCGCAAAGAAGATTGTGTCAATGGCGAAGTAATGTGGGTAACAGCGGAGGAGAAGAAACAGTTTCAGGACTGGACAGATGACGCATCGGGCGAAATCGTGCTGTGGAAGACCGCCGTTGTTCCGCGTGTAACGCTCGACCGCATCACCTCAGCGTCGGAGATCTGGCACTTCGGAGAGGTGCGGTTTGCTGAAGGTGTTGGGTTGTGGTTCGCCGTGGACTTCAATCGTGATCATGGTGATGAACTACGACGCAAGTTCGAAGCGGTACTACATGTTCTTGGAGATACGGGGCTAGGCGGTGAACGTGGGGCGGGACGAGGGTTGTTCAGCATGGAGGGGCCAATCGAGGAACCGCTGCCTGGTATCAACGATTCTACACGTTTTGTTACTCTGTCGCCGGTGTGCCCACAAGGTGTGAGGCAAGTTGATGAGCTTACGAGCGATGGGGCGGCGTACGAGCTGATGCCTCGCCGTGGGTGGGTGACTTCTCCCGAAGCAAGCAACCTGCGACGCAAAATGGTCTGGATGTTCACCGAAGGATCGGTATTAGTGGGGAAATTTAAGCCTCGTGCCGGACGGTTGGTCAATGTGAAACCTGATGCCTGCCCACACGATGTCTGGCGTTACGGCTTTGCTTTCCCGGTGGGAGTGAAAACGTGATGGCAACGACAACATACACGGTGACCTGTCTCAGCCCCGTCCATGTCGGAACAGGAACGCAGTTCAGCAAATTTGACGGTGTGTATCACGATGGCCAGTGGCATTACATCGATCTGGACAAGGTGCTAGCGCGTGGCGTGAACGCCACCGAGTTGGCCAGGGCAATGAACAGTCGCGATTTCTCCTGGGCGATGTGGCTGCGGGACAAAAACATCGTGCCGTTAGACGTCGCCATGTATATCTTGCCTTGCTCGCAAGATCCTGAAGAGACTCTTATTCGTGAAGCAATGAAGAACGTACACAAACAGCCCTACCTTCCTGGTTCGTCGGTCAAGGGTGCGATACGGACGGCGATATTGTGGTCTTTGCTCAAACGAGACAGCCGCTTATTTCAAGGAGTAGCAGACTATATCGCTCTGCGCCTTCAGTCATTCGAGCTATTGCAGGCACTTGATAAGATGGAAGGCGGTAACCGTAAATACTCAGACCCTCAGTCCCATGAACGTGCTGTCGCTCAAACTTTTGGCAATGAACGGGCAAAAGCCCTGAGCGATGTTCTTCATCGTGCGCTGAACAAGCGAGTAGACAGGTTGCAGCGCTCTGATTTTGAACGGTTCGCAGAATGGAACTGGCGACGCAATCGAGTCGACCCTAACCCCCGCACTATTGATGACCCCATCGATCGGCTTGTCATGGGAATCAACCCCAACCACGACCTTATGCGCGTATTACAGGTAAGCGATACGGAATCTGTGGGTCTGGAGCGTTTGGCTGTTGGACTAGTCTGGACTTACACTTTGCGAGGGAGCCGTCTTGTAGAAAAGCGAGAACAAAACGGTGAATACAAAGTCTTTGTTGAGTGGTTGACTCCTGGTGCGACGTTGCAACTAAACCTTCGGATAGATGACTTTCTGTTCAGCAACATTGCTGATCGTGACCTGCATTTTCGCGGTGCGAAGGAACATGCCGTACAAGAAGTGGCACAGACGTGCAAGGCTTATGCTCGCACCATCATTGCGTCCGAAAAAGCCTTTTACACAAAGTATGGCTTAGACATACTGCGTGATTTTTACTCTGACTTAGAAATGACCTTGAGTAGATTGCCTAAAGAAGCGTTCTTGCTCAATATCGGATGGGGCAGTGGATGGGAAGTCAAAACTGCTGGTGACCTGCTACGAACCCAGTTAGGCCCGGACGGTTTCAAACAATTACGCCAGCGCTACCGGCTCGGTGAAAACCCAAAGACCCATCAGCTAGACCTTAATGGGCTCTTCCCCCACACGCGACGTATCGCCTACAACAGAGGAGCACCAATGTGGCCAATGGGGTGGGTACAGTTGACGCCAAAAGAGAGGTGAATTATGCGCACCATTCTCACTACAGTCGGCACTTCGCTACTTGGTAATGCTAAGCGAGATTTGAAGGTGGAGCAGCTGAGTGACCAGCAACTCGCCAACTACATTCGCCATACGTTGCCTGAGAAGGTAAGTGCTGAGACAAACTCGCTCTCACGTCTGTTGCAGGACAGTGACCGCATCATTTTCTTGCACTCGCACACGGAAGAAGGCAAACGGTGCGCGGAGACGCTGCAACGGCACTATGAGGGTGAAGGCTATAAAGCCGACTTACATGAAGTGTCGGACCTGACCTACACCGAAAGTCGCTTCAAAATGCGAGGGCTGCGGTCATTAGTGGCAACGCTGATTAACTTGATACAGCGCGAGCGACAACAGAATCGCGAGGTGCTAGTCAATGCCACAGGCGGATTCAAGGCGGAGATCGCTTATGCGACGCTGGTAGGGCTGTTGTTTGATGTGCCTGTTTACTACATCCACGAGGCTTTCCATGACATCATCGAAATGCCCCCGACGCCAATTAGCTGGGATTACTCGTTGCTAGCGGATCACGAGGAGTTCTTTGAGTGGATCTTCGCTGAAACCCGCCCAACCACGGATGTGGATGCACGCCTGCGGGGGTTGCCTGAAGATATTCGCTTGCTCTTGACAGAAGAAGAAGGCTGTACCCTACTATCGCCGACAGGCGAGGTGTTCTATGAAGCCTACCTCAATCGTGTGCAGCAAGCGGCATCGGTGCCTCTCTTGCTCTCATCAGCAGCGCAACAAACCTACAATGACGTTGAGCCCAGCGTCCGAGAACTGTTTGATCGCACCTTTGCCAAATTGCGCCTGCGTGAATTACGTATCAGTCACGCAGACCGGGTGCGCAACTGCGATTGTCTAATTTTTCCCAAAGGACACCGCGACGAGCGCGTGTTTTTCTTCGAAGCTGACGACCATAGCGTGCGTGTATGCGCTTTGGCGCGGCACAGTGATCAGAGTTATGAGCGGCTTATTACTCAAAGTTGACAGGTTACGAGGAGTCTTGTCGTGATAGTCCTGTCTTTTCAGGCATTTTCACCACAAGAGCGGCACCAACGGTGGTCTTGTCGGCGGACCTCCTGGCAGGTAGGCAGATG
>JBFWXH010000122.1:0-20702 GCA_050187625.1 Binatia bacterium
GAATGGGCGCATCGTTGGTATGATAAATTGGGTTAGTGTTACATGTGGGGAAGGAGGAGGAACGCGTGCCTCGGTAATCAAAAGTGTATTAGGCTTCGACACTTGGTATACGACGGCGGTCAATGACAACACTGTGGGAGTCTTTCAGGGCGGGGGGTGGCGGTTGGACAATGGGAATGGCCGGAGTGATCCGTGTGGCGCGCAACAAAGCACCACCACCGACCAGTGTCCCTCGTTTGGCCTTGCGGGCGACCGTCCAGTGAGCGGCCAGTGGAACCCGTCAGCGACAGGTAGGCAGATTGGCGTCTTTCGTCCAGGGGCAGGGGGAAGCCAAGGGTGGTTTTATCTCGACTATAACGGCAACGGATTGTTTGATGGGTGTAGCAGTGATCGTTGCTATCCCTTCGGTCTCGGGGGAGACTTGCCCGTGGTCGGAAACTGGAATACCGACGCGAAGACCGAGATTGGGGTGTTTCGCATCAATCAAGCTGGCAATGGAGATTGGTATTTGGACAAGAATGGCAATGGATTGTGGGACGGCGGGGTAACGGATCGGTTCTTTAGTCTGGGCATGACTGGAGATCGGCCCGTGGCGGGGGACTGGACCGGGACGGGAGGCGTGACGAAAGTGGGGATTTATCGGCCGGGGACTGGGCAGTGGTATTTGGATAATGGCGATCCAGCGCAGCAAAGCTGTAGCCGCGATCAGTGCTTTGTGACGTCATTTGGTGGGACGGCAGATTGGCCGGTTGCGTGGAATCAGTCGATGGTCAAAGCCAATTAGGATTCCTTGATGGCTCTCTGTCGTCGAAGCGCAACAGCCTGCGCCTCGACGAATCCGCGACTCAGCGCGCTCCCACACGAGGGAACAGCGCCCATGTTATTCCGGCTCATGCGTCGTTAGCCACTGCTCGAGATCGGCCAGGGTCTGAAACTCTAATAATGCCTCACCCAACGCTTCGAGTTGGGGCAAGCTTAACCGCGTTACCTGCTCCCTGAGCGCAGGGGTTACTTCACCGCAACGGCGTTGGAGCAGGCGGAGGACGAGAGTCCTCTCGCCTTCTTGGCGGCCTTCTTGACGCCCTTTTTGATGCCCTTTCTGCAACCCTTCTTGCTCGCCTTCAGCGAAAACCTCCCAATAGAAGCGTGTCTGCTTCAGATCGGTGTCAGTCAAGTCCAGCATGGCTTGTATCTCCTTGCGACTGAATGTTGGCAGCTTGTACACCAAAATTGTTTCTACCAAATTTACTACAGTTTCTGCCAGTTGTGCATCTACCCTCGCAGCATCCCTTGCTTGTGCCAGCACCGCGCGAGCCTCATCGGCAGAGTGAGCTTGGTCCGCGACGATGACCCCGATCAAGCGTTGCATCAATGTCTGCCGGGGTTGTGCCCATTCATCGAGATACACCTGACTCATGTGAGTGCTCTCCAGAAGCACATTGTAATGCAGGTGAGGACCTGGATCGACCGTCCGAGTCGGAAAAATCACCACCGCATGCCATGGATGCACTGGACGGTGTTGGCGCAGGTAGAGAAAGACTTCAGCGAACAGGCGCGAGTACAACTCCGGGTCGAGTTGAAACTGCACCTCGACAAAAAACACTGGCCAATCGGATTGGTCGTCCGGAGGGCGAAAGATGCCATCCAAACGGAAGGCAGTTTGTTTCAGTTCCTCCGACGTAAACTGGTAACGTGCGGCGTGATCAGCTGGCTGGTCAATCAACGCAAACAACAACTGTGGCAAGGTCTGAAACAAACGGTAGAAGAGACTATCGGTGTGCATAGCGCATTGTCTTTGGTATGCTGGCGGTGGCTACGCGTGTCATTATTGAGGGTCGGAGAGAAAAAGCAAGGCAACGAACCGGGCGCAGCGGGCAGACGGCACAGCGGAGAAACAGAGTGACCGTCCAACGGCATCCCGGACAGCGAGGGATGCGGGTGAGCCGTCGCACCCCCTGGTTTGTCGCGCTACATATATTTTCTCCTCTTTTTTTTAGGAGTTATGCTGATGGCGGGAATTTTCGTGCAGTGCTATGGCAGAGTCAAAAGGAGGCCATATGAAGAAAATTTTTGTCATCGCCGCATGTTGTGGGACCGTACTGGTCTTGACGTATGCCGGGGCGCAACAAGGACCCTCACGGGGAGATCCACCGCAGCAGTTTCACTTGGCTACACCGGGTCAACCCATTGCAGGGATTCCGTATGACGAAGCGGTCAAAATCTTTGATCGACACGTTCAGGAGTTATACGCGCTTCCAGGAACACTTTCGGTAAGTTTTACTGCTAAAGGACTGCTTGTCTCAACCTTTAAGCCAGAAATCGTGCCATTGTCTGTTGAAGGGTTGCCTCTCTTTGCGGTTCCTCCGTCTGCACGGAATGCCCAGCCAGGCCCACTGGAGTCAGACCTCCCCTCGTCTCAATTACCACCGGCTTCTTCGACCGATCCACCGCTAGTCGTGGAACGTCCGCTGCCCTCGGAACCACAGGAGCGACCCTGCGCTCCTGGTTATGAATTGGATCCGGTATCTCGAGAATGTCGTGGTACAGATCCCGAACCACCTCCTCTTGGACCGCAGCTGCTTCCTCCCCCCGCTGGAGTGGTCGTCCTGAAACCGGGCGGAGTACGAGAAGAAACAAATTCATGCCCTGAAGGATTTAAAGAGGAGGACGGATATGGGGGGTGGCGTTTTTGTGTTGACCCGAATAATCCCGAGTCTATTCCCCCGTTGTGGTCTCCGCCCATTAACGGGATTCCGTACGAAAAAGCACTGGAAATTCATCGCCGTCATGTCGAAGAGCTTAGTCAACTTCCTGGTGTCTTCAGTGTGGGATTAGGAATGGATGGGATTCACGTCTATACTAATAACCCGGAAGCCATACCTAAGGAGATCGAGGGACTACCAATAAAAATATTCATTACGCCAGAGATGGAGGGTAAGACTCTAAGCCACACATATAATACTTTTGTCCGTCCAATGCATGGCGCAGTAGCATTTACCGAAGGAAGTGGTGGAGCTGGTGGTTACGGTACGCTGACTGGAATAACTCTCGCCGATGGAAAACCGTGGCTCATTTTTCCCGCGCACCTTCTTGGACCATGCTCGAATACACCTCCATGTAATAGCAGTCTTCCTCTTAACAAGTGCGATCACTACAATAATGGGGTCTCACCACTTCTTCTTCAGCCAGTTACAGGCGGCGTCAATGGGAGCGTTGGTTGGGCACCACGTTGGACACCGCTGGGTTCGAACTTCTATGCCTCGGATGTAGGGGCTGCATTTCTGGATTCTGATTTTGACGAAGGTAATGGTTCTCTAGCGACTGATAGGAAAGTCCATGACGCAGGGAGTGGGATTCCCTTTTTGGGAACACCAATCCCTGAGCTACCTCTAATGGGGTTACAAGTTCGGATGCGATCGAGCATAGGCCCACCGCACGAGCTCTTGCTTGAAGTCAAAGATGTGAATACGACAGCTGACAATATTATTGCTTCCTGTATGGGGGGAAGTACGTACCGTTTAAATTCCCAAATTCGTTACAAGGTACTCGGTGGATACACGACTATTGGAGGTGATAGCGGCTCGCCAGTTTTCGATCTTGCTGATCGACTTGTAGGGATGGTAAACGCTTGCTATTTGGTTTTTCAACCAGGAGTAGGTTATGTTTGTGATCCGAATTGGGTATTCGGTACAGATATCATAACTGCGAAAAATCAGCTTAAGTTTGATACTTTACATGGTACCCAAACGGTCAACGACAACACGCTGGGAGTCTTCAATACCAGCAACGCACAGTGGTACATCGACAACGGCAACGGGAAATGGGACGGGTGTACGTCAGGCGCCCCTACCAAAGATACAGACCAGTGTGTGGGGGCCTACGGCTTCACCAGTGACACCCCGGTCACGGGGGACTGGGATGGGAATGGCTCAACCACGATTGGGGTCTATCGGGAAAACATGGCCGGCTGTGCTCCTGGCGTGCAGTGTTTTCTGTTGCGAAACGACAATTCCGTGGGTGCTCCCAATATCACCTTTAATACTGGCCCTGCCTTCTTTGGCTCTCGGCCTGTCGTGGGGAAGTGGCCAGGGCTCGGCACAGGCACCAAAGTCGGCGTCTTTCGGCCCAGTACTGGGGAGTGGCTCTTGGATAATGGGGATTGGAACTTCAACGGGTGTGGATTGAGCGATCCCTGTTTCAATACCCCAGGGACCCAGGTTGGCGATATTCCCTTCGCCGGCGATTGGCTCGGGAATGGGCAGGTGGGGGTCGGGTTCTTTCGCCCCAGTACCGGCACGTTCTATTTCAAGAGTGCTCTCACGTCGGGAGCTATGACCAATCAATCCCCCATGGTCAATCCTAACCAATACACGGTCCTGCCAGTGGTGGGGAATACCTGGACAGGGATAGGCACGAAGACCATGTTTGGGCGGTATATCATGAGTGGCATCCCGCAAAAGCCGTATCCGTACTGGTATCTGGACAATGGGAGTCAGACATATCCGAGCTGCACAGAAGACCAGTGTTATTTCTTTCAGCCTGCCGGAACTGTTGCCTCAGCGCTCCGTCCGGTCGCCTTTGGCAAGTCGGTAGTGAAGGCAAATTAGCGATTAGCCGCCGTCAGTAACCGTAGCCTGAGTGCAGCAGAGCGCAATCCAGGACCGAGGACTTCCTTCCATTCGGAAAAGGGACCCCGTCCCGGCTGCGGTCACATGCCCCACACGGTGATGGTTTTGCCGCGCACCGTTTCCGTGCGCACATAGAGTTTTTCCTCGCATCGCTCCGGCGACATCCTCACGTGCAGCTTGCGCCAGTTCAACATTGATATAGACACAGCAGTACTGGTCCTGGGTGTTGAGATAGTTCATGAGGGCGAGCAGACAAGACGTTTTGCCAGTTTGCCGGGGGGCATGGAGCACGAAGTATTTCTTCTGCTCGATCAGCGGCAGAATTTCGACAAGTTTGATGCGCTCTAGCGATGAGAGGCAATAATGATCCTGCGGATTGATGGGGCCGGTGGTGTTAAAGAAGCGGGGCATGGAGGCGAGCGTAGCAGGCGACGATGGCGGAGAAAAGGCGACAGCGTCCGTGCGAGATGTGGTTGGCTGAGCGGATACAATCGCTATTTTGGTTACTCTATATGCTTTTTTCCCTTTTTTAGGAATTATGGTGGTCGCCAGAATTTCTTCGTAGTTCGACACCAGACCCAACAGGAGGCCACGTGAAGAAAGCCCTTGTTATTGCAGCCTGTTGTGGAACAGTACTGGTATTGACGTATGCCGGGGCACAACCAGGACCGTCACGGGGAGATCCCCCAGATCCCCCTTCTTCTGTGGAACGCCCGTCGGTGGCAGGTGTTCCCTATAATCAAGCACAGACGATTCTAGGCCGTCATGAACAGGAACTTATTTACCTACCCGGGGCTGATAGAGTTTCGATGGATAGTGAGGGAATCATTGTTTACACCAGTAACCCTACGGAAGTACCACCACAAATAGAAGGACTGCCAGTTAGAGCGATGCCCCCTCTCGGACCTACTCCTTTCTCGTCTGGAGAAGAAGCGAGTGGACCGCTAATCCCTGAAGCACACGAAAAGATGGAACCCTTGGCTGAGAGGCAATGCGGCACTGAAGCCTACTGGGATGCTGCTCTGGGCCAGTGTCAACGTCATCCCCAATCGGCTGTCCCAGATCCCAACCTTCTTCCCCCTCCTCCTGGCGTCATTATCTTATGGCCGGGTGGGAAACGAGAGCAGGCGGATACCTGTCCAGACGGATTTACGGAGACTCTGGGACTGAACGGTTGGCGCTTGTGTCTCGCTCCTGGGTATTCAGAACCTATCCCTCCACTGGAGGCACCTCCCATTGCTGGGATTGCGTATGAGGAGGCGCTAAAGATTTTAGAGCGCCACTGAGACGCACTCATGAAGCTTCCGGGTGTCGAATCAGTTGGGCTCGACGCTGAGGGAATTCACGTTGAGACGAAGACCCCACCACGAGGGTTGCCAGCTGCTGTGGAAGGATTGCCAGTCAGAGCGGTGCCCCCGATCGGTAGTCCCCTCATCGGTGCCAGTCATAAGAACCTGTATGGACATGAATAGGTAGATGAACTTCCGCTTCCAGACTGCCCTCCGGCAATGCACCGGGAGTCTGGCGAGGTAAGGTGTCGATTTGATACCCCACCTCCAGAGAATGTACCGAAAGTAGACCTTTTGCTCCCACCCCCAGGTGTTGTGGTCCTTAGTCATAGCTACAAGCCTCTCAAATTCTCAATCCTGAGTCAGAGACGGAGACGTGCTTTCTCCGGGCGGTTGCCATCACTCAGAAGCAGCAAGCCAAGTCCCCTCGAACTGCGTGCGACGATGAGCCTCGCGCGGCAGTGGCAGACGCAAGGCAAAATGGCCGAAGGCCGGCAGTGGCTGGCGGAGATTTATGGCTGGTTCACCGAAGGCTTTGATATGCAAGATTTGCAAGAGGCGAAAACGTTACTCGAAGAATTGGCTCATTGAGTAATTGAGCGATGGAATCCTTGCAAGATCGCCGCTTCCAACCAACTTGAGTAGACCTCGCCCGAAGGGGGAGGTACAGTGGACGTTGAACGGCACAGATATGGAAGAGTCCTCGATCCAAGACATCAAAGATTTCCACGAGGTTATCCGCTTGCTGGAAGCGCACCCGGAATGGCGGGCCGAACTGCGACGAGTGATTCTGACCGATGATCTCTTGCAACTCCCTGAACAGGTACAAGCGCTTGTGGCAGTACAGCGTCGTACCGAAGAGCAGCTTCTTGCCCTTACAAAACATGTGGATGGCCTGACTACTCAGGTTACGACCTTAAGTGATATCGTGCAACGTATCGCCGTTGATGTCGGACGCCTCAAAGGGGATAGTCTTGAAATTCGTTACGCCCGCCGTGGACTCCCTTTCATGACACAGGTTGTTCGCCGTCCCCATCTACTGTCCCCTGAGGAACTGGATACTTTGCTTGAAGCCGCGGAAGCAGAGGGCAAACTATCGGCATCCGAGAGCAATGAGATTACGCTGGCCGATTTGGTGTATCGGGGGAAGCGCCGGAGTACTGGGACCGATATCTATGTCGTAACGGAAGTCTCATGGGGTGTGGGGGTTGAGGATGTTCAGCGTGCAGAGCAGCGGTCTCGGTTGCTGAGCAAGCTTGGCACGCCAACCTTGGCGGCAGTCGCTGGTGAGTGGGTCACTCCTGAGGCTCAGCGCTTGGCTCCAGAGCTGAAGGTGTGGCAGTTCACACCGCAGAAAGTGGTCGAACCGTCAGAGGTCTAACCGCTTTTTTCTTTTGGATTCTAACGTCTGTAGAAGACAGACACTCTCCAAATGCATTATTGGCTCCGGTCACCACAATTCACGTACTTGTAAAACAAATCCGGGCAACACTGCTTCCCCACTCAGGGTTTCTGGATCGCCGAGTATTTCGACGTTACAGTCGGGACGGTAAATGTAGACACGTTTTTCCAGCGGATCGATTAACCAGCCCAACCGCACCCCATTGTCGATATACTCCTGCATCTTCTCTTGGAGATCTTTGAGCCGATCGGTTGGTGAACGCAGTTCGACAACAAAGTCGGGGCAGATTAATCCAAATCCTTCTCGCTCTTTTTGGGGAAGAGCTTCCCAACGTGCACGTCTTATCCACGATGCATCGGGAGAACGTTTGGCGCCGTTTGGTAGGGTAAACATCGTTGAAGAATCGAAAGCAATGCCAGTACCATCAGATTCTGTCCACTCATCTACGCGACGAGCAAGCCTGATATTGCGTCGCCCTGACTCCATCCCTGTTGGGGGCATAACGACTAATTCTCCCTGAGCGGTAAGCTCAATCTGTAAGTCTGGATTTTCTTGACACAAACGTACGAACTGCTCTTCCGTCAGCTTGGTCTCGCAAACTTTGAGCTTGAAAGGGAGTCGGTATTCATCTGGCAGAACCATTTGCGACATAGTCAGCTCCTCGCGCTTTTCCCAGGCTAAAGGTTTGCTGGGGGGCTGGCAAGCATTTGTTGGCGAGAGGAAAGCCTTGTGCGACGTGTGGCACGGTCAGGAGACCGGCCACAACATGAGACCACTCCTGATTACGCGATCGCATCGATGATTGCGTTCAACGTCGGGCTCGGACGCATCGCCCTGTAAAGCTTCGCCTCGTCCGGGTGATAGTACCCGCCAAGGTCGACCGGCTTGCCTTGCGCGGCGAGCAATTCAGCGTCGATTTTCGCTGCATTGTCTTCCAGATCCTTGGCAATCTTTGTGAACCGCTCCGCAAGCTTCTTGTCCTGTGTCTGAGCGGCCAAGGCCTGCGCCCAGTAGAGCGCGAGGTAGAAATGACTGCCACGGTTGTCGATCTGACCGACTTTGCGGGCTGGGGACTTGTTACTCTCCAGGAACTTCGCGTTGGCCTGATCCAGCGTGTCCGCCAGAATTTTGGCCACGGGATTGTTTCCAGCCTTGGCCAGATGCTCCAATGACGCGGCCAGAGCAAGAAATTCGCCAAGCGAGTCCCAGCGCAGATAGCCTTCTTCCTGGAGTTGCTGCACGTGTTTGGGCGCCGACCCTCCCGCGCCGGTCTCGAAGAGACCGCCGCCACTCAACAACGGAACGATCGAGAGCATCTTGGCGCTGGTCCCGATCTCGAGAATCGGGAAGAGATCCGTGAGATAGTCACGCAATACATTGCCGGTCACGGAAATTGTATCCTTGCCTTCCTTCATCCGCTCCAGCGAAAAGCGAGTCGCCTCTGCCGGCGACATGATACGGATGTCGAGGCCGGTGGTATCGTACTGTGGCAGATACTGATTGACCTTCTTAATCAGCTCGGCGTCGTGGGCGCGGGTCTTGTCGAGCCAGAACACCGCCGGCGCGCCGGTTGCCTTGGCGCGAGTCACCGCTAGCTTCACCCAGTCCTGAATCGGCGCATCTTTCACTTGACAAGCGCGCCAGATGTCACCTTCCTCAACCTTGTGCTCAAGCAAGGTCTTTCCGGAGGCATCGACGATGCGCATCGTGCCATTGCCTGGCACTTTGAAGGTCTTGTCGTGCGAGCCGTATTCTTCCGCAGCCTGTGCCATCAAGCCCACGTTGGGAACACTCCCCATCGTGCGAGGATCGAAAGCGCCGTGTTGCTTACAGAACTCGACGACTTCATTATAGACCGGCGCGTAGCAGGCATCCGGAATCACCAACTTGGCGTCCTGCATATCACCTGCCGGATTGTACATTTTACCTGAATCGCGAATAACCGGGGGGATGGAGGCGTCGATGATGATGTCGCTCGGCACGTGCAGGTTGGTGATTCCCCGGTCCGAGTTTACCATCGCCATCGGTGGCCGTTTCTTGTAGACCTCCTGAATGTCAGCTTCGATTGCCTTGCGTTGATCATCTGGCAACGCCTTAATCTTATTGTAGAGATCGCCGATGCCGTTGTCTGGGTCGACGCCCAGCTTCTTGAGCGTCTCACCATGCTTCTCGAACACATCCTTGTAGTACACCGTCACGGCATGTCCGAAGATCTTCGGATCGGATTCCTTCATCATGGTGGCTTTCAGGTGCAGCGAGAACAGCACGCCCAGCTTCTTGGTATCCTCGATCTGCTCTTCGATGAACTTGCGCAACGCCTTCTTGCTCATGAACGTGGCATCGAGCACTTCACCGGCCAGCAACGGCAGCTTCTCCTTCAACACCGTGACCTTGCCGTCCTGACCGACGAACTCGATCCGGGCCTCGGTCGCTGCCGGTAGGGTTATGGACTTTTCATTCGAGCGGAAATCCCCGCCTTTCATGTGGGACACATGAGTCTTGGAGTCTGAGGTCCAGGCGCCCATTTTGTGTGGGTGGTTGCGTGCATGGGCCTTCACAGAGGGCGCCGCACGGCGATCGGAGTTTCCCTCGCGGAGCACCGGATTCACAGCGCTGCCCTTGACTTTGTCGTAGCGCGCCTTAATCTCGCGCTCCTTGTCGTCCTTCGGATCTTCTGGATATTCAAGCAAATTATAGCCCTGGCTCTGCAATTCCTTGATGGTCGCCTTCAGCTGCGGAATGGACGCGCTGATGTTCGGCAGCTTGATGATATTGGCTTCGGGTGTTTTGGCCAACTCGCCGAGTTCGGCCAAGGCATCGTGCTGCCGTTGCTGTGGGGTCAGGTATTCTGGAAATGCGGCGATGACCCGCCCGGCCAGGGAAATATCCCGCAATTCCACGGTTACACCTGCCACCTTGGAAAAGGCGTTGATGATCGGCAGGAATGAATAGGTTGCCAACATCGGTGCTTCATCGGTCTTCGTGTAGATAATTTTGTCTGCTTTTGCCATGGCTTTCCTCTCTTGCATCACTGGCTTGGTTCAGCGGCGTTCAACGCCGAACCAGCCGTAAAAAAATTGCGCGGATTATACCATGTCATCTTCTCACTCCTAGAGGGAGTGGCATTATCTCGGGCTCATTGCAAAGTAGGAGCCAAGAAGGTACAGAAGTGAGAAATTTTTTGTTACTGAAGGGCGCTTACTGGTCATGCGGGTTTTTTGTCGGATATTACCGTTTTTATTGTTAGTCGTTTTGACTGCCTGTCACGATGAACCGAAACCGGTGACCCTCGACACGCGCCTCATCACTGTCGCAGATAAATTTTACGATGTGAAAGCGTGGTCGGCAGAAAAAGCCGTCGTTGTGGGTTATGGAGGAAAGATCCTCATTACTACAGACGGCGGAAAGACGTGGCAAGCAAAACCGAGCGGTACGGACGTTGCGCTTTATAATGTGGAGTTTGTTGATGAGCAAAATGGTTGGGTCTGTGGACAAGACGGGTTGATTATTCACACAACTGATGGGGGAGAGACCTGGAAGAAACAGGAAACCGGCGTGGATGTCCCTATCCTTGCTCTCTCGTTTGTGGACAAAAATCATGGGTGGGCGGTTGCACAATTTGCGACCTATCTGCGGACAACCAATGGTGGGGAAACCTGGGAGGAAGGGCGTATCGAGGTATCGCTCGAAGGGGTAGATGTCAACGCAACGTTGGCGATGACCGATCCGACTCTCTACGATATCCAGTTTGTGGATGAGAAAACCGGTTGGATGGTGGGTGAATTCGGTAAAATTTATCATTCTACTGACGGTGGTGTAACGTGGACAGAACAACAGAATTCTCTCTTGGGGCAGGCCGGCTTTACCGATGCGCTCAATCTGCCGACATGGTTTGGCGTTCGCTTTGTCAACGCGACGGAAGGGATTGCTGTAGGAATCGAAGGGAAGATTGTAAAAACGACCGATGGAGGAAACTCCTGGTCGTTTATCGCGCAGGACATCTCGGCACAGTCCACAGACCAGTTGTTTGCCCCTGTCTGGTTAGACGAGAACGACGGCTGGATCGTGGGGGCGAGCGGGCGGGTGCTCCGACTGACCGATGGAAAGTGGCAGCTCGCGTCTCTGGGCTTTCGTGCTGTGATATGGTTGCGGGCGATTGATTTTTTCGATGAGAACAACGGTTGGATTGTCGGTGGTTACGGGACGATTTTACATACGACCGATGGTGGGAAAACGTGGTTCCGTAGTGTTGGCTAACAATTGAGACATTGAGTCATCGGTCCATTCTTCAATTCATTTGATGACTCGATGGACGTTAGGGAGCGAAGCGCATGGCTGATGCATTCGACATTAGTGGAAAAGTTACGATTATCACTGGTGGTGGCACGGGGATCGGTGCAGACATTGCCCGGGAATTCTGTGAGCGCGGCGCGAAAGTGCTTGTAACAAGTCGCACAATGGACCACCTGGGACCAGTGGCAGATGGAATTCGCCAAGCGGGCGGAGTGGTCGAACCTATGGTGTGTGATGTCCGGCAAAACGACCAAGTCGAAGCCGTGGTTAAAAAGGCAGTTGACATGTGGGGTCGAGTTGATGTGCTCATCAATAATGCTGGCGCGAGTTTTGTTGCTCATGCCCATGACATTTCTCCGAATGGTTTTGCCACAATTGTCGCGATTAATCTCAATGGGACATTTAATTTCTCTCGGGCTGCGGCCAAAGTCATGATGGAGAAAAAGACCGGCGGGAGCATCATTAATATCTCGTCTGATTCAGGCGTGTCTGGTGCGGCGAGTATGAGCCACTACGGGGCAGCAAAAGCTGGAGTCATTAACCTGACACGCTCGCTGGCAATTGAATGGGCACCGTACAATATCCGGGTGAACTGCATTTCTCCGGGGCCAATTGACACTCCTGGGGTGATGGAAGTGTTGTGGCCGACTAAAGAACTGCAAGATAAAGCATCTGGCGCAACGGCACTGAAACGCTTTGGCACAGGCCGTGAGATCGCATGGCCGTGCGTGTTTCTTGCTTCTGCCGCGTCGAGCTATGTGAATGGGGCCAATTTACAAGTTGATGGCTGTATAATGACTGCTGGTATTCCGTGGAGTCGGCTCAATTAACGAAGGCAAGCCTCGGAAAAGTCAAAAGCAAGTCCAGAACAAGCTAAAGGCAAGTCAAAACAAGTCTCAGAAAAGTCGAGAACGGGTCTAGGGACACAAGGTGGCAACGATAGAGCGCTTTGAGGACGTGCAAGCCTGGCAAAAAGCTCGAGAACTTGTACGTGAAGTATACAAATTGCGTTCTGAGGGGCCATTGAGTCGGGATTTTGGGCTGAGAGATCAGCTTTGTCGTGCGGCTGTTTCTTCTATGAGCAATGTCGCGGAAGGATTTGCCAGAACCAGTGATCAAGATTTCGCGCGTTTCCTCGACATTGCGCGAGGCTCTGTGATGGAAGTGCAGTCGCTCCTCTACGTTGCACTTGACGTTGGTTACATTGAGAAGAATGACTTTGAACGACTATACCAATTAGGACATGAAACATCTCTTGTCATTGGGAGTTTCGTCTCCTATTTACGGCGTCGTTCCTAACATCCGTCTTCATCTTGTTTTAGACTTGTCCGAGACTGGTTTGAGACTCGCTTGGAGACTTGCCTGGGACTGACATGGGACATTTTAGGAGGTAGCAAATGGCAGGTATCGTTTCTTTTGGTACGTATGTTCCCAACTATCGCCTCCCGCGTGAGATCATGGCCAAGGAGTGGGGAATCGCTTCGCTTGGTGGCGAACGGACGGTAGCGAATTATGATGAGGATAGTTTAACGCTCGCAGTCAATGCGGCGATTGATGCACTTGGGAATCGCGATCCCCAGTCTCTTGCGGGAGTCTTCTTTGCCTCGACGACCTCTCCCTATCGAGAGAAACAGGCGGCGGTGACGGTATCGACTGTCCTTGATGCTGGAGTAGAGATTCGCACGATGGATTTCTCTGATTCGCTTCGGGCTGGGACTTCCGCTCTCCTGACCGCTTTTGATCTTGTTCCTCCGGGTAAACATATCCTTGTCTGTTCCGGTGACTCGCGTATGGGCGAGCCCGACTCGCAACAGGAGCAGAATTACGGAGATGCCGGTGGTGCCATTCTGGTCGGAACAGAGAATGTCATTGCTGAGCTTGTCGGTTCCTACACGATTAGCCAAGAGTTTCTTGGTACCTGGCGTACCGAGGAGCAAGATTACTTGCGATCATTTCCGGGCGGGTTTGAGACGAAATTTGGCTACAATCGTTTTGTCGCTGCTGCCGTGCAAGGCGTTCTCAAGAAGTGTAATCTGACCGCCAAGGATATTGCCAATGCCGCCATTGCCGCGCCAAGCCAACGCGTTCTGCAATCGGTGTTGCGAGGCCTGGGACTCGATGCCAAATCGCAAGTGCAAGATACCTTCTGGAATACTATTGGTGATGCTGGGACGGCGCAGCCATTGGTGTTGCTTGCAGCGGTCCTTGAACGGGCGAAACCTGGAGACCTGATTTTGATGGTTGGGTATGGGGATGGTGGTGATGCGGCAGTGTTCCGTGTCACTCCTGCCCTTGCCGAATTCCATGCCGCCCGTAGTGTGTATTCGCAAATCGAAGTGAAGCGCACGTTACCTTCCTATGGTAAGTATGCCCGCTTCCGTAAACTGATGAAGAAAGATTACACGACAACCGATATGTCGACGCCGGTTGTTCTTTTGCGCGATCAGAAGCAAATCCTCCCGTTGCACGGCGGCAAATGCCCGAAATGTAACACGATCCAATTTCCTATACATCGTATCTGTACAGAATGTGGTTACCGTGATGGACTACAAGAAGTAAAACTGCCACGCAAAGGCAATCTCTTTACCTTTACGCATGATTATCTCACTGAGACGCCAGACCCACCCACGACCCATGCGGTTATTGATCTTGATGGGGGAGGGCGGGTGTACGTGCAACTGACGGATTGTGAACCTGAACGAGTCGAGGTTGGTATGCCTCTAGAGTTGACGTTTCGTAAATATCATGAAGGATATGGCATCAAGAATTATTTCTGGAAGGCACGACCAATAAATAAGTAACAAAGGGGACCGGGTACAGGGAACGGAGAATGAAAAGTACTCTTAACTTTCCCTTCGCCCCCCTGTAAGCTGTAACCTGTTCCATGTAACCTAATCCCTCAAAGAAGGAGGCAGGAAATGAACATTCGCGATAAGGTAGCAGTGATTGGGGCCGGCTGTAGCAAATTCGGTGAAAATTATGACATGAGTGCCGAGGACATGATCGTCACTGCGGCCTTTGATGCGTACACCGATGCCAAGATCGACCCCAGCCAGATTCAAGCTGCATGGGTTGGGACGCTCAGCTCAGCGAATGCTGGCAACGCGCTGGCTGATCCATTGAAGCTGTTTAACATTCCGATCACTCGCGTTGAGAACTACTGCGCATCGGGAATGGATGCCTTCCGTAATGCCTGCATGGCGGTTGCCTCGGGGATGTATGACATCGTTCTTGCGCTTGGGTTTGAAAAGCTACGTGATTCCGGCCAACGTGGACTTGGCACCTTCGGGAACCATCCAGTAGTCGGCTACGGCACAACAGCGCCGTCGTTGTTTGCGATGGCTGCGAATCGGTATTTTTCGACCTACGGAATCGACAAACGTGCCCTGGCCAAGGTGGCGATGAAGAATCACCACAACGGCACCATGAGCCCGAAAGCTCACTTTCGGATGGAAGTGACCGAAGATCAGGTGCTGAATGCGCCGCTCATCTGTAGTCCTCTTGGGTTGTTCGATTGTTGCCCGACTACTGATGGAGCAGCGGCGGTAATTATTTGCCGTTCTGATCTCGCGAAATCCTTCCGTCCAGACCCGCTGTTGGTGAAAGGGTTAGGGCTGGCGGTGACTTCAGGAGAGCCGTATCTGAAGCCGGGCTTTGCCTACACCGGGTTTCCTGCCACGACCCAGGCGGCCCAATCAGCTTATGAGCAAGCTGGCGTGACGGTCAAAGATATTGACCTAGTCGAGTGTCACGATTGCTTCACCATCACTGAGATCCTCAACATCGAAGATCTCGGCCTCGCCAAAAAAGGTGAAGGCTGGCGTTATGTCGAAGAAGGTCGGGCAGCGATTGGTGGGGAGATCCCGGTCAATCCTTCTGGCGGGCTGAAGTCGTTCGGACATCCGATCGGTGCCACTGGCATCCGCATGATCTACGAAGTGTCGCAGCATTTGTGGAACAAAGCTGGTGATCGTCAAGTGAAAGATGCTGAAGTCGGTCTCGCCCACAACCTCGGTGGTCCGGGTTCAGTTGGCTGCGTAACGATTCTGGCGAATAAATAACTGTCAGCGATCAGCTTTCAGCGGTCAGTCTCTTAAGGGGTGGACATGCAACATGTCCACCCCTTTTTTTATGTCAGCCCTTTGGCGGTTAAAGACTGGAGCAAAGATGACACCCTCACCTCATATTGGTGAAGAAAGCTCCATGCTATGCTAACGGCTAAAGGTATACGAGTACGCAATATCAAGTATTCGTTCAAAGTCGCGCCGATGGCTTGTTTTCCGCTACCGTTGTGGGAGTCCCGGACTGTGCCGCAGAGGGAGCAACACAAGAAGAAGCATTACGCAAAGCAACAGCTACGTTGAGAGCACGTTTGGCCAAAGGAAAGCTATTCACGATAGAAGTCGACGAAACACCGAGCAAAGAGACTACCAATCCATGGCTGGAGACTCATGGTAGTCTGCGGGACGATCCAACTTTTGATGACCTTGTCGCTGAAATCGCGCGCTCTCGACAGCAGCTTGAGGCTGAAGAATTGAAGCCATGAGCATGCATGTGCTGGATACTGATCATTTCAGCCTGCACCTTCGAGGGCATCACCAAGTGCGTGAACGCTTGGCGTTACTCCCTCCACAAGATGTCGCAATCACGATTATTACTGCCGAAGAGCATTTGCGTGGACGTCTGGCGCAAGTCAACAAAGCTAACGCTGGGGATGCTCGTGCCACAGCCTATACATATTTACACAAAGCCATCACCGATCTCGCGAAGCTTCACATCCTCGACTATGACACAGCTGCAGATACGATTTATCAAGAACTGAGGCGGCAACGTCTTCGTATTGGTAGTCAAGATTTACGCATTGCCGCTATCACGCTCGCCAATCAAGGTTGTCTCATTACGCGCAATCGTAGCGACTTTGGAAGAATCCCCAATTTGGTGTCTGAGGATTGGACAATCTGACTGCCTAGCAAGGTAGCCCCTATACAATCCGGGATTTCTGTCCTTCGATTGCGTGGAGCCTGTCCTGAGCGAGGTCGAAGGGCTCCATCCAGGCTACGAAACTTATCTCTTATCCGTTTCCCCATTTCCCCATTTCGCCTTTTCCCCCAATTCCTCAAGGAGCGTCTTTGCCTCTTGCAAATCCTTCGTATCAAATCCTTCGGTGAACCAGTTGTAGACCTCGGATAACATAGTGCGTGCTTCATCGAGTCTGGTACGTGGTACGTGATGCGTGGGACGTGATTCGGGCAGGGCCGCTTGTTGTTGACATAATCGGACAAGGCTCATTACCGCGCGTAGTTCAAGGGATTTTGCTTGTTGACACCGAGAGACTGCGATGTCCGAGTAGGAATTGTACCGGATAACCCACTGATTGACTCTTCTGCTGTGGGGTAAGTAGAACTGATAGTCAGGCTTGCTCCGGACGACTTGGTCTGGGGATTGCCCGAAGTGTTGGGCGAACTTGGCCACTGCGGACGGATAAGTCCGCTGGGTGTTGAGGGATAGGTTACGCAGTTGCATGTCTTCTTGTCTGAGTTGGCCTAAAGGGGTCATAGCTACCTTCTCGAAAATAGAATTGCCGCAAGCAGATGCTCTGTTATAGTCTGCGGATTCAGTAGGAGCTTCTATTCTGCTCCAGTCACAGCTAATTAGGATGGGAGACGGAAGGAGGAGAGGTATGGACTATGAAACTCTCTTGCTTGGAGATTTCTCACTCGAAAATGGTAGGGTGCTGCCTGCCGCCAGGTTAGCCTATAAGACCTATGGTCACCTGAACCAACAGAAGACCAATGCTGTCCTGCTTTGCTCTGCCTTCACCCAGAATCACACGCTCTACGAGTACCTTATCCAGCCCGGTCGCTGTTTTGACCCGACCCAGTACTTTGTGATCAGTACAAACCTTTTCGCTAATGGCTTCTCCTCGTCGCCGAGTAATACACCGCCACCGCTGGATGGAGTCTCTTTCTCGCGGGTCTCCATCCGCGACAACGTGCGGGCGCAATACCGCTTGGTCACGGAACAATGGGGGATCAAACAACTATAGGGACGCTACAGCAAGATATGGAGCAGTTAAAATGAGAGCGACGGAGTCCGGTCCTCTCTCCCCTGGCGGGAGAGAGCTAGAGAGAGGGGGCCTGAGTGCCGTTCACCCTCTCCTGGGTCCTCTCCCATCAAGGGAGAGGAGCACACGAAAAGTGCGCACAATCCATATCTTGGGGTGTTTTCCCTATAGCTATGGTGGCGGGAGTCTCTATGGGCGCCCTACAAGCGTTTCAATGGGCGGTGAGTTATCCGGATGAGGTGGCGCGCATCGCTCCCTGGGTGGGACATGCTCGTACGACCCCTCATACCTTTGTGTATTTAGAGGGTCTCGCCGCCGCTTTGAAAACGGATGCGGCCTGGCGGGGGGGCCACTATACCGAACCGCCTCGCCAAGGCTTGCGTGCGATGGGCCGCGTGGCAGCCGGCTGGCCGTTTTCCCAAGCGTGGTATCGGGAGGAACGGTATAAGGAGTTAGGCTATCCCTCCCTCAACGATTTCCTCGTGCGGTTCTGGGAAGCCTTTTTTCTGCCGCATGACGCCAACAATCTCTTAAGTCAGATTTATACCTGGCAGGGGCATAATGTCGGCGACTCTCCCGGCTTTCAGGGGGACTACAAGAAGGCGTTAGCGAGCATCCAGGCGCGGGCAGTCATCATGCCCGGTCAGACGGACCTGTACTTCCCGCCTGAGGATAGCGCTCTCGAAGTGGCATGCATACCCAACGCTGAGTTGAAAATGATACCTTCTATCTGGGGCCATTTTGCGGGCGGCAATTTCAATGAGACGGATGCGGACTTTGTCGACCAAGCTATCAAAGAGTGCTTGACGACATAACAGAAGCAAGAGGAACCGAGATCCTCTCAACCGGACAAGTTTGGCTGGATTGCCTTATTTGCTTGAGGTGGAAAACAGAGCAAGACAAGCTGTGCCCCGCGCAGCGGTATCGGTCAAGGCAGATTATGCGAATCACACGGCAGAACCGTGCTTGTGCGACGTGCATGGTTCGCAGCTTGTCTATGAACTCATGCGCTACAATGAGGCCCCGGCGAAACGACAACGTATCTCCTCTGCCGATCATGAAGGTGCCGTATTTTGGCGTCTTCGGCGTTGATGCAAGGATTTACATTTTTTGCTTGCCAAATTTCATAAGGGGAAATCCTTGATTTCATCCCCTTGTCTGTTGCTGAGGGACCAGTTATGAGCCTTCATAGTCAGATTTTGTTTGACAGCCATCTGGGAATAGCTGTCAGCGAAGTGAGGGATGCCCATGGACTTTGGATTTAGTGAAGAACAAGAACTGCTGCGGAAATCTGCCGCAGATTTTCTCGCCAACGAATGTCCGATGACGTACGTCCGCCAAATGATGGACGATGAGCGTGGCTATTCAGATGATCTCTGGAACAAGATGGCCGAGCTGGGGTGGATGGGGCTGATCTACCCGGAACAGTACGGGGGGGCAGGATTTACTCTGGTGGACTTAGTCGTTGTCCTCGAAGAAATGGGCAAAGTATCACTTCCTGGCCCATTTTTTCCCAGTAGCTGTTTAGGTGGATTAGCGATCCTGGCCGCGGGTAGCGAAGAACAAAAGCAAAAGTATTTGCCTGGTATCGCATCAGGACAAAGCAAAGCGACCCTAGCTTTTCTGGAAGAAGATGCCCGCTGGGATGACAAGGGAATTAAGCTCAGGCCGCGCAAAGGGAGGAAAAGCTATAGTCTGTCTGGGGTCAAACTCTTTGTCCCGGATGCCCATGTTGCTGACGTGATTATATGTGCGGCGCGTACTCGAGAAGGGATCTCGCTGTTTGTGGTGGACCGGCAACAGGCTGGAGTGAGTACGCGGTTGCTGAAGACGATGGATCAGACGCGCAAGCTCTGCGAAGTGACGTTTGACAAGGTTCAGGTTGCTCCCGAGGCGATACTCGGTACCCCAGGGTCTGGCTGGGACTCTCTGCAACAGGTCTTAAATCAGAGCAAAGTGGCCTTGTGTGCGGAAATGTGTGGCGGAGCGCAACGGGTCCTCGATATGACCGTTGATTATGCCAAGGTTCGTGAGCAATTCGGGCGACCGATTGGTTCATTCCAGGCGATTCAGCATAAATGTGCCAATATGTTGGTCCAAGTCGAAAGTGCCAAATCCGCGACCTATTACGCCGCGTGGGCGGTCGCGAACAACGTCCCAGAGGCACCTTTGGCCGCAGCTATGGCAAAGGCGTATTGTAGCGATGCCTTTCGTCAGGTGACCGCCGAAGGAATCCAGGTGCATGGGGGGATTGGTTTCACTTGGGAGCATGACATTCACATTTATTTCAAACGAGCCAAAGGATCGGAAGTGACGTTTGGCGATGCCACGTGGAACCGTGAGTTAGTGGCGCAGCTCACTTTGGATGTGCCACAAGCGGCGGAGAAGCCAGCGGCATGAAGACTGGGTGAAAAGGCGAAAAGGGGAAAGGATAAGGGGAAAAGGATAAAGAGGGAGTATTGTTCTTGCCTTTTTCTTTTCCCCTTATCCCTTCTCCGTTATCCCATTTCTCCCTTTCCCCCGGAGGTGAGGGACTTCATATGGAGGGGTCATATGGCAGACAAAAATGACATTGGCAGAGGCGGCAAACCGGTGGTGATGAAAATTGAAGCTGGCAAGATTCGTGAATTCGCGAAGGCGATTAAGGATCGGAATCCGTTGTACTTCGATGAAGCGGTTGCCAAGGAAGAGCTTGGTGGCATTATGCCACCGCCGACGTTTCTCATGACACTAGCCCATTGGGATGATGGGGAAGGGCAACCGCGCGTTCAATTGGATACCCGGCGCATTCTGCATGGAGAGCAGGAATTCGAATACTTCAAACCAATATACGTTGGTGACATACTCACTGCCGTAACGAAAGTGGCGAACGTGTTCGAGAAAACCGGTGGGCGTGGTGGGGTAACCGCACACGTGGGGTGCAGGCTACCGTGCTACGAGCGGAGGAGCAGTTAGGGGCAGGAGCGAGGGGGCTGGGCTTTTGCAGATGGCTGCCGAGCAAGCCGCAGTTAAGTAGTCCAACACGT
>JBFWXH010000123.1:0-20142 GCA_050187625.1 Binatia bacterium
ATCGGTGTGGCGTTCCAGTCTTCCTCACTCATGCCCAGTGGTGGCGAAATGTTTGCCATGCTGGGCTCGCTGCCTATCACTAATCCGCAGCCGCCACAACCTCTTGCACCCCCTCTGTGCGGTTACCCCTGAACAGCTATGGATGGCAACAGACACTTGGTAGCGACGTAAACGGCTCACAGGACGTAGGAGGAAGGTTACCCGCCAGACAACAGCCTGGATCTCCATTTGCCAAGGTAATACAGGTCGCATCAAGATTGGCGCAGCAGCCGTAGGTTGTTCCATTGGCGGAAAAGCAAACTTTAGTGCCTGGGGAGCAGGTGGGAATGAGCACACACGAACCATTCCTACATTCTTGGCCTACCGAACATTCATTACCGCATGTCCCACAGTTCTGGGAGTCATTTTGGAGGTCCTTACATTGTTGCATTCCTGAGCTATCCATACATACGTTTTGCCCTTCTGGACAAGATTCGCAATAACCTTGAAAACGTCCGTCGGGCAAGGTTTCAGTAGTAACCTTGCATATCTGAAAGAGAGGATTACAACATTCAGTATCACAGGGTGATTCATGCGGTGCGCATCCGCTACAACTACCGTTTGAACAGTTGGGTTTCCCTTCGCAGGCGGGTTTGGCGCATTTCGGTTTAAGATTCCTATCTGGCCCCAGGTGCGTCAAAACATAATGGCAGATAACGCCTGCTACAGATGCCCCCCCCTCATTTTGCCAACACTGTGCAGTGCAGATATCGGCAAGAGCTTGATCGCAAATGACTCTCGCCTGAGGACTCCACAGACATTCCCCCGAATCAATACAGTGATCTTGGTAGCACTTGTCATGTTCATAACACCCTTCATTAAGACATTGGGGTGCAGTGACAACCAATAAAAAAGGATTGGTCTCACTAGTCCCTGGACCACAATAATTAACGCCTGGGGCTGGACTGGCAGAGCCAAGAGCGCCTTGGAGAGCAAGTTGCGGCTCAGATGTTTCAAATTGCTCCTGTAGAATGAGAGAAGACTCTTGGCTTGGTGCTTTTACCGTACATCCAAGGACAGATTCAACAAGATCAAAAAGACTAATAAACTCTTCAGGGCTTGCCCATGGATTCGCTGCAGGCCCCAACGTGGTAGAGGCCCAGTCCGTTGCGGTATTGGTTTGCGATTCAAGCGGTGGTGATATGTCACACGATGGCAGGGATTGTCCCGCTGTGATCCTCACTGTATTCGGGACACTCGAGCCGAACTCATCAGAAACCCGCAATAGGAGAATATAGACACCCGCAATATCGGCGACGAATGATGGGGTAACTGTATTGTCACCAGTAAGTGTTGTCTTACTGCCTGAAGGTTGGCTCACCAAGGTCCAGTGATACGTAAGTGAAGTCCCTTCTGGATCGGACGAGCCGCTGCCATCGAGAGTGACGGTGGTACCAGCTGCACTGGTTTGGTCAGGTCCTGCATTAGCAATGGGGATTTTGTTGTCGGTCGCTGTAATCTGCACCGTATCCGGACCGCTATCCAGCACGCCATCGTTGACGATGAGCTGGATCGTATAGGTCCCTGGAAGGTCAGGTGCAAAAGCAGCAATCGCTGAAAAGGATTCTCCTATGTAAGACTGACTTCCCGTCGGTGTCCCTACCAAAGTCCATTGATACGTGAGGGGGGTGCCATGCGGAGATGTAGACCCGCTACCGTCAAGGTGAATCGTTACCCCAACTCGTATGGTATGATCCGTCTGTACATGGGCCATCGGTTGGCAAACGTTCGGGTCATCCACAATACCATTACAGTCGTCGTCCACGTGGTTGTCGCAGACTTCCGCGCTTGGTTGTCCCGGAATACATTCCTGTGGTTGTCCACTAACACACCCGTCCACCGTACGGCTGCAAGCTCCTGCCCCACAGGAGATTGTTCCAAGACCATCGTCAATCTGGCCGTCACAGTTGTCATCGACACCGTTACAAACCTCAGAACTAGGAGAGCCAGGCACACAAGACTGAGGCACGCCGCCGACACAGGCGGCGACGGTCCGCGCGCACGCGCCGGTACCACATGAGAGGGTACCCAATCCGTCATCTACTAGTCCGTTGCAGTCATCATCGCTCCCATTACACACTTCGGGGGTCGGGCTGCCGGAGGTGGCGTCACAGACCGTACCGCGCCCATCTAGGGCGCAGACATTCACTCCATCGCGCTGGCAGGCACCGACGCCGACTGTGCAGGAGGTCCCCAGATCTATCCCTTCGCTGTTATAGCTCTCCAACGCCTTAGCATCGGTAACCATTGCCTTACCGCTAGCCGAAGAGGGCTTGACCATGTACGGCAGCTTGCCCGAAAACTCGCTGAGCAGCATATCCGCATCGGTAATGGTACTGAGCGGGTCTGAGTTAGCACCATTAGCAAGGTTAAGTTTCGCCGCGATCAGTTGGTCGGCTAGGATCAGGCTGGCGTCGGCTTTTTTTCCGGACCCGACCGCCGTATTTAATATCGTCAGGAGTTCTGCCTGGGTATAGGACTGGCTTCCTAATGTGAGGGAGGTGAGCGGCCAAGCGCTGGGGTTGTCTTTCCAGAAGCCCTGAGGCAGAGGACACTGCTGGGCCGCTGGTGCTGGCTGCGCAAGGGCGAGCAGGCCTACGGCCAGGGTGGAGGCCGCAACGAGGAACCATCCAAAACCGGTGGCAAGGGTTAGTTTGTTCATCATGCCTCTCCTCTCTAATACGATGACCGTTTTCGTTTTTCTCTCAGCAGGGATCAGCAAAAACGCCTCACAAGCGCTGGGTCCGCCGTCTTTCCGGGACGGCCGCGTGTTCTCCAGTATGCTCTCTAGAAGAACAAGCCAGGCTTGACCATTTAGCGAAAGATATATTTTTGTATAACTTTCGATATATCAAGGGCAGAATTCTGCTGGAGCATCAGACCAATGCTTGGTCCTGAGCGTACCGGACCAGGGCGAAGCGACCGTCGAGGTGGAGTTTCTCATAAATGTGATGCAGGTGCAGCTTGACCGTGCCTTCGCTGATAAACAACTTCGTGGCGATGTCCCGGTTGCGCAGCCCCTCTGCCACAAACTGGATAATCTCGCGCTCGCGCACTGTAAGGACCCTAGCGAGCGCACACGCGCCAGCTTCACGTCGCAGAAGCGTGTCCACGGCCCGGCCGGTGACGTCCCGCTCGAACCACTGACCACCCGCGTGGACTTTGCGGATACATTGCACAATCAGTTGTGACGCCATCTCCTTGAGGATAATACCTTTCACGCCCAAGCGTAGGGCTTCCAAGGCCACGTGGTCGCCCAGCGCTGCCGTCAGCACGACCACCCGCGTCAGCAACTGCTCGTTCTGCAACTCGCGCAGTACGGCCAACCCATCTTTGCCGGGCATACAAATATCGAGGAGTAAGACATCAGGGCAGTGCTGGCGCACGGCACGTAGTGTGTCCTCCCCAGTGCGACAGCAGGCAAGCACGTGGACGTCTGGCTCGAGGCGAAAGAGGTTTCCCAGTCCATCGAGGATAAGCGGATGGTCATCGGCTAACACAAGACGAATAGGCATTTCTAGCTCCTGGCCGCACGAGCGGCAGTGTTATAGTGAGATGGGCTCCGGTATCGGTTGAGTCAATGCTGAGCGAGCCCCCCAGAGAGGCAATACGTTCCCGTAGCGAGACTGGACCCAGATGCAGAGCGGTCAAGGCAGCGAGGTCATAATGACCACGGAAGGAGAACCCGCGGCCGTTGTCGGTCACCGTAATGCGCACCTGCGATTCTTCTACAACGAGTTCGACCTGCGCGGCTGTCGCGTTCGCGTGCCGGGCCACGTTGATGAGCGCCTCATGCACAATGCGATACATGTCCAGCGCCAGGGCCGTAGGAAGTTCTGTCTTCAGACCGGCGAGATCCATGGTGACGTGTACACCCCAGTGCCGCTCGATCTGTCCGCTCAACTCTTCCAAGCGAGGGAGGAGGTTGACGGGGGTCTCCGCTGGGGTGAGCGAAGGTAACTTCAATTCCTGGATGAAGGAGCGCAGTTCGCGTTGCTCGGCACTCAGCAGACGTTGAACGTCCAGCAAGCGTTCCCGGGTACCCTCTGGATCCTGCTCGACAAGGCGCTGTGAGGTTTCCAATTGTAAAGCTGCCCCGGTGAGAGATTGAAGCAAGCCGTCGTGCAAGTCGCGCGCAAGGCGGACCCGTTCTTCTGTGATGGCCGTATGTTGTAACTGCTGTACAAGGTAGAACTGATCCAAGCGGGTCTCGACATTCCGCGCGACGATCGTTCCCAGGACCAAATCATCTGTGGTCATCCGACGCTTATCCACGATAAAGAGGCGCCCTTCCAGGCATTCGCCATGCAGACACACGGATAGGACCGCCTCAATGGCGAAGCGCGCTTGCATCTGGGGATGGAGCGGTGCACCGTACCAGCGCTGTACGCCATCGGCGGAGAGAGACTACGGTCGGCACGGGAACATGGACATTTTGACAAAAAAAGCTAGTGGTAGCTAAGGGCTCAGCGACCAGCGGCTCGAACGTGGCGGGCGGCTCACGGGTCCAGTCAAACCTGTCAGTAGACCACGAGGCCACATGACGCCGGGGTTCTTCCCGCTCTTCCCAGACCATAAGTATGCGGGCAGTAGCGAAGATGTCGGCAGCGTGGGCCAACATGTCCTGCACCAACGTATGAGCGTCTTTGGGAAAGGTGCTCGGCCAGGCCGCGAGTTTGGATAGTTCGTTGTGCAGTTGTTGTTCGTGCACACCTAAATAGCCCAGAAGCGTGGCGATAACCAACAGATACACACTGCGGATGATGAACCGATCGAGTTCGAAGATTGGATCTCCCAAGATTTCCGCCACGTATCCACCCATGCCCAGGAACGCGACCAGCGTCGCCACTGCTGTCCATACCGTTCCCCGCCACTGCCAGCGCAAAGTGGCACACAGCAGGGAGAAGACGAAATAGACGAAAAAGGGGCTGTTAGGGGCTTCGGTGAGATAGATAAAGACACAAAAAGCAACAAAATCGATACTGTGCGTGAGGAGTCGGAAGCGGACAAGAAGGGTATCCGCGCGCTGCGCCAGGAGAGTGAGCAGCAGCGCATAGATCGCATATCCTCCTAAAACGACATAGGTAACCTGCACGTGCTTGGCCGGCTCGGTAGGATCCAGCCACACGGCAAACAAGGAAAACGTTGCGAGGATAACCCTCCCAAGCACGAGCAGCTGTTCAACCCGAGCCTGGGAGGAGTAGTGTAAATTCATAGCCACCTGGACAAGGGTTGCTGACGCACCTCGTGCGTCTCGCCGAGCATTGAACAAGTCTCCCTGCTGAGAAGAGCAGTATGGGGAGCACCCGAATACTGCTCGAAGCCTTGCTAAACACCGAGACCTCTTTGGTCCCGGAAGCCCATTAATCCCACCTTTTCTGACCTCTGATCATTTCACCGAGCGTTCTCTTTGATCCCCCCTTCAATTAACAACTAACAACGGACTACTATCTCGTTCCTATGCTCCAAAACGAAGCAGACGGCAAGAGAAAAAGTCTAAGATTTCTCTAAAACTTTTCTACGTTTTCTCTAAGATTTCTCTCAGCTTTCTCGAGGTTCTCTGGCACCCAAGGAACCTCCTCTCTTTTGCCCGCACTGGGTTTGTTAACGGCATGACAAACGCATGGTGCGGCAAGAGCGGCGATGTGTGTTGGAACAGTGGAGCCATAGTCGTACCTCGCCGACGCTCCGGGGTTTTTCTTGTCATCGCGACGGCATTATACGAAGAGAGTAGCGCTCTTCCCTGGCACAAGTCATGGGAAAGTTCTGGGATTTGTGTGGGCCGTTCGCGGACGAAAAAAGGGAACCACATTCAATACTTAGCTTTGCTCTCGCCCGGGTCGACTTGGTGAACGACTAGTTGAGACGGGGTGTACAAGAAGTGAGAGTGCTGGGCGAAGCCTTCGGCGTATTGCGCTATTTCGTCGAGCATGCCGGGCAGTTGGTGACCAAAGATAAGAAGAAGAAAAAGAATGAGCTGCGTCCCCTTTTTCTGTTCACCGGAGGCACGATGGCGCCATGCCGTCATCCTGTTGAAGACTAGAACAGACCTCGGTAGAGTGTGTCCCTTCTTACTGTCATTATGTCGTTTGCACGTTATTTTCCTTTCGTCGATCTTCGCTCGTATCGGCTCGCCGATGTCCGCCACGACCTTCTGGCCAGTCTGACCGTAACGTTTCTCGATATTCCCCAAGGCGTTGCCTACGCGCTGATCGCCGGACTTCCTCCGGCGATGGGACTCTATGCGGCGGCTATACCTGCGATCGTCGGGGCATTGTTTCGCAGTTCACGGCATGTGGTGACTGGACCAACCAACGCGCTCAGTTTGCTGGTCGGCAGTGCCGTCGCTGCGCAAGCCGCGCAGGGAGGAGCGTCACCACTCGAAGTTGGTATTACCCTCGCCCTCATGGTTGGCGGCATCCAGTTCTTTGCCGGCCTCTTACGCTTAGATGCCGTCGCTGATTATATTTCACAGCCAGTGGTACGTGGGTATATTACTGGGGCTGCCGTTCTTATTGGCGCCGGTCAACTCGCTAATGTCACTGGCACGAAAGGAGGCAATGGCAACCTCGGCGAGATTCTCAGTGCCTGGGCTGCCAATCTTGCTCAGACCAATCTCTTAGCAGTCGGTTTCGCCGTCGCAACGATGATGATCGTCCTGGCGATCCGTCATGTCAATCGCCGTATTCCGGGCTCATTGGTCGCAATGATCCTTAGTATCGCTATCAGCGAGATCTTCCACTTACATGAGCATGGTCTGCGCCTGGTGGCGGATCTCACGCCTATTCCAGCCGGGCTACCTCCACTGACGATTCCAGACTGGAATCAGTGGCAAGCGTTACTGCCAGCTGCCGTTGCTTGTGCCGTGCTTTCGCTCGTCGAATCGAGTTCCGTCGCTCGGGCCCTTGCTTCCCGGAGTGGGCAGCGGCTTGATCTCGCTGCCGAGTTTACGGGGCAAGGGATGGCTAACCTCTCGGCAGCGTTCTCGGGCGGCTACCCAGTCAGCGGGAGCTTGGCCCGATCGAGCCTGAACCAACAATCCGGCGCGGTCAGCCGTTTATCTGCCGTTTTCTGTGGATCACTTATGATTACTGTCCTGCTCTTTTTAGGCCCTCTGGTCAGCAAGACCCCAATCGCCAGTCTCGCCGGATTATTGTTGGTTCTCGCCAACGACCTCATCAACCGTGAACATATTCGCGCGATCCTCCACAGTACGCTCAGCGATCGCGTTGCGTTCCTCGCCACCCTGATCGGCGCCTGGGTGCTACCACTCGATAAAGCGATTTATCTTGGAGTTGGCATTAGTATCGTCCTGTTCCTGCAGCGGGCGCGTCTCCTGACCGCCTGCGAGATGGCGATTGGCGAGAAGGCACGGTTTCGCGAAATCGACCTTGACTCGACCGAACCGCGACATGCCTGTTCAGCGATCCGGATCATTAACCTGACTGGACCACTCTTCTTTGCGACTGCTGGCGAGCTTGAGGCGGTCCTTGAACCCTTCATCAACAACCGCGAGATTCGCGTACTTATCTTACGGGTGCGGCAAGCGCAGGACTTCGACGTGACAACCGCCGGGATTTTAGAAGCGACAGCGAAAAAACTCGCAAGTGAGGAACGAACACTGATCCTCCTCGGCTTGCGTCCTCCGGCCATGACCCTGCTCGAACAGACCGGAATTGCTCAACGTATCGGTTCAGAGAACCTCTTCCTTGCCCAAGCGGGCTGGTTCACCGCAATGGAAGCGGCTTTACGACGAGCCTTGTCTCTTGTCGGTGCACATCGCTGTGACCAGCACTGTCCGTTAGCCGACTATGTGGATACGCAAGAAGAATTACGCACGACGACTGAAATTGCCGCGAAAGCTATTTGGTTTCCTGACTTGTGAGGAATCGTTCAATCCGCGCGACTCCTTCGTGCAGGTTCTCCATTGAAGTCGTATAGGTAATGCGCATGTAGCGTTCCGGCACGTTCAGACCAAAATCCCGACCAGGGGTAACCGCGACCCCAGCGTTCATCAGCAAATCATCCGCAAGTGCAAACGTGTCCGAGGTAAATCGTGAACAGTCGGCGTAGATGTAAAACGCACCTGGAGGGGTCACCGGCACTGCGAAGCCCAGTTGTCGTAAGGCCGGGAGGAGGTAATCGCGCCGGCGTTGAAACTCGGCCCGCCGCGCCTCAGTAATAGCCAGAGTTTCGGGCCGAAATGCGGCCAGTGCGGCATGTTGCGCCAAGTTCGGCGGACAAATAAAGATATTTTGCGCCAGCTTTTCAATTTCCCGCACGTAAGCGTGCGGCACCACCAACCACCCGATCCGCCAGCCGGTCATTTGGAAGTATTTCGAGAAGCTGTTGAGGACGAAAATTTCATCCGAAATCGCCAGAGCAGTAGACGCGTCAAAGCCATAGGTGAGCCCGTGATAAATCTCATCGACAATCAGACGTCCGCCACGGCGATGGACCACGTCAGTAATCGCACGCATCTCTTCGTCAGCGATCATGGTTCCAGTCGGATTCGAGGGAGACGCAAGCATCACCGCCACACTGCGCGGTGACCACTGCTGCTCAACCATGTCCGCTGTCAATTGGAATGCGCTGTGTGGTCCCGTAGGGATCAGCTTCGCTCGGCCTTCGAGTGCGCGTACGAAGTGGCGATTACAGGGATAACTCGGATCACTCATGAGCACTTCATCGCCGGGCGAGAGCAGAACACCCAGCAGTAATAACAGCGCTCCACTCCCACCCGCTGTGACGATGATACGCTCGGGCGGAACTGTCACCTGATAATGCGAGGCATACCAATGTGAGATTGCCTCCCGCAGCGCTGGTATGCCCAAAGCCGGCGTATAGTGAATGTTGCCATGCTGCAGCGCGGCCATGCCGGCATCAATAATCGGTTGTGGTGTGGCGAAGTCCGGCTCGCCCACTTCCATGTGGATAATCGAGCGACCTTGAGCGGCTAACGCATGGGCTTTGGTAAATAGCTCGACAGCTTCAAACGCAGCGATGTCGTTCATACGGGCGGCCAAACGCGGCTTCATGCTCATTCCGAATTCCTATTCCTTTTGTCTTCTGTCTTAATGCCGACCGGGGAACTTGCTCGTCAGAGAACGGAGCATAGCGGGAAAAGGATAAGGGGGAAGGGATAACGGCAAGACAGGACAACAGTTGACGTCTTCTTTCTCCGTTTCCCTTTATCCTTTCTCCGTTTCCCTTTATCCTCCGCTATCCTTATTGCTTCGCCTTAAATCGGCCTGTTTCCACTCCTCCACCTTCTTCAAGGCCTCCGCCGGAGACAGACCGGCTCGGGCGATCAACCAACAACTCACAGGCGCGGCGATACGTTCGGACGCATGCGCCGATTCACCCGCAAGCGCTAAGAGGTCACGGACTTCCGCCTCGGTCGGGGGGTCAACCCCCAGTACCGCAGCGAAACCAGTCAACCATTCTTGTGCCGTCATACTCTGCTCCTTCAATGCCGTTGCGCCTGGCATCATAAGAAGATATGCACGCAGGGTCCATGAGGGTAAGCATCCCTCGTTTTGAGAACTTCATCTATGCCAACAACTGCT
Source organism: Binatia bacterium (assembly GCA_050187625.1). GTDB lineage: Bacteria > Desulfobacterota > Binatia > Bin18 > Bin18 > JBFWXH01. The sequence continues at coordinate 9,609 of JBFWXH010000123.1, forward strand.
GCCCAGGAGAGTGAACCTCACCCCTCATCACATCTCACAACCTCAGCCTTCCGTTCCGCGGCATTTCAGCGTTATTGGATTGGCCGACTGTGCGCGATCTTCGCCATCCAAATGCAGTCCGTCGCCGTCGGCTGGCAAGTGTACGAAATGACCCAACGACCACTCGACTTGGGCTTGGTTGGGCTCGTTCAGTTTCTCCCGGCCTTGGGGCTTTCTTTGGTGACCGGTCATGTTGCTGACCGTTATGACCGTCGCTACGTGTTGGCCTCGTGCATTGCGTTAGAAGGGTGCTGTGCATTCCTGTTCCTTCTACTCACATGGCAAGGCAACACGGATCGCACGCCGATCTTTGCTATTCTCTTTCTTTTTGGAGTCGCACGTGCATTCGAGTTTCCCGCTTCATTTGCCTTGATGCCCAACTTGGTGCACCCCAGTCAGTTTGCCAATGCGGCCGCCTGGAATTCTTCAACCTGGCAGGTTGGGACTATTGCTGGACCGGCACTCGGGGGATTGCTCTATGCTTTTGGTCCGCGTGTGGTCTATGGCTGCAGCCTGGCATTATTAACTGTTGGTGCGTTGACGGTAAGCACGATTCGCTATCAACGCACTGTTACCTTCCGTAAAGCAGTGACCTGGGATGCTGTCGTCGCTGGGGTGCACTTTATTCGCCAGCAACCTCTCGTCCTCGGGGCAATTTCTCTCGATCTGTTTGCAGTCTTGCTCGGTGGCGCTACTGCCCTCCTCCCTATTTATGCCCGTGACATTCTGGTGGTCGGACCGTGGGGTCTGGGATTGCTACGCAGCGCACCCGCCATTGGTGCACTGGTAATGGCGTTATTTTTGACCCAATGGACAATCAAACGGAATGCTGGTGTAATTCTGCTCACTGCGGTCGGCGTCTTCGGACTGGCAACGATCGGTTTCGCGTTGTCGTACAACCTCTGGTTCTCCATGACCATGCTGGCCATTTTAGGGGCTGCGGACATGGTCAGCGTCATCATTCGGCGCGTCATCATTCAATTGGCGACACCTGACGAAATGCGCGGACGCGTCGGTGCAGTGGAATCGGTCTTCATCGGGGCCTCGAACGAATTAGGCGAGTTCGAGTCCGGCGTGACCGCATCGTGGTTTGGAACGATCCCTGCGGCTGTCCTCGGCGGGCTCGGAACTCTATTTATTGTCATCTTCTGGTCATGGCGATTTCCGCAACTCCGCAATGTCAACTCGATGGAAGAAGTCGGAGAGAGAATTTGAAAAAACAGAGAGGGTAGCCAGCTTTCTTCTTTCACCTCAACGCCTCTTCTCGCCCTGCCCCTCTCCACAAGGGAAAGGGCGCTGAAACGTAAAGTAAGCTGGAAGATTAGAACTGCAACCCCAACGAATCCAGTGGCGCGCGATCGACCACCGGTAAGCGACGGGAACCAGCGAAGGCTTTCACTGACCCAGGGTCCTGCTCGTAGGGGTCAAGCAGACCAATTTCTTTGGCGTAGTCACGTAACGGAGGAACCACCTCTTGTGCGAGAAGCCGTACACAGTTGAGACGATCTTCATTCCCTACTGGTCCCTGGACATTAAAGAACATGAAGATCCCTGGACGGAGAATCTGCAAGAGCGTCTTCGCCCTTTCGACGACTGTCTTTGGTGATCCAGCGATGATCTGAAAGTTTTTCTGCGCCTTGCCATAACTCGATGCCAGTTTGCGGCGCACCTCATTATAGTCGACCTCTTCTGGGTTCACATCTTGTTGTGCCTGACGGAGCTTGTCTGGACTGACTCCAAGCCAACTGCCTCCCGGATGCTGCGCCAACATTTTAATCGCACCCTTAGAGTTGTATCCCGGTGGCAAGGTATGTTCAGGACGTGAGAATGCATTTTGGCCACCACCATAGACAAACCCTTTGCCGAGTTCTTGCGCTTTCTCGTCAGTTTCAGCCACAAACGTCGGGATCAAATAGCCGAAATTCTCTGACCCCGCCTGATAGCCAAGCTGGGCAGCTGTATCAGCATAAATATCCCAGAGATCGCAGGTTGGTCCCAATGCAGTCCCCAGACCGATGTACGGGTAACGGTGTTCAGCACACCAACGTACGGTTTCCGGGCTCAACACTCCAGGAATCCAGATTGGCGGATGTGGTTTCTGATAGGGCAACGCCCACGGATTCACATGGCGATAGTGAAAGTGCTTGCCTTCATAGCGCCAGGGCCCAGGCTGCGTCCACGCCTTGATAATAAAGTCATGTGCTTCGTTAAAATACTCGCGATTGTACGCTGGATTGGCGTTGTTAAAGAACTGCTCGCTGCCAGCGCCACGTACCCAACCTGTCACCAAGCGACCGCGAGATATCAGGTCGATCTCAGCCAGTTCTTCCGCCATGCGAAGCGGGTGCTTAATCACTGGCAAAGGGTTACCGATGAGCACGATCTTCGCGCGGTTCGTGATGCGAGCGAGAATCGAGGCTTCGACATTCATCACACCGCCCATACAGAATGGGTTTCCGTGATGTTCGTTCAAGGCCATCACGTCGAAACCTTGCTCTTCAGCGTAACAATATTCATCAAGAAAATAGTTATAGTCGTCTGCCGCCTTTTCACGGTCAAAATATTTATTGGACAGGGCAAAAAACGCATGGTTCTTAAATACTTCGTCTTCCGGCACCCAGCGGTAGGGGCGTTCGGTAAAGTAGCCGAATTTCATCGATATAAGCTCCCTCGGTTCAGACTCTTACATTTTCTGTCTCTTCCCGTAACACGTAACAGGTTGTCCGTGTTACGTGTTCCCGTTGTCACCTGATTCTCTACGACGCGAGAAATGTCTTGACCGCCTTCACAAACTCCGGTGGATTTTCGATCTCTGAGCGGTGACCGACATTGGCGATTTCGACGACTTTGGCTTGCGGAAGCGCTTTTTTATACGCGTCGATACATCCTTTCGGCACAACCTCATCTTTCGTACCCCACACCAGCAGTGTCGGCAGATTTTTCGCGTTTGTCAGCAGGTAGGGAAGACTCGGGTTGTGCATGTACGGTTCCCACCCAATGCGGGCAGTCTCGGCTCGCGCATCTTCGAACGCCTCGAACTGTTCCGGCGTCATGTCACCACCGTAGATTTTGCCAAATTCGGGGGTCGCTTGGTCAGCAACCGTCCGGCGAATATATGAACGAATCGTCAACGGAAAAATGTCCATGATCTCGCCCTGGGCAGGTTTGATCCCCATCGGGGCAACGAGCACCATATGCGAGAAGATACTAGGATCAGCCGCAGCCATTTCTGCGGCAATAAAGCCGCCAGCTGAGAAACCAATCACATCTAACGGGGAGAGTTTTTGTTCACGGAGTACGATCGAGTAAAACCCAGCCAAGTCACGAAAACTACGAATCCACTCGATACGAGGGGTTTTGCCAAAGCCTGGTTGTAGCGGGATGATTAACTCGTGCTCTTTTGCGAGCTCTTCGTTCCACGTCATCCAGCCTGGATAGCCAAGCTCATCATGCAACATGAGTAACGGTTTACCCGTCCCGCCTCGAACGACCGTCAGGTCTGTCCCGGCGACATTAATTGTGCTTTCAGTCCACTGTGCCAATGGTCTTTCCTCCTTTCGGACATTTGCGTGAAAGCCGCCGCTCTTCGATAGCACACCTTCCATAGGGTCGGAAAGGCAGGCGCGGCAATTCGCTACAAGATTCTTCGCCGAAGGAGTATCGAGATAATATCAGCCCTATAAACGGGCAGATTAAAAGGGGGAGAGACTGAGGTGAGAGAAACCAGCGGTAGAGGAGAAACCTCTCTGGGGATAAGCCAGAGAGTCTCGCGAAGAAGCCGTGCACCTATTGCACAGCCCAGAGGAGGGTGTGCGTGCCCGGCAGCCCTGCTTCCATATCGTGCGTACTGCGCAAGACGTAGGTCAGTAGCTTTGCGTCTCACGCTTTCGCGTGATTTGCCTTTGACGGGTTTCTGCCGCCTACCGCCGTTGGTCCAATGAAGAACAACGGAAGATGGGCACAAAGCTTTAATGTACGTAGCTCTCTTGCCTTGCTCTCCGGATTTCCCTTAGGATTCGCGCATCACAAGTCACAGGTCACGTAACATGAATCACGCACGTATGAAGGATGAACCTATGGCTATGCATACTGGTGGCTGCCTGTGCAAGGGAGTCCGATACGAAATTTCCGCAGAACCACTCATGACTGTCAGTTGTTACTGCCGGGATTGCCAACAAGTAACCGGCAGTCCGTTCACTACAGTTTCGGCAATTCCACGTGCGGCCTTTCGTCTCCTGCATGGGGAACTCGGGTCCTATACCGTTACGTCACAGGGTGGCCGGGCGGTAACTCGCGAATTCTGTAAAGTCTGCGGTTCGCCCTTGTTCACCAAGGCAGAAATGGCACCAGAGTTGATCTTCATTAAAGCCGTCAGTCTCGATGATCCCAGCTGGGTCAAACCAGTTACCAGTTGTTGGACTTCGCGAGCGCAGCCGTGGGCACCGATCGCGGCAGACACGCAACAGTACCCGGAGAATCCACAGGTATGAATCACATCGTTTTGCTTGTTGGTCTGTCCATCGTGCTGCTGATTGTCTTCAAGATCATAGCCGGTATCGCCTCATTTGTCTTTCGGCTCGTCGTGTTACTGATCTTAGTAACCGCGGGATATCTTCTGTGGTAGTTGCAGTTGTAGAATTGCGGTTTTATCAGATGTGATATGTTAGTGCACGACCGTCTTGCTGTTCACTCAGTGCCGCGCGGTGACAGATGTCGGCTAAAGAGATTTGCGCCAACAGCGTTGTCAAACCTGCACTGACCTCGGCCATCACAGAGCGTAGCCAACAGTGCTCCAAACTTACACAGTCAGCACACTTCACCGGCATGGTGGTATTAAGGCAGGGGAGTGGTTGTAAAGGACCATCAACGGCCCGGATAATATCACCAAGCGAAACATCTTCAGGCGCGACCCCCATACTATACCCCCCCGCCTTCCCACGGCTGCTCTGCAAAATGCCAGCTTTCTTGAGAGCTAGGAGTACTTGTTCGAGGAATTTTTTTGGAATCCGCTCCTGTCGAGCGAGTTCCTGAATTGAAACAACGTGGAGCGCACCGGCAGTATTCAAACGGGTGAGGGCTCGTAGAGCATACTCACATTTCTTTGATAACTTCATGGTTCTAGTTTCGTATGACTAGGCATCGGCCCGATCATCTATCGTGAGTTTTCATTCCTATCGCCGCTCCCCTATCGGGCGCAAGACCAGGTACTTTGTGCAGTAGTATGGATCACTTGCTCGGTGAAGAGAAACTATCCATACATGTATAGGAGGATCGTTTCCTGATACAGTAAAAGTCTAATTGTTCTCCCGAGGGACTCTATGGCTCGTCTGTTCAAAGATATTACCGAAACAATTGGTCACACCCCTTTAGTCCGACTTAACCGCCTCACCCAAGGAGTGTCAGCAGAAATTTACGCAAAACTCGAATTTTTTAATCCGTTGAGTAGCATCAAGGATCGCATCGGTCACAACATGATCGTTACCGCAGAAAAAGCGGGGAGACTCACTCCCGATACAGTTATCATCGAACCGACCAGTGGCAACACGGGAATTGCGCTCGCTTTTGTTGCTGCCGCACGTGGCTACCGACTCATCCTCACGATGCCAGATTCTATGAGTATAGAGCGCAGGAGTTTGCTGCAACTGCTTGGAGCTGAACTCGTACTTACCCCCTCTCAAGAAGGCATGCAAGGCGCCATTAATAAAGCCAAGGAACTCGCAAAGACACTTCCACGCACGTTTATTCCTCAGCAGTTTGAAAATCCAGCCAACCCGGAGGTACATCGTCGGACAACCGCAAACGAAATCTGGGATGACACCGATGGTGCTATCGATATCTTCGTGAGTGGCGTTGGCACTGGTGGAACGATTACCGGTGTGACCGAAGTGCTCAAAAAACGTAAGCCATCACTATACGCTGTCGCAGTGGAACCTGCCCGCTCACCAGTCCTCTCAGGCGGCATGCCTGGCCCACATGCGATTCAAGGGATCGGCGCGGGTTTTGTTCCCAGAGTCCTCAAAACAAAGCTGATTGACGAGATTCTCCAAGTACACGACGAGGATGCCTTAAAAACCGCGCGACAGCTTGCCAAGCAGGAGGGAATTCCAGCTGGGATCAGTAGTGGAGCTACTGTCTGGGCGGCTCTCCAAGTGGCCGCGCGGCCGGAAAATTCCGGCAAGATGATCGTCGTTATCCTCGCAAGTTCTGCTGAACGCTACTTGAGCACGGCGTTGGTTGAAGGACTCTGAAGTTTTATAGCTAGCTGCGCTTTGTAGCTTATGGTGTATAGTCGACGGACTACGCGAAGCGTTGCCGGCGGAACACAAGCCGGGGCAAGGTCTACGCGTCTTTTCCTTCTTTACCCATTTCTCCTTTTCACCGTTTGTCAAAGCGACCGCAGGGAACGGGGCAAATGCTACGCGGCATTTGCTGTGGACTGAATAGCATCCATCAATTTTCGTAGCTCCCACGAAATGATCGATCCGATAAGGATGACTTGTCGGGATTCGTTAACCAACGCGTAGAGACTCGTGTTTACGGGATTATGTTTCCCAATCGTTAAGCTGCGCTCCCCCTCTCCTGTAACCGTTAGCAGGATGTGAGATTCAGGGGGTTCGAGACCATAGTCCGCCAAGTGGTCGTCTATCCCTCGTTCAACTTCACCAAGATTCACCAGCTTGGTCAGATTGGTCAGAAAATCATCAACAGCGACCGAGGGAAGCCCACTTCCTTCCGGAGTCCGCCAGCCGTTTGCAGTACGCTCACCAGCAATATGCTTCCCACTGGAGGCAACAGAGAATTTCGTGATACGGTCAGGATTAAACGTAAAGACAGGGCGGTCAGGAACTGGTTCTCCTTGGGCCTGAAAAACCCTCCGTTCTGGCATGGTTACGTAGGTGTACCCGCCCAACAAGAACGCCACAATTCCCACGATCACCACCCGTCGTGCTTCCTTAGAGAACCTCATCCTTTTTGTCTCCGTCGTAGAAACACAGCCATACCAAAGAGAAAAACAATCAGAGGCTCGACCACAACCATCAACCAGAAGAAATTCCGGGATTGGGACTTGGTCAGATAGAGACTTTGTGGGGGCGTCGAGGTGCGTTTGGCCGAGATCGGGTTGACGGAATGGCCGAGCGCGACCAACTCTTTCCGTCCGAGCACCCACCCAACCGTGTTCATAAAAAAATCGACGTTACCGGGAATTCGGGTGTGAAAATTATCAACAAAATCAGAGTCGCCGAGGACCACAATTTTTCCCTTTTTTTCCAGTCCAGTCGTTGCAACTGCGGCAACCGGCAGTGGACCGCGTTGATCCTCTCCCTCTTTGAAGGTCAGATCCCCCTGCTCTGCTCGACTGCGGTTCGTTACTGCCCAGCTCGCGTCACCGGAAAACGCAAAGGCCTGTGCCTTCCCATCTACAACATGGACCGGTCTCGCCACTGGCAACATCGGCTCTCCCCGGGGCTGACGCGGAAAAACCTCTTGGGAAAAATTACCAATCATCGGCATGAGCGGATCACCACCGATCATCTGCGTTTGCGTATCAACAACGACATCGTCAGCGAGGGCAAAACCAAACTGTACGAGATACTGGGCAAGACCCGGGGTTGTATATGGGTCTAGCAAAAACAAGGCATTGCCACCCGCCGCCAAGTACCGCGATAACGTGTCGAGTTCGTCAGGGGAAAAATCTTCTTTGGGACCGCTCACGATCACGAGGTCAGCATTTTGCGGAACAGACCCCAGCTCACGTAAGGGTAACGGACGCACCCGATAGTTTTCGGTTTCCAGGACCTGCCGAAGAATGCCATACCCGTGCCGCTCTTCCATGTCAGCGGCATCGCTTTCGCCGTGCCCAACCACGAAGTAGATATGTTTCTCTTCTTGTGTCGCCCGCAAGACCGCATTAAGCATGCGTTCTTCGTCTGTCATTGGGATAGTCACACGATTTTTGGCGGTTTCGACCACCGTCGTTCCGTAGGCAGAGACGCCATAGCGCTGCGCAACTCCCGGTGCACGGTCGAGGTCAAAAAGCTGGTAAGAGAAATTCGGACTGTGTTCCACTAGGAGACGCAACAGTTCTTCATGCTTCTCTCGCTCTCCACGACGATAGAAGACCGTGGCTTGTACTGGTTCTGACAGCGATTGGAAGGTCTGCATGGTCACATCAGACAAACTATATCTCCGCTCGGGCGTCAGATCGTACCGTTGATTCATCCTACTCCAGAGCGCATCGACAGAAACGACAATCACCAGAAGAAACACAACCTCTAGGCTTAACAGGAAGAAGCGCCGTGTCGATTCACGGCTGAGGAAATGCGGTCCTTTCGTCTCTGCTTCCCTTGTCATTACCGTGTCCCGCGCCATTTCCGTGACTCCAACGATTGAAGGGTAAGATAGAGAAAGAACCCGGTTATGAGAAGGAAAAAGAGAATATCTTTGGTATTGATGACACCTTTGGCAAAATCTTGAAAGCGGTCAAAAAGCGAGAAGCTTTTCACCACGTTAATCAACTGCTGCCCGATCGCCTCTTCATTCCAGGTCAGGAACCAGAAGAACACCAATATTCCATAGGTGGACATCGCCGAGACCGCCTGATTTTCAGTCAACGACGAAATGAATGTTCCACAGGCAATAAACGCAGCACCAAGGAGAATCGTACCCAGGTAGCCAGCCAACGGCGGTCCCCAATCGAACGAATAGACAGTTGAAAGCAGCAACGGATACACGAGAGTACACGCCACCATCAGCACAAACACCACAAAGCACGCCAGAAACTTCCCCAGGATAATCTGCGGATCTTTCAGTGGATATGTCCACAGCAGTTCAATCGTGCCAAGCTTCTTCTCCTCCGCAAACAACCGCATGGTTAACAGCGGAAGGATTAACATAATGACAAACCGCATGTCTTGTTGAAAAAAATAGACCCATAACGAGGAGGTGATATCCATGAAGTCGCCGAACAGATCGTAGAAGATCATGTCGGTATAGAAAAAATACCCCGTCAGGATCAGAAATGCCGTCGCCAACGAATAGGCGATGAAAGAACCAAAATAGAGACGTAATTCTTTTTTGAAGACACATAGGAATTTCATACGAAAAAAGGCTCTAGGCCGCAGGCGGTCGACTATAGGGAGAGGTGGGGCCCCTCAAACCTACAGCCTATAGCCTGAAGCCTTGTTTCTTTTTTAATCGTTCATACTCTTCTCGACATTACGCACTAGTTGTAAATACATATCTTCCAGTGTCGGTTCGAGCGAGTGCATTTCGAGCAACTCCCAACCCTGCCGTAAAATTGTCTGGCTCACCGCTTTACGAATGTCATCTCCCGCATGTTCGACAATAAACGACGCTGTCCCGTTCGTTGCAAGGTCACTACTGCTGGCCCCCGCAGCGGAAACACTCTCCACTCCAGGCAGTTGTCGCAGCATCTCCTGGATTTGTCTGGCAGGGCCTTCGACCTCTACGTGCACTCGGCGGCTGCGATGCAGTTGCACACGCAGATCGGCCAGTGATTGTGACGCCAATATCCGCCCGCCGTTAATGATAATGACCCGATCGCACACGGTACTTACTTCAGACAGGATATGGGTTGATAGAATAACCGTCCGATCAGAACCGAGATCGCGAATTAATTTGCGAATCTCGATCACCTGCTCAGGATCGAGCCCAATAGTTGGCTCGTCAAGAATCAAGACCTGTGGCTTATGAATGAGCGCTTGGGCAATACCGACACGTTGGCGATATCCTTTTGACAGGTATCCAATAATCCGGTTCTGGACCTTTTCTAAACCACAGGCCTCAAGCACCCGACCGACCTCGCGCTTCCGTTCCGCCCGTGGGACATCTTTGGCCTCGGCAACGAAATCCAGGAAACTGCGTACCGGAAAATCAGGATAGACGGAGACGCGCTCAGGAAAGTAACCAACCAGTTGCTTGACCTGAAAGGCATGGGACACCACATCATACCCACCCACGCTGGCATGCCCTGAAGTCGGCGGAAAGAATCCGGCCAGAATCCGCATGGTTGTGCTCTTGCCAGCGCCATTCGGCCCTAAAAAGCCGACTACTTCTCCACGCGGCACCTGGAAAGAGATGTGATCAACCGCTACCAGCGAGCCAAAACGTTTTGTGACATTATCGACGACAATCATATGTGTTTGTACACAACCCCAACGAGTCAGGGATTATTCCACTCTTCTCTTCCTGAAAAAACAATAGGGGCGACTCTCAAGTCGCCCCTATTGTCGTTGGTGAGCCTTGCCTAACGTCCGAAATGTATGAGAATGGGGAGGGGAACCAATCCCTCCCCCCTAACACCCAACTCCCAGTTCCTAGTACAACAAATACTGGAGTTCGAGCCAGACACTATCCTTGGTCTTGAAAAGCCCAATCCCAGTTTGCCGACCATCAATATAGTTGTAGCGAACCTGCATGCGGAACGGATCCCAGAATGTCCAGTCTATGCCCGGTTGCACCAACCATGCTCCGG
>JBFWXH010000124.1:0-20141 GCA_050187625.1 Binatia bacterium
ACCCATCTGCCTACCTGCCAGGAGGTCCGCCGACAAGACCACCGTTGGTGCCGCTCTTGTGGTGAAAATGCCTGAAAAGACAGGACTATCACGACAAGACTCCTCGTAACCTGTCAACTTTGAGTAAATAGAAACACATTGGACGGAAAGTGCTACCTGCTACGCTCAACAGGCGCATGAGCTTCCGAACCGCTAAGAGAGCGACGTAGAGCTAGTTTTACGGTTATGCTCAAAAGATTATCACTTTCTATCGAGTGTGGATTTATTTAGAGCAACAGCTCGTTGCGCCATCGCCAAGGCCCGCTCCAGCGACTGGACAGGGTCTGGACTCCAGCGATAGAGCCAATCGAGGAAATAGGTGTTACCCAACCCCGCGTACGCGCCAGCATGGTTCGAGTCGAGATCGATGGCTTTCTCGAAGCTCTGTCGCGCCTGCGTCTGCGCTTCTTTCTTGACCTCGTAGTATGCGCGCCGCAAGGCCTCTCCCCCTTGTAAAAAGAAGTCATACGCCTCCAGGTTGTTAGTAGGGAAGCGCTGGAACCGCTCGTGCTCTTCCGGCATCAGCTTCACCTTCAGTGCGGTCACGATCTTCTGCCGGATCTCATCTTGTACGGCAAAGATATCTCTGAGCGGTCGATCATAGCGTTCAGACCACAGGTGCCCGCTCGTTGTAGCGTCAATTAACTGGGCCGTGATCCGTACCTGGTTGTCAGCTTTGCGCACGCTGCCTTCCAATACATAGCGCACGCCCATCTCTTTGCTCACCTCTTGCACCTTCACCGCTTTACCTTTGTAGGTAAACGCGGAGTTACGAGCGATGACAAAGAGGCTGGAGATCTTAGAAAGGTCAGAGGTAATGTCTTCGGTGATCCCATCGCTGAAATAGTCTTGGGAGGGATCATTGCTCATGTTGGTAAAGGGCAGCACGACGATAGAGGGTTTGTCGGGCAGAGGCAGGGGCTGGGGGCTAGGGGCTAGGTGTTGGGTGCTAGAGAGAAGAGGAGGAAGATAGCGAACAGCAACCATCGTTCCTGCGATCAGCACGAGCGCTGCCGCTAGCATTTGCTGGGCCGGGCGTACTCGACGGGAAAGTTTGAGTCGGTGGACTTGGAATGTTTGCCGCAGCCCTCTGGGGACCTCGGGCAACAAGGCATAGACTTGGAAGCGTTCAGCAATGTTCTTGAGCTTGGGTTTGCCCAGGGAAACCACGGTGCCCAAAACCAGCTTCTTGGCCACGTCACGATAGACCACGTCCGAAAGACAAATCGTGTCGGGCTCAGCGAGCGTTTGCAGCCGTGATGCGATGTTCACTCCATCACCAAACACATCGCCGTCTTTCTGCACGATGTCACCGAGATGAATGCCAATGCGCACGCGGATCTGTTCCGTCTTCTCTTGCTCCGCATTACGCATCTCCAACTGCTGCTGAATCTGCTGGGCGCACTGCACGGCATGGACAACGGAAGGAAACTCCACCAGGAACGCATCGCCGATGGTTTTGATGACGTGCCCGTGGTGCTCGTCGACGGCTTGCTGCACGAGCCGATTATGGACCTCAAGCAGACGCAACATGCGAGCTTCATCTGCACCCATCTGCTGACTAAAACCGACGATGTCCGTGAACATGATCGCCGCCAGACGACGAGTCTCGGCTTGCAACATCATTGAGCCTCTCCCCGCTCCTTCCCCTTCAACGATTCCTATTCCTGCGCGAGACACAAGATGGAGGTTCTCACCACCTCTCTGAGACGAAAGCCCAGGTGGTTCAATTGATCGAGTAGTGGCGCGACCGCAGAGATATGTCCTTCTTGCTTGGCTTTAAGCAGCACTCCTGCCGTTCCCGTGATGCGGATGTTTTGTAACTTGGCGACTTCCCGAGCTAAACGATCGTCGAGAATGACCAGCCTACCGGGTTCTTCAAGAGCCAGAGCTAACACCTCAGCCTCTCCAGCTCCCAAGTCGGTAATAAGTCGGATGAGTTGTGGAACACGAACTGACTGCACCTCAATCCAATCATAGTTGGTCATATCAGGAGTATCTTCCCCTTGGTCTCGTCCCGCCGTGATCTCGTTCACCACCGCTTCGGGTACGATAATTCGCTGGTAGAGCTTCTGCAGCAGATGTAAGTGCCTCAGCCGGTGGAGGTAAAACAGCGGTGAAGTATTGCTAATCACCTGATTAGGCATTGTGGAGATCCTGGGCGAGCTCTTCTTCTGTCAAGTCGAAGATCGCAACACCATAGCGAGCGAGCGCCTGGAGGAAACTGACCCGAGAAACGCCGGCCAGGTCTGCCGCCCGTCCCGAAGAGAGCTTCCCCAGTTCGTAGAGCTTGGCAGCTGCGGCCATGCGAATCTCGCGTGCGAGTTCTTCAGGGCTCTCCTTGAGCGAGAGGAAAATTTCATCCGGAAGTTCAATCTGTATCGCCTTCATAATTATCCTTCTCTTGTAATCTGATTTTTCTTTGCTCTTTTCTCCTTCACCCGTTTCCCCTTTCCGCCCTTTCTTATTTTCTCCCTACAGCCTCCAAGCCTTCAGCCTCTTTCCCCATTCTTCATTTTCAATTCTCCATTCATCTCAGTCCCGCCTTGCGTGCGGCGGCATAAAGGCGCTCTAAGATCGGCGTTGGATCCTCTTTGAACGGTTGATTCTCTTTCCGCCACGCGGCTTCTACGGAGAAATTAGGATTGTGCCGTAAAACTTCCGCTGCCTCAGCGCGGGCTTCTTCCTCTCGACCTAGCTCAATGTAACACACCGCCAGATTCACTCGCGCCAGGACAATCCCAGGGTTCAAGCTGAGAGCTTGCTTGATGGGAATAATGGCCTTTTCACATTGTCCTGCTGAGCGATAGGCATGACCCAAATTCACTAGGTAAATGGCCGAGTTCCGAGGATCAAGCCGCATTGCCTGTTCGTGGGCCTTGACACCATCGTTGAGTTGTCCAGCAAAAACTAGTGCTACTTCGAGAGTTCCGTAGCTGAGGGCGTCGCTGGGGTTGAGAGCAATCGCCTGTTCTATTTCCCTGATGGCTTGCTCGTGTTGCCTCTGGAATACATAGACGAGGCCCAGCGTCTGATGAGCGAGGGGAAGGGTATGGTCGAGCGCAACGGCTCGTTGTGCTAGCTCAGAGGCTCGCTCTAAAGATTGGGCAGGGTCTTGAGCCCAGCGAAAGAAAAAGTTGAGGTAGTACACCCAGGCTAGTCTTGCATATGCCGCTGCATAGCTCTCGTCCAGTTCGATGGCCTTCTGATACATTAGTCGCGCTTGCTCACCTACCTCTTTTCGGCTTTCCAAAAACGCACGGCCACCTGCTTCTCTCCCGCGCAAATAGTAGTCATAGGCTTCCAAGTTGCTCGTGGGCGCCTGCTTAAAGCGCTCTTGTTCCTCGGGCGTCAGCTTCACTTTCAATGCAAAGACAATCTTCTGCCGAATCTCATCCTGTAGGGTAAAGATCTCATTCAGCGGGCGGTCGTAGCGTTCGGGCCAGAGATGATGTCCCGTCGTAGCGTCGATCAACTGCGCAGTAATCCGCACGTGGTTGTCACTCCTGCGGACACTGCCTTCCAGCACATAATGCACTCCTAACTCTCTACTCACGCCTTGCACCTTCACCGCTTTACCTTTGTAGGTAAACGCGGAGTTACGCGCGATGACGAACAAACTGGAAAGCTTCGAGAGATCGGTCGTAATGTCTTCGGTGATCCCATCGCTGAAGTATTCCTGTTCGGGGTCCTTACTCATGTTGGTGAATGGCAAGACGACAATGGAGGGTTTGTCAGGGAGGGGAAGGGATTGGGGGCTAGGGGTTAGGGGCTGGGTGTTAGGGAACGGAACAGCGAAATACCGCCCACCGACAGCGGTAGCAGCCATGAAGATCAGTGCCACTAGTGCCATTCGGGGGACAATGCCAACACGATACGCCAACTTATGTCGTTGCACCTGCAGAGTTTGCCACATCCCCTTGGGGGCTGCCGGTAGCAGTGCATAGATTTGGAACCGCTCGGCAATGTTCTTGAGCTTGGGCTTGCCCAGGGAAACCACCGTGCCCAAGCCCAGCTTGTTGGCTACATTGCGATAGACCATGTCCGAAATACAGATCGTATCGGGCTCGGCGAGGTTCTGCAGGCGAGAGGCGATGTTCACCCCATCGCCAAACACATCGCCGTCGCGCTGCACGACATCACCCAAGTGAATGCCAACGCGGACATGAACCTGTTCAACCTTCTCCTTCTCGGCATTGTGTGTCCGTAACTGGGCTTGAATCTGCTGCGCACACTGCACGGCATGGACGACAGAAGGAAACTCGACCAGAAAGGCATCGCCAATAGTCTTGATCACATGCCCATGATGTTCAGCGACAGCTTGCCGCACGAGCTGATTATGGACGTCGAGCAACCGCAGCATCCGGGCTTCATTAATGCCCATCTGCCGGCTAAAGCCGACGATGTCCGTAAACATGACGGCTGCGAGTTTGCGGGTCTCGGTCGTCGGGTGTAACGGCGCTTCAGGCATGGGGCCGATTATGTGCCCCACTCGTTAGGGTTGTCAAACAGATGCCAACCTGTTTATGCGTTTCCTTGTTCAATCAGCGCTTCGATCTCACGAATCAGGAAAGGAAGATTGGGCGTGGTGAAACTGATGTCGGGCGCAGATACACGATGATGCTTGATGTCAGGTGGAACGTGTTTATGGTGCGGCAACGTAGAAGCCAAAGCCGGATCATGCGGATGAGGAAAGTCATCATACCAGTACAGTCGCTCATCCGCTCGATAGACCTCATAACCATAGGAGGTGATCAAGCGCGCCGCAAAATCCAATTCTTCTCGCAACCGCAAGCGAAAACCAGACGAGAACCATACCTCTCCTTCTGCAATGCCGGTGTACGGACTTGCCGACCACACGGCGACAGCCGAACGCTGCACGGTTGGACGATTGAGCACCTCAGCTACACACTGGCTATACGCTGCAAGTGATTGGAGGGGATGCTCGTTCATGATCAGTACGCAGGCTGATAGCGGAGCGCATCGGCGACAGCGCGTTGTTTGAGCTGCTCGGCATAGGCTTGCTTGCGTCGTTGCCAGGTTTCGTAAATCCCCTTCCAGCGACTGAAATCGGTACGGGTCTCATCATACTCGTCATACCGTGCCAACTGACCCGACTGCAGCGCCGCATAGAAATCCTCGCTCAAGATTCCGTATTTCTCCTCGTATAAGGTTAAGCGGCGTTCCAATAATTTCATCTCGATGACCAATTCGTGAATTTCCATAGCTACCTCTCACTCCAAACGTACCATGTAACGTTTGGGCATTCTTCACGCTTCCCTCTTCAGTTCCACTCCCTTTAGCCTGTAGCCTTTTTTCTCGTTCTCAATTCTTCATTCTTAATTTTTCATTCACTTCAGCCCCGCCTTGCGCAGGGCAGCAGCGATAACCGTTACTTGCCAAAACGCGAGAGTCCTTGGGATGTAAACAGTTGCGGGTCGAGCCCGACGTTCACCTTAATGTCGTTGCCCTCGCGCAGGGGCAACCCCACACTGGCCTGGTTCGCATGGTCATCCAGGGCCATGCCAAAATCGGCCTGCGCTGTGGAGAAGGTTTTTTCTTTGTTCAAGGCAATACCTCCACCTCGGACGATGGTTTTCCAGTATTGACCCGCTTTATCGTAGACTTCTTTGTAATAGCCAAAGAACATCTCTTTATCGACCCACAAGAATTGCTTACCGTAGGCATAGTAGGGGTCTTTGGGCACCAGTTCTAAGATCCACACCGGTCGTTTCGCCAAATGCAAATTGACCGGCCACCAGGCAGCCCCAGTCCATTGCTCACCGCTCTGATCGTAGAGTTTGCTCTTTCCTGGCCATGGCATGATCGCCGCATTCTCGTTCGCCGGCAGAACAAAGCCTTGCGGCGTAGCAGGCTCCCACGTCTTCGGCGCGGGCAAGGTATACGGTACCAGCGCTGCCTTCTCGCCAATCAGCTTCCAAGTAAAATCATGAATGCGACCCGCAAAGGTGCCAATATCATCTCGACTCATGTGGGAGCCAAAAATCCCATCTGAACTATTGGCCGCACTAAGACGCCGGACACGGCGTAAGACCGGAACAAAGGACCAGATCGACCGCCACCGCATGGGGTCAAGGTAGTTCCAATCCAGTGTGGCTAAACCAACCACGTCGTATGGTGCGACCCCAAAGAGCAGGACTTTGGCACTCGTCTCATCAGGATTCTCGATCGGCCCAGACCAG
The DNA here is from genome assembly GCA_050187625.1 of Binatia bacterium. Classification (GTDB taxonomy): domain Bacteria; phylum Desulfobacterota; class Binatia; order Bin18; family Bin18; genus JBFWXH01. Next base: position 6,243 of record JBFWXH010000124.1, read on the forward strand.
CGCGAGCCATACAACAAGGCCTGCCCGCGAAAATCGACAAAACGATCGAGCCCCCCCTGATTCACCCAGAAGAGATTCACGAATACGTTCACGTCGTCGACCTGCCCGCCCACCCGCGCGAAGTTGTACATGATTTGATAGGGTGCCTTCGGATCGCTGGGCTCAATCTGAGCAAAGGGCAGTCCATAGCCAAAGCGAGGATAGGTGCCCGTGGCCTTCTCAATCAGCACCCCTTCATTATTGATCTCATATTTGCCGACATTGGCCTCAGTCGCGCTGTTAAACTTGGCACTCCACTGTAAAGCTTCTCGCGGCACTTCGATAATCTTTGAGCGATGATGTCCACTCTCAAATCGCCTCAGGATCGCGTCAGGCATCATGCCTTTGGCTTCCTGCCAACGCGTCTGATCAAGGACGTCTCCAGGGGTGAGTTCGGCTCTGCCCCCTGCCCCGACCACAATGGTGCCCACAACTACTCCCACTGCGAGAATTCTGCTGCCCCAGTGCGTTGCTGTCATGCCCACCCTCCATACCGACCAATTACGTTATCGCAGTCCCAATCGTTTCATCATACGAGAGAGATTTGCTTGCGGGAGGTGTAACCGCCGCGCGGCCTCAGACTGATTGCCATTTGCAACTTCGAGCGCCTGATGAATTCTCGCACGAGTAAACACATCAATCGCCAGGGGCAAAGGTAATGCCTCGTCAATCTCTTCCGTACTCAAGGTTCTACCGCTATTTTCCTCGATCTGTCCACACACCTCGAGTGGGAGGTCCACAACGCAGAGACCTGTTTTCTAGGCTGGTCACCTGGGCTTGCGTCTTCTCCAACTCTGTCGCCATATCATTGTGATATATCACAATGATATAAAGAACAACGAATGCATAGCCTTCGTGAGGCATGGCTTTTCTCGCGCACCGACAAAAACTCAAGAGCTGTCTGGCGACAATCAACAGTTACACTGTAGAGGGTATGGGGTTTCCCATGCCCCGTGGTCACCAATCTGTTGCTTCAGATGCTGTATTCTCAGCACTATTCTGCGGACGAATCGAGACTGGTACACGTATGAGGGGACAAATCCCCAGTCGTTCTCAACATTTCCCCTTGTCGTGCAGCATTTGTCTCCCTTACGCCCTCTCCGGCACGGTTTCTGCATTCTTCACCAGGGAAAACGACAAAATAAGAAGAAAGGAGAATTACCAATGTTTAGTTTTATCGCTCAGGCTGGGGTGGCAACAGGGATAACGGAGCTGTCAAGTGATTTGTCGATACTGCTCGTTGGTCTGATTAGCCTTCTGTGGTTCTCAGCCGCGATGCTAACGTGGACTGCGATACGCGAATGGTCCTCGCAGCGCGCATTGCTAAAGTCAGAACCGACAGGAATGGGGCAAGAGCCAGAAGCCGAACCGATAGCATATCGTCAGGCTGCATAAGTACACCATAGGCTACCGTCAGGAACTCACATGAAGCGCTTTTCGATTGCCCAAAGAGAACACACAACACAACATTACCGAGACCACGATCCCTCCATAAGCAACACTACCTGGCATCAACTGTCCTCCTCAGATGTTCAGAACCGTAGCGGCCACGACACAAGTGGTCGCTCGGCTACTGGACGCGGGAAACGTTCACTGCAGGCATAATCGAGCGAGCGGATAATTACCGAGCGTGTTGCACGTGGATCAATCACATCATCAATATGAAAATCGCCTGCAGCCCCCCACGGCGCAGTGTCAAACTCCGTCCCCTCAGCAAGAATTCTTTCCCGTTCTGCATCCGGGTCTGCCGCCGCCGCAATACGTTTGCCGTGGACAACATTGACACCAACCCGTGGATCGATGAACGAAATATCTGCTCCTGGCCAGGCGTAAATGAAATCGTTATTCGAGTTGGTTCCGGCCATACTGAAAAACGCCATCCCATAGGCTTTGCGGATGATAATGGTCACTTTTGGCATGGTTGCGAGCGCCAGTGCCTGAAACCACCGTAAAATCTTGGTAATAATCCCGGCCCGTTCAGCGTCACGGCCAACAAAAAACCCCGGCACGTCCTGCAAATAAATCATCGGAATGTTGAACGCCTCACAGAGACAGGTGAAGTGGGTCGCCTTGTCACACCCCGCTGCATCGATTGACCCTGCGAAGAAGTAGGGATTACTGGCAATGATGCCGACCGCGCGTCCGCCAATACGCGCCAACGCGGTGATGAGCGACGGTCCATACTGCGGGCGTAATTCGAAAAACGTCTCATCGTCGGTCAAACGCGGTATCAATCGCCGCATGTCATACCCACGGTTACGACGCTTCGGCACCATCGCGGGTAAGGTCTCGTCAAGCACGTCGTATTGTTCGTCCCAGGCCGTTCTCACTGGGAGCGATTCTGCATTTTGTGGCATGAAGGACAACCAGCGGCGAATGTGCTCGAAGGCGTCCATTTCTTCTTCGGCCACGATATCAAGTTGTCCGGTCAGTTGGGCATGCACCTCAACTCCGCCGAGATCTTCGAAATCGGTGCGTTCGCCGGTGGCTACCTCAATCACGCGCGGTGAGGAGACCGCCATACTGGTGCCACGCACCTGCACCACAAAATCGGAGACCACAGCGTACCACGACGACCCGCCAAACGATTCGCCAAGGATGGCCGTAATCATCGGCACGGTACGATTACGTTTCACCAACTCAAGCGGCACCCCAAAACGTGGCAGACCACGGGAAGTCATAATGTCAGGAATGCGCGCGCCACCACACTCACCCAGAAAGATAAAGGGAAAACCGTGTTTATAGCAGAGGTGTTCGATCCGCTCGACTTTCTTCATTCCGACGTATGACGAGCTAGCATGAAACACCGTCACATCGTCCGCCCCAACCCCGACCTTCCGGCCATTGATGGTCCCGAGGCCGATAATCTTTCCATCCCCAGGAGAGCGGTCAGCTACATCGTCCCGTTCAGAATGTGCCAGCGCGCCAAGCTCAAAAAAGCTCCCTGGATCAAGGAGAGCATGAATGCGTTCACGGGCGGTCAGGCGACCTTTGCGGTGTTGGGCCTCAATCTTATCCAATCCACCCATCTCGGTAATTGCCCGTTCTTTGCGCCGGAGTAACTCCTGGATGTCCTTGTCGTCTGTCATGCCTGCGCAGTCCTCAGTTTTTGGCTCTTCGTTTTTACTCTTCATTTTTCAGTGTTCTAAAACGGCCACCAGCGCTTCCACCAGCTGGCTTGCGTAACTTCTGCTGCCGCCAGTGCTGGGACTTTGCTCACGACTGTCCCATCAAACGTCACCACCACATCACCAACGGGTTGCCCAACCGTGAGCGGAGCCCAGACATCATCTGCTGCTTCCACGGTCACCACTACTTTTTTCTCTTCGCCTTTTTTGAGCAAAATTTTCACATCTTGTTTAGCCGCAACTGCAACCTGATCCACGACCCCTCCACGTACCGGCAACGTTTGTCCTGCAAGCGTCGTATTCGCAACCACAGGAAGAAACATGCGATATGTGGCGAAGCCGTAGTTTAACAACTGTGCGGCACTGGTGAAGCACGCTTTTCGCGTCGGGGACCCCATAATAACGACGATCAGACGTAGGTCTCCTTGTTTCGCAGAGCCGGTCACACAAAATCCGGCTTTGTTATGATAGCCAGTTTTGATCCCATCCGCCCCCGGATAATCAGTTAACAGCCGGTTCGGATTGACCATAGTAAATTGCCCACCGCGGAACGGAGCCTGGCTGATCGCCATCCATTCGACCATCTTTGGGAACTTGAAAAGTTCACGCCCCAAGGTCGCCAGGTCCGCCGCACTCATGACATCATCGTCGTGACTGGCGTCCGGTGGAAGACCGTGGACGCTGTAATAATGCGTATCCTTGAGTCCGAGTTGTGCAACGCGGTCATTCATGAGATTCACAAAGGCGCTAGCATAGCCAGCAACATACTCAGCCAAAGCAACGGCAGCATCGTTCCCAGAATGAATGATCAGCGCCTTTAACAACTCTTCAACGGTCATGACCTCACCTTCTTTGAGGTAGACCTGAGACCCGCCCATCTGTGACGCCCATCGGGACACCGTCACCAGATCGCTCAATTTGATGGCACCATCACGGATCTTCTCCATCACGATGAGCCCGGTCATCATTTTGACCATTGAGGCGGGCGGTAAGGGAACGTGTGCATCTTGTTCGAAGAGGACTTTACCAGTTTCGGGCTCGACAAGAATGGCGGTCTTATAGTCGGTTGATTTCTCTTTTTCGTTGGTCGCAGTGGTAGATGGGGCATCTTGCGCGTTGCTGAACAGCGGCACCACCAACAGCAGGAGCAACAGCAGACTCCCACAAACGCTCTGCCTCTTCCAGTGTTGCCAGATCCACAGATTGTGTGAGGTTCTGTTCCACTGCAATCCACACCCACTCCTCATTCCAGACACCTCCTGATGTAGGTTTTATCGCGCGAGCAAGCGCTCATCTTTCGGGAGACTCTGCAACCTGTCAAGCCGAATCGGAATCTTCCCCGAACCACCACCACACCTTTCTTACCCTCTCGTCTGCACGCTCCGTAGTTGCGCGGTCTGCTCCCACTCTATAGCCAGTTCGGCATTGAGCGCCACTCCATACCGTTCCCGCGCGGCGTGCAACGACACGTAGCCATTCAAAACATCTTGCCGCACCAGCTCAGGATCACGCTCGAGGGGCGAAAAGAACCCGCCACCACCAGGCAAGCGCAAGGTGACTTTTTGGTGGGGGAACAGGCGGTATTGCGCCTTGGGATGGGGGTGTGTCCCATCCGAGAGCAGGAAATCTCCCAGTCCGCCATTTTCTCCGCCGGCAAAGCCAAGAGCAGGGAATTTGGTGCGATCATACATCGCTGAATGGACAACCGGCTCATGCGTTCGCACCGACAACACCATTTCTTGTCCTAACCCACCACGGTATTTCCCTGGCCCACCAGAGTCTGGCACTAAGGCTCGTTGCTCCATCATGAGTGGGGAAACATTTTCGATAATTTCAGCAGGGACGCCCTGAATACCGCTCGGAAAAGCCGTTGCGGAAATCCCATCTTTCTCGGGTCGCGCACCCATACCACCAGACGAGAAAAAGACGTAGGTGAACGACTTTCCACCTTCATCTTTCCCGGTAAACTGGGTAATCCAGATGTTCGCCGCACCATCAGCTAAGACCCGGTCTGGAATCGCTTGGGCCAGCGCGCCAAAAACCGCAGTCGAGAGGAAATGACCGATAATATGACGTCCACCGACTGGTGCTGGGAACTGGCAGTTGAGAATGCTTCCCTCAGGCGCCGCGATATGCACGGGTCGAAAACTCCCCTCATTATTAGGGACATGCGGCGAGACCGCACACTTGAGCGGATAGGTCGTGTACGCGACACAATACGCAAAGGGCACATTAATGCCACGGTCGCACTGGGGCGAAGTTCCAGCATAATCGACGAACAGCTCAGCCCCTTTCACGGTCACAGCAATCTTCACGATGATAGGTTCATCAAACCCATCCATGCGAATCTCATGGTGGTACGTCCCTTGTGGCAACTCGGCAATCGCTTCGCGCATCGCTTTTTCCGAGGTTGAGAGAATCGCCTCAGCCAAAGGAGCAAGCGAAGGGAAGTCGTACTCGTCCATAAACTCCAAGAGTTTCGCGCCACCCACTTCGTTGCCTCCCACTTGCGCCATCAAGTCGCCTTCCACCAACTCCGGCGCGCGGACATTTTGTTTGACTAAGCGAAAGAGATCGTGATTCGGCTCTCCCCGGCGGAAGAGTTTCATAATCGGGACGTAGATACCTTCTTCAAAAACCTGTCGTGCATCCGCGCCCAGCATACGGCCACCCACATCGACCGCATGACAGGTATTGGCAAACAAGGCGACAGGCTGTCCCTTGCGGAAGATCGGCGTCACCACGGTGAAGTCATTCAAATGACCAGAAGTCAACCACGGATCATTGCTGATCAGGCTATCGCCCTCTTCTAACATCTCCCACGGGTACTCTTTGAGAAAATGGCGCACCGCCAACGCCATCGTATTGATATGACCAGGTGTGCCGGTGACTGCTTGCGCAATCATATTACCGTACACATCGAAGACACCCGCCGATAAATCGCCGGCTTCGCGGACAACTGTGGTAAACGAGGCGTTTTGCAACGCGGTCGCTTGTTCGTTGACGATCGAAATCAGACGATTCCAGAGGATTTCTAACGCGATGGGGTCAAGAATTGCCATATCTTTCATTCCTTATATGGGCCTCTCCTAACACAACCTCTCAGCCTTGCACATGACACGGGAGCGAAAATGTCCGGGTGCGGCCATCTCTAGACCGGAGATGCCGTTCTCGGGTGCCACAGAGTTTGTTACTGTTCAACCGATGACCAACAGAGACCCCTTATTGGTGCTTGAGCAGGTTGAAAAAACCTACGCGAACGGTCAACGCCACGTGGCCGCCCTCCAGGGAATCAGTCTGACAGTGCAACGCGGTGAATTTGTTGCGCTCATGGGCCCCTCGGGTTGTGGTAAATCCACGCTCCTCCATCTCCTTGGAGGCATGGACCGACCAACGCGCGGGCGTCTCCTCTTCGATGGGACAGCACTTGAAACCTTGACTGACGCCGCGCTTGCTCGTTTTCGTCGCCGTCGGGTCGGCTTTGTCTTCCAGTTTTTCAATTTACTCCCCACCCTGACTGTCCTTGAGAACGCCGCGTTGCCGCTTCTCCTTGACGGCAAGAGTGAGCACGAGGCTCATACCCAGGCCCACACCTTCCTGGAACGCGTTGGGATGGAAGCGCGAGCTCAGCATTTTCCTGCCGAGCTGTCCGGCGGAGAGATGCAGCGCGTCGCGGTCGCGCGGGCAGTCGTCAGTCAACCAGAATTACTCCTCGCTGATGAACCGACGGGCAGCCTGGACTCGGCAAACGGCGAACAGGTCATGCGACTGCTCGCGGATTTGAATCAGGAGATTGCCATTACCATTGTCCTCGCTACGCACGCTGTCGAAGCTGCACGGTATGCCAAGCGGCTCATCCGCCTTCGCGATGGCGTACTTGACCACGAGCCCTCGCATGCAATCGTTCACTAAGCTCTTCCGCCAATTCATCGGTCGCGCCCTGGTCCGCGAGAAGCTACGAACAAGCTTGACTATTCTCGGGATTAGCCTCGGGGTTGGCGTCATGGTTGCCATTCGTCTCGCTAACTCCAGTGCTCTGGCCTCATTTCGTGCCGCAACTGAGGCAACTGCCGGCGCCACCACGCTCGAGATTACCGGCATTGCCGGGCGGTTTGATGAACTGGCGCTGCGCGAGTTGTCCTGGCTCTCTGACTATGGCCAAGTGAGCCCGGTCATCGACGGTTTTGCCCTGTTAGCCTCATCGTCGACCACAACCGGGCAAGGAGAATTTCTGCGGGTGCTGGGGGTCGATATTCTCCGCGATCGCTCGCTGCGTCGTTACAAATTACTGCAACTGCGTGAGGACGCAGGAGACCCGACGACCCGCGAGTTCCTTCTGCTGTTGATCGATCCTCACGCTATTATCGTTACAGAAAAGTTTGCGCGACGACACCGATTACATATCGGCGACGCGCTGCCGTTGCTGATCGGAGATACGCGCCAGACGTTCACCATTCGCGGGCTTTTGCGCGATGAGGGACCTGCCCGTGCGCTCGACGGCAATTTTGCCCTACTTGATCTGGCTGCGGCGCAGACCGCGTTTCAGCGGTTGGGACAACTCGACCGCCTGGACCTCAAAGTCCCCCCGAACATCGACGCGACGATGGCAGCCGCCGCCATTGCTCAAAAACTGCCTCCTGGCCTCACCATTGCGCCGCCGGAACAGCGGTACGGGCAAATGGAACAAATGATCGCCGCCTTCCACTTTAATCTCAACGCGCTCGCGTCGATTGCGCTGCTGGTCGGATTATTTCTGATCTACAATACGATATCGATTTCAGTCATCACCCGTCGTGATGAAATCGGCGTCCTGCGAGCGGTTGGTATCGAGCGCTCGGTCCTGCTCCTTCTGTTCCTTAGCGAAGCGTTACTGCTGGCAAGCCTGGGGACATGTGTCGGTCTTGGGCTCGGTCAATTGCTGGCTCATGCCGCTGTTCGCACCACCTCCACCACAGTTGAGACCTTTTACTTGTCGGCGGCGATCACGCAGGCCGCCGCTCCACGGCTTCTCGGTCGTTCCGAGGTGGTCCTGGCATTTGCCGTTGCCCTGCCGTTGGCTCTCCTGGCAGCGATCGTTCCAGCCCTGGAAGCAACCCGCGTACAACCCATTGAGGCCATTCGTGGAGCAGAACGGTTGGAAAGAAGTTCGTACCTGTCGCGGCGCTACCTTCTCGTGGCGCTCGTGCTTTTCGCCCTGAGCTATGGATTGTGTCAGCTCGAACCCCTCGGTGGGCTTCCGGTGTTCGGGTATGTAGCCGCGTTAGCCTTAATGTTTGCCGGCGCGTGCCTCGTTCCAGAGGTTCTCCGCGGAGTCTGCCACGCGATTCGTCATCCATCCATACGCAGAATTTCCCTGTTTTCCGTCGAACGCCGCCTGGCCAGCGCCAACCTTGGCGGTGCGATTCCCCGTGTGTCGATTTCGGTCGCCGCTCTCGCGGTGAGTTTAGCCATGATGGTTGCCATCTCGATCATGATCAGTAGTTTTCGGACAACGGTAAGCTACTGGATCGAACAAACCTTGCGGGCAGACATTTTCGTCCGCCCTATTACCCGGATCGCATCAACCGCTGAGGGTGAACTTTCGCCAGAAGTGATGCAGCAGATCACCCAAGATCCGGAGGTAGCGGCAGTCGATGCCTTGATTGCCCGCACCGTCCAATATCAAGGCAACCCGATTACCCTCGCCGCCGGGAATTACTCGGTGGTCTTGAATCACGGCCGGCTGGTCTTCAAGGCTCCAGTCGATGCCGCCGAGCAATTGCGCCGCGCGATTGGCAAGGACGCGGTCTCAGTCTCGGAGAGTTTTGCCCTCCGCTTCAAGAAAAGCCCTGGAGAGCAGATCGAACTTCCCACCCCCGCGGGGCTCCATCCTTTTACGGTGGCCGCAGTGTTTTACGACTACGCAAATAATCGTGGTCTGGTGGTCATGGACCAGGCAACCTATGAACGCTATTTCCCGCCTGCCCAGCCAGTGAGCGCATCAATCTATCTCCAATCAGGAGCTGACGCGAGCGCGGTGAGAGACCGTTTATCGCAAGCTCTCGGGCGCCGTTTTCACCTGGTGTTTTCAACCAATGAGACCTTACGATCTGAGGCACTACGCATCTTCGATAGCACCTTTGCTATCACCAGGGCACTCGAACTGATCGCGATTGTCGTCGCTGGGCTCGGGGTCGTGTCGACCTTGATTACCCTGATCCTTGAGCGACGACGGGAGTTCGCGCTGCTCAACATCATCGGCGCGACGCGTGGCCACATTCGCCGGATGGTCGTCATCGAGGCACTATTGATCGGTAGTGCCAGCCAACTTATCGGTATCGGCATTGGTATTCTCCTCTCACTGCTGTTGATTTATGTGGTGAACGTGCAGTCTTTCGGATGGACCATCCAGTTTCATCTCCCAGTCGCCTTTCTCCTACAATCAACCGTTGGAATCCTGCTCGCCACCGCCATCGCCGGGTTATATCCGGCCACGCGGGCCGCCGGGATTGATGCCATACAGTATGTACGAGAGGAGTAGTTCGCGTGGGGCAGAAACGATTTGCAGTGCGACAACACCAGATGATTGGCCCTGAAAAGACCTGCAACGCTACGACACTGTCATTGCGAGCGCAGCGAAGCAATCTCTGTCTAAAAATGAGATTGCTTCGTCGCCTTGGACTCCTCGCAGTGACATTCTGTACAGCCAGTTCCTTTCTCGCAGGAATGACACCTCGCTTTTTTGTCGGGAAAAACTCCCCTTTTAGAGCCGTAGAAATTTCGTCAGCTTATGCCGGCGAAGACACTCTTCCGACGAGTTGGCGCAACGCCCAAGCCGGCTATCAATTTTCTTTTCCTCAAGATCATGCTGCCCATCCCGAGTATCGCATTGAGTGGTGGTATTACACCGGCAATGTCGAAACGCGTAACGGGCGACGCTTCGGGTATCAACTGACTTTCTTTCGTACTGGGATGATCCCCACGCCGACCACCCCCTCACGTTGGGCAGTGCGAGACCTCTATATGGCCCACTTTGCTATCAGCGATATCGACGGTCAACGCTTTCACACTTTTGAACGTCTCAACCGCGCAGGCATTAACTGGGCGGGTGCAGATACCGCAACGTACCACGTGTGGAACGATTCCTGGGAAGTCCGGCTGCAAGGGGATACGCATATTCTTACCGCACAGAACCAAGGATTTCGTCTTGATCTGCGCTTGACCCCGGAGAAACCACCAGTGATTCATGGCGAACACGGTATCAGCCAGAAAGGTGCTGTGGCCGGGAACGCCTCGCATTATTATTCGTATACCCGCCTGCGAACGACCGGCACGCTAGTCGTTGACAATCAACCGTTCGAGGTGACAGGCACAAGTTGGATGGACCATGAGTTTGGTTCTACCTTTCTGGAACAAGAGCAAGTGGGCTGGGATTGGTTCTCTCTCCAATTAGAGGACGGCAGAGAGTTGATGCTTTTCCAAATTCGTCGTGGGGGCGGGGCCATGGACCCCTATTCGAGTGGGACCCTGATTGACGCAGACGGTCACCCAACCCATCTCCAGGCAGAAACCTTTACCTTGACCCCGAAACAATGGTGGCGCTCGCAGGCCAGCGGCGCACGGTATCCGATCAACTGGGAAATTTCGCTACCGCAGCAGGACATGACGTTGCAAGTCTCCGCTAATCTCCAGAACCAGGAATTGCAAACCGGCGAGAGTACCAGAGTAACCTATTGGGAAGGGAGTGTCTCTGTCACCGGCAATACAAAAACAGGCGCCGTCAACGGGCGGGGCTACCTCGAGATGACCGGCTATACGGGGCCAGGTATGGGAGCAATTTTTAGTCGTCAGTGAGAAGATGCTGAGAAAGACACGGCCGCGAGTCATTGCGAGCGCCGCGAAGCAATCTTTGCCCGCAAACGCGATTGGCGTCGTCGCTGGAGCTTGTCCGGAGCGAAGCCCAGCGAAGTCGAAGGGCTCCTCGCCATGACAAATGGCTGTGCTGCATAGATGGGCTTAGAAACGTTCCCGTAACTTTACGTTTTCTCGACAATGATCATATGTAGTGATCATCTCTACCTCAGCAGACGCACCATATCATTTGCGTACGGCTCCCAAGGCCATGGTTCACAACTGAGTCTAGCTTTGAACAATTCCTGGCTGGGGAGAAACTCTCCCTTCTTTCCCTCGATAAGCATTAACGCATTGTTGCCTTCTTAAGAAATCTCCAGATGCTATAAATATTTTTCAAAATATGTTCATTATATTGACAAAATAATGACAAATGAGTATTTTTGAATCCGTCGCTAGCAGGAAGGCAAAACCGAAACCTCTCGTCAATCAACGAACTCGACCATGTCAAGGAAACCATACTCCGCCGCTGTTTCACGGCCAACACGTCCCCCCAGAGGAACGAGGAAGAGCAGAGAGCCTCCTCTGTGTCGGAAGAAGTGAGGACCAGAAAAACTCACACGTATCGTGCTCACAAAAGAAAGGAGCTCCCCATGTTAAGAAAAGTTATTGCTGTTGCTAGCGTCGTATTGCTCATGCCATTAATCGCGGAAGCCGGATCATCGTGGAAAAAAGGCAAAAAAAGAGGCAACTCCGAACTCCGCCAATGCCTGAAAACTGATCCTGTCCATTTTAACGGGACGATTGTCGACGCCGCGGTCGCAACTCCAGACTTCAGCACCCTGGTTACTGCGGTGACCGCCGCCGGGTTAGTCGACGCGCTGAGCCAGCCAGGGAATTTGACGGTGTTCGCCCCGACCAACGACGCGTTTGCCAACATTCCTCCGGCTGTTCTGCATGCGATCCTTGCTGACCAAAGCCTGCTGACAAGTGTGCTCACGTATCATGTCGTGGCTGGATCGGTACATCCACGCATCGCGGTCGTCCCGCGCGAGGTTGATACGTTGCAAGGGCAAGGAGTATTCCTCTCGCTGGATCGCGATGGCCCGCGGGTGAATCAATCAAATATTGCCTGTCAGGCCGTACAAACAAGCAACGGCACCATTTGGATCATCGATAGTGTTCTTCTTCCCCAATTCTAGCTCGAGCCGTGCTCTATCTTTCTCCTCCCCATCTTTCAGCTAGGCTCTGAAAGATGAAAGATAGGGCACGGTCCCCTCTTAGCTTTATTACCTGTGGCCCAGGTAAGCCGCTCTGCGACCTCCCGCGTCTGGATTATCGTCTCAAACAACGCTTACACAGATCTCCTCGTGTAGGTAGTCCGTAACCGTTGACACGGTTGCCTCATGAGCACTCAGTTGGCACAACTCAGCAGGTCAAGGGAGATCTTTATGTTTACAACCGAAGTCTGGTTAACCCCGATCCTCCTGCTTCCGGGAGTTGCGCTGCTCACAGTATCCACCGCTCATCGTTTTGGGCAAATTCAAGCCGAATTTCATCGGTTATTGGACCATCCCGAGGGGCATGCCGATATTCTTGCCCGGTCACTCGTCGAGCGTGCGCGCCTGTACCGTGACGCCCTGGCGAGCTTATACGGGAGCATTGGTATCTTCGCCCTGGCCAGTTTACTTGGTGGGGTCGTGAATCTCTGGCGGCCAGAATCGTTGTGGGTCGTCGGCGGACTGACGATAGCGGGGATCGGGGCCATTGTCTTCTCTGCCGTGCAACTGTTTCGGGAATCACTGATTTCGCTCTCGGTTCTGCAGGAACAACACCTCCTCTTGGAAGAATCTCTGGCACAAAGGGGTACGACCGCACACTCGCGAGACTCATAGAGAAGCCCAGGGTCCCTGGTTTGCCGTCGGGAGCAAGAACTAACAAAATCTTGGCAATACATTGACAATATAGAATCAACAATAGATAAAAGGAGTATACTTTTCTTTCTACGTGTGAACCGAGAAAAAAATGTCCATGTTCAGCGAATACCTCTCACTTTTCCTCTCCGGCCAGGATCCCCTGGTGGTGTAGAGTAATACATTTTTTGCATACATGAAATGAGTGAACACAGAGTCGATTCACAAGCGTTGCTTTCTATTGGTGCCCTGTCCCGGGCCACTGGTATTCCCATCGAAACCCTCCGCACCTGGGAACGACGGTACGGGTTTCCTGTTCCGGAACGCAAGCCATCGGGCCATCGCGTGTATCCGGTGTCCAGTGTCGAACGGCTTCGACGAATTGCCGCAGCGTTAGCGCGTGGACATCGGGCGAGTGAGGCGGTTTCGGCTTCAGACGCAAGTTTGGCTGCACTCCTAGAGGCAACCCCGGGGTCCAACGGACCCGAACTGGCTCCGGCTGAAAAAGAAGCGGTGCAGCCAGCAACCTTGCTGCAGAGTGTACAACATTTCGACAATGAACGTTTAACCCGTTCGCTCGTTGCTGAGCATGCCCGCAAAGGCCCCCTTGAGTTTCTCCGTTCCTGTGTTGCCCCCCTTATTCGCATGGTCGGCGAGGAATGGGCCGCCAAACGGTTAAACATTTATCATGAGCACTTTTTATCGGAGCGGGTTGGTGACGTTCTGAGGTCCTTGCGCCTCTCTCTTGAAAAGCAAGCGAAAGGCCCCTTGGTTGTCTGTGTGTCACTGCCAGGCGAAGAGCACAGCTTAGGGCTGCAAATGGCCGCGCTCGTTCTGGCTGCGGTTGGCTGTCGGATTTTGTACCTCGGCACCGAGGTGCCTCCCGAGCAAATAGCCGAGCTTGCCAAGGATCTCAATGCCGCGGCGGTTGCCGTCAGTGTCTCCGTGGCCAATCGCACGCCAGCGATGCATGAGCAAATCGGCCACCT
>JBFWXH010000125.1:0-19531 GCA_050187625.1 Binatia bacterium
TTCTTCTCCATGCGGAAGTCCTCCTTCTGGTTGTTGGGTTAATCGTCTTCACTATCCGATTACCTATCCCAGAAATGTCTCCCGTCTACTCCCTCTCCGTTTACAGGAACCGTAGCCCATAACCAGCTTTTCCCCAACATTGGGCCAGCGCGGCTCATGGGGTAAATGCTCCTTGAAGGCGGCCAGCGCCTGTTCGCGCAGTGCGATTCGGTCGACCAGAAACAGTACTTTTTCCGCGTGACCCGACCGCATCAGGGCATCGACCATGGCAATGCAGGTACGGGTCTTGCCGGTGCCGGTGGCCATGACCAGCAAGAAGTCGCGCTTTTTCTGTTCGATGCCTTCCAGTACGGCCCGGATGGCGCGGATCTGATAATCGCGGCCTGCAATAGTGGTATTGATCAGTTCCTCGGTCAGAGGCTTGCGATTGCGGCGAATATATTGAAAGCGTTCCAGATCATCGCGCGTGGGGAAGCCAACCACCTTGCGCGGCGGATAGTTGTCCACGTCCCAGAAATAGATGTCGTGCCCATTGGTGTAGAAACAGAACGGCAACTCGCCACCCAGGTGCCTCTGGATGTTGTAGCAATACTGTTTGGCCTGCTCACGACCGAGGGCGGCGTCTTTGCTCGATTTTTTAGCCTCGACTACGGCCAGGGGTTTGCGGTCCTTGCCGAGCAACACATAATCACTGAACTGATGACCTTCGTAACGCGTACGTGCTTCAGCAACACCCTCGCGGAGCGGAGTCAGAATGTCAAACTCCTCGATGACTTGCGTGGGGTCTGTGACGTTCCAGCCCGATTGCGCCAGCTGGCTGTCAATCAACCCGGAGCGGGTTTGGGCCTCAGTCTTGGTCATGCTGCAACTTTCCCTGTTCTTTCGTCCGCTTACAAAAGGCTGCAAATTGAGTTCTTGCAAGCTTGAAAGGAACCGTCTTGCCGTTTTCCAAGCGGTTGATCGTGGCGAAGCTCACCCCGAGGGCGTGGGCCAGTTCCTCCTGGGAGAGCGCCAGATACCGCCGGACCTCCTTGACCGTTTCCGGGAAGTTCTCGGGTTGACGGATCACGGCCATTGGACATCTCCCGCTGATTGAATCAGCCGCAGCAGGCCAGGCGCGACGTTCCACTGGAGGCCGTCGTCGGTGGCGACGCTGACGGTCTTTTTGTTGAGGCGCAGCACCATGCCTTCCAGCATCCGCCCGTCCGGGGCCTGAAAACCGACCCGGTCGCCCTTGGTGAAGCTGGTCATAAGCATGGTGGCGCGGGCCTGGGATATGAGCTTGAGCCGCTCGACAATCAGCCGGTTGAGAAAGAGCAGATCCTCTTCATTCAGTCGCTTGATCGCCTCGACAGCAGAGACGCGGTCGACGATCTTGACGCTGCCGGGTTTCATGACAGCACCTCGTTCTTCAGTGCCTGCAAAAGCGGTAGTAGTTCGGGCACGTCGTCGCGGATGATGCTCCAGAGGGTGTCGTCATCGATGCCAAGATAGCCGTGAATGAGGCGGTTGCGGGTGGCGATGATCATCCGCCAGGGGACTTCGGGATGGGCGGCACGGACTTCATCCGGGATATGGGTGGCGGCTTCGCCGATCAGCTCCAGATTGCGCAGGGTGGCGTCATAGGTCAGCCCGCTTGTCACAAAACCAGTCTGGTCGAGCCCCTCGGTGTAGGCGAGCACCTTCCCGGCAAAGTCGATCATGTCGTCAAGGTAGAATCGCCATTCGCGCTGGCTGGTGTCAGACATTGACCCCCTCCTGTTCGACGTAGGAGCGCAGCTCCGGTCGCAGGGCCTTTTCGGTGACCAGATCGACCGGACAGCCGAGTAGGTCCTCCAGGTAGAACTGTACGCCGAAGTAACGCTTTGAGGTGGCCGGGCCGTCGAAGGCGACCAGCACATCGACATCGCTGCCGCTGGTCGCCGTATCTCGGGCAGTGGAGCCGAACAAGGCCAGCCGGGTCACGCCGAAACGGGCCTGCAGCTCCGGCTTGCTGCGGCTCAGCAGTTCAAGAGCGCGCTGTCTGTTCATCGTCAAACTCCAAGGGTCGTTTTCACTTTTCAGGCCTTTGCACACCGGAAACCGCCGAGCGTACGAAGGCCATTTAAACTATTCGACAATATGACATCTGCCATGCGGTGTGCAATTCAAAATTCACGGGAGTTCCAACAAATTCAAAACCGTTCCGGTAGGTAAGCCCCATTGATGTCAGCGCAAAAAAAATCTCAGCCGACGTTCGACACTTTCTCTGTCCCTCTGGTAAGGACGGAATCATGAAGAGGATCAACCAGTTTGCCGACGAAATCACCGATCAGCGGGTGCAGGAAAAGACCCAGCAAACCGGACGAGGTCCGGAGAATGGGGACAGAATGCGGCGAATTTTCAGCCGAAAGAGAAGCAGGGGATAACGGATTTCCCGAAAAGGGAGTAAATGGTGGAGGCGGGGGGAATTGAACCCCCGTCCGAGAGTGGTCTACCGAAAGCGTCTACAATGCATAGCCCATGTTTTGTTCTCGCCCGAGCAACTCCCATGAGCAGGATTTTCTCGGACTAGCCTCAGTAAGTTTTCGGGCCTATGCCCTGCGGCGCAACACAAACCCTATCCCGATTTATGACGCTCTAGTCGGCCCTACGGGCACGAACCGGTAGAACGCTCACTACACTTAAGCAGCGAGGGCGTATTCAGCGTTGTCTGCAGCTAAATTTGCAGTCTGCCAATTTTACGGGTAGACAGAGCCCCGACATTGCAACTTTGGCTTTCCAGCCCCCGTCGAACCCAGATCGCCCCCAGAAGCGTAAAACGTGATACGTAATCCGTAACCACCCCACTCCCTCTTACGTATTACGCATTACGTGTCCGGTCTCTCAAGTTTCTTTGCATTCCCCGTGCGATATCGCGCTGCACTTCGCGGGCACGGATCGTTTCTCGTTTGTCGTATGTCTTTTTTCCTCGTGCAAGCGCAAGTTCAACTTTTGCACGACCATTCTTAAAGTATAAGCGCAAGGGAATCAGGGTCAACCCCTGTTCTTGCACTTTTCCCATCAAGCGCATGATCTCCTTTTTGTGCATCAAGAGTTTACGTGTCCGCGTTGAGTCGACGTTGAAAGAATGGGCAGGCTCGTAGGCGTTGATGTGCGCGTTGATCAGCGTCATTTCACCCTTCTCGACGCGACCGTAGCTGTCCTTTAACTGCGCTTTCCCATCACGTAGCGACTTCACTTCCCCGCCAGTCAGCACGATTCCCGCTTCGAACTTCTCTTCGATTTCGTAGTCGAAACGAGCGCGACGATTGACACAGATCGTTTTGTCTTCAGAGGGAGTCGATTTGGGCATTGGACGTAAAGCGTAAAGAGTAAAACGTAAAAGAGCAAGCTCACTAAAACGTATTACGTTTTACGTATTACGTTCTTTCCTATTGCAACACTCGATTATCAATCAACCGGACTTCCCCGACCCAGGCAGCAAGCGCCAACAATGTCGGCCCTGAAACATATTGTACTTCCTCAAGGGTCTCAGGATGACACAGGGACGCATACTCCAACCGTACCCCTGCTTCTTTTGTAATCGTTTCGTCCACTGCATGGAGAATTGTCTTTGCGTCTCGTTCTCCACCTGCCACCAACTCCTGTGCCCTATTCAACGCGTGGACTAAACAGAGACTCGTCTGCCGTTCAGTGGGATTCAGGCGTGCATTGCGAGAACTCATAGCTAAGCCGTCAACTTCACGCACGGTTGCCATCGGCACGATTTCCAAGTCAAAGTTGAGATCTTTGACCATCCGTTGAATAACCACACACTGCTGGAAATCTTTCTCGCCAAACAGCGCCACATGGGGTTTGACAATATTAAACAGCTTGGCAACGACGGTCGTCACACCACGGAAGTGTCCTGGCCGCACGGCACCACATAAAGGCAGACTTACTTTCTCGACTTCCACCGCACTCTGAAACCCCTCAGGATACATCTTTGGTGCGGTGGGATAGAATAGGACGTCCGTCCCAATATCTTCCAATAAACGCTGATCTTGCTCAACGTTCCGTGGATACTTGTCAAAATCCGATTGTTGGTTGAACTGCATCGGGTTGACAAAAATAGAGACCACCGCCACATCGCCACGTTTTTTTCCCTCCCGCACCAGACTCAGGTGTCCTTCGTGAAGGAACCCCATTGTTGGGATGAACGCAATCTTTTTTCCTGCCAAACGCTGGGCTTCGGACCACCGCTGCATGTCAGGAATATGGTGGATGATCTTCATATGTACCCCTCAGCCATAAACCGTGGCTGCTCTTCAGCACCTCACACCGCCTGTCATCCGTTTCTTTTCTAGTGAAACGAATGAGCATCCTGAGGAAACGTTCCTGTGCGAACGTCAGAGATATACGCATTCACGGCTTGGGAAATAACTCCTTGGAGATCGGCATACCGTTTCACAAACTTTGGGGCAAAGCGATCAGTCAACCCCAAAATATCGTGAATCACGAGGATCTGTCCGTCACAATGCGGACCAGCACCAATACCGATTGTCGGGATGGGTAACATCTCGGTGATTTCATGGGCAAGATCGAGCGGCACCCCTTCCAGCACTACCGCGAACGCTCCAGCATCGGCTACTGCGTGCGCGTCTTCAATCAAGCGTTCCCGCGCACCAGGCTGACGGCCCGATTTTTTTCCTTGAACCTTGAATCCGCCCATACGATGGACCGACTGGGGAGTCAAACCAAGATGGGCCATTACTGGGATATCCACGTTCACAATCGCTCGCATGACCCGGGCAATGTTCACCCCACCTTCGAGTTTCACCGCTTCTACTCCTCCTTCTTTGAGGAGTCGGCCCGCATTCGCAATCGCAGCACAGATACCGGCTTGATACGAAAGGAACGGCAAATCCCCGACGACGAGCGCGCGAGGTCGCGCACGGGTTACCAACTTGCAGTGATACACCATCTCGTCCATGGTGACCGGTAATGTGGTCTCAACCCCTTGTACCACCGTCCCCAGTGAATCGCCAACGAGCAACACGTCAATCCCGCAGGCATCAAGGATGCGCGCGAAAGGGTAGTCATACGCGGTTAAGGCGGTGATTTTCTGTCCGGCAGCCTTGAGACGTTGCAACTCCGGAACAGTCACTTTGGATACAGTAGCGGTCATGGGTCAGCCCTCCTCTCGTCCGAGCCGGAAGGGCTTTGTAGGCGTAAAGAAAGATCTTCGTGCACGTCTGGGCATCGTCTACGACAGGGATCTCCTATCCCTATCTGACCTTGTGCCCAACTGCACGCCCTCTTCGTACCTACCAGCCGTCCGTCTCGGTCCAAATTCACGGTGGATCCAAGCGGTCGCTCCTACCCCCTCATCTCTGCATGGCGCTATTTTGAGGTCGACATATTTCGTCGCCTTCCTTGCACCCAGCAGACTCCCTCATTACAGAAGACCGTACAGCGAAAATTGGCAGCGCTGATAGCACACTTTGCTTTCGGTTGTCTAGTAGTGTCCTTCCTTGCTGTTCCCTTGTACGATCCCTGCTACACTGTACTGCATGCAAATGCACGATATTCTTGGGCAATTATTCATGGTTGGGATTCCCCAGCCAACTCTCAACGCTCAAACACGAACTGCCCTGCAAGAGTTGCGCCCTGGCGGAATTATTTTGTTTCGCCGCAACTACACCAATCCCGCAACACTCGCAGAGTTGTGTGCAGATCTTCACTCGTTGTTCCCTGACGATGTGCCGTTGATTGCCATTGATCATGAAGGAGGTCGCGTTGATCGCCTGCAGCCTCCTTTCACTCACTTTCCAGCAATGATCCAGATCGGATCAACCGGTTCGACGGACCTTACCTATCGTGTCGGTTTGGCGATGGGACACGAGCTGCGCAGCGTGGGGATCGACATCGACTTCGCTCCCGTGCTCGACGTCTTCACTAATCCGTCCAACACGGTCATCGGCGATCGTGCATTTTCTTCTGACTCACATCTCGTTGCTCAGTTTGGCTGCGCATTGGCCCGTGGTCTCCGCGCGGCTGGCGTGATTCCCTGCGGCAAGCACTTTCCTGGACATGGAGGTACGCTGCTCGACTCACACCATGAACTGCCACGCGATGAGCGCAGCGCAGAGGAATTGCAGCGAATTGATCTTTATCCATTTCAACAAGCGATCAACGCTGGCATTGAAATGCTAATGACAGCCCACGTGTTGTATCCGGCATTGGACCCTGATCTCCCAGCCACGCTCTCGCCACGCATTCTGACTCATTTGCTCCGTCAACAACTGGGATTCCAGGGAGTCCTGGTCTCGGATGATTTAGAAATGGGAGCCATTGTTCGTCATACCACCGTCGCGCAAGCAGTAGTTGATGCCTTGCAGGCCGGAGTTGATTTGTTCCTCGTCTGTCACAAGATGGCCCTGGCCCTTGAGGCGCGCGATGCCTGCCTTCATGCAGTTGAAAATGGAACTTTGCTACAACCCCGTGTTGAAGAAGCATTGCAGCGAATTGTAACATTAAAAACGATACATCAGCAGCGGCACGTTCCTGTGGGAGAACCAATCGGCTCGCACAAACATGCTCGACTGGTCGAGGAGATTCAGCAGTTTCGTGCGTAGGCGCTACCCCGCAATACTCGGCGCTATTTGTGCCTGATGGGAGACGGGTTCTTTCTCCCGCCAGGAGCAGGTTAGGATAAGGAGAACAAGAGGGAATTCTTACCGAGTCACAGCTTACGTTGTGGCTGGCGAGTATATCGCACCTCTCATTCTCACTTTGGTACGGTATTCACACCAATCGGACCAGTAAAGGGAATGGAGAGACGGGGTTGCAGGTTGAAGCCATCCAGAATGTTGAGGACAGCGATATTGCGGCAATCGCTGACATGAACTGCACAATTGGGTTTAGACAAATTGACTCGCAGGCCAGCGTTGTGACTGGAGTCGGAAACAGTAAACAGATTACTGGGAAAAGGACCCGATGTTGGACTGTCGATGCCAAAGCGGATTTGAACCCGGCCTGCCTCAGCATCTTCTGTCCAGGCTGTCACTCTTATCCCTAATGCCACCAGGACACCGACGGAGATAAATCGTTTTGCACGTAGTCGCATAACCACGCCTCCTTACGGATAAATTTGGCCGTAAGGTACGAAAACACGGGAAAAAAGCTTGATAATAATAGTGATGATTTAGTGATGAGGTCGTGATGGTTGTAGGGAGGGAGAATGTATTTGACCTGAGAAGACCTGAGAGGTAGGTTTCCAGCGTGGATATCGAACGAGCGCGGGAATCGTTAAAAGCGGCGCAACTCTGCTTGCAGGAAGAGCTGGTGAATTCCGCAACCAGCAGAGCTTACTATGCGATATTCCAAGCGGCACAGGTAGCCATAGCCGTTGCTGGCTCTCCGCGAGATGAGTGGAGCCATTCGGGGTTGCAAGCCGCCTTTGTCAGAGAGTTAATTCATCGGCGAAAATATACCCAACCGTATTCCGAGATTATCTTTCCTCTGGACTTCGTCTGCGGCATGTTGCCAACTATGGGCGGGAAGGGGTGAGCAGAAAAACTGCCCAACGTTTAGTTCATCGAGCCGCTTCGTTCGTAGCCGCTGTCGAAGAGAAAGTGCATCATGAGTCTCCATCTTAGTAGCGACAACTACCAAACTTATCGCGCTTATCGCGCTCTTCTCAATGATAAACTCACTGAGTTAATGCTCTATGCGAAGGAGTTATGTCCTGATGCCATCGTTGAGGTCGGCGCAACTTCGTACGAGGATGAAGATGGGTATGTCGATATCTTCCCCCCTCCAGGACTTCCAGAAGAAGAGGAAGAACGGGTCGAGTTGGCGGTTGCGGCCCGTGCAGGGGAGATCTTTGAAGAAACCGGCCTATTCATTCTCTGTGCTGCCCTCGATCCCACGGCCAAGTAGTGATGGATACATTTCATGCACCAGCCAATCCGGTGCTCTTTGTGTTTTTGGCGGTGCGCTGACAACTGACTACTGACTCCTTTGCCGATGAAGCGAAACCCCCACCGGTGTACGGTTTCAATGCACCGCGGCACTGTGGCGTCGTCTTCTAAACTCTTACGGATCTCTCGCACACACACCGACAACGCTACATCGCTGACCACCGTTTCTGGCCACACTGCGGAGAAAAACTCCTCCTTCGTTACCACGCGACCGGGATTGGCAACCAAATAGTGCAGCACGGCAAAGGCTTTTGGTGTCAGTTTGATCATTTCTGTATCACGCCAGACGCAGGCGTTCTGGAGATCGAGCCGAAAAACGCCAAAACTCACGGTTGTTTCTGTCTCCATGCTCGCCTCACCGCCGTCGCTAAAAACAATCTAAAAGTTTTCTAAAGGTTTTCTAAAGACTTTTCACCAACTTACTGGCTACTCTCCTTTCGCACAGCGAGTGAACCGTTGCAAGAGGTTCACCGTGTGTCTGCGGAAAGGAGGGAAAGAAATGGATTCGAGATGAACTTGCCAAAGACTCTCAAGCAGGAAACGAGCACCTACCCGTCAACCTCAACAACATAAGGAGTATTGCAATGGAAAAAAGCAAAGGATTGATCTTTGGCGTGATGACCGGCCTGCTCATTTGTAGCTTCAGCATCGCCAAGGCAGGAGACAAGAAGGAACACACTCGTCCAAACAATGGCACGTTCGCGGGAACGTATCTCTCCACTCGTATCGATGTGGTTGATAAAGGAGATGGGATTGCTGCATCCTGGTCAACCGCAGAGGTTACCGGGACGCTGGGGAAGCGTACTGTCCAGGCTGTCACTGAACCGAAGTTTACTGGTGTGACTGCCGCGTGCCCGGGGGGTGTGTTCATCATCGATGCACAAAACGGCATCGGCTTTGGAACCAGTACCGCTACGTTCCCGAATGGGGACCAAATCTACTCGCGAATCCTTACGCGTACTCAATGCGGTCTCGGTGCAGGAAAATTTGAAATAG
Source organism: Binatia bacterium (assembly GCA_050187625.1). Classification (GTDB taxonomy): domain Bacteria; phylum Desulfobacterota; class Binatia; order Bin18; family Bin18; genus JBFWXH01. The sequence goes on from JBFWXH010000125.1 coordinate 8,943, forward strand.
ATGATGTCCAGGAGGTTGTGAGCGGCACTGGCAAGTTTGAGGGCGCCTTAGGAACGGCAGAATTACATTCCATCTCATTCTGTCAAGCTTCCGACTCGAAAGCGACGCCACCGCAGTGTTTTGGCTCGTTTACTGGTGAGTTTACGGGAACGATCACCTTGCCATAACACAGTGGGAATGAGAGGTGCGATATACTCGCCAGCCACAACGTAAGCTGTGGCTCGGTAAGAATTCCCTCTTGTTCTCCTTATCCTAAGAGCTGTGGGGCGTCTAGAAAGACGCTCTGCTCCCACAAGTTTTCAAAGCAAAGAAAGAGAGGATTTTATGATGTACCGACAAACGATGTTCACGGTTGCCGTGGTCGCGGTTCTCGTGGCTCCATTAGTTGCTCACAGCGACGATCTCACTGATCTCAAGGCCGCCTTCGAGCAAGCGAGCAAGGCAGCCAATGCACGTGACCTCGATGCGAACGCCGCCTATTGGCACGAGCAAGTCGTCAGTTTTGGACCGCGCTCGCCGTTTCCGATAGATGGAAAACCCGCACTCCGACAGTTCTTTCAGACGGTCTTCGCCAATCATGAGAGCTTTACCTTCACGCCGATCAATCCCCAATACCGCGTGATGGGCAATATGGGCGTGGCGTGGGGGAACTACATGCTAGCGCTCAAACCTAAAGACGGCCCGCTGGCAACCTCTTTTGGTCGCTATACCGTCACCTTTGTGAAATCAGATGGACAGTGGCTCCAGGTAGTCAGACATTTCTCATTGTTGCTGCCAGAAAACTAATAGTTAGTCAGGCTGATGCTGAGAGGTGGAGACTGTGGCGTCATTCCCGTGAAAGCGGGCATCCGGAGATCTCAAGCACACACTTCGGATGATTCCTCATAGTAGAAGAGCGAAGAGCGCAATCTGGACAACGAAACGTGAAAGCAGTCGCAGGTTGATATTGGCACCTCCGCAGCATTATTGCTTGACGAAGAGCGATGGCAACGAGAGCAGCAACTTGAGTGACGTGGTATGTCATTGACGCCTCGGCTGCAGTTCAGTACCTGCTCCGCCTTAATCGACCCCCTAATTCTCACTCTTCAATTTGCATCCCCTCATCTTGACCTTCTCCCGCAGGGAGAAGGAACCCATAATCCAGAGTGCATAATACGTCTCAAATATGACTAGAAAGGGAAAAGTCTGCTGAAATTGTCATACTGTTTACCCGTTTCCCCCTTTGCCCTTTGTGCTAACAAGTTTTGGCAGCGATTGCTGATACGGATCACGAGCTACACCTTTTTCAGTAACTATCGCAGTCACAAGCTCATGTGGTGTCACATCAAAGGCGGGATTTGCCACACGGACGTTTGTCGGCGCAACTTGTTTGCCAAAGACATGTGTCACCTCACGTGACGAACGTTCTTCAATCGGAATCTGTTGACCACTCGGACAGGCCAAATCAATCGACGAAGTCGGAGCCGCAACATAAAACGGGACGTGGTGTCGCGCTGCAAGGACCGCCGAAGTGTATGTTCCAATCTTGTTCGCCACATCCCCATTGGCAGCGGTACGGTCAGTGCCAACAATGACACAGTCAATTTTTCCTTGCTGCATGAAATGACCAACCATATTATCGGTAATCAACGTCGCCGGGATTCCTTCCTTCATCAGTTCCCACGCCGTCAACCGTGCTCCCTGCAGAAACGGTCGGGTCTCAGGCACAAGGACCGAAATATTCTTTTTCTGCCCCCAGGCCGCACGGATCACACCTAAGGCCGTCCCATAACCGGCGGTCGCCAGTGCCCCAGCATTACAGTGCGTGAGGATGGTCGCACCTTTGGGAATGAGCATCGCTCCGTGACGCCCCATGCGACGATTCGCGGCAATGTCTTCGTCGTGCATCTTCTGGGCTTCACGTGCCAAGGTGCCTCGAATCAGCTCGACTCCTTGTTTCTGCACCCGTTGGTACACGCGCCGCATCCGTTCGATTGCCCAAAACAGGTTCACTGCCGTCGGGCGAGTCGCCGCAAAGACTTGGCAAAGGCGTTCGAACTCCGTTGCCTCACTAATCTTCTTGAGTTGGTGCGCACCAAGCGCAATTCCCATAGCCGCAGCCACACCAATCGCTGGTGCACCACGTACGACCATATCTCTGATCCCTTTAGCCACACCACGATAGTCACGATAGGTTCGATAGATTTCTTTAGTTGGCAGGAGACGCTGATCAAGCATCACCACTGCCCCATCTTGCCATTCAACCGTAAAGAATTGATTCATAGATGAAAAAGATACTGTTTACGAATATGTTCTTCCGCAACGCAGCAAAATCCCTCCGCGCCCCACACGGCTGCCTTTGCCAAAGGGGGCTTTTGGGTCCCCTCCTTAGTCAAAGGCGGGATAGGGAGAATTTCGCCAAAAGGATCAGAGGTCACACTGGTACACGCTTGAGTTGTTGAAGCACGCGTTCACGAATTTCTTCCGGTTGCCGGAGGGGTTCAACAATACGGCCATTGTCTATGAGAGCAGTGGTTCGTTTGGTCATTGCCCCACCACAGCCCCGACAGCGGATTGGTACCTTCGCCGCTGGGACAATGTCCTCCCTCCCACAGGTCTCACACTGATAGAGGTGTTTTCCGCCCGACTCTTTGCCTCGTTTCGCTATCGGCGTACCGTCAATCTCAACAATATCGAGACTGAAATCGATCACCGGTGCAGAGGCGATCGCCGTTCCCACACCAAACGCTTCTGCCCACGGCAACAACGCAGGAATATCGTGTTCCTCAAGTCCACCAGAGACAAGCAACTTGATGTTGTCAAAGCCACGTAAGTTGAGTTCCCAGCGAACTTCCTGCAGAATCTTGGCAAAATTTCCGCGGCGAGAACTCGGCGTATCAAGGCGCAGAGCCCATAACGCGTCCCCCATCTGCTCGGCGATCCGGATGGCCTCAAACTTCTCATCTTGAAATGTATCGATCAGGGCAATCCGACGGACCGCTGGATCGATCACCTCGTGAAATGTCCGTACGGTTTCGAGCGTGTCACCAACCTGAAGCACTAACGCGTGCGGAATAGTGCCTGACGGGGGAATACCGAGCAACTCTGCACTCAGAACCACGGCAACGCCATCACATCCACCGAGATAGGCGCTGCGATCAACCATCGGCGCAATGGCCGGATGCATCCGCCGCGCGCCAAAATGAATGAGCGGCTTTTCCCCGACTACTCGACGGAAACGAGCGGCTTTAGTCGCGATGCCACTGGCCTGGCAAAGGAATCCCAGAATCGCTGTCTCATACAACCCGAAGTCAAGATAGCGTCCCTCAATACTAAGCACCGGTTGATAAGGGCGAAACAGGCTCCCTTCTGGTAATCCCTCAACAGTCGCCTCCGTGCCTTCCAATAGATGCAAAACATCTGCCAACCCGGCCACCAGCGCCCACTCATATCCTGCGGGGAACTCTTTGGCGACAATCTCCACGCGAACCTGTTTATTGAGCCCCTTTGCTTTGAGTACTTCCTTGGCCCGCAAGAAATACACGTCAGTGACGGCTCCGGTGCAAATCTCCTCCTTTGAAGCGAAGAAAAACCGAGGGGGCTTACGTTCCATCGACATTGTGTATTCTCACCGCTCAGGACATGATCGCATTAGACGCCCGTCTGCGGCTGAACAATATAGAGTCCAGCGGACGGTTTCCAGGTTGCAACGGTCTGGTCGTCGGGTAAACGTTTAATGATCACTTCTTCCATTTCCTCATCAGAAGCCAATATCTGTAGACTACGTCCGTTCTGCACCCAGGTATCAACAATAAATTGAGCGACGGTCTTCTGTTTCTCGTCTGACAAGGTCTCCCATTTCTCTGTGACTTTGGCAACGAGAAATTTCCCATCCAGGCGCGCCTCCATCCCGAAGTACACATCTGCCCACAAACTTTTATCAAGGTCGGCATTGACCTTGTGAACGCACGTCAACACCGCCGGGTTAGCATCTTTGGGAAAGTTCTGCGGAATCGCTGGCGGCTGTTCCATTTGGCCAATATCAGGAAACTGTTCGAATTCCGCTCCCGGCAATTGCGAGGATTGCCGAAAGTACAGCACCACCGCAATCACCCCGCATATCGCAACCAAGGGGGCACGGCGAAGAAATGTCAGGAAGCCATCCAACACTGAGCCCGCAAGCTGAAAAAACGAGCGGTGACCGCTAGGTTTGGACGAAGAGTTCGAATCTGGAGATGACATCAAGAGGAGAGCTTAGCAGTTACAATTGCTCGGCTGAAGAGGAGCAACGAACCGATAAATGGAGATACACAATAATGCATAAAAAGGCCACCGGCTGTAAGCAACAGGCTTGCCTCTCTCCTCTCCCTTAGCCTATAGCCTTAAGCCCAGAGCCTCTGCGTTATCCCCACAACCGTTTCGTCGCAAGCTGCGCTCCGTCACTACAGGCGTTAAGCTTTGCCCACACAACCCCTTCAGCCACCATTTCCCACCCGGCAAACGTACCAAACCCACAATCAGAACCTGCAATGACCCGACTTCGATCCCCCACGACCTCTACGACTTGACAGATACGATCAGCAACAACCTCAGCCGGCTCGATGTAATTCGTCGTCGAGTCGATCACGCCAGGAATCAAAATCATGGAATCTGGCAACTTGTACTTCCTCAACACTTTGTATTCATGCTGATGGCGGGGGTTCGACATTTCTAAGGAAAGCGCACCAACCTTCGCCTGCACCAGGATGGGGAGGATATCTTCAAGCGGCACATCGTGGTTATGGGGACCGTCATAATTGCCCCAACACACATGGAGACGCACCCGATCAGCCGGAATATCCTCAATCGCTTTATTCAGCGCAGCGATATGCAGCTCCACGATCTTTTGGAATTCTTGGAGCGTCTTATCCTGAAACAAAAAAGTTCGTTCCATGGCCAGATCTGGCGCATCGAGTTGCAGCACTAGTCCTTGTGAGTGGATATATTCATATTCTTTTTTCATCTGTTCGGCGACGGCAAACACGTAGCGCTCGTGCGAATCATAATACGCGTTCAACATAGTTGTACAAATGATGCCAGGTGACGCCGCCGTCATAAAACGTTCAGTGAATTGTCCGGCGGTTTGATCGGCGCAACGACGAAACAGCGCGCATTCGTTTTGGACACCGCTCAAGTCTTCATATCGCACTTCGCCAACCGCTTGTGGTGCGTTGAATACCTTCGCCCTCCCCATTTCTCGTTTTCGCATAATTTCAACAAAGTCGGGAAACTCACGCATATCCTGGGGGGTGGGACGCTTGCTTTCCCCCCCAAATCCTGTCATCCGTTGCGGGACGTAGGTCTGAAAACCGATGCGGGGTTGTTCACCATCATTGCCGATATCAACACCGGCTTCGAGTTGCTTCTGAATGACATGCGTGACAGCTTGCTCTGCCAACTGATCAAGTCGCGTTTTGTCAAAAGCTTCCCCTTGCTCTTGCCGGATCAACAAATCGCTCAGTTCTTTTTTACGCGGCAGGCTCCCGACATGCGTGGTGAGAATGCGAGCGTCGCTTTTTTTCATAGAAGTCCCCCTCCTAAAATGCAAAGCACAAAACGCATGAGGAACTCCCAAGTTTCTCTTCACGTTTTACGCCTCACGTCTTACGTCTTTCGGCAGCGGCACTATACCACAGTCAAAAGCAGCGTACAGACTTCCCTTGCAATGACCGCAAACCTCGACTAACTGTGTCAGGGCGCATGGGCCGCAAATTTTGTCGGGAGGAGGAGTATGGCAACAAATCTTTTTGAGATCACGAAAAGTGTTCTCACTCCGGAGATCATTCAGAAAATTGGTGCATTAATCGGTGAAAGTCCAACGACGACGCAGAGGGCGGTTGATACAGCTGTTCCGAGTGTGTTTGCCGGGATCCTGCATTACGTCTCGTCATCTGCTGAGGGAGTAGGTCGATTGGTCCGAATCTTAGACCAGGGTAACTACGGACAGTTGTTGGGAAATCTCAACAATCTTCTTGGTGGTGGAGAGGCATCGCAAACCTTGATGAACTCAGGGAAAGAGTTCCAGAGTACACTCTTTGGCAGTCGGACCAATGCCGTTACCGACCTGATCGCCAATAATAGCGGGATGAATAGTACCGCGGTCTCATCTCTCTTGGGCGTTGCTACGCCCCTCCTCTTTGGCGTGCTTGGTCGTGAACGGAGCACTCAAGGGTTGACTCCTGCTGGTCTTATCAGCTTGTTACTGGTAAACAGAGGTGAGATCGCTCGACTCGCGCCTCCAGGATTGGCTGGAATCCTGGGGATCGCAAACTTGCAACAGTTGGGTGCTAACCTCACAGATGCTAGCCTTACCGCGGCTACCTCACCCAGAACTACCACCTCTGTAGCCGTAACCTCCTATGAAGAAGAAAGTTCGATTGGGAAGTGGTTGGTCCCGCTGCTCATTGCCGGACTGTTGGTTCCCTGGTTTATCTTTGTGCGTGGGTGCGGTGGACCTCCAACACCTCCAGCCGTGGCAAGCCACGAGACTACTCCTGCGCCCCATCCAGCTCCAGATGTAAAGTCTGAAGCTGCTCTGACATCGCCCCCCGTTCCCCGCGAGGAAACTGCCACACCACCATCCCCAGAGCCCACACCCGCCACTCAAGAAGCCCTTGCCTCAGAGTCAGAACAACCCGTGCCAGTAGGAAAGCAAGCGGTCGACCTTCCCTCTGGGAAGAAGCTTGGGCTCGATGAACACTCGATCACCTACAAACTGGCAAAATTTCTCGCCGACGCAGGCGATACTGAAGTGCCGCGAACGTTTACGTTTGACCACTTGAATTTTGTCTTTGGTACGACCGAGATTACCCTAGAGTCTGAACAGACAGTGAAGGACTTGGTGGCGATCCTTAAAGCCTACCCTTCAACAAAAACACAACTCGAGGGCCATACTGACATCATTGGCGACCCAGCAGCCAACAAACGCTTATCACAAGGCCGTGCCGATGCAGTGAAAGACTATTTAGTCAGAAATGGAATCGACGAGAGCCGGCTCTCAGCCGTCGGACATGGTCAGGAAAAGCCAGTAGCGTCCAATGATACGGCCGAAGGGCGAGCACAGAACCGACGATTGGAACTTGTCGTTGTCAAGAAATAGAAGCCTGACACTGGAGCCGAGGTCATGCGACCGGCCTCGCTCCGTTCGGACCAACACGAACACCTCGTTAACGCTCGCGCCACTACCCTGCAATCCCGTATTTGCGCATCAACCGATATAATGTTGTCCTTTCTATCCCTAACCGCTTTGCTGCTTCACCGCGCGCACCATCAACCTCCTTAAGCACCGCGCGCACATGGTCGGCTGCCGCACGGTCGAGGAACGTTTGCAGATTCTCAGGTCGCACGTCCTTTTGCTCAAAGAGAGAATCGGGGCTGACATCAATCAACAAATCCTCTCGCTCAATGCGTTCATGCTGTGCCAGGACAACTCCTCGTTCGATCGCATTTTCCAGCTCGCGGACATTCCCGGGCCAAGAGTGATGCACAAGGTACTTTTCCACTGCAGGAGCCCATCCGATCACTCCTCGTGAAAGCTCTACATTCCATTTTGCCAGGAAGTGACGCGCGAGCGGGAGAATATCCTCTGGCCGGTCCCGCAACGGTGGCAAGTGAATCGGGATCACCGCCAGACGAAAATAGAGATCTTCGCGAAAACGTCCGGCGGTAACCTCAGCCTTGAGGTCACGGTTCGTCGCCGCCACAAGACGGATATCTACCGTACGCTCTTCCACCCCGCCAACCCGCTGAAACTTCCGCTCTTGCAGGACCCGTAACAATTTTCCCTGACAATCGGGAGTCACTTCGCCAATCTCGTCGAGAAACAAAGTGCCACCATCAGCGCGTTCAAAGACACCAGGCTTAGCCCGGTCGGCACCGGTAAACGCCCCTTTTTCGTGGCCAAAGAGTTCTGACTCCAATACTCCCTCAGCAAAGGCCTTGCAGTTTACTGCAACAAAGGGTCGATCGACACGGTCGCTATGATAGTGAACGGAACGCGCGATCAGTTCTTTGCCAGTTCCACTCTCACCGGTGATGAGTACCGTGCTACGACTCCGAGCCGCACGGCGCACTAACGCCAGCACGTCTTGCATCACCCGGCTTTCTGCCACAAGCGCGTCGACTGCGTACCGGCTACGTAGCTCGGTACGCAGATAGCGATTCTCGCGGGCGAGTCGCGTTACCTCAAGGGCTCGCCGGATAAGAGTTTTCAGTTCATCATTATCGAAGGGTTTCTCAACATAATCGAAAGCTCCCTCACGCATGGCAGCAATCGCAGTTGCCACCGTTGCATGCGCGGTCAGCAAAATCACCGGTAATTCATGATCAATTGCCTTTGCCCGGCGCAACATCTCGAGGCCATCCACATCCGGCATTTTCAGGTCGGTCACGAACAAGTCATAGGATTCGGTTTGCAGTGCCGTTAGCGCCGTGTGGGAGTTGGTGCAAGGTAAGATCTCATAGCCCTCACGCCGCAAAATCATGGTGAGGATATCAACCATCCGTTGTTCGTCGTCGAGCACCATGATTCGTGGCTTCATGCCGCACACTCCTGAAGAATAGGAGGCCCAGCCAGTGGAAGTCGAATGCGAAATCTCGCTCCAGTGGTCTCCGTCGTTCCCTCTGATCCAGGCACGACTTCAATCGTCCCACCATGCGCGCGCACAATCCGCTCGGCCATAGGCAAGCCTAACCCCGTTCCTGCTGGTTTCGTGGTAAAGAACGGTTCAAAAATACGTTCGGCATCCGTGGCAGTAATTCCCGGTCCCGAGTCAATAACCTCAATGCAAGCATTGGTACTGTCACCAACAGTCCGCACAGTAATGCGTCCGCGCTGACCAATTGCTTCCGCGGCATTGAGTAAGAGACTGAAGACCACTTGTGTCACCAGATCGGGGTCCGCAATCACCTCGCGAACCATAGCGTACTCTTCGCGTACCACACGGATATCTCGGCGCTGTAATTCGTCGCTGGTGAGTTGCAGTGCGCGGTCAAGCACCGTTGACAGTCCCGTCGCTTGTAGGCGCAACTCTGCCGGGCGAGAAAACGTCAACAATGAAGTGATCAGTCCATTGAGGCGATCGATCTCGTCGCGAATGAAATGACACGCTCTATAGGCTTCCTCGTCGGGCGAGAAATGTTCTTGAACCATCGACGCCGAAGCGCGAATAACACCAAGTGGATTACGCACTTCATGGGCAATTCCAGCGGCTAACCGACCGATCGCCGCCAGTTTCTCATTCTGCAGGGCCAGGCGTTGAGAGGCCTCTAAAGCGTGGAGCTGGGATGTAATCGTCTGTGCATCGGCTCGCGCCTGGGCGCGGGCTTCCAGGAGCTTGCCGATCACAAATCCGAGAACTCCGTAGGTGAGCATAAAGACGATCATGACCTCGGTCATGACGCTTCTCCCAGCCAGACGCATTTCCAGTCCTAAAGCGAGAAAAGCCGTGAGATCGCCGAGCCCCAACAAGGCGCCGACCAGCAGTCCCCAGATACTCCATCGTCGCATCGTGCTCATGATAGGCCCCATAGTAGCATTGCCGTGAGCAAAGAGTGTACCGTCCTACTACGTGTTACATAGTAGGTTTCACGTATTTTGTGTTGCGTCGCCGCCACGTGCGTTGCACTCATGCAACATGCTCTCAGCCAATCCTGTCAGCCGGAGCACACAATAAGCAACAAATTCCCAGATTTATACTCACCATGCCCTGCGGCACGACAGTTGCTGAAAGAACAATTGTAAACCCTCACAACCAAAGAAAGGAGTCTGTTATGAAGGCAAAGCAACTTGGAGTAGAAGTGATCCTCATCGCGTTCTCGGCTTTCTCTGCGTATGTTGTCTATCAATACGGCTACATTGGTCTCTTCGAGCACGCATTGGCAAACGCCGCTACTGTCCAGGTGTTCCTGGATCTCTCAATCGCACTCAGTTTGGTGATGGTGTGGATGTGGGTTGATGCACGAGAGCGTGGCGTCTCTGCGATCCCATACATGCTGCTGACCTTCACATTCGGTAGCATCGGACCACTTGCGTATTTAATCCGTCGCTTCGCGATGGAGCAGTCGTCATCTGCCCAAGTCATTTTGCAAAAAGCTCACAATTAACATTAGATCACTATAAGACAGGAGCACGTTCTCACGTGTACCCATACGCCAAACAGTACCAACCTTGGTGGCGTTGAGGCATTACCTCAGCGGTAATGCCTCGGTCGCACCGAAGCACATCTAAGAGAAAATCCTGGCATAGCTCTTGCGGACATTGAGCACCGCTCAGGGAAGCAAAGGATCACGGCTGAAGTCGCTTGACCGTACTACGCCGGTCATCCGCGGATTGCTATGCTTATCATAGAGGCGTCTATGAAATCCTTTAATTGGCAAAATCTCCTGTGCAGCCATTCCCTCTTTTCGAGTCTACACGAAGAAGAACTTGCGAAACTGCTCAGGGAAGGTAACCGCACAGAGGGGGTGCAAGAGGTTGTGGCGGCTGCGGATTAGTGATAGGCAGCGAGCCCAGCATGGCAAACATTTCGCTACCACTGGGCATGAGTGAGGAAGACTGGAACGCCACACCG
>JBFWXH010000126.1:0-19141 GCA_050187625.1 Binatia bacterium
TCGCCAACTGCACCGCACCGCCCGGCAAGAAGCACGAAAGGAGATCCGTCGACACCAGGCGGCTGAACCGCCCCTATTGCGGCTGGCAGCGTGAGAACATCGGTCATCCTGTCAACTTTGAGTAAATCGTCGTCGATGACAACGACCTGCGCAAAACCCAACTGCTGGGCACGGTCAGCTAACGCATATTGTCGTAGTAAACTCTCCCGATGATACTGGACTTGGTGTCCACTGGATTGCCGGACATAAACATAGGCCGCACGGGTGAGATGTTCAGGCGTGATCTTCTCGTTCATATTCCCTCCTGGCAAGCGTTTCCCTCTCCATCACCGTTTGCAACAATTGGACGCAGAGTTCCTGACACTCTTGACGAATAGCCTCAGGAAACTGTTCCCAGAGATCGAGACGGCTGAATGGGAGAAGGCGTTGCTGAGCCTGGGGACAGGTGCGATCGCGCATGGTCCTCTCCTTCTGTCTGTTGAGCGATTCGCTTGCGGCTCGCGCTCTTGCGACTGGTCAGCAAGGGCTGACTATCGAGGAGGTGACGCAGTTCCAGTAAAGCGGCAATCGCAAGTCGCGGCTGGGGTACATCACGGAGGTGTTGGCAGACGACTGGATCTAACATCCAGCTCGGGATGGCTACCTGGACTTCATCACGGAGCTCAATCACAACTTGATCACTGGTATACTGTCGTAACCGACGAATGAACTTACCGTGTTCTCCGTAAAACGGATGGTGATGATAATGAATGGTGACTGTGGGCCCTTCATGGGCAGTATGCTGATGAGTACCGCCATTCTTTCGCGACTCATCTCTTGGAAGCGGGGTACGACATTCGCACCATCCAAGAACTGCTCGGCCACAAAGATGTGAGTACCACGATGATCTACACGCACGTATTGAATCGCGGCGGCAAGGGGTGCACAGCCCGGCAGATCGGTTGTGAGCGGTATTTTTGGGGGTATGAGGAACCAACTAACCCCGTCATTTGCATTCACGTTATTTTGCGCCCCGCGCAAAATAACACCTGGAGATCTGTTCGAGGATCATCATTGTAACGCTTGCAAATAACAACGGAAAGGCGCATGATCGGCACGATTTCACAAGGGGGTTATTTTGGAGAAACCGCAAGGTTTGCCACCTTGCATTGGGCCAACTAACGTGCGTTAGCGCCCCAGGATACGCGTCCCGCTTGACAGACGTATCCGATCGGATACGCTTGACCGATGCTCATCGTTCGCCAGACCGAAGAGTTCCAGACCTGGCTTGACGGGCTGCGGGACAAACGGGCGCAGGTGCGAATTGCCGCGCGCCTGCGCCTCGCTGAAGCCGGCAACCTCGGAGACTGGGCTCCCGTGGGAGGCGACGTAGCCGAGATGCGTGTTGACGTCGGGCCGGGGTACCGTCTGTACTTCACCCGCCGTCGGAGCGTGTTGATTGTCCTGCTTTGCGGCGGCGACAAATCCACGCAGCGACGGGACATCAAGCGTGCCAAGCGTATCTCCAGCGAAATCGGAGACGACCTATGAAGAAAGCCAAGACGCCCCGCAAGCTGCTTCCGTTTGACGCCGCACGCTACCTCACGGATGAGGCAGCAATCGCCGAGTACATGACGGCCGTGCTTGAGGCCAATGAGCCCGACCTCTTACTCCTCGCGCTCGGAGATATTGCGCGGGCACGGGGGATGGCGCAAATCGCCAAAGAGACGGGCCTTGGGCGAGAGAGCTTGTACAAAGCGCTTGCCCCCGGTGCCAAACCTCGCTTCGACACTGTCCTCAAAGTCGCGCGGGCGCTGGGAGTAAAGCTTACAGCCAAGGCAGCATAAGGAGCCGGGGACGCTAACAACCGGCTGGAGGTGACCGCTGCCCGGTGGCGGCTCTGCTCGAACTGAATGGCCCCGGCTGGGCAGCGGCTCCTCAGCCGAGACGTTAGGTGCCCCAATCGAGGCGTAAGGTAGAATCGCTCTCTTGATCCTCTGTACTCGGATATCTTATGGAGATGAAGCTTGATATAGAATTCCATCATGCCACATAAGACAACGCATGTTTCGTAACCGGAGTACCTATGGAGCAGCTCATACCCTTTGGGGAAGTCCTTGAAGCGATTGATCAGTTATCATTGGACGAGCAAGAGACGCTGCTAGACATCGTCCAACGCCGCGTCGCCGAACGGGGGCGTAAGCTCCTCGCCGCAGAGATTCAAGAGGCGCGTCGGGAATTTGCCGCAGGAGGATGCCACCCAGCCACCGCGGACGAACTGATGGAAGAGATCCTCTCGTGAAACGAACCCTTCTCCGTTCCAGTGCCTTTATTCGAGCGGCGAAGCGCCAAGTTAAGAAACGCCCTGCAGTGGCCCAAGATCTGAAGCAGACGTTAGAACTGCTGGCGGAAGACGCCTTCGATCCCAGATTGAAGACCCACAAACTGAGAGGAGATCTCGAAGGGTCTTGGGCTTGCAGCGCGGGCTGTGATTTGCGCATTCTTTTCGAGTTCGTCCAGCATGAGGGGGCTGAGGCTATTTCACTGCAAACTGTCGGCACTCATGATGAAGTGTACTGAAGGAGGAGGCACCTAACATGGCGCGCCACCGCATCGCGGCCCTGTGGGGTGAAGGACTGAACGTGAAAGGCCGCTGGTGGGCCGCTCGCGCTGAGGGCGAACGTTAGGCGTGACGAGCAATTAGAAGAGGTGAATGCATGGCCAAAAAGTTAATCAACCCTGAACGACTGTATGATGGTTCCCCCCTTGGCTTATCACAGGCGGTGCTTGATACAGACAGCTCGCTGGTGTTTGTGTCCGGGCAGGTCGATTGGGATCACCAACACCAAGTCTCTCAGAACTCCGTCGCGGGCCAGTTTGAAGTCGCGCTAGAGAATTTACGGACCGTACTTATGGAAGCTGGCTCAAGCGTTGACAATCTGCTGCAGGTGCGGATTTATGTCCGTGGAGAGTTGGAAGAACATATGGAATCGTTAGCACCCATCTTGGCCAGGTTCCTCGGCAGTTCCCGTGCAGCCGTAACTGGTGTTGGTGTCGCCTCCCTCGCATCAAAAGCCACGCTAGTGGAGGTCGAAGCGGTCGCCAAAGCCAAGTAGAGAGTGTCGCCCCGTGTGGTTGCATCAAAGAGGAAAAAAGGAAGACAAAGCCCCACACCTATAAAGAGTGAAGGCAGAGAGTGAAAACCCGAGCGAGAGAAACAAGGCGAGAGGTTACAAAGAGTGAGGAACTATTCTCACAGGACAACCCGCCTAACCATGCGCGCCACCGCATCGCGGCCACGTTGGACTTCTGTTAAATCCGAAAAGTCCCGTGCTGGCCGCTCGCGGTGCGCGGGAGCGTTAGACGGCGATCTCACCATCAACAGCAGATGAGGAAGGAACGACAAAGGAGGTAGAGTTCCTTGTTTGGGGTGAAATGTTTCTACTCTGTACTTCAACGCAAATGAAACGCAGAAGAAGGAAAACTATTATGTCAGCAGCAGATAACAAAGCGATTCTCCACCGGTACGCGGAGGAGGTTTGGAATCAGGGCAATCTCGCCGTCGTCGATGAAGTGCTTGCTCCCAACGTTGTCATGCAGGTGCCCGGCGCGCCTGCGATACGCAGCCGCGAAGACTTTCGGACCTTCGTATCACAGCTCCGCACGAGCTTCCCGGACATGCAGTGGACCGTGAAAGACATGGTGGCGGAAGGAGATCTGGTCGCCATCCATTGGACGTTTCGGGACACCCACCGCAGGGAGTTTCTCGGACTCGCACCTACAGGAAAGGTCGTGACCATAACCGCCACGAATTTCTACCGCCTGCGGGGAGGACCGATCGAGCAGGCGTGGGGAGATATGGAACTGTCGGGGCTGCAGTAACAGCTTCGTACCAATGCCAAGTAGCCAGAGGATCAAGAGGTAGACAAAAGCGAAGCGTTGCCCGCTCATCGAAGCTCCGGCACAGACCAACCCTCCTGAGGGTCTGAGGAAGACTTGCTCCGCTCGTGCGATCGAATCCCTGCTTCCCTGCCCTGCAAAAACAATCTGCCAGTTGTAGCGGTCGGGTGGGCTGTCGGCGAGCTATAACGGTGGTAAATATACAGTCTGGGAGATATAAAATGCGTACCTACAAGATTAAGGTCACAATCTTGGCAGATCATCAGCTAACAGTTCGGGTGCCTGATGACTTCCCGACGGGTCTCGCCGAAGTGATTATCCAGACTGCCCCCTCTGCCGAGCAGCGCATTGTAAAACTTGCTGGCGTCCTCGCGCCGCAGGCGTCCCCATCACCGCATGTCGATCCCATAGGCGATACTCTCCAAGAATTCCGTCACGAACGACAACAACGGCTCGAGAAATTTGAGAGAGATACAGAAATGTCGAAGGATTCCTGACCGTGAATTACGTCACGGACGCTCATGCCCTACTATGGCATTTGTACTGGCCGCAACGTTTGGGTAGCGCAGCTCAGCAAGTCTTCTCCGACGCAGAGGCAGGACAAGTCTGCATTCACGTCCCTGCCGTGGTTGTTGCAGAAGCGATAATGGTGGTCCAGAAAGGTCGTCTGCCTGGCGTGTCTCTCGACCACTTACTTCCGCACCTGCGAGCAATGGCTGCAAGTGATAACTATCCGCTCTTGCCCTTGTTGCCCAAAACTGTCATTGCCAGTCATCAATATACGATCATTCCTGACATCTTCGACCGCCTCATAGTCACTGAAGCAATTTTACGTGGCATTCCTCTTGTGACTCGTGATCCAGTGATTCGGCAGTGTCAGGGTTGATCCCTACGGTATGGGATTGAGATTATCAATATACGGAGAATAGGGAGCCGCCTAACAAACCGCCTCCAGCCTGACCGCGACCCGCGAGCAGTTCTGAGTGAACGTGAGAGGATATGGTGGGGCCGCGGCGGCTGAGGCGGAGCCGTTAGGCGCAGGCGCAAATTCACCAAACCTATGTCATCATTAGGACGTGAAGCATTACAATTGGGATCCCAGCAAGAACGAGAAGCTGAAGGCAGAGCGAAACATCTCATTTGAGGAGGTCGTATTCCATATTAGCCAAGAGGATGAAGTTGACGTTTTTGAGCACCCGAATCAAGAACGCTATCCCGGCCAGAAAATTTCTGTCGTGCTGATCGAAGGCTACACCTACTTGGTGCCTTATGTCGAGTCAGAAACAGAAATCTTCCTCAAAACCATTATTCCCAGTCGGAAAGCCACCAAGAAATATGTGAGAGAGTGAGCATGGTAAAACTAGACAAAGAAGAGCGCGAAATTCTTAAAGCGTTTGAACGAGGCGAATTGAAGTCAATTTCAGAGAAGGAGGCGGAGATCAAGAAGCATCGCGAGTATGCGGCGGCGACGTTCAAAGCAGATCAACGTATTAACATTCGGCTGTCCACAAAGGATCTGACGGCATTGCAAAAACGGGCGCTATCGGAAGGAGTGCCATATCAGACTCTGATTGCCAGTATTCTGCACAAATACCTTGAGGGGCAGTTCCAGGAGAAAGCGCCTAACTAACTGTTTCACCTGATCGCTGGCCGGTGGCGGTTCTGCTCAAAGTGAATAGAAACGGCTGGGCCGTGGCGGCTGAGGTGTGGCGTTAGGTCACATTGCTATGAGAAGGAGGGTTGAGCCATGAAAATGCGGACTGCCCGTTGCTGTTGCGGTGAGCTATCAATCACAGTTTCGGGAGAACCCGAGGGGGTGATCATCTGTCATTGCAACTACTGCCAACGGAGAACAGGGAACATCTTCCAAGTTTCCTGCTGGTACCTGGGTGATCAAATTGTGCCGCGTACCGGGCAGGGTAAAGAAGTGCTAGAGTGAACGCTATGAAAACAGGAGAAACGCACCCGCAGTTTGCCGTCTGTATCGATAATACCGGCTACCCCACTTCCTTAGAGTTGCGGAAGATTTATCAAGTACTGCCGGATGAGAAAGCCGCAAAACACAAACTGGTGCGGGTGATTGATGAATCAGGAGAAGATTACCTGTATCCCCAAAGGTTCTTCGTTCCAATCGAGTTGCCACACGCTGTAGAAGAAGCCTTCCTACAAGGGGCGTCATGAGCCTGAGGAGGCGTAGCAGAGAGTGGGAGAGAAGGCAGCAGGAGAGGCCCAGACGCCAGCAAGAGAAGGAGGAGCTACAGGAAGAGCGAAACACTGGGGCGCAAGAGTAGCCGAGAGGACCGAGAAACCCTGAAGGGCAGGCTGCGGTGCTCACTCTAGGCGATGGCCTAACCAGCGTCTCCAGCGGACGCGGCTTCTATTGCGGATGCTGCTGAACGTGAAAGGCAGCGGTTAGGGCCTTGTCGCCGAGGCGGGCCGTTAGGTGCCAATTGAGGCGTCAGATGGTATCACTCTGACAAGCTTCTTCGCGCGGATAGCTTATGAGAATGAAGCTTGATATGGAATTCCTTCGCGTCACATAACGAATCGGAGGTTTCATCCACGGAGCACCTATGAAACAGCTCATACCCTTCGGGGAAGTTCTTGAAGCGATCGACCAGTTATCGTTGAACGAGCAGGCGATGCTGCTTGCTGGACATCGTACAACGCCGCATCGCCGAGCGGGGACGCAAGTGCCTAGCCGCAGAAATTCAAGAAGCGCGTCTACCCAAAAGATTCATGAAGATGAAACACGAGCGTCCTCACTTCGCTTACGTCTCTGGAGGTAATGAGCGCACGTAGCCCAAGATCTGGCGGACTTGCTCCGCGGTCAGATCACCGGCGAAATGCGGCATCACCATGCGCTTCAAGTCCAGCATGTGGCGGATACCAGTGCGTATCTGCTCTTCCGTACGGCTACGGAAGAATTCCGCGTCGAAGGCCGGCGGCGGTTCCCATCCCGGGTCCTGCCGGAGCCATTGCATAACCTGCGGGTCGGCGGGTTCACCCTTGTTGCCATGACAGCCAACACAATAGCGGTCGTAGGCCTCAAACCCAGGAGATAGCAGGCGAACGAACTGCACGACTGCCCGGCGGTCTTCAACACTCAGGACATCAGCAGTTCCAGGCATTGCCCCTTTCCCTTCCGAGATAATCTGAAACAGCGCCTGGTCGGTCACCTCCTGTTGATACGGTGGCGTTGCGAGGTCGCGTGGTGGGGCTTCCAGTGTCCGAACAAGCGGCCCATCACCACGACCATAGAGGCCATGACACGAGAGACACAGAGAATCATACACTTCTTCCCCATGTTCCACCTCATCCCACGGCAGCGTCGGTAGTCGTCGAATATGTTTGGCAATCGCTTCAATATCCAGTTCCCGTGACGACGTGTCCAGCGGGTGTAGCGGCACTGGCAGCGATTTGCCATGCAGAATCTTCGCGATCAGAGCTTCTTCAGTGTTATTGGTAAACAGATCCGCACGTCGAAGATTTTGCGGCCGGATTTCCAGCTCCGCCGCCATAGGACCGTCTCCTCGGGCGCTCGCTCCATGACAGGTCGCACACTGTCGTAAGTAGAGAACCTCGCCTTCCGTGAGTTTATGCGCCGGCGGTCGAACCGCGGCGGTAACGGTCTCATTGCGCGGCACCTCACTACTAGGTCCCGCACCAGGATGTGTCGGTAACGGTGTCCGTGTACATCCATTGGTGAACAGCAACAGCAAAACCACCACCACCCGTACCATGAGTCCTCCTTGATATTGTGGCTGATCTTTATCGGTCAGCGGATAAACTCCATCAGCCTCTGGAGTACCACCGTATCAACCACAACCGATCCGATAGGTGCTTAACAAGATCATCGAGAACCAGCGGCAAAATAATTCCCCATCATACTCAGACCACCAAGAAGGGAACGCTTTCACGCTTGCTCTGCAGTGACATAGTTACGTTACGCAATAACAGCAAATGGGCTGCCATTAAAGTGGCAATAACCTCGAGGAAGTCTTCTTAACCGACTTCCTCTCCCTCTTCCTGTGTCTCCATCTCCTTTTCCTGCTGCCTCAGTCGCAGAAATGAGAAAAATCTCGCTGTCAATTCTCATTTTTCGGAAAATTTTCGAGCAATCTCAGACATCATCCATCCATGATGCGCTTAACAAACGAAGCTGGTCACGTCACAGAAGGAAGCTGAGGCTTCGTCTCTCCGGATGCCCTCTTCTATTCTACCCCTGCGGGACACGATACCGTGGGCTGTACCCCTGGACGGCAAGTCCCTTGCTACAACAAAGCTTCTCGCACTATAAAGCGTCAACCATGAAGAACACGCAACAACCAACGGCACATACGTCTAACCAGGGAACAGTGGTTGCGATTCGTGGCAGTGTCGTCGATGCACGTTTTCCCTCGTCGCTGCCGTCGTTGTACAACATCTTGGAAGCTGAAGCCGAGCGACGGGTGATCATTGAGGTCGCTTCGCATCGTGATGCCGAGACCGTACGCGGCATCGCGTTAACCACGACGCAGGGTCTGGCGTGCGGCTCAGTTATTACCGACACGGGGCAACCACTACAGGTTCCCGTCGGGCCACAGACCCTGGGTCGCATGTTCAACGTTTTCGGACAAATCATTGACGGCCAGGCCCCGCTGTCGCGCGCAGAGCTGCGGTCGATCCACCGTGAACCACCGCCACTCATGCGTCAAACAGCGTCGACAGACGTATTCGCGACCGGGATCAAAGCTATTGACGTTCTGGTGCCGCTGGAACGGGGAGGAAAAGCCGGACTCTTTGGCGGTGCAGGAGTCGGAAAAACTGTGCTGCTCATGGAACTCATTCATAACGTTGCCCGTCAGCATGGTGGCGTGAGCCTCTTTTGTGGAATTGGGGAACGCTCCCGTGAGGGCGAAGAATTGTACCGGGAAACCACCGAAGCCGGCATGTTAGGAAGAACCACCCTGGTCTTTGGCCAGATGAACGAGCCACCTGGCGCGCGGTTTCGCGTCGGGCACTCTGCTCTAACTATGGCCGAGTACTTCCGTGACGACGCCAGGCAGGATGTACTCTTATTGATCGATAATATTTTCCGTTTCATTCAGGCAGGCGCGGAGGTCTCCGGTCTCATGGGGCAATTGCCTTCGCGGCTCGGGTATCAGCCGACCTTGGGAACAGAACTCTCAGCACTGGAAGAGCGAATCTGCAGCACCGACAGTGGCGCTATCACCTCGGTGCAAGCGGTCTATGTCCCGGCTGACGATTTTACCGACCCGGCGGCTGTCCATACCTTTAGCCACTTATCAGCCACACTCGTCCTTTCGCGCAAGCGCGCCAGTGAAGGTTTGTACCCTGCCATCGATCCGCTTCGTTCTGGTTCCAAGATGTTGGTGCCACAGATTGTGGGGCAGCGCCATTATCGGATCGCTCAAGAGGTACGGAATACCTTAGCGACCTATGAAGAACTCAAAGATATCATTGCCATGTTGGGAATGGAGGAACTCTCGCAAGCGGATCGCAGAACCGTGCATCAGGCACGACGGCTCGATCGGTTTCTTACCCAACCATTTTTTGTTTCAGAGCAGTTCACCGGCTATGCCGGAAAAGCAGTCGACATCAACACCGCACTGGATGGCTGCGAACGCATCCTGAATGATGAGTTTACAGACTATCCTGAACGTGCCCTGTATATGATCGGGCCAATCAGCGAGGCGCAAAAATGATGCAGCTCCGAGTCTTATTACCAACTGAAGTCCTGGTCGACGAAGAGGTCTCTAAGGTCGTCGCGGAAGCAGACAGTGGGTCATTTTGCTTGCTTCCGCGCCACAGAGATATTGTTGCCGCGCTCATCCCCGGGGTGCTGATTTTTACTACCCACGATGGCTCCGAGGTTTTTCTCGCTGTTGATAATGGCGTCCTGGTGAAGTGCGGCGCAAACGTACAGGTCTCCACACGTCACGCCGTGCGCAGTAGCGACCTCGGATCGCTCCAGCAAACCATTATGGAACAATTTCATATTGTCGACGAGCGCGAGAAAAAAGCCCGATCGGCAACAGCACGTCTGGAAGCGGATTTGGTACGGCGCTTTATGGAACTCGGCGGGCATGCCCACTAAGGAACAAACACCGCAACAGCGGCAACGACAGATCGCACGCGGCTTCATCGAGAAAATACGCGAGAAAGAAGACCGTAAACTGCGTGCCCGAGGGCACCGACGCGAAGATGTATGGTTCTGGCTCGGAATGTTCGGTCTGGTCGGATGGTCAGTAGCCATTCCTACTGTCGTTGGCATTGCCGTTGGCCTGTGGATCGATAAGACGTGGCCGAGTCGCTTTTCGTGGACGCTCATGTTGCTGGCAGGGGGAATCGGCCTGGGATGTATGAATGCGTGGTATTGGGTCACGCGGGAGAGCCGTAGAGTATAGACCTCAGGTGAACAATAATGAAGACACCAGTTGTTGAGTTACTCATCACGTTTCCGGCGGGCATGGCTTTAGGCTTCTCGTATTTCGCCGGGTTGTGGTTCACCGTATTACGGTTGCCTATAACGCGCTACCCGGTCCTCCTCAGTCTCGGGAGCTTTGCGCTCCGCTTAACGTTGAGCCTAGGAGGGTTATATCTCGTGATGGCAAACCAGGGTGACCGCCTGGTGCTTGGACTCCTCGGATTTTTTGTCGCGCGCCTGACGCTGATGCGCTTTATTACGTCCAGTCCCACGACCCACCAGAGGTAAAACTGCTGTGGATGTTGCGACGATTACCCCGGACACGATCATCGTATGGCAGTGGGGAGAAGTTGTTTTCAACGCGACTATTGTCTTCACCTGGGGCGTCATGCTGGTGCTGGTCGTCGGGTCATGGCTGGTGACGCGGTCACTGACAACCGACACCCATTTGTCGCGGTGGCAAAACCTGCTTGAAGTGATAGTAGGTTATATTCGTGAACAAATCCATGACGTGAGCGGTGACCAGCCTGACCGTTACGTACCACTGATCGCCACGTTGTTTCTCTTTATCGCCGTGGCGAATGTACTGACAATCGTTCCAGGGTACATTCCTCCTACTGGATCATTGTCCACAACGACTGCCCTCGCACTCTGTGTGTTCGTCGCGGTTCCCGGCTATGGCATTGCTCAACAGGGACTCCGCAGGTATCTGCACAACTACATTCGGCCCAGCATTTTTATGCTCCCATTCAACATCATCGGGGAAATGTCACGGACCCTGGCGCTGGCGGTACGCTTGTTTGGCAATGTTATGAGCGGCACCAAGATTGTGGCGATTCTGCTGGCTATTACCCCCTTATTCTTTCCGATCCTGCTCCAAGTGCTTGGGCTGCTCACGGGTATGATTCAAGCATACATCTTCGCTATTTTAGCAATGGTCTATATCGCGTCGGCTACGCGCTCCTACCCTCGTCACGAGCCCGAGTCGGCTTCTGACTCTCACAACCAAGGAGATCTTACGAATGGATAACATTAGCATCATTGGCGTGGTTTCAATTTTCACCGCCGGATTGACCATCGCGATTGGCTCTATTGGGCCGGCCTTGGGCGAAGGTCGTGCCGTTGCCCAAGCGTTAAGTGCACTCGCCCAGCAACCCGATGAACGCAACACGATAACGCGGACGCTCTTTGTTGGCCTGGCGATGGTGGAGTCCACCGCCATTTACTGTTTTGTCGTGACCATGATCCTCCTCTTTGCCAACCCCTTCTGGAACTACGTCATCAGTAAGGCGGGAGAGTAGCGCGTGTTGATCGATTGGTTCACAGTCGTCGCTCAGATAGTGAACTTCCTTGTTCTCATCGCCCTACTCAAACGTTTTCTCTATCGGCCCATCCTGAGAGCAATGGATGAGCGCGAACACAGCATCGCTGTGCGTCTGGCCGACGCGGAAGAAAAGAAACACGAGGCCGAACGTGAAGCATTCTTTTACCGACATAAAAATGAAGAGTTTGATGAAGAACGCCAGCAACTCTTGACCAAAGCAAAACAAGAGGCCGAACTCCGCCGCCAAGAACTCATCGCGCGCGCCCGTGAGTCAGTGGCCGCCGATCATGCCCGCTGGCAGGAAGCACTGCAACGTGACCAGGCTAATTTTTTGCAAAACCTTGAGCAACAGATTGGTACGCAGCTGTGCGAGCTGGCACGGAATGCCTTTCGCGACCTCGCCAATAGCTCGTTGGAACATCACATCATCGACGTGTTCCTCGAACGACTGCACGGATTAGATACGGAAGAATGCGCCGCTATCGCTCTCTCGCTACGCCAGGGACAGGAACAGATTCTTGTTCGTAGTGCGTTTACGATTCCCGCGCGTACCCGCGACGAGATTCTCCAAGCGGTGCGTAACGCTTTTGGCGTCACTGCGCCCGTTCACTTTGAGGAGGAACCGGAACTCCTGTGCGGGATTGAACTCCGCACGCCTGGGCATCGCATCGCCTGGAACGTGGCCCAGTATGTGAAGACGCTCGAAAAAACCCTACGTTACACCCTCGCCCAAGAAAGGAGCACATCGTTTGCCGCCCAAGAAACATCCCGAGACCACACACTCGATAGCAACGGCCATGACACCGCACAGTCAGTTGCAGACACTGGTCGCTCGTAGCGGCAAGACGCTGGCAGATAGTGTCGCGGACTATCGTCCAACACTGCATGCCGAGGAGGTTGGCAGGCTCGCCGCTGTTGGTCATGGCATTGCGCACGTCAATGGCTTATCCGGCGTAAAATCCGAGGAACTGTTGCAGTTTGCCGAGGGCATCATCGGCATGGCCTTCAACATAGATCTCCATACGGTTGGAGCCATTTTGCTCGATGCCGCACGGCATCTCCAAGCAGGGACGGATGTCCAACGTACCCACCGGGTCTTGGAGGTCCCCGTCGGCGAAGCCCTTCTCGGTCGTCTTGTCGATGCCCTCGGTCGGCCGCTTGATGGTCAGGGGCCGATCCACGCAAGTGAGCGTATGGCAGTAGAGCGAGACGCGCCGGGGATTCTGGACCGTGCACCCGTCAGTGTCCCACTGCAGACAGGACTGAAGGTGGTAGATGCCCTCATTCCTATTGGTCGTGGCCAACGCGAGCTTATTCTCGGCGACCGGCAAACTGGAAAGACCGCTATCGCCGTAGACACCATCATCAATCAACGTGGGAAGGATGTCCTGTGTATTTATTGTGCGGTTGGACAACGCAGCTCCGCCACCGCAAAGCTCGTCGCCGAGCTACAGCGACATCACGCTCTAGCCTATTCCATGGTCGTAGTCACAAGTGGAGATGATCCCGCGGGATTGCAGTTCGTCGCACCCTACGCCGCCATGACCATGGCCGAGTATTTTTTGCTGCGGGGTCGTGACGTTGTGGTCGTTTTCGATGACCTGACTCGTCACGCCCGCGCCTACCGCGAGTTGTCGTTGTTGTTACGTCGCCCGCCCGGTCGCGAAGCCTATCCAGGGGATGTCTTCTATATTCATTCTCGCCTGCTCGAACGTGCGACTCGCCTCCGCGCCGCGCTTGGCGGTGGTTCCATTACCGCCCTTCCTATTGTCGAGACCGAAGCGCAAAATATGGCCGCTTATATTCCGACCAACCTGATTTCGATCACCGATGGACAGATTTACCTATCACCGGATCTGTTCCAGAAGGGTGTGCTGCCGGCGGTCGACGTTGGCAAATCAGTCTCACGGGTGGGAGGCAAGGCACAACTCCCTGCCTATCGCGCGGTGGCTGGCGATCTGCGCCTGGCCTACAGTCAATTCGAAGAGTTAGAGGCATTTGCCCGTTTCGGCACTCGCCTGGACGACACAACTCGGCAAACGCTTGCGCACGGAACACGGGTGCGGGAAATCCTCAAGCAATCGCAGTACGCGCCGCTTCCGGTCGCAGAGCAGATCGCCGTGTTCGTCGCGGTAAACGGTGGCGTTTTTGACGAGACCGCACCAGAAGCAGTGGCCGTGCGCGAGCATGCTGTGCGCGCCGCGCTGCGCCAGCAAATACCCGACCTCTGTGAGCGTCTGGACCAAGGTGAGAAGCCGACTGACGAAGAGCTGCATATGATCATGAGCACGGCATGGAACGCGAGCCTGCCCAGGTCACAGGAGACGCTACGTGGAAACGATTGAAGCACTCCGGCGCCGGATCCAGACGGCCGAGGATCTCCATGGAGTGGTCAAGACGATGAAAGCCTTGGCAGCAGTGAATATTCGGCACTGCGAAAAAGCGGTTGAATCCTTGGCGGCGTACAATCACACGGTGGCGCTCGGGTTACAGGCGATACTTCGTATGCACCCAGGGGAAACGTGGGCCAAAGTCGCGCCCCGGCAACGGCTCGGTGCGGTGGTCTTCGGCTCCGACCAAGGCATGTGCGGGCCGTTCAACGAGCATCTCGCCGCCCACGTGCTCACAACGCTGGGAGAGTTTGGGGTGAAGCCACGAGAGTGCACCATGGTAACTGTCGGAACTCGTATCACGGGGCCGTTGGAAGATGCTGGGATTGTCGTTGAGGAAACCCTGTCTCCGCCCACGGCTCCGGCGACCATGACCCTGCTGGTGCAGGATTTGTTACTGCGACTCGATGAGTGGCGCGCGGCGGCCAAGACCGACTGGATTATTCTCTTCTATAATCACTTTCTTTCTGGGGGGACGTACCGCCCTGACACCCAGCATCTGCTTCCAGTCGATCAGCAGTGGTTACAACGTCTCGCCCAGCAACCGTGGTCGTCACGCACCTTGCCCATGTTTACCTCTGACCGCGAACAACTCTTTTCTGCGCTCATTCGCGAGTATCTGTTTGTCACGCTGTGCCGGGCAGGGGCTGAATCGATCGCCAGTGAAAATGCCAGTCGCCTGGCGTCTATGCAAAACGCCGAACGCAACATCATCGAGCGTTTGCATGAATTGCAAACGCTCTTTCACCAGCAACGACAAGATGCCATCACGGGTGAACTCCTCGATATTGTCGCGGGATTCGAAGCGCTCAGCGAGACACACGAGCACTAACTCTCACCGGCGCGTATCAGAGTGTCATGGGCAAGCATCAGAGGAGCGAATTCGTTTACTTTTGTTGATTCCCCCACCGGTCCCAATGAATGACCTCTTCCACGGGGTTACGGGACACCGGCCCAAACTTTCCGCGGGGGTAGCCCATGGGGATCATGGCCGCGACCTCCATGTTGTCCGGCACCCCTAGCTTTTGTTTGAGTTTGTCCTCAAAGAAACTATGAATAGTCGTCAGCGTGGCGCCGACCCCTAAGGCACGGCACGCCAAGAGAATGTTCTGCACCGCTGGAAAGATCGAGCCATGCACCGCGAGGAGACTGGCTCGTGGAACATTCAATTTCGCGATAGGTGCATATTCTTTGTGGTTACAGGCTAACAACAGCACTGGAGCCTCATCTAAGTTGGCAGCCAGATCAGCCGCGGCGTTGAGCATCCGCTGCGCAGGGGCAGGCAGATCCTCCATAGAAAAAGATTCCTGCGAGCGAATTTGTTGCCAGGTATTCCAGTAATGGTCACGGATGAATTTTTTCAGCTCGGGATCACGAACTAAAATAAAGGCCCATTCCTGCACGTTGCCACCACTGGGCGCCCGGATCCCGGCATCGACAATCTTTTTCAGCGTTTCTTCCGGGATCGGATCAGGTTTGAGTCGTCGCATTGCCCGCGTCGAATAGATAATCTCAAAAATTCCTGGTTCTGCCATTACTCAGTCTCCCTTCCTCTTCACGTTTACCTCAATTCTTGCCATGTTCCTGTTCCATGCGTGCGAGGACCTCTTCGGTGTTGCCACCATACCCGCGCGCGGCATCGGCATCAAAACTCAAGAGAATCACCGTTGCTCCTTGTGGTCCAGCGGCGAGCGGTGGGGCAGCCTGGCCCGCGTCCACAAACCGCAGTCCTTGTGGTCCAAGTTCCTGGCCATCGACAACCACAGACCCTTGGTAAACGACCTCGTAGCGGCCGTAGGGACTCATGGGGACGGCCAGCTCCATCTGCGGTGGGCATTCGACGATTTCTGCCGAGGGTCCACGTCGTGCAGGGATCAGGACTTTGTGTCGCGCCCCGGCGTGGCCTGGCAACGGTTCCCACTCGACCTCCTGCGCACAGCAAGTGAGTTCACGCCCGCGTGTGTTCGCTTGCCGCCGACGTTCCCGGTCGTTCATCGAAATTACTCCACCGGGCTTGGCGTGCAACACCAGCATATCGTGTCCACCATTCACGATAAAAGGGCCATAGGGAACGTTATGCTCAGTATAGTGGACGGCTGGAGCCGCGAGCGTGAAGGTGGGAAAGGTCATGGTTCCGGCGAGCAAGAGCTGAAACTGCGCCGCCAGGTGAAAATGGGGCTCGACTTCATAGCCATCCTTGATCCGCGCCCGGACAGCTTCGGCCCCACCATCCGTTCCTGGCAAGTACATCTGGATTTGTGCGCTCCCCCCGCGCTCTAATGTCAACAAGCGCCAGGGAACGGATGCTGGGTTAACCGCGATCGCTTGAGTTGCCATGACGGTCCTCCTTTTGTGTCTGTTGGCTCTTCCTCCTGGAGCTTATACCATTCATCCACCCGCAGCTGCGACCACCCACCCATGACATGGGAAACACCGGGAAAGAAAAGGAAGACACTTTATCCCGCGGACGTCGTTCGTGTCTATCAGACACGGATTCGCTGGAGCCGTTCGGCATAGCACTCGGCTAGTCGTTGCAAGGCCTGCTGACAATCTCCGTGATAGGCAGGACCATGCATCAATGCCAACAGCTGGGGGTTAAGGTCCGCCAACCGACGAATGGTGGACGCCGTGTACGGTGTCAACGCCGTCGCATAAAACTGGTCCTCCGCCGCCATCGCAGGGCCAATGAGGTCTGCAGTTGACAGGGCCGGGCTTTTACCGATTTGCGTGAAGAGATCACCACAAAACAGCGTCTGCAGGGTTTCCTCATAGATCACACCAGCATCCCAGCAGTGCGGGACATGGGGTGTCGCCACATACCGCACCCGTTTCCCACCGAGGTCAAGGACTGCCCCATCGTCGAGTGGACGGGGTGGTCGGAGCGCCAGATCGTTGACCGAGAGCATGCAGCCGACAGTCCCGAGGGCGACCTCTGCCTCCGGAGCCACGGTCAGCCAGTCGTTCATCGCGCCCGATTCGTCCGCTTCCCAATGGCCAAACGAGATCCAGCGCAAACGTGACAGCGGCATGACTGTTTTCACCGCTGCCGAGACCAAGGGGAACAACCCACGCATACCACAGTGGAACAGCAGCGGCTGCTCAGCCTCGATAAGATATTGATTGAAGGAAAAATCGGCGTCCGCAATATAAGTTGACAACCGATATATACCAGACGTGACTTCATCAATGATGGTTTCCATATTATCCTTTCCGTGCGACGTGGTTCACCAGTTGTCATGCCCACGACCCAGGACTATATCAGTCTAGCGAACCGCAGGCATCACCTCGTGCGCCATGAGGGTCAGCGATTCCAGCACGAGCGGGAACGGCATGCCGCCGAAATTCATTAGGCATAACACCCGCTCTACGCCATAGCTCGCCAGCTGCCGGAGTATAGCTGATACATGCTCAGGATCACCCACGGCTATCAACTGTTGCCGCATCAATTGGTCAAATGTCTTCGTATTGCCGACCGCCCGCGTCTCACAGTACCGTGTCATGTATGCCCGTGCGCGCGCTTCGGCCTCGATCTGCGTGGGCGCGACATGAATATGGAATGCGATCGACACACGCGGGCCACCACCAGCTCGGCCACCGTCTTTGGCATGCACCGCATAGCCCGCCAACAAATCTTTTAAGACAGTGATGTCTTCAAGAATGTACGGAACCGCTAGCAGGTTATACCCCTGGACACCGATACGCGCATACGTCGCTGGACTCAAAGCGGCCAGAGCGACTGGTGGTGACGGCTGTTGCAGTGGCAGCGTATTGAGCGCGATACGGGGATAGCGGTGAAAGCGTCCAGTATAGTCAAATGGCTCTCCTCGCCAGGCCAGCTCGATCACCTCCAGTGCCTCATCAAAGCGGTCCTGACTTTCTTCACGCTCCACCGCGTGACCCGCATATTCATGCGTCAGATAGCCGCGTCCCACGCCAAAGTCGAGCCGTCCGCCACTGACGACATCCAGTACGGCATATGCTTCGGCAACCTTGACCGGATCATGAAAGGGCAACACGCAAACCGCTGGACCGAGGCGAATGCGTTCAGTCTTCTGGGCAATAGCGGCCAGCAGGACCGGCGGGGCTGCACACAGGCCATAATTCGCGAAATGATGCTCCGCTACCCAGGCCGAGTCATACCCCAGCTTCTCCGCTTCTACTGCCAGGTCAATGACCTCGCGATAAAAGCCTGCTGCCGAGCCCTGGTGCTCAGGGTGAAAGTCCATGACGGAAAAAATGCCCAGCTGCATGACTACGACTCCTTTCGCGTATCTCCAGATTACTGTGCGTAACCCGTAATTTCCACATTGCCCAGACAGAAGTACGCCGTCATGAAGCAAACCAAAAGGGGGAAACGTACGAGCACAGCGGATTTCCTTGCTATGTTTCGCGTGGACGAAAGTGCGGCATTACATCTTTGGCGAAACGCTCAAGCGAGGGCATCACGTACTTATGAGGCATGCCGCCTTGCGCCACTTCCAGAATCAAATAGTTGGTACCGTAAAATTCCTGTGCCCATTTGATTCGGGCGACAAGGTTCTCCGCATCGCCGATGAGGATCAGATTGCGTTGATCAAGCGCTTCGTAGGTAATCCCGCTAAATACTTTGGAGACTCCGCCCTTGTAGGAGGAAAATGCTTCTGACGCATGCGGACAGCGTTGGTCTAAGCCACCGAAGAACTTGTAGTAATTCAGGACATAGGACCCACCGTTGCTGTGCGCCTCTTGGTTGCTCTCCCCACAATACATTTGAAAGACTCCAGCCACATCACGTTCCGCCGGGTCGTGGCCCGCATTCTGCAAGGCCTGGCGATAGAGTCGGATATTCTGCTGGACTCGTTCCTCCGCCGGGACGAAAAACGCCGTCGCGAGATGAAACCCCTGCGTCCCCGCCCAGGCGCAACTTTCGGGCGTGAGGACTCCCGACGCATAGATTGGCGGATAGGGCTGCTGCAGTGGTTTGGGAAAGAACGTGTAGTCGTGCAGTTGCCAGGTAACCGCACACGTGGGGTGCAGGCTACCGTGCTACGAGCGGAGGAGCAGTTAGGGGCAGGAGCGAGGGGGCTGGGCTTTTGCAGATGGCTGCCGAGCAAGCCGCAGTTAAGTAGTCCAACACGT
>JBFWXH010000127.1:0-18885 GCA_050187625.1 Binatia bacterium
TACTTGCCGTGGCCCAACGGCTGTTTGCGGGCGGGTATTCGTGTGCTCAAGTCACCGAGGCGTTGATGCCAGCGTGATTCACTCCGAGTGCGGAAACGTTTCGCGTGAAACCTGCAGAGTCGTGTTATTACGAAAAGGCGTGATGAAATTTAAGGATTTTTGAGGTACTGGATAGGCGAGGCGGATGCAAGCTCGCCTATCCAGGGGGTCGAGTGGAAAGCCTGCTTCTCTTAATTGATGTGCGTGTATCTCTTCAAGCAACTGCCCGTAGTTTTTTCCCGCCCCCACGCGAACTATTGGTCACCCCGTCATTATCTGGCAGGAAATCGGCAATATTCGTTTTTCCGTAACGGGATCCCGGAAAGAGGGAACGAATAGCAAAGGCTACTTGCCCCATTAAACGTTTCACCCCTGGAGTTTTTTCTGCCTCGCTAATGGGCTCAAGACGAACAACTGCGCCATCTTGCTTCTTAGATACCTGAAAGAAAAATTGCTGCTTCTTTCCCGGCTCAATAACAAGCGCCTCTAAGAGTAACTTGTTACATTCTGTATTGATGTAATACTCGCTTACGCGCTTAATTCCATCAGGGTCCCGAAGAAACATCTCAGGGCGGCGGATGACGATCTGGCGTAAATCGATTGGTCCCTCAATTGTGACGTTTGGCATCAACTCTCTCCTTACTACGAGTGGGATGTCACGGATCTCCTTCCCTAGATCCGTTCACTCACGATCGGCCTATAGAGACCTACAGCTTAGGATTATCTTGGCTGTCCCTCCTCAGCCAAAACAATTCTTCTTGTATCTGTCCTGACGCGGGCGGTCAAGAAGCAACCGTATTGCAAGACGCCGTACGGTCAGTCTTTTGCGCTGGTGAGAAAGGAATGACAAGGTTTTATGAAACCTCCTCTACTTTACAGAGCAGGAAGCATCAGGGTATAAATAGAGGCTTTCTATTACTAATTGTGAAAGTGCGTGAGAGGGAACGCGCAATGTTTGCTACACCCCAAAAAACTCCTGTCCGCAAAAGCCCATATGTAATGTCCAGTGAAGAAGCAATTGAAGAGATTCGCGCTGGCCGTATGATCATCCTCATGGATGATGAGGATCGTGAAAATGAAGGAGATCTGTGTATGGCGGCCGAGAAGGTGACGCCAGAAGCCATTAATTTTATGGCTAAGTACGGTCGTGGCCTGATTTGCTTACCGATGGCCGAGGAGATGATTGACGCATTGGGGTTACCCATGATGGTGGCAAAAAATACAGCCCCGCTCGGAACAGCGTTTACCGTCTCAATTGATGCGCGGCGTGGTATTACTCACGGCGTCTCTGCTGAAGATCGAGCGACGACGATCCTCGCCGCGGCGCGAGACGATGTTCGCCCTGAAGATTTTGTCGTACCAGGCCATGTGTTTCCGCTCCGTGCTCGCCGTGGTGGGGTGCTAGTTAGAACTGGACAAACCGAAGGTGCTGTCGATTTATCACGATTGGCAAATCTGAAGCCTGCGGGCGTTATCTGTGAGATCATGCGGGACGATGGTACTATGGCCCGTCTCTCCGACCTAGAAGAGTTTTCAGTAAAATACGGCTTAAAGATCGCAACGATCGCAGACCTTATTGAGTATCGATTGCAGCATGATTCTTTGATTCACCACGTGGCTGAAGCGCGTATTCCGACTCGTTACGGAGGAGACTTCACTGCGCATGTGTACACCAGCGATGTCGATGAAGAGGAGCATGTTGTCCTGGTAAAAGGGGATATCTCCCCTGATGAGCCTGTCCTTGTACGAGCGCATGCAGAGTATGTCCCAGGTGATGTATTTGGCTATACGCAGAGTAATACCAGTGCCTTGTTACAGCAATCAATGGAATTGATCGCCGCAGAAGGAAAAGGGGTCATTTTATATCTACGACAAGAAGGGCAGGGAGCCTATCTCTTCCGTGACCAACACCGCTCTCATAAGAGGCTCTCTCATGGAGAAACGCGGCGACCGACTACGAATCCAGGGTCACAAGTCCGTGACTTTCGCGATTACGGAATTGGCGCGCAGATCCTACGTGATATTGGAGCGCGAAAAATTCGTTTGCTGACTAATTACCCGCGTCGGCTTGTGAGCTTGCCGGGGTATGGCCTTGAGATCCTTGAGAATGTTCCACTCAACATGGTTGAATCTAACCGCTCGTCTGCAGGTGCGAAGAAAGGAACGCGGGCAAACCGAGCGTCTGCCTAGCTGGTCAATATGGTACGAGTCGATTTGTTGGTAAAAGCAACCGCAGCAGAAAAAACTATACGAGCTGTCGCAGCGGTAACTACAGGACTTGTTGAGGAAGCGCGAACTCGTCATACAACGGCCCCCACTGCGAGTGCGGCGTTGGGGCGAGCGTTAACTGCGAGCGTGTTATTAAGTAGTACATTGAAAGATGATGAGAAGCTCTCGCTTCAGTTTCTCGGTAATGGCCCTCTGGGAGGAATTTTTGCCGAGTCGAGTGCTCGGGGGGAGTCCCGGGGGTTTGTTTATCACTCTCGTGCCCATCTTCCACTTAAGAAGGGTAAGCTCGATGTTGGCGGCGCTTTGGGAAGAGGAACCCTAACCGTGATACGGAACCAACCGTGGAGAAAAGAACCCTATCGTAGTATATTGCCATTGGTATCGGGTGAGATTGGTTCGGATATTGCGCATTATCTCTTGAACTCTGAACAAATCCCGTCAGCGGTGAGTTTAGGTGTGTTTGTGAAACCAGATGAAACAGTCGTTGCTGCTGGTGGATTTATCGTGCAGGTGATGCCTGGGGCAAGCCCAGAAACCATTACCCAGTTGGAAGCCAATGTTGCGCGGGCAGTCCCTATTAGTCAGTTGGTGCGAGAAGGGGCAACGCCGATGGAAGTTGTTGCTCACGTGCTAGCAGGATTTGCTCCTGTTGCCGTGGGTGAAACGTCACTATGTTTTACCTGTCGCTGTTCGCGCGAACGTGTTCTTGGTACGCTCGTAGCCTTAGGGCCAGAAGAAATTCAAGACCTCCTTACAAAAGAGGGACGAATTACTGTGACATGTGAATTCTGTAATGAAAAATATGTGGTCGAGGGAGAGGAGGCTAAAGGGCTTTTCATTGCTCCTGCGTAACAGGCGTAAGGAGAATTTTATCTCAGACAGCGAGAAAAGGATCAGACTTGTGTCGCTACGATCTCGGACTGAAATGCGAAGGCAGGTAATCCGCCGCGTTTTTCTTATCCCTTTTCGCTTTTCTCTTTCTTGTTTCCTCCTTATCTTCTGTGGAGAGGCATCTTGGGCCTTTCACCAAAATTGGGAGGCGGTAGAAAAAGAGGCTGGGGAGATCCTCAGTCGATACATTCAAATTGATACCACCAATCCTCCTGGGAACGAGGTTGCGGCGGCGACGTTTTGGAAAGAAATTCTGGCAAAAGAGGGGGTGGAATCACAAGTTTTTGAATCGCAACCGGGGCGCGGGTCTATTTATGCCCGACTCAAAAGCTCTGGAGAGCAGAAGGCACTTATCTTGTTGCACCATCTTGATGTTGTTCCCGCGGTAAAAACGGATTGGGAAGTGGATCCGTTCGCTGGGGTCATCAAGGATGGATATGTACATGGCCGCGGTGCAATTGATTGCAAAGGGGTTGCTGTTGTGCAGTTTTTAACCCTTGCTTTACTTAAGCGTGTGGGGATGCCTCTCAAACGAGACGTGATTTTTCTCGGTACGGCAGACGAAGAAACTGGGGGGCGTAACGGCGCAAGTTGGTTCGTCGATAATCACTTTAAGTTAATCGCAGATGCGGAATTTCTCCTTACCGAAGGCGGGGGAATTCGTATTCGTGAGGAACAACGTTCATACCAAGTCGACATCGCAGAAAAAGCACCATGTTGGATTGAAATTGAAGCTCACGGTTCGGCGGGGCACGGCTCGATGCCATTCCCGGAGACAGCAGTGACACGACTCATTCGTGCGCTCGATAAGATTCGTCGTTATGAGACCGAGATTAAGGTTGTTCCTGCCGTGCAAGCCTACTTTGCCGAGCTTGCTCAGGGTGAGGAGACCGAGAAAGCTGAGCGGTATCGTAACCTCGAACTCGCCTTGGCCGATCCAAAGTTTCGCGAAGAATTTACTGCTAATCCTGCACATAATGCGCTTGTCCGTAATACTATTTCTATTACCTCACTAGAGGGGAGTAACAAGACCAATGTCATCCCGTCCCGTGCTCGTGCTCGACTCGACTGTCGTCTTTTGCCAGGTGAAAATCCTCAGCAATTTGTGGCGATGTTAGAAAAACTAATTGCTGATCCGGAAGTGCATTTCTCTATTCTCTTAAACTTTTCTCCAATTGCCTCAGACTCAGAGACCGAACTCTTTCGTGCCATTCGCTCTGTGGCCGAGCGAAGGGAATCTCGCGTTCCGGTGATCCCGGCGGTTCTTGGTGGGTTCACAGATGCCCATTATTTTCGACGTGAGGGAATTGTGAGTTATGGTTTTACCGGTCTTGCAATCGGGGAAGACGACGCTCGCCGTGTACATGGCACGAACGAACGTATTTTGCTATCTGTACTGCGCGAAGGAGTGCAGGTGCTGTTCGAAGTAGTCCAAGAACTCAATCGATAGGGGTCTCGGGTGATTTCTTAAAACGAATATCCCGCTTCAAGTTGCCCTGGTGGGGTGAATGAGGATATCCCATTTGGGCAGAAGCGGATTGCGTTCCAAGCGTTCTTCCTCTGCTTGCCTTGCGGCTTTGCTCAACTTCACTCCCTTTGCGTAAACGTGGCAACTCAGTTCGACGACGGGCGTGAGGCCTCTCTAGGTCATACTTGTGGCCCACTCAGCATAGTGTCCGCATCGCGCAGTTGAACGCCATTCCAGTGCAATTCTAAAATCCCCCAGCAGCGCTCAATCGAGTTATACTTGCTGTGATAGGGCGGATAATAGAGCAACTAGATGGGTTTGCCGATCGTATCGACCATCTGTACCATCCGATGCAGAAATTGCGTGCGCACGCCGCTGCTCTCTGGGCCGTTGTCCATTTTGAGCTGTACGCGGCCGATTGTGCGCCGCTCCGTGGTGCTGAGTCGCTGCCACCATGCCGCCAGCGTGTCGACAATGAAGTCACTGGTTTTGGCGGAACTACCGAAGGTCACAGAGAGTTGAGCGGGATCTTCGAGGATTCCATATGGGACATACTTATCCGTCTCTCCGAGATCATAGTCACTCGCCTTGTACTCCCCGCGCGTTTTCCCGCCGTGTGAGAACGGGGATGCATAACAAAATTCTGGCAAAAGAGAGAGGTATGGGGTAGAAGGGGGGGGGGAAGGTCAGAGTGGAGAGCGAGGCAAACGATGGCGCACGGCAAGAAAGCCCGGTCAGAGGGAGTGAAGGTCACCTTTGCAGCAATCACGGGAAGGAGCCGTGGACGAGGGATCTTTGGGATCGAGGAAGAAGGGGACGAGGTGGGGCGGCAGGCGAAGTTGCAGCGGATGGCGGAGCGAATTGCGGGCTATGATCGAGGCTATAAGGCCACTCGTATTAAGCGAAGTGCTACCCATGTGAAATCGTAAGGGCAGTCGCAGTCTCAGTAGATTGAAATTCTCTCCTCTCGCGGCAGAGCCGGAGCTGTAAAGGTCTGTACACAGCCATACCAAGCTTCTAGTGCGTGCTGCAGAAATGAGACAAACCGTTGCAGGGGAAAACGGTGAGTATCTAACCACCGTCCGCCGCGGTGCGGCACCTGCGTGAAGCGCCAGCGCTACACGACTTTGAGGGTTTCGCGTGAAACGTCTCTGCACTGGGAATGAATCAGGCTGGCATCAACGCCTCGGTGACTTGGGCACACGAATACCCACCTGCAAAGAGCCGTTGGGCGACGGAGAGTAAAGAAGAAAACACTTCGCGAGTGATGGCCCGGCAGCGTTGCCCAAAGGTGATCTCTCCTTTGGCAAACGCGAACTGTTCCGAGGTCGAGGCAACGGTAGGCGTGCGTTGGAGGATCGACTGCGCGAGGCAACTTAAGCGGAGGTGGGTTTGACCGCCTCCTCATTGCGTACCTGAGCCGCTTCCAAGCCCGTCCCTTGTTTGCTGAACTCGTGAAACACTTCGGCTGCCCAGCGAACACTCCACGTCTCGATGATGCGTCCACTCTCCCAATGCACCGCATCAGTCAGTAAAAACCGCGGATGATCTGTCAAATCGGCTCGTTCATGGACCATCACGAGCCGTTTGCGCCCATATTTCTTAAGCCGCACCGTTTTGGTGAAG
Source organism: Binatia bacterium (assembly GCA_050187625.1). Lineage (GTDB taxonomy): Bacteria > Desulfobacterota > Binatia > Bin18 > Bin18 > JBFWXH01. Next base: position 6,254 of record JBFWXH010000127.1, read on the forward strand.
GCCCAAAACTCTTTGCGCTCCCCATTGCGACACCGCACAGAAACCCGACGAAAGCTCTCCGGATGCTGTTGGCGTAACTCTGTCGCCACCTCCTCCACCCGCCGCCATTGATCTTGCCACAGAATCAGGCGTGAACTCTCGATCTCACTCACCCAATGTTTGCTTTTGCTTTCAATCAAGCGAGTCAACTCTACGGTAAGCACGCCATTATCAAACGCATAGTCCGCTTGCGGGAAATTCCCTTCCTCCTCGAGTTGCTTGACCATCTCGACGACAATTTCCGTGCGCTTCTTGTACGCCAGTCGATGTTCCATATGATGGAGGAGTTCCAACAGGCGGGTCCGCGCCTGTTCCCTCTGCTCATAATTCGCTTGCACCGTCGCTTTCAAATACGCTTCCTCTTCTTTACTGAGATTCGGCACTTGAATTTGGGCATCAAGCCCATCGATCACCTGGCGATTGGCGATCACGGCAGTGACGGTCGTCTGAAAGTGTGCCATCCGCCGGTCCACATAATCATAGCTCTTCGTTACTCCATAGATATGTGGACCGCGTTCATGATGCACCAATGTCCAATCCAAGGAAATCACTTCGCGCCCGCGCTTGTGATGCTCGGGCGCAAGCAGTTGCCGATGACGCGGTAATAATTCCTCGGCTTCCCATCCCGCTTCAAACACCGCCTCATGCATCGCCCGGTAACTTGGTCCCTCGCCGTCCCACACTTGGCTGGCATAAATCCCCTGCGACGTCTTGTTCGGACTGACCAGCAACCCCGTCACATACCGCTCACATATTCAAAGCCTTCACTCCGACGAAAGAGATCGCGATACGCTCGCATCTGTTGCTGGACGGTTTGTGGAACTCCCACTATTGGTAGCATGCCGGGTTCTTCCTCTTCTTCTGTCCTCCCTCTCTATCGCTTGCCGTGCATGTCTGCCACCGTATCCTTCAAAGTCGTGAGCGCTACAGGATCCACACATTGAGTAACACAAAGGCCAGCGCCAGCAATACAAAGCGATAAGCGGGATTTTTGGCGGTGGTCCAGCCGCGCGCTCTCACAGCGATAGCTGGTTTCAATCCCAAAGCGGTGCCCATACAAGTGGCGCACATAACGGGGCGAGAGCTTCGGTCCCACCTCAATGAACAGCAGCCACTCGGCCTGGCGCTGTAACCGTCCGGTGCGGCGTGCTGTGATGAACACCCGGCAGGGTTATGCCCTAAAATTCCTGTAACCCGAGGGGGGAGTAGACGGGAGACACGACTGCGGTAGGGAATCACATTGCGAAGAGGATTCACTACCCAACAGAAGGAGGACTCCCGAATGGAAAAGAGGATAGCACCGAGCGAACAGAAAGCCCAGGCGGTACGGGCGTTATTAGCGGGACAGAGCGAAGTGGAGAATGGCGAGGCCTTATTGAGCACGGTAGTGCGTCTGGCCACGGAGCGGGTGTTGCAAGAAGTCTAATACACACCGCGGCTGACTTTTTATCTTTTTGGGGTATGGTAGGTGGGATGTATCGGATGACGTTGACGGCGACGCAGGAACAGGAATTGGTGCAGGTATTCAAGCAGACCACGGATAGGCGCCTGCGGGCACGATGCCAAGCGGTGTTGATGGCGGCCTGTGGGCGGGCACGACACCAAATTGCACAAGATCTGGGCATTCACCGGACGACCCTACGCGTATGGTTGCAGCGCTATCGGGAGCGGGGACTGGCGGGCTTATCGATTCATGGGCTGCTGGGCCACCGCTACGGATTCCCGCGGCCTGGGCGCCACGCATTGTGGCGTGGGTGAAAGACGGCCCGGCCAGCTATGGCCTGCAGCGGGCCAACTGGACCTATGCAGAACTGGCGACCTATTTGTTGCGGCAAAGTGGGATCGGCGTGAGTGAAACCACCATGCGCGACTTTTGCCACCGCCACCAGATTCGTCCGTATCGCCCAACCTCCCGGTATTTGCGCGGCGATCCCCAGCGGCAAGCCCACGCGCGAGGCGAGTTAGCCGGACTGAAAAAAAAGCGCAGGCCGAGGAGTGTATCTTACTGAGCCAAGATGAAGCGCGGTTTCCGCTCGTGCCGACGCTGCGGACCACGCTAGGGGTCAAAGGCCATCGCCCAGTAGTAGGGACCTGGGACAAGAAAGATGTGGTCTATAGTTTTGCGGCGCTGAATCTGGTAACGGGACGACTCACGACCCGCCTGCTCGACAGTCCGGCGACAGCAAAGCAGCGGAGCGGCCAGTCCAAGACCGCGCGGTTGCAGCAAGCCTTTGCCGCGCATCTGCGGGATACGCGCGTGCCTATCCGGCCACCCTCGGCAAGCCGGTGATCCTTACCATTGATAACGCCCCCTGGCATCACGCTACCGCAATCACCGAGGTCTTGGCGACCCATCCCCAGCTCCAGCTCTATCGCTTGCCCAGTTACAGTCCCCAGCTCAATTGTATTGAGCGCCTCTGGCGGGTGCTCCGGCGCCGCGCCACGCACAATCGACTGTTCCTCTCCATGGCCGCACTCCGTACCGCCTTGTGCGCGAGTTTTTGTTACTTTCACACCATGCGCCACAAGGTCTTATCGTTGCTCTACAGTCCACGCAAACAAAAAGCTGCAAAGGTCTCCGCTGCATGAATAAAAGGACCAAACTTCAGCGCTCACTTTCGCATCAATTGCAGTGCGCCTCTTGCTCGCACCCCAAGCTCTGCGCGGAGAATTCGCCAACAGTGTCACCCTCGCCGGAAGGGTATTGTTTTTCAGGAGAGTCTCATGCTCACCCGAAAGGATGTTTTTTCCTCCTTACTCTCGGTTACTCAACGGCTCTTTGCTGGTGGGTATTCGTGTGAGTAAGTCACCGAGGCATTGATGCCAGCCCGATTCGCTCCCGGTTTGGAGAAGTTCCACGCGAAGCCCTCAAAGTCGTGTGGGCCACGCCTCTTCGTCGCTTAGTCCGTGACTATGAACGGCTGCCCGAGACGGTGGCGGGTTTACACTTCCTGGCCTTTGCTATCGTCTTATTCAAACGTTTTGTGATGTTCTTGATGTACAGTGCATCACACGCGCTAGGACCCGGTCGCGTAGGCCGTCTCATTAGGGAGAAAAAAAACCTCACGGTAGGGTCGTTTCGATTGGTAGAGGTGAAGTCGTTTTTGAATTTGCTCCGAGAATGTTTTTTGTCTAGCTTGTTTTGCAAGATTAAAAGCTTTCTGCGCTATCTTAACTGCGTTGGCAAATTGACCGCTTTCGGCGTAAGCCGCGGCTAGGGCATCGAGTAAAATTGGATTACGATATTTCGTACGCTCGCATCCTTCTTTCGCGAGTATTACCGCTTTCGCTCCGTTACGTATCGTAGCATCTGGGAATGTTGCAAGTATCCAAGCAAGAGTAGATCGAAACCGCAATGAGTCTGGTTTTAATAGGAAGGCCTTTTCCAGATGAGCAAGGGCATCTCGAGAAGAGATATGCAAAAGCTTTTCCTCCTTGATGTATAACAGTCCTAAGTTGTAATGAGCTTCGGGGGTAACGGGGTATTGTTGTGTCGCTCTATTGAAATATGCTGCTGCTTGCTTTGCGGCCCCTTTTGCCCAGAATGCTGAACCCACCATGCTATTGAGGAGTGAACTGTCCTCGATGGCGATAGTCCGCAGTCCACTCGTGATAGTCGCATCGAAGTTTCCTGACCGTAAAAAAGCTAAGGTGAGATTCCTTCTTGGTTCGACGATATTTGGGTTCAACCTAGTCGCCTCTATAAAATGCTTAATTGCTCGCTCATAGTTGTTTGTATTGAGAAGCTCTCTTCCTAAGTTATTATGAGCCAGCCAGCTTTCCGGATTCTTTGTAATAGTGTCTGTCCACAACGCTACAGGTGATCTATATAGGTGGGACTGGTTCCATGTTAAAAGACCCAAGGAGAGCATGACCGATATCGATAAGATGGTTCGGTAAGGTGCGGCAGAAAGGAGAGACACTGCTACGTGATTCTTAAATAATTGATCGTCAGGCTGTTGATTAGAAAAATCTATCTGCGTGTTCCATACAATACCGGCAAAAAAAGTAATAAGCCCCACACTTGCAAGATACTGAAAATGATCTGCAACATAGGAAAATCGCATAAAGTAAATGCTGAAAATACCTAAGGCGGGCCCTAATGTGACACAAAAATACAAGACAGCCGCCAGCGGTGCCCGACCTGTATATCGCCGGAGAAAAACGAGAGCCAAGATTACGGTTAGAACCCCTGCTGGAAGCAGGTAGTGCCACCAAATATTTTCATCAATCTCCCACCGAGGATAAATGAACGCCAGATTATAAGGAACTGCTAGTTTCGTAGCGTAAAACCAAATCGATCGACCAGCGATTAAAATTTTCTCTAACGTGTTATGACCCCACTCATCTCCTATTGCTCCTACTGTTTTTTGCTCGACTATAATCGTCATTATTCCCATAATGACTCCAAGAATAATCATGGGAATAATGAGTTGAACATCTTTCTTAGCTACTCTACCGTTTTTCCACCACAGGACGATTAGGATAGTGATAGGGAGAGAACAAATCGCGGTTTTGCTCAACAAGCCACAGAAGAATAAGAACAGGGCATATGCGTAGAAACGCCGGTCTAGTACCATGAGAGTCTCAGGATGTCGACTGAAACCAAGAAAACGTAAGTAATAGTGAAGTGATGAGAAATAAAAAAATCCAGAGAGAACATTCTTTCGTTCAACGATCCAAGCGACAGATTCAACATGGACCGGGTGAAGTGCAAAAATTGCGGCTGCAAACCATGCGCCCGGAATAGATAGCATCCCGAGGATACGCCACAACAAGACGGCATTTATCGCATGAAGAAGAACATTAACAAAATGATATCCTGCCGGCCACAGACCCCACAGTTGAAATTCTAACCAGAAGGTGCTGACAGTTAAAGGATAATACTGGTGTGTTGGGTCTGGTTTGAGCCAGATATATTTGAGGCCATCCTCCAACCGCAAGAGACGGTTGTTGGTGATATACATCTCGTCGTCCCAAATAAATCCTCCATTTAACGCAGGGAGATATAGGGCGAACACCATTAGAAATAGTGAAATTGTTGCTTTTCGGGTTTTCTCGTGGGTAGATGGAGTTTGCATGGTAGCTTGGAAAGCCAGACAGGGGCTACGGAAGATACTAAATAAATCCACACTCGATAGAAAGTGATAATCTTTTGAGCAGAACCGTAAAACTAGCTCTACGCCTCTCTCTTGGCGGTTCGGAAGCTCATGCTTCTGTTGAGCGTGGCAGGTAGCACTTCCCGTCCACCGTGTTTCTATTTAGGTATGAGGTTAGGGACTCCATGAACCCTGACCGCTCGCCTCGCTCAAGGTGTAGGTCGTACCATTAGGGCACCGTCCACTGTTATCGATTGCAGCGACAACAAGAGGTGTAGTGTTAACGATTTGTACACTCACTCCTTCGGTCCCTCTAAAGTCAGTATCTGCAAGGGTGCCATAAGACAAGTTTCTAGCGAAATACGACTCCAACGCAATGAAAGCATTCTTGGCATCAGCGACGGGACCTGCACAGACGGACTGAGCGCGGTACTCAGCAAAGCGCGGAATAGCTATAGCAGATAGGATCCCAATTATGGCAACCACAATTAGCAGTTCGATAAGCGTAAATCCCTTTTTATTATGCATGACTTTACCCTTCAGAAATAAATGGCGGGTACTGCCGTCCTGCCAGTACCCGCATGACAGACTGATAGATTTTATATTACCAGCTGTATCGTCCATCCGTTGCTGTATAGGTATAGGTATCTCCCGCTGTCCCATCACCATCGTGATCACAATTTGGATGAGTTGCTGTTACATCGCCTGTCGTGTCAACAGCTAAAGCGCCCGCAGTGACCGTCACTCCTGCACTATTGTTGATTCCCGCGTCACCGCCTACGTAGGTTTCATTACTAGCATAAAAGGCTTCAAGTGTGGTCATTGCATTCTTTAAGTCAGACTCGACTCGACTACAAAATGCCTGCTGACGGTAGGCCGCAAACTGTGGAATAGCAATAGCAGCAAGAATACCGATAATAGCGACCACAACTAGCAGCTCGATGAGCGTAAACCCTTTTTGATTCTTTAAGATCATACTATGAACCTCCTCTGTGTAAAAATTTGGGTAAGGGTTGTGTTACAAGTTGTCGGGTTCCACGTCTACCTATACTTACGCTGCAATAAAAAGTGTGACTTTATCACCTCCTGGGTGCCGTATCTCCTTTCTTTATCCAATTGAGTTGTTACATCTTATTTGCTCTGATTTACATAATAGCAATTGACATGCCAAATGTTGGTTAACAGTGTGTGGATAAATAGTTTAATAAATTTACTATATTAGTAAAAACGACTCCCTGTATATGTGAAAACTCAAAAGTGACCTAAGCCGAAAAACTTTGCTACACTGCCGTATTTTGGTACTATCCGTCACTCATTTGACAGTGGCATCTCAAAAGTTAAATGCGATACGAAGAAGGTGGAAGAGGAGTCGCGTCGGGATGTTCCTACGTAATGGCTTCTCGCCACATGGCCTACGCGGACAGAATAGTGCGGACGGGAGTCGTTCTTGTGAAATTATGTAGGTGTAATGAGTTCGGTTGAAAACTCAGTTGAGGTTGTACTTTTGTAGACGGTGACGTAAGGAGCGGTAGTTAATGCGAAGAAGTTTAGCTGCCTTCTTCTGAACTCCTCCGGCTTTCTCAAGAGCAGCTCGAAGGAGTTGTTGTTCGTATGTCTCCAACTCTGCGTCTAAGGTAACACCCCTGCTAAAGAAATCGTCGGACTGTATCTTGCCATTAGTTTTAAGAAGGACAGAAGAGGCAGATGCTATAGGGTATTGTTGAGTGGTTTGAAGGTGGTTGGGGAGATCATGACAGCGAATCGTGTCTCCTTCTGCCATTGTGACCGCATGGTGGATGATGTTTTCAAGCTCTCGGATATTTCCGGGATAGGAATATTCAAGGAGGGTCCGCATTGCCTGGGGAGATATATGCTGAGCGACCTTTCCGTTAACACTGGAGAAACGGGTTAGGAAATGATGAATGAGCAGAGGGAGGTCCCCAGTTCTCTCGCGTAGGGGCGGCAAAGAAATACAAACGACATTGAGTCGATAAAAGAGGTCTTCCCGAAAACGTCCAGCTGCGATATCGACCTCCAGGTTTCGATTGGTGGCCGCGATGACGCGAACATCGACAGAAATCCCCTTGTTACTCCCGATAGGAGTCACTTCCCGTTCCTGTAGTACTCGTAGAAGTTTTACCTGTAGAGGGAGAGGAAGCTCACCAATTTCGTCAAGAAAGATCGTTCCTCCGTCAGCCTCGCGAAAGAGTCCAAGTCGATTGTTAACTGCACCAGTAAAAGCGCCTTTAACATAACCAAACAACTCGCTTTCCATTAGTGATTCAGGAATGGCACCGCAATTGACCGGAACAAAAGGGCGATTCGCGCGAGGCCCTTTATGATGGATTGCTCTCGCAACGAGTTCTTTTCCAGTTCCACTTTCGCCTATGACAAGGACCGTGCTAAGGTTCTTTGCAACCTTAGTGATTAGTTGATAAACTCTGTTCATTATTTCGCTACGACCAATAATGCCCGCAAAAGTCTCGACTGTTTCCTGACTAAGACGTATGTCAAGGTGTTCTATTTCCTGCACTTCCTTAAGGTTTTGCTCTAATAATTTTATGCTGGTGATGTCTTGTACACTATACAATGAACCAATACGGTTACCATAAGTATCTTGTAAAGACGATTGAGTTAGACGTAATATCCGATCGGTCATGTCACTTTCTCCTCGAAAAATAAATTCGTATGGGCCTTCTAATGCTGGCAGCTCCTGGGATACAGGAAAAATATCGGATACCGTCCGTCCTTGTAACATCGATGCTGACACACCAATTATTTCTGACATTGGACTATTAGCATACTCAACAAATCCTCTTCCATTCGTAATGAATAAACCACTTTCTAGATTTTGTATTACGCCTTTATACAAAGAAGAAAGGTGATCAAACGCTACGTCGCGTTCTGCCAGAAGAGTTTCAATTTGCGAGAGACGTTGCGTGAGATAGCTTCCAAGAAATGCTATAGCATAAAAAGATACGAGAATCGCAGTGAGATGGACAGTCAGTCCGAGGTCTGAAGGGTGGGGGGCTGACACAAATACAGGCGAATTGAATATAGGAGATGGTAAGATACCATAATATAAAAGATCTACTGTGCCGCCATAACAGAGTGCCCCTATCGTAGCGGATAAAAGTGCGCCGCGTCGGAAGAGCAGAAAAGCCGCATTTAGAATCGCTAGATGGTAAAGAAAAGGCAGTGGACTCTCAAGTCCACCTGTGAGGAGTATAAGACCAGTAATAAAAAGTGGGTCAAGGAGGACTTGGATGTAAGAGAAGACCGCCAAATCGCGAAGACGAGTAAGCAGAAGACCAGAAACAAGAGCGATCAGATATGTAAAGCCGATGCCTCCGAAGAGTAGCCGTTCTACTCCAGGCGAGAAAGCTCCGTGACGATATGACACAAAGACCGCCCCGAGCAAACATGTCGTGATTCCTAGTCGAAAGAGGAGAAACCTCGTAAGACGTTCGCGTAGAGCGGCCTTAGGCTTGGCCATGAGTGGAGCTTTACCCGTTAATGAGAGAGCCCATTTTGAAAATCGGCATGTACATTGCTACAACTAGGCCGCCTATAACCACGCCAAGAAAGAGGATGACAAGAGGTTCCATTAGAGCGGTGAGGTTCGCGACAGCGTTGTCGACCTCATCATCATAGAAATCGGCGATCTTATTGAGCATAGCGTCAAGCGCACCAGTCGTCTCGCCAACATTGATCATTTGACACACCATCGGAGGAAACACTTGACTAGCAAGCAGGGGTTCGGTGAGCGTTTTTCCTTCGCTAATGCTTTGACGAGCATTGAGAATTGCCTTCTCGACTACTTTATTTCCCGCAGTTTTTCCAGTGATTAATAAAGAGTCGAGGACTGGCACGCCGGACGAAAGCAGGGTCGCGAGAGTGCGAGAAAACCGTGCGACCGCGGCCTTACGTAGGAGTTGTCCAAAAATGGGAAGTTTGAGTAAGAAACCATCAATAGCGTAGCGTCCCTTCTCGGTTTTGTACCACATACGTACAGCAACAACGATCGCTATCCAAAAAGCGATAATGTACTTGAGATAGGCAATGGTCACATAACTTAAATTGATAGCGATCTGTGTAGGTAATGGTAACGCTTTACCGAAACTCGAAAACATATCGGAGAAAACAGGAATGACCCAGATGAGCAAGACTGCGGTGACGAGGACGGCGACGGTTACAATACTAACAGGGTAAATCATCGCTCCTTTGATTTTAGCTTTTAGTTTGACCGCTTTTTCCATGTACCCCGAGAGACGGGCAAGAATGGTATCGAGGATACCGCCAATCTCTCCGGCGTGCACCATGTTAGTGTAAAGCTCATCAAACTGTTTTGGGTGTTTGCGTAATGAATCAGCGAAGGTAGTGCCACCTTCGACATCCTGCTTGATCTGTTTGACAATTTTTGCGAGAGTTTTATTTTCACTTTGTTGGGCTAAAATGTCGAGTGATTGCACAATAGGCAACCCTGAATCAATCATTGTTGCCAGTTGACGGGTAAAGATTACAATATCTTTTGGTGCGACCTTTTCACCCAATCCGGGGATTTTAATATCCTGGTCGAGTTTCCCTTTTGCGCGAATCTTATTTGTTTTTGGACGGATGCGCTGAGCACGGAGCCGTGAGATTACCGCATCCCGTGAGCCTGCTTCCATTTCACCTTGCAGCGTTTCACCATTGGGACCAACACCTTGCCAAAGGAAAGTTGCCATGCATACCTCGAAGTGTAGGGTGTAGAAGACGATGTTGAGGGTAGTATCGGTAAATGGAAGTTCCTCTTTAACAGTGGTCATGTTATAAAAATTATTGCGCCTTTACCTCAAAACGATAATTAAATGCAAGGGGTTGAATTGCCTCTCCTGGCCGTCGTGATCGCTGTCTTGGAGGAGAATCGACCAATCGCGACGGAGGAAGTCGTAGGTCGGGCCTCGGCCATAGGCCGTGTCTGCTGAGACTTCCTCGATGGGCCAGTGCTCGTCGTTCAGGAGATGCCCCAACCGCTCAGGCAGCACGGTGCATTCGTGGTGCGCGCCATAAGTGCCGGGCCGGGACACTAACGTCGCATCGAGATCACTGGAGCTGACATGAGTTTGGTTTGACACTTGGCGCTTTCTCTTGCCTTCCTTAAAATCGTGATAGCGCTGCTCATACATCTTGAGTGCGCGTGCCTGTGGATCCTTCTTAGGCCGTTCCGCTAAACTATTGATCGAGGCATCTGTTTCTACTAAGGTCGCATCCACTATGACGCGCCGTCCACGTACGATCCCCTCGGCGCGGAGTTGCTGGAGGACCCGGTCAAAGGTCGTTTGATACCGCTTAACACCGAACTGGAGTTACGCAGGAGTTAAAAAGCGCAATAAAATGTTGGTGTTATAGACAACATCGGCACTTTTATAACCCCTGCTACCGCAATGTCCTTATTGGCTTACTGTATCGCAACACACGGACGAGTTGTGTGAGTTTAGCACAGCTTTGCGCTCAAGTATCGCATGATACCTTGTGTCGTGTTTTGTATCAGAAGGTTCCAGGGTCTCGACGGCTGTGGGACTGCTTCGCGCGCAGGGTCGTGCAGCGGGGTAGCTATCTGGTGATTGATGACACCAGTTGGGAGCGCTTCACACGGGTGGCAGACACGGTCAGGTGGGTGTAGTCCGGGAGTGTGGGCAAGCCGATCTGGGGGATGCAAGTGGTACTGTTGTTATGAACCGATAGAACGTGGAAGGTGCCCCTCGGGCTGTGGATCTGGCGCAAAGGGGGACTGTCGAAAGTGACATTAGCAGTTGAGTTGCTCCGGCAAGCGCATCGTCGTGAGCTGCAGCCCGCGTATGTGCTGTGTGAGAGCTGGTATGCGGCTGCCGAGATCATGAATCTGTTGCAGGGGTGGGACTGGCGATATGGGATGCGGCTCAAGAGGAACCGCAAGTTCAGGGAGGGTTATATTCTACAATTCCTCCTATAAAAGACAAGCGCCCTTTGGAAAAAATCCGGGCGTGATCTGACGAAAAGTGACTAGGTCGCCCCGTGGTAGCTGGCCTCGCCTGAGCCGTTCCCGCTTTGTTTCGCATTACGCTGCCTTTTAGAGCACGCGTAACTTCTTATTGTAGAGCCGCTCTTCGAGATACCAGTAATCCAATTCTTTGGTTAACATTACAAACACGATGCCGAGTAACTTCCGGGCCGTGGCACACAAGGCTTTGCTCGCACCCTTTTGCTGCTTTTTCAGGTGATAGAAGTCGACGAGGGGAGAAGAGCCCGACCGCACCATGACAAGTACAGCGCGGATGGCTAAGGTCCGGAGCCGTTTGCGACCTTGTTTGATGATATGTCCCCGTCGATCGGTTTCACTGGATTGGCGGACCGTCGGCACCAAGCCTGCATACGCCCCTAATTGTTTGGCAGAAGCAAATCAGTGGATGTCCCCGATTTCTGCCAACAGGCTAATGCCCCCGAGCAGACTCAGGCCAGGGATTTGGAGCACACACCGCAATCCTGGGAAATCTTTGCCGACCTCAATAATCTGCGTCTCTACTGTGGCAATAGCTTGCTCCAGAGTGTCCAATTGTTGCAGGACCACTTCAACGATCTGCCGCTCACTCTCGGGAAGTTCTTCCGTCATTGCCAACCGTTGCCGTCCGCGGGCCGAAATAAATGCGGTGCTATCAATCAGGATCCCATGACGCGTGAACGCCCCGTGTCCCATGTTCTTGAGTTTGGTCGTCATCCCCACCAGATTGTCCCGCGCTGGCAACACTGTCCGCAACTTGCGAATCTGGGGAGACAGATTAGGGACCGTCGGCAGCCAGCCCAATTTGAGAAACCGTGCTAACAAGCTGGCATCATGCCGATCGGTTTTTTTCTTCGACCGCGAGATCACGGCAAATCGATGCGGATCGACTAACACCACGCGTTTGACCCGATCCTAAATCTGCTCTTGGAAGTAGTGCGTATTCTGTCCCATCTCTACAGCCACTTCATCATCAGGACGTAACTGACGACGAAAGGCTGCCAGTCCGTCTCCTTCTAAACTAAAGGTGACAATCCGCTCAGGTCCTCGCACTGGCAGAAAACACACCACCAGATTCGTCGTACCCTTCCGGCGAGGGTGACACTGTTGGGGAATTCTCCGCGCAGAGCTTGGGGATGCGAGCAAGAGGCGCACTGTAATTGATGCGAAAGTGAGCGCTGAAGTTTGGTCCTTTTAGACGGAGATGGAGAGAACGAAAAGTGACGGGGGCCGTGGATGCTTTGTGCAGGACGAAGGCAGGAGGGATGAGAATGAAGAAGAGCAAGGTTACAGACAGTTAAAGAAATCTTTCTGTGCTGGAATGCATGACACGCTTAAATGGAGGTTTGGCAGTAACTGAGCCTGGGCAAGCTGACAGTGAATCTGGGGTAACGTATGGTTATCGTTGAGAACAGCCTCATCGGTTTGCACAGTGGTGATAAGGTGGGGCAGCTCTTTCTCGCAGGTCTCCGTCA
>JBFWXH010000128.1:0-17923 GCA_050187625.1 Binatia bacterium
TTCCGATGAGCAACTCGCCCAAGTCCAACTGCGCCCCCATGCTTTTCATGGCGAATGGAACTATTCCATTCTGCCCTATGTATCAGAAACAGTTCGTTAGTTATGGCAGTTATTTCGTAGCAAATCCTTAGAGGTCAAACGCAAAGAGGTACTACGAATGAGAGTTTGAAAATCGGCTCCCCTCGGGCCACAACACCCTTCGTACTCTCTAACAAGGCCGAGAGGGGTCGCCCTGAAAAGAAATGTATACCGACAGTCGTGCACGAGCCGTTTCTCAGAATCCAGCGGGTGCCCAGTCGCTTCCAGCGTAACCGCAGTCTGCAAGCGGTTCTGGGTGCAGGCGCAACGAGACGGCTGGACTACAGCGAATAACCGGCCAGGGTTAAGAGTCTCTGATATGGTGATGCCGCAGATAGATTACGATCAGATTGCCGAGATCTATGATCTCTATGTGTCTACGGATTACGATTTTCCCTTCTTCCTGTCGGAAACGGCAAAGACGACGGGACCAATTCTCGAACTGACTGCCGGAACGGGCCGGCTCTCACTCCCGCTGGCTGAAGCAGGGGTACAGTTAACATGTGTAGATCGTTCTCAGGGTATGCTTGACATCTTATCGCGAAAATTGAAGGAACATAGGCTGCGTGCCGAGATCCACTGCGCTGATCTATGTCAACTGCATCTGCCGCCCCGCTTCGATCTCGCGATCCTGCCGTTCCAATCGTTCATGGAGATTGTCGGCGAGGAGAACCAGCGTGCCGCCCTTGCCTCTGTCTTTGCCTGTCTTGTTCCCGGTGGGCGGTTTCCAATGCCGGATGGTTCGCTGGTTGTCTCTGGTTTTGAACAGGGAGGACACCCGGTAGTGACTCGCCTGCAATTTTTTGAATTCTTTGAGAATGATGGACGTCTGCGTTCAAAGCAGTTGTTCCCAATGGAGTTCGAGTTGGTGGACAGGGACCATTTCGAGTCAATGGCGCGAGAGACAGGGTTCCATGTCCTTGAACTGTATGGAAACTACGATCGTTCGTCGTTCGACCTGGTCCATAGTCCGGTGATGATTTGGGTGTTGCAGAAGAAAGGTCCTCTCCCCGTGATAACCGCCACCGACGGTACGCCGCTGAAGAACGACAATCAAGTGTCAGCCTCTAACCCCAAATCGATTGTCGAAGCATGGGTTGAGGCTTTCAACCGTGCGGATGTTGAAGGGTTAGTCTCTCTGTATGCCGAGCATGCGATCAATCACCAAGTTGCTGAGGCTCCGGTAGAGGGGCAAGAGGCGCTTCGGGAGATGTTTACGAGAGAGTTTGCAACCGCAAAGATGACCTGTATTGTGGAAAATCTCTTTGCGGATGGTGCCTGGGCTATCCTGGAATGGCGCGACCCGCTCGGGTTACGGGGGTGTGGATTTTTTCAGGTCGTTGCTGGCAAGATTCATTTCCAGAGAGGGTACTGGGATAAACTAAGTTTCCTGAGACAACAGGGACTGCCATTGCCAACTGAGTAGTACGTCCGGAATGATTTAAGGGTAGTCAGGACGATCACCAAGGCAAACCATGGGGGGAGACATACTATGAGCAAATACCGCAGCGTACTTCCACAACTGGACAACGGACTTTTCCTCACGGACGGTGGTATCGAAACGACGCTGATCTTCCATGAAGGATTGGAGCTACCCCACTTCGCTGCCTTTCACCTGCTGACCTCTCCTGAAGGCGAATCGGCCTTGGACAAGTACTTTCGCACCTACGCAGATCTGGCAAAGCGGCTCGGTACTGGCCTGATCCTCGAAAGTGCAACGTGGCGGGCCAACCCAGACTGGGGAACACGCCTCGGCTATACCCCTGACGCACTGGCAAATATTAACCGCAAAGCGATTCAGCTCCTCGAAAACGTGCGCAACGTCTACGACACTGATCGGACTCGGGTAGTCATCAGCGGCTGTATCGGTCCGCGCGGAGATGGTTATATTCCGGACAGCGCGATGTCAGAGCGAGAAGCCGAAGCCTATCATCGGAAACAGATCGAAACCTTCGTCGGTTCCGCTGCGGATATGGTATGCGGCATTACCATAAACTATGTGGAGGAAGCGATTGGTATTGTCAGGGCTGCCCAACAGGCAGAGATGCCAGTTGCGATCTCCTTCACGGTCGAGACCGATGGCAGGCTCCCGACTGGCCAGACCTTGAAGAGCGCGATAGTGCAGGTTGACGAGGGAACGTCTGCTTATCCTTGCTACTACATGATCAACTGTGCTCATCCCACGCACTTCGTGAACGTACTGGCTGAGGGAGAGCCATGGATGGCGAGAATCCGAGGACTGCGGGCGAATGCCTCGCGCATGAGCCATGCCGAACTTAACGAAGCCCCCGAACTCGATACAGGCAACCCGGTTGAACTCGGGCAGCAGTACGCCGATCTCAAGAAACGTCTGGACCAACTCACTGTCCTGGGTGGGTGCTGTGGGACCGATCACCGCCACATCGAGCAAATCGCCACCGCGTGTCAGCCGCTGTTCGAGGACGCGACATAGCCCGAGTGATGATTCATATCCTTAGAGAAAAACCCGCCCGCGAGACAACGGCGTCCGCAAGCGCCACGCGTGAGGAGCTTCATGCCATTGGCCCACACGGGGTAGCGTTCATACAGATCCACGGGCAACAGCCCCAATCGGGCAATACGCGCCACGCCTGGTCTTATTTCTTCCCGCCACCAAGCGCCTGATCCAACGCCTGGCGGTAGGGATAGGTATCCATGTAGATGCGGAGAACCTTAAACTTCCCCTGCTCATCAAATGTCCAGAAGTTCAGATTATCCATCACAAGCGGTTTCCCATCTTTAGTCTTTCCTTCGAGATGTAAGGGCGCGACCAGCTTGTTGCCGTCAATAATTATATCTGTTGGCCCGGCGTGATAATCGACCAGACTGCCCACCAGATTGGTATAGAACGCACGGAGTGCGGACTTGCCACGAATGCCTGCCGCGCCCGTCATCGGATTGATTACCTGGGCATCATCTGCGAAAAGGGCGAGGATTCCGTCAACATCCCCTTTTGTCACGTTCGCAAAATAGGTGCGCGCGGCGGTTTCCATCGCGGTTTGTTCGGCGGTCCTTTTCATCACGTACCTCCTTCTTCGTTGACAAGGTTAGAGCCTGAGATAGTCTCGCAAACTCCTGGCCGTATGCGAGGTCTGCCAGTGTTGGAGGATATCCTCCGGTGGGCCGCAGGCGACAATCGCACCACCGCCAGTTCCTCCTTCCGGGCCCAGATCGATGATGTAATCGGCTTCTTTCACAATGTCGAGGTTGTGTTCGATCGTGACAACGGAGTTACCTTTGTCTACAAGCCGATGTAACGCATGAATGAGTTTCTCAATGTCAGCGAAATGCAAACCGGTGGTCGGCTCATCGAGCACGTATAAGGTTTTCCCACGCGATTCTTTTGCTAATTCGTAGGCAAGCTTAATCCGTTGTGCCTCCCCACCAGACAAGGTATTGCTCGCCTGACCGAGGGTGATATAGCCCATACCAATGTCGTCTAACAGCTTGAGCGGTCCGGCAATCTTCGGCACCCCATGAAAAAAAGTCGCAGCCTCTTCTATTGTCATATGAAGGACATCAGCAATGTTTTTCCCATTGTAAGCGACCGCTAAGGTTTCTTCGTTATACCGCTGCCCTCCACATACGTCACACGCGACGTAGACATCGGGAAGAAAGCTCATCTCCATTTTGACTTCTCCCTGTCCGGCACAGGACTCACAGCGGCCACCTTTAACGTTGAACGAGAAGCGACCCGGCTGGTACCCTTTCAGCCGTGCTTCCGGCAGCATAGAAAACAATTTGCGCACTTCATCCCAAAAGCCAACGTACGAGGCAGGCACGGAACGCGGGGTCTTACCAATCGGCGACTGATCGACCTCGACCACGCGCTCAACCGGCTCACTGCCGTCGATACGCTCATGCAACCCCGCGCGCCCCACAAAGGAACCAAGTTTCTTCTTCAAGCCTTTGACCAAAACTTCCTGTACCAAAGAACTTTTGCCGGAGCCCGAGACCCCAGTCACGCAGGTCCAAGCGCCGATCGGGATCTCCACATCGATGCCACGTAGGTTATGCTCGCGTGCCCCAATAATAGAAAGTTGCGGACGATGGGCCAGATCGCGTAACGGACCAAGACGCGGATGGGCACTATCGAGAAACCGGCCAGTGACAGATTCCGGATTGTCTTTCAATTCGCCCGGGGTGCCTATCGCAATCACTTTTCCACCATTGACTCCGGCTCCAGGACCAAGGTCGATCACGATGTCGGCGCTGGCGATCGTCTGCTCATCATGTTCAACCACCAGGACAGTGTTCCCCCGCGTCTGGAGATTGCGTAACGTCGACAACAGTCGCTCGTTGTCGCGTGGGTGCAAGCCGATGGTCGGTTCATCGAGAATGTAACACACCCCACGAAGATTCGAGCCGAGCTGCGCGGCCAGGCGGATACGTTGGGCTTCACCGCCAGACAAGGTGTCCGCACGACGGTCAAGCGTGAGATACGAGAGTCCAACTTCACTCAAGAAAGAGAGGCGCGGAACAATCTCCTTGAGGATAGGTTCACCAATCAATTCGTCCCGCTCCGACAACGGCAGCGAGGCCATATGCTGCAAACAGTCGCCTGCCGACATCGCCATCACTTGCCAAATCGCGTGACCACACACTTTCACTGCCCGAGCACGAGGGTTCAGTCGCGTCCCCGTACAAGCTGGACAGGGTACCTCGGTCAAAAATTGCGCAGGATACAAGTCGGCGGTTTCGCCCTCACTTCCAGTAAGTGCTTCATGCAAAATGGGGAAGGCCCCACGCACAGTCTTGCCATCACCAACGAACACCAATTGTTGGTGATCCGCGCTGAGGTCACCAAAAGGCCGCTGCAAGGGAACTCCGAGTTTTTTCACCTCTCGTAACAGTTTGCTATGGTCACGCTGGAACTCAGGACGAGTCAGCGGCAGCAGCGCCCCCGCTTCAAGCGATTTCTCGCGATCCGGCACGACCAGTTGCGGATCGAATTCCCAGCGCACGCCTACGCCCGCACATTCACTACACGCTCCTTGCCGACTGTTAAAAGAAAACAAGCGTGGATCAGGCAGCTCATATCCCAGACCGCAAGAGGCACAGAAGAGCTTCTCGCTGTAGACTCGTTCACCTGCTTCGCCTTTGAGATGCACTGCGCCGTTCCCCACCCGGAGCGCGGTATGGAGTAACGATTCGGTCTGTTGACTGGCACCGTTCACCAGGGTTTTGCCGACAACAATCTCAATATCGTGCTCCTTGTAGCGCGCGAGGCTCATACCTGAACTAATCTCGTTCATCCGCCCATCGATTAACGCTTCCGCGAACCCCATCTTTCGCGCACTGTCGAGCGTATCTTTGTGAAAGCCTTTACGACCCCGCACGACTGGCGCCAGAAACGCCACCTGCTGTCCGCGGAAATCGCGACGCAAACGGTCGAGAATTTGGCTCCGGCTCTGCACCGATAAGGGCTGCTCACAGCTAATACAATGCTGGACGCCGGTCTTCGCATACAGAAGACGCAGGTAGTGAGAAACTTCCGTCACCGTTGCCACGGTGGAATTGCGCCCTCCCCGACTCATGCGCTGTTCGATGGCTACCGTAGGTGGGATACCGGTCAGCAGGTCGACGTTTGGTCGTGCCATCACTTTAATGAACTGCCGCGAATAGGCCGACAGACTATCAATGTACCGGCGCTGTCCTTCAGCATAGACAATATCAAAGACCAGGGTCGATTTTCCCGAGCCTGACAGCCCGGTGACCACCACCATTTCGTCACGGGGAATCTCCACGGACAGATTTTGCAGGTTATGCTCCCTGGCCCCGATAACCGCAATCGCATTGGGCGCTGGGATCTGGACGCTCGGCTGGGGACTGTGGACCTTGGACTTTGAACTTTGGACTTTAGGCTTTAGGCTTTGGGCCTTTGCTTTTGGGCTCAACACTTCCGCAAGATATTGCCCCGTATATGAGCCTTTAACCTTGGCCACTTGTTCGGGGGTGCCCTGAGCCATTACTTGGCCACCACCATCCCCACCTTCCGGGCCCAGGTCGATCACATAGTCAGCACACTTAATCACTTCCAGGTTGTGCTCGATGATCAGCAGCGAATGCCCACGTTCCACCAATTGCGAGAAGGCACTCAGTAATTTCTGGATGTCAGCAAAATGGAGACCCGTTGTGGGTTCGTCGAAGATAAAAAGGGTGCCGTTCGGTTTTTTTACTTCTCCGAACAGGGCAACCGGAGGCCGGGTATGCGACCGCCGCGGGGCGCGCTTTCTGATCTGAACGTCAACAGCCACAGGCTCGCTGAAATCTTCGGGTTCTTGCGACAGTCCGGCGGAGTCTCTAGTTCGCTCCATACCGATATGAGCGGCAAGTTTAAGACGTTGCGCCTCTCCACCGGAGAGGGTCGTCAGGGACTGCCCGAGGCGCATATATTCCAAACCTACTGCAGCCAGTGGCATGAGCCGGCGAATCAATTCTCGCTCGTCGGCAAAGAATTCCAGCGCTTCGGACACGGTGAGATTCATAATCTCGGTGAGATTCTTCCCGTTGTACGTAACCTCTAAGACTTCATCGCGAAAGCGTTTGCCATGACATTCTGGACACGGAACAAACACATCGGAGAGAAATTGCATCTCAATCTTCTCCGCTCCCTCGCCTTTACAGGTTTCACAGCGCCCCCCTTCGACGTTGAACGAGAACGTTCCAGGCATATATCCTCGTAACTTGGCGAGCTCGGTCTCTGCGAACAGACGACGCACGGGATCAAAGGCCTTTGTGTACGTGAGCAGATTAGCACGTGGCGTAGTGCCAATCGGTGCTTGATCGACAAAGATCACATCAGCCAGCGCTTCCCAACCGGTAATATCGCGGCACGCACCGGGAATACCCACAGACTCGCCTTTACGCTTTTTCAGCCCCCGATAGAGCACCTCTTCGACCAGGGTCGATTTTCCCGACCCTGATACCCCGGTGAGACAGACCATACAACCAAAGGGAATCGTCACGTCGATGTTTTTGAGATTGTTCGCCGTTGCTCCACTTACCGTCAGCGCGTAGTCAGGATGCGGTTTCCGTCGCCGTTTGGGTACGGCAATCTCCACCCGACCCGATAAGTACTTGCCGGTGAGCGAACGACGGTCACCAAGAATCTTGTCATACGGGCCGGCAAAAACGACCTCCCCCCCTTTTTCTCCAGCGAGGGGTCCCATATCGAGAATGTGGTCTGCTTCGCGGATAATCTCTGGATCGTGTTCAACCACAACCACCGCATTGCCGTTGTCACGAAGACTTTTGAGAATACGCACCAAGCGATGACTATCGCGAGGATGTAAGCCAATGGATGGTTCATCAAGAATATACAGCGTATTCACCAGTGACGACCCAATCGCGGTTGTCAGATCGACACGTTCCAATTCACCGCCAGAGAGTGTCCGTGATTGCCGATCAAGCGTGAGATATTCCAGGCCTACTTCAACCAGGTAACGCAATCGTTTGCGAATCTCGTCTAAGATCAAATGCGCCACTTGGTCTTGAAAAACAGTGAGCTGCAGGTCACGGAAAAACACGTAGCACTCGCCAACGCTGAGTTGATTCACTTCCGCAAGCGTCTTCCCACCCACACGATAGAGCAACCCTTCAGGTTTTAGCCGCGCCCCATTGCAGGTCGTACAGGGGAAATACCCACGGTAACGAGCCAGGAAGACACGGACATGCATCTTGTAGGTTTTGCTTTCAAGCCACCGAAACCATCCACGCACACCGTAATAGTCTCCGTCTCCATCGAGGATAGACCGTTGCTGTTCCTCCGTCAGGGCGTGCCACGGAACCGTTATAGAGATCTTCCGTTTCTGACAGAAAGCCAGGAGTTCACGACGTTCCCACTGTGCTGCCTTAATCCGCCACGGTTTAATCGCGCCATCTTTGATCGACAACGTGGGGTCTGGTACGACCAAATCGAGATCAAGATCAATCGTTCGTCCAAACCCCCGACAACTCTCGCACGCTCCCAATGGGCTATTAAAAGAAAACATATTAGGAACGGGCTCTTTGTAGGTGATCCGGCACGACGCACACTCCAGTTGGTCAGAAAACGGCAGTTCGTCAGCATTGTCATCAGGGAAGATCACGATCAGACGCCCTTTCCCATAGCGAAAGGCTTGTTCTAACGAATCGTGAATCCGTTTCTTGCTCCGCGCGTTTAAGACGAGACGGTCGACCAAGACAGTAAAGTACTCCTGTCCCTCAGTTGGACGATCGGTCAGTTCCTGGATATCGAACACCTGCCCATTGTCCACCAGGCGATGAAACCCAGAGTGTAACAAGCCATCGCGAATTTCTGCCCAGGGGAGTAACGGCGGCGCAGAGATCGAAAAGGTCACAAGGAAACGGGTTCCTTCAGCACGGGTGGAGGAGAGTTTACGAAAGACCGATTCGGCCGAGTCACGTTCCACCACTTCACCACATTGTCGACAATACAAGACGCCAATCTTGGCAAAAAGCAGTTTCAGATGGTCGTGTAACTCCGTCATCGTACCGACAGTCGAGCGCGAGGTCCGTACTGGCCGGTTCTGATCGATAGCGATAGCCGGCAAGATCCCTTCAATCTTCTCGACTTTCGGCTTATCCATCCGGTCGAGGAACTGACGTGCATACGCCGAGAAGCTCTCAACATAGCGGCGCTGCCCTTCAGCGTAGAGAATATCAAAGGCAAGACTCGATTTACCGGACCCACTGACACCGGTAATAATGGTCAGTTGATTAAAAGGGATATAAACATTGATATTTTTGAGATTGTTTTGCTGGGCACCGATGATTGAGATGCCATTGGTGTGGACACTCTGATTGCGTGTTCCGTTGGTACTCACCCACGTCCTCCGTCCTAACTAGCGTATAGCGGCTGGCCCGCTCACTCCGTTCGCTTCATGGCCCGCTTCGCTTTATAGCCCGCTCACTCCGTTCGCTCTATAGCATATGGCGAATAGCCTACTCCCATGTATATCTATATTATCCTTTCTCCATTTATCCCTTATCCTTTATCCTTTCCCCATCTCCTTTTTCGTCGTTTCTCTCATTTATCATCCGCCATAGAGAGAGCGCAGCAGTCACGCTATCAACCTCATGAGGCCAGTGAGTCCGGCCAGGCATTATGGTACAGTTGGCATACCCAAGGAGGAAGGCATGGGGGAAGAGTTTTGGTTCGAAGCCGTCATCATCCTCTTATTAGTGTTGGCGAACGGCTTCTTTTCAGGGTCGGAGATTGCAATTATCTCCGTTCGTCGCAGTCGTATCGATCAATTAACAGAAGAAGGGCATAAATCTGCTGCGGTGGTCGGTCGTCTCAAAGACGATGCCGACCGCTTTCTGGCAACCGTCCAGATCGGTATTACCCTTGTGGGGTCGTTCGCTTCGGTTCTTGGTGGGGCATCAGCCGTCGAGTTTCTCCAGCCGTACTTTCAACAAAGTGAAGTGGCATTCCTCCGCGAGTGGGGAGATGCAATCTCGCTCGGGACTGTGGTTGTTATCATTTCGTACCTTTCCCTGGTACTTGGCGAACTTGTGCCCAAGTCGTTGGCGTTACGCTATCCAGAACGCGTCGCTTTAGTCGTTGCCCGTCCGCTTGATCTGTTGTCAAGGATCTTTTCAGCGTTCGTCCGCTTTCTCACGACCTCATCGAATCTCCTCCTCTTCTTCACCGGTACTGGCGCCAAATCCACTGAAGCCTTGGTTTCAGAAGAAGAGGTCCGCTATCTCGTCAGTGAAGGGGCCCAAAAAGGAGTCTTCGATGACACCGAGCGCGAGTTTATCCACAGTGTTTTTGATTTCGCCGATACGTCAGTGCGGGAAGTAATGACACCGCGCACCGAAATTGACGGGCTGGACGTATCAACTCCCGCCTCTGAGGCGTTGCGTCAGATGATCGAAAGTGGCTTTTCACGGATGCCCGTGTATGAAGAAGACCTTGATCGCATCTTAGGCATTGTCCACATTAAAGAACTACTGAAGGAACGAGAGCTGAGTCAGGAGGAGTCGCTCGGCAAACTCCTGCATCCAGCCTACTTTGTCCCGGATTCCATGCAAATCAGTCACCTGTTGCGCGAGTTGCAGCTCCGCCGCATGCATATGGCGATTGTCGTCAACGAATTCGGCACGGTCGTAGGGATCGCCACTATCGAAGATATTATGGAAGAGATCGTTGGAGAGATTCGTGACGAGTACGATGAGGACGAAGAACAACCAGTGCAAGAACTTGCCGACGGAGCCCTTCTCGTTGAAGGAGGGGTTCCGTTGGATGACCTGAAACAAGAGCACGGGATTCCGTTAGAGGAGACACAAGCCTATCGCACCTTAGCAGGCTTTCTCCTCGCGCGGCTCGAACGCATTCCACGTGGGCGAGAAGTCATCACGCACGACACGCTCCGTTTTACGATTGTCGAGATGGACGGCAGGCGGATTGCAAAAGTCTTGGTCGAAAGAACGGAGAAAGACAATCAAAGTCCACCCGCAGTACCCGAGGCAAAAGAGCAAGAGACGAAGCCCTAACCTCGTTGGCTCATAGAAGAACTTTGCGCAAACTTCGCTGTCCTGCTCGTCCTGAGCGACGCACTGGCGAAATCGAAGGAGAGGCGAGGCGGCGCAGGGATTTCAGACATGCACCAACGCGCGTTTTTTCACCTTTTCTCCGTAGCAGTTGACCACTCCCTACATTTCGGACTATGAACACCTGTCCATTCTTTCTTTCACTGTGAGACAAATAGACGAAGGAGGGCTTTCGTATGGCAGAGGTCGGCAAGGACAAACTCCTCAAGATGTATCGTACCATGCAGACAATCCGTCAGTTCGAGGAACGGTTGCGTGATCTCTTTAAGGAGGGGAAAGTACCAGGGTTCGTACACGTATCTATCGGCGAGGAAGCTTCTGCCACCGGTGTGTGCGCAGCCTTGAATGATCAAGATTACATTACCAGTACCCACCGGGGACATGGCCATCTCTTGGCTAAAGGTGGCAAGCTCAAACCTATGATGGCAGAACTTTTTGGCCGCAAGACCGGCTACTGCAAAGGCAAAGGTGGCTCGATGCATATTGCGGATTTCAGTATCGGCATCCTCGGGGCCAATGGTATTGTCGGCGCAGGACTCCCCATTGCCACCGGCGCCGGGTTGTCCGCCAAAATGCGCAAAAGCGGGCAAGTGGCCGTGTGTTTCTTTGGTGACGGCGCCTCAAATGAGGGGACGTTCCACGAATCACTCAATATCGCTTCCTCATGGAAACTCCCGGTGGTCTACGTGTGCGAAAACAACCTTTACGGTGAGTTCACTGCAGGTAAAGATGTGACCTCAGTCAAAGACATTGCCGACCGTGCGCGTGGACATGATATGCCGGGAGTCATTATCAACGGCAACGATGTGGTCGAGGTCTACGAGACGACGCTTCAAGCAGTTGAACGTGCGCGCCGTGGAGAAGGGCCGACATTGATCGAATGCAAAACCTACCGTTGGGAAGGACATGTTGTAGGGGAAGAAGCCTTTCTCGGCAAACGGGCTTACCGCCCCACTGATGAGATCGAAGCCTGGAAACAACGGTGTCCGATCCTTTCCTTTGAAAAGCGTTTCACCGCCAACGGCATGTTCACACAAGCTGAGCTTGATGCGGTCAAAGCCGAGGTCAAGCGCGACCTTGATGAAGCGGTCACCTTTGCTCAGGAGAGCCCTCTGCCTGCACCGGAAGAAGCGCTGGAGGATATGTTTTCGGCGGCCTAAGGGTAAAAAGGGAAACGGAGAGAAGGATAAAGAGGGAGGGAAAATTTTTGTACTATTTCCCCATTTATCTATTTACCCCTGATTATTATCCTTAGGTTTTTCTTTTCGCCCTGCGGCTGTGGACATTAACTACCAACGAGGAGAATGGCATGCGCGAAATATCGTACATCACTGCGATCAATGAAGCTTTACGAGAAGAACTTCGCCGCGACCCGTTGACATTCGTCATGGGGCTCGACGTGTGGGTCGGTGCCTTTGGTGCCACGGGTGGCCTGACTGATGAATTTGGCCCAGAACGTATTCGCAATGCGCCGATTTCCGAAGCTGGCTATGCCGGTGCGGGTGTGGGCGCGGCCATGGCTGGAATGCGGCCCATCGTCGAAATCGAATTTGCCAGCTTCTTCTATTGCTGCTGGGATCAAGTGTGTAACCAGGCCGCGAAGCTCCGCTATATGTCGGGCGGTCAAGCCGACATCCCGATCACCTTTCGGACTGTCTATGGCGCACTGGGACAATCTGCCGCCCAGCACTCAGAGACCGTGTACGCGCAGTTTATGAGTGTCCCAGGGTTAAAGATCGTCGTACCATCAACACCATACGACATGAAAGGCTTATTGAAGAGCGCCATTCGCGACAACAATCCGGTCTTAGTCTTTGAACACATGGGGCTAGGTCGGATGAAAGGCCCGATCCCTGAAGAAGACTACACCGTGCCAATCGGCAAAGGCGAGGTCAAACGCGAAGGGAAGGACGTTACGATCGTCGCCATTGGCATCATGGTGTCAAAAGCGCTGGCCGCGGCGAAAAAGTTAGAACAAGAAGGCATCTCGGCGGAAGTCGTGGACCCGCGTTCTCTTATTCCACTCGATGAAGAGATCATTCTCAATTCCGTGGCCAAGACCCATAAAGTACTCATCGTTGACGAAGGCCACCTGCGCGCGGGCGCGGCAGCAGAAATTGCTGCGGTCATTGCAGACAAGGGCTTTGATTCACTCGACGCTCCAGTAAAACGTCTCACTGCACCAGATGTACCGATTCCGTTCAGCCCGCCGATGGAGAAGTTTGTCCTGCCGGATGACAATAAGATTGTTGCGGCGGTGAAGGAACTGGTGGGATAAAGAACGATCAACAGTATGATGTGGCGAAAAGGCAAAAGGGCGAAACAGGTAAGAAGAGAGTTTTTCCTTTTCCCCGTTTACCCATTTCCCCTTTTCCCCCTTTTGTATGGTGAAGCTGAAAGCGGTTTGGTTTAACACGGAAAGCGCAGGAAGGGGAAAACACTGTGGCGGTAGAAGCTGTTATGCCGAAGTTCGGTCTGACCATGACCGAAGGAACAATTCAAAAGTGGTTCAAAGCCGAAGGTGAGGCGATCAAAGCAGGAGAACCGCTCTTCGAGGTCGAGACTGAGAAAGTATTGTATGAGGTTGAGTCTCCGGCATCGGGAACAGTGGCGAAACTGCTGTATCCATTAGAGGCAGTAGTTCCCGTTGGTTTACCGGTTGCGGTCATCGCCGAGGCTGGCGAAAACGTCGCTGAGGTTGCGTCCAAATATGGCAGTGGTGCCCCCGCTGCCACAGCACAACCGGTAACACCCGCAGCAGCACCAGCAGCGGCGGCAAGTGCAGCGCCAACAGCGGCATCAGCCAGCGGTCGCAGAGAAGGAGCCCCAGTCACCCCTGCGGCACGGAAACTTGCCCAAGAGAATAACATTGATGTGACGCAGCTTGTCGGCACTGGCCCTGGTGGTCGGGTCACACGCGAGGATGTTGAGAAAGCCATTGCCAACCAAGCAAAAGCCCCAGCACCAGTTCCTACGTCCACGGCCCCAGCACCCGCCCCCGCAGCAGCTCCGTCCGCCACCGGGCAGAGCATTCCCTTACGCGGCATGCGCAAAGTCATCGCCGAACGCATGCACAAAAGCCTGCAAGGCAGTGCGCAGCTCACCATCACCACAGAAGTTGATGTCACCCAACTCATCGATCGTCGCCAGGAAGTACAACGGGAGTTTAACGCCACCTACACCGACTTTATCGTCCAAGCCTGTGCCCATGCACTCAAACAGCATCCCCGGATGAATTCTACACTCGATGGAGATACGATTCGCCATCTCGAACACATCAGCGTGGGTATCGCCGTCGCGTTGGAAGAAGGACTGATTGTGCCAGTCGTTCCCAATACTGATAAAAAATCACTCAAAGAGATTGCTCAAGAAGCGCGGGCATTGGCTGAGAAAGCACGGGCGGGGAAGCTGACATTAGAAGAAGTATCGGGGGGGACGTTTACCGTATCGAACCTGGGAATGTTCGGAGTTGATGGCTTCACGCCGATTATCAACGCACCGCAGATCGGGATTCTTGGGGTTGGACGGATCGTCGAGAAGCCAGTCATTTATCGCGGCGAGATTGCAAAACGTTCAACGATGGTACTGAGCTTAACGTTCGATCATCGTATCATTGACGGTGCCCCGGCTGGCGCGTTTTTGCAGACTGTGGCCGATCTCCTCGCGCATGGCAATCGGATTTCGTTGGATGCGCGGTAGGTACTCAACACGGAACCTGCCGAGTGTTGACGAATAAGTCATAGGCCGGGAGAAGCCTGGCGTGCGCCCAACCGAAGGGGCCGCTGGCCATTCCCGGCATAATTGTCCGAAGCACTACTACCCGCCCTCTTTTCTTGCAGCTACAATATCTCGGCGGTCATTATCTGACCATAAGGAGCATACGATGAGCCTTCCAGGAGAAGTCTTATCTTTCACCGAGCCGATCACGGAGCCTGACATCTTAGCGGACATCGAGACCTTACCCACTGAAGATGACCTCCCTTGTGACGATGGAGAACCGATGGAAACCGCGCGCCACCGTGATCAGATGGAAGTGCTCATTCGCTCGTTGCAAGCCCATTGGTCTGACCGGCACGACTACTACGTCGGCGGCAACATGTTCCTTCATTATGACCCACGCAGTCGCCGAAAGTTTCGCGGCCCAGATTTCTTTTTAGTGATGAATGTCGATGATCACGAACGCAAAAGCTGGGTGGTCTGGCAAGAGGGCATGCGGTTTCCTGACGTGATTATCGAACTGCTGTCAGACTCTACACGCGAGATAGATAAAGAAGAAAAGAAAGTGCTCTACGAACAGATTTTCCGTACGGCAGAATACTATCTGTACGACCCTTTCTCGCAAGAATTCCTAGGCTACCACTTACGTGGTGTGCACTACGAGGAAGTCACGCCAGACGCCCAAAGCCGCATTGCCTCTGCAGCGACCGGATTATACCTGGCGGTACGGAACGATTGGTTACGCTGGGAGACAGCCGCCGGGCAGTTACTCCTCACACCGATGGAACTATGGACCCAGGAGCGGCAACGTGCGGACCACGCCGAACAATTACTGGCAGAATACCAAAAGCGATTCGGCAAGCTCGAATAGATGTTTCTCTCGTTATGAGCGCACGGCAATCGGATTTCGTTGGATGCAAGGTAGGCTGTAGGCTGATGGGGAAACGGGGAAGGGATAAAGGATAAGGGAGACAATGTGGAGGGCGTGCTCGGCGCGCCGATGCTTGGCGCCTGAAACGCGCCCTACATTAGAATACGTCCGTGGTTGGATGGCCGGGTAAGCCATTGTTGGTGAATTTCAAAGATCTCACACCGAGCCGATGACAATGTCGCCATCGGCTCAGCATACCTGGTCTTTCTACTTGTCTATTGGTCTCAGTCCCGTGGTTAAGGTTGGATACGGGAAGCGGGTTTCTCCGATGTTCTCTCCGCTCTCCACATGCGTTTGCCCCTGAGCTCGCAACGACAGGCTCTCCTCCCTATTTAACCGGTCGCAGGAAATACTTCAACGTCCAGTTTGCTACCTTCTTTCCTTGATCACGACCGACGACATCAGAGTTACGGAAGTGGATGCCCGAATACACCCGCGCGTCGATGGTTTCCTCCACAGCATAAGAGAAACGCGTGTAGGTCCGCGTCTTCTGTGCGGCGAGAGGATTCGAGGAGGTTACAGTGAACGGCACCTTGTCGGTTTTGAAGAAAAGCTTCAGAATGCGTCCCACTGCACCACTATAGGTCACATGTCCAGAGGTATACTCCGGAAAACTCGGTGTATTGATCAGCGGTTGCCAGTTCGGATCGCCGATCGTTTTCGGATTCCCATCGTTGTCTCCCTCCTGTATGGCGGTGATTGGGCGCCAGAACACATACGTGTACTTGCTGTCCCAGCAGGTAATGGCGGCATCCGCGCCTGCCAAATTGACTAAGGCAAAGAGCCGGGCACTCTCCCCTAGCGTGAGAAGCATTTCTCCATCGGTCACGAGGCCTTGAATGGCCCGATTCCACAGAACCGCGGTGTTATCAGCCCAAAAGTAGGCCAGCTCGGTTTGCTCGGGTGTCCGGCTCGTACTGTCCAAGGCACCCACTGCTTTCACTTCGTTGTAGTCTTTGCGATATCGAGCGCTGGTTAACCGCGGTGGGGGATCAGCGCGGAACTGCGACGGGCTCTCCAGCGTAAATGGTGTAACCGTTGCCACCCACGGCGCCGCACCAGGAGCAAAGGCTGGTGGTGGTCCAGGGAGATAGGAGGGGGTTGGTCGCCAGACTCCCAGCTCAGTGCCTCCAGTGAATGGTGGGTAATTGGGTGGAAAGCGACCATCATTGGCACGCAGGTCCAAAATGCCTGCCGCGGCTTGCTGACCGACCGTCACACCAGCATCAGCTGCCGATACTCCGTGGGCAGTCAAGTACTCCAGGTACACCGTATCAAGTGCTGCTTGCTGGTCCGGAAAAAGGGCGATCAGGACCTCATGCGCGGCAGTGGCCACCGCAGCGATCGGAGAACCGGCAGCGTTGGGGATGTCGACGTGATAGGGTTCGAAGCGACCATCGAAAGCAATAGCGGCATCATAGATGGCAGCATGCACAATAGCATAGTCGAGTGACGTGATGAGCGGTGACCTCCCAGCGGTCAGAATAGCTTGGGTCGAGATCTCATTCCAATCTGTCACTGCGTCAGCCCTGGAGAGCCGGGGTGTGCTGGCTATTGTCAGGATCAGGATGAAGCCTACCGTACACATGTGCCATCGTCTGTTGCTTCTCTGCCAGTGTTGCATTTTCATAGTGATCTCCTGAATAAGTAAAAGGTTGATGGTGTGAGGGTTGGAATTGCACCTCGGTCATTTTTTGCCTGAGCGGCGCGGCGGCGCCCGGGAGGTGGCGAGCACTCGCGCGATAAAGGCGAACAATTCCTCTAACGAGTGAAAATGGGTCGCTTGGCCGGACACCACATGTTCGACCCGTCCTTCCACATGCCACCGCTCCAGGGCCGTGGCCTGATGAAACTGCACGACAAACGCCCGATGCGGCGAGAGCGGCGATGTGTGTTGTAAGGGGAGTTCCATAGTCAATCCTCCACCGGCGATCCTTTGGTTTCTCTTGCAAACGGGCAGGTGCTGTGCGAAGAAAGTAACGCGCCCCCATAAGAAAAGTCATGGGAAAGTTGCGGGATTAGTGTGGGATTTGTATGGAACGCAGAAAATGACAAAAGAGCAGGCAGCTCAGGTAGTTAGCTTTGGTCCCTACCGGCTTGATCTGGCAAACGGACAACTGCGGCGCGGTGTACAAGAAGTGAGGCTGACGGGCAAAGCCTTGGCGGTGTTGCGCTACTTCGTCGAGCAGCCCGGGCAGTTGGTAAGCAAAGACGATTTATTCCAATCCGTCTGGCCGGAGACAGTCGTGACCGACTCCACGCTGACCTCCTGTATTCAGGAGCTACGACAAGCGTTACGGGATAACGCCAAGCAACCGCGCTATATCGAGACCCTGCATCGGCGGGGGTATCGGTTCCTTGGGAACGTAGGCAGGAGCCAGCAGTCGGTAGCCAGTAGCCCAGAAGGGGCTAGGGGCTGGAAATTAGGGACTAGTTCCTCCTCCCCCCTAGCCCCCAGTTCCAAGTCTCTCGCCCCAAATTTCGTTGGTCGTGAAGTAGATACCCACGGGCTTACGCCCGTGGCACTTCCTCAGAACCCGAAAGTGAGTTGCACTTGCCCTCTATCTACCTTTTCTTGAAATTCCACGTACCGCTTAATCACGTCTTCATTGATACCGA
>JBFWXH010000129.1:0-16466 GCA_050187625.1 Binatia bacterium
ACACCAAACACAAACGCGGGCCCAAGAAGCCACCGCCCAACAAGCTGAGTGGCAAGGGGCAGACACATGTATCGACCGCGCGGATTCTGGCGATGCGCAGGTAATCAACAGACCTTTACAGGGATGGTAGCAATGACCCCATCAGCGGCAAGATATTCTCCGTTCGTTTCGACCCCAGTGATGCGACCGGTCTTGACGACCAGAGCCTCTACCGGCGTCTGTGTTCGTAAGTGTCCGCCTGCCCTCCTAATGTGCGTGGCCAACTGTTCAGCCAGGGTAGCAAACCCGCCACGATAATAGGCCAATTGTTCCTCGCCTTTTTTACCCCGGCTACCGCCACGCAGTTTGAGTTTATTCCAGAACCATACCGCTGAGATGTCTGAGGCGACATCGCCGAACTTCCCGCGCAGCAACGGCTCCCAGACAATGTCATAGACTTTTTCCCCACCCATGCGTCTAAGCCACTCGGCGGCACTCAGATCTTCCAAGTCATGCCAGTCTTCCACGCGTCGCACCCGCAAGACCAACAAACCAAGACGGAGCCTGTCAATCACCGAAAGTGGGGTGAAGCGGAGGAGATCAAGCGGCGTTGAGAGCTTGAAGAAGTCGTGGGCAAAATACATCCCGGTTCTGGCTGAACGAAAGAGTACCTGCTGCTGGGTACCGAGTTCCTTGACCAGCTGTAGGATATGTTGGTCGTTGGTAAACCAATGATGATAAAATTTCTCCAGTCGTTCGCCTTTGACCCGGAAGCTCCCAGCCAATCCGCCAATCTCTGTGTCTTGCTCGAGGATAGTGACGCGAACACCCCGCTGGCTTAGTTCGAAGCCTGCAGCCAAGCCACAGAATCCGGCACCAATGATTACAACGTGAGGAGCAGCTCGTTTGTGCATGACCTACGACGTAGAAAAGGATGTTACGGAAGAGCGCTGTGAACCGCTGACACACGCATCCGCACGTCAGCAGTAGGGAAACCGAGGCGTTCTTTCACGAAATAAAGCGGACGGCGCTTCACTTCACCGTAGATACGGCCAATGTATTCCCCGATCACGCCCAGGAAAATCAGCTGCGTACCGCCGAGGAACAGGACCGCGATAAACAAGAGTGTCCACCCTGGCACCCAGATCTGAGTTGCGAGGCGGAGCACTAAAGCATAGACGATTCCGAGAATCGCTAGACTCGAGGCCACCAGACCGAACCATGCTGCCAGCCGCAGTGGGACCGTCGAGAAAGAGACAATGCCGTTCAGAGCAACGCCGAGCATTTTGCCCAAGTGATATTTGGTCGTGCCTGCGGAACGTCGCTCCCGCCGGTAGCCCACAGGTTCTTGGCGAAAGCCCACCCAGCTGACCATCCCATGAATAAAACGGTCTCGTTCCGGCATCGACAGAAATGCCTCCACGACCCGGCGGTCCATGAGACGGAAGTAGCCAGTATCGGAGGGCACCGGAAAGTCTGAAACGTGATTAAAGACACGATAAAATGCCTTGGCGGTCCACAACTTGAAACGCGTTTCTCCCTCGCGTTCTTGCCGCACGCCGTATGCCACATCTACACCACTACGCCAACGCTGCAGCATCTCCAGGATGACTTCTGGAGAATCCTGGAGATCGGCGTCGATAATGACCGCTGCATCACCAACACTGTTCTCTAGGCCTGCGGTTACCGCGACGTGCTGACCAAAATTCCGCGACAAGGAGAGGACTCGCACACAGGCATCAAAGGACTGAATCTCTTTAAGTTTTGCCAGTGTCAAGTCGTCGCTGCAATCATCAACATAAATCAGTTCAAAATCGATGTCGCTCTGTTTCTGTAGCACCTGCAGCAAACGACGATGGGTGCTCTCAATGACGGCTTCTTCATTAAAACAGGGAATGATCACAGAAATCATCGGGATAGCTCCGGCTGGTGGTTGCGGTCGGCCATTACTGGTGGAGATCACTTTTTGTTTCTCCTTTTCCTGAGGTGAGGGGTAGTGCCGTGGGTTGGTGCGACTCCTCGGGAGCGTCTCTCGTGCCGGTGAGATGAAATTGCCACAGACGGCCACCCAAGTCACTTAAGTACAGGGTGTTGGTGTGCGCATCCCATGCCAGGCCGCTGGGTTGGATGTCGGGGGTGCTGAGACGAACGAAGCGTGGCTGTGCGCCTTCGATAAACCATAACCCACCGTTGGGGAGGTCGGTTGCCAGCCACAGGTTATCACGGATGGCAACGACCTGGGGTCGCGAATAATAGTCTGGCCATGCGTCTGGGAGCGGCACGATACGCTGGACTTGGCCGTTGGTGTCAAATAATTGCAAACGACGGTTCCCAGTATCCGCGACCAAAAGATAATCACCGACCCAGGTAATTCCCACCGGTTCGTCAAGCAGACCTGGCAATTTACCGGTGCCGCCAATGACGCGAACGTCAGCCATTGTCGGTTCAGAGATGACAATCCGTTTGTGGCCAGTGTCAGTAATGGCAACGCGCCCGTCATGATGAATGGCAATGCCGCGGGGACCATACCAGCCATCGGACAAGGCAAAGACGGGACGCGAAACGAAGGTCTGTAGGGCAAGGGTAAGAACGCGGTGTTGCCACGTATCGGCAATATAAAGGTCACCGTGTAGACCCCAGGCAACAGCTTCCGGCTCACGCAGTAGCTCCTGCGTACCAACTGTCTGGGTGAGGGCTCCGGCAGAGAAAATCACGATGTGCGAAAGCGCAGTATCGGCAACCGCGACGTGATCGCCAGCAGCAGCAATTCCTCGCGGCTCTACCAGCCATCCCTCTCCGAGCACACGGGTATCAGCGATCGGCAGCACTGCAGAAAGCGCGGTTGGTATCTGAACCCTGCGTGCGTGGCTCTCTCCTGGCGCTGCGCGTCGGAACACTAGAACGTTGGCTGCGCCGACCTTCGCCCACGGCTGGCGCTGCAACACATACCGGCTGAGATCTGACAGGGTCGGTTGCTTTGCCTCCATCAAGGGTTTGCCGCGCCTGTGAGGCCAAGTGATATTGCGACCACAGTCACGGACCGTATCCGCGGTTCTTGTTGTCCGGCAGCGAGGGCGAGGAGGAGAGTAAGGAAGGCCATAGGAATGGATAACACGTGCGGGTGGAGGTCGCCGAGCCAGAAGCTGAAAAGTGGGAACTCGGTAATCACGTCAGCACTTTGTCGGGAAGAACGCCATACATCGATATGAGCAAAAGAATGGGTCAGTAAAAACTGCCGTAAGCCGTCAAACGTGCCAGCAAAGACAGAGAGAAAGGCGACGAGGGCTCCGTTCCATTGATTTCCCCGCGCCAGCCGTGCTCCTAACGTCCAGGCGAGGGAGAAGGTGGCGCCACCAAGCAGGGCGGCAACGAGATTATACGCATAGGCAACCGGAACCGCGGAAAGCTTGATCGGGAGTACCCACGGCAGTGTGCCCCAGTAGTAATACGGCAACGTCTCCCCAGCCAACCACATGTCAGGTGGAGGAAATGAGGTGGTTCGCAAGAGCGTCGTCAGGATTCCGAGATCCATCAGTTTCTCGGTGGCCAGAATCGGTGCCTGTGGTAAGCCGCATCAGCAAGACCAACGTACTGCTCACGAAGAACGTCAGCTCGGCTACAGCCACTGCACGCCACTCGCGACGTTGACGTAGGAGCAGCCAGAGGCCAGAGAGCGAGCCAGGGATAAGTATTGCTGTCCCAACTGCCTGCCATTGCGTAATTCCGAGTACGCCAGTCCACCCTGCCGGGTAGATCACCGCGAGCATGCCTGCCATGCGGCCACCTAGCCACGCCTCGTTTGGGCGTAGACCAGGCGCTGTCAGCAGGCGAAAGCCAACCAGGCCAAAAACCGCCACCATGACATAGAAGGACAGGAGATACATGACCGGAGTCAGGGGTAGGGACATAGTAATATTCTGACAGCACGGTACAGCCCTACTGGATCAGTCAGTAGGGCTGCCCGATAGACGAAAGAGAAAGTATCAGGGAACAGGGCAAGGGCAGTACTACCTGCACAATGTATGAGAGTCGGCTCCTGTGGGCATTCAGAGCAGAGGGGCCCAAAACCGGAGAGAGGCAGAGAAGAAGGAAGTGAGGCAGAGACCAACTCATGTCCTCTCTATCTTTTGTCTCGACGTCCCTTCTCCGCTCTATTTCACATCTTTATCTGTTTTCCTCACTGA
Organism: Binatia bacterium; assembly: GCA_050187625.1. GTDB lineage: Bacteria > Desulfobacterota > Binatia > Bin18 > Bin18 > JBFWXH01. Next base: position 4,164 of record JBFWXH010000129.1, read on the forward strand.
GATCATCGATGCAGCTGATCGCCGCGTCAACATCATCAATCAGCAAGTCGGCCTCTGACTGCGATATCTTTTTCGCGCTGAGCAGGCCAAGGGCTTTGCCGCGAAAGCCAATGAGTTTTCCCAGTGCGCCATCAAATTTTCCGTCGTTGAGCTTAGCCAAAGCGTCTTGGAGTTTCCCCTCAAGCATGGAACGGTCTTTTGTTGCATTCTTGCCGGTAATTGCGACTTCGTCGCGGGATTCTTGAGTTTTCTCGATATTTTGCTTGCACACTTCAATCGGCGTCGGGGTGTTCGTCGGCGTCGGGGTTGGTGTGGGAGTTGGGGTGTTGGTCGGTGTCGGCGTGTTGGTTGGGAGTGGCGTATCAGTGGGCGTAGGCGTGCCAGTTAGGTTGACTTGCGCCACTGCAGGTGTCGGTGACGGAGAGAAAGGTGACGACAGCATTGCCAATCCCCAAGCTACCAGGCTTACTACCAGGAAGCCTGCAAGCGAAACGGTCAGCCGGTATCAATCGGTCGGTTTCTGGGGAAGCGGTTGCTGTGAGTTCACCCTGATCTCCTAGTGGCAGAATTTCGGAATCTGGTTCATGGTCTCGGGCAGTTAGATCTCTTACCGAAACTAAGGGGGAAAAATCAAGCGAGCGGTAGCGCAAAGACGGGGCGAAACGGGAAAAAGGGGAAAAGGCGAAAAGAGGAAACAAAGAAGGGATAAAGGATAAAAGGATAAAGAGGGAAGAGGGAGAGAAGAAAGGCTGTAGGCTGCAGGGAGAAGCCAGCAACAAGACTGCAGACTAGAGGACGATTGGGACCCACCCTCGCCGTTACAGACGGAGCGGTATCCGTATGTATTCAGTATGCTGTTCGTGTATAACGACGGAGCGGAACAATCGACATTGAACCACACACGATGGGGTGAGGTATGGATTTTAATTTTACTCCTGAGCAAGAAGCGTTTCGTTTGCGCCTGCGCAACTGGTTAGAGAGCAACAAGGCCGAAGTATTTGGACGGGACAGTGATCCTCTGGCCGATCGTGAAGAAGACGGGGACACGCGGTGGCAGAAACTCCTTGCCTGGCACCAGCGCTTGTATGAGTCCGGCTATGTGGCGTTGCACTGGCCGAAAGAGTGGGGTGGAGGTGGGGCCAGTTTGGTTGAGCAGGCGATTTATCAAGATGAAGTCCTGCGGTTAGGTTTGCCGTTATATGGTGCTAACCAACTGGCGATTGATCGTATTGGTCCGACGTTGATGTTTCTTGGTACGGACGAACAAAAGCGACGGTTTCTTCCCAAAATGCTCACTGGGGAAGAGATTTGGTGTCAGGGCTACTCGGAACCGGGGGCGGGCTCCGATCTGGCAGGATTGCAGACGCGTGCGGCGCTGGAGGGCGATGAATTCGTCATCAACGGCCAGAAGGTATGGACGAGTCTCGCCCATCGGGCGCACTGGCAGGTGTTGTTGGTGCGGACCGATCCCGACGCGCCTAAACATCGCGGGATTTCTTATCTGCTCGTTGATATGAAGACACCGGGGATTACGGTGCGTCCGTTAGTCCAAATCACGGGTGAGTCAGACTTCAACGAAGTGTTCTATGACAATGTACGGGTGCCGCGACAGAATTTGGTCGGGGAGATCAATCAGGGATGGCAGGTGTCAATTGCGACGCTGATGTACGAACGGGTGTCAGGTGGGACGCGCCATCCGATAGAGAAGACCATCAATGAACTCGTCGCTTTGTCACGGACGGTGGAGTTTGAGGGAATGTCAGCGGCGCACCACCCGTATATACGGCAAAAGTTGGCACAGTTTGCCGCCGAGTCGCTCTGTTTGCGCCTGAGTCGTTACCGTTCGCTGACGGCACAGCTGAATGGCAAAGTCCCGGGACCGGAGAGTTCGTTTGGGAAACTGCACGCAACCGAACTGAACCTGCGGGTGGCGATGTTCGCCGCGGAATTACTCGGGCCCCACGCAATCCTTGAACGCGGCACGTCAGGGACGATCGAAAATGGACGATGGCTTTATCGCGTCATGCGCGCCCGGGGACTGACGATCGCCGCCGGATCGAGTGAGATCCAGCGGAACATTATTGGTGAACGGGTGCTAAAGTTACCGAAGGGATAGGTGAAGTGGCGCGGGACGCTACCTCTATCGTGGCGGTTGAGAATTGCCCGGCTGCCCCACGTCTGGTCGTGGATCGGGGATAAAACCGTAGCGATTGGGCATCTGCACGTGTGGTAACGTCTGCGCGTCGATCACGACCTGTTCGCTAATGATACCATTGAGGTATAGCAAATAGGCGGTTAAGGCATACGTTTCGTTGGCCGTGAGCGACCCGGGCTGAGGCAAGGGCATCGCACGTTGAACGTAATCATAAATTGTCGTGGCGTACGGCCAGTAACTGCCAATCGTCTTGAGCGGTTTCTCCGTCGCCAGGGTGCCGCGGCCGCCAACGAGTTTGTCTTGCGGCCCTTCTGTTCCGGTCTCTCCGTGACAGGCCGCGCATTTTTGCTGGTACAAAAGTTTTCCTTCCGCTGCGGTACCTTTCCCTGCCGGCAGTTCTTTCCCGTCCGGCCCGATGGCGCTGTCCCACGCAGAGATCTCGGCTTCCGTCGGTGTGCGTCCGAATCCATAGGTGCGATCTTGGGACCAGCCGAGACTTGCGAGACTGACGATCACGAGCAGTGCAATGGGTGTTTGCCACATCCAACGCTTATACATTGTGAATTTTGCCATCGCTGGTGACCTGCCAACTGTGAATTGCATTCAGATGGTATTCTGAGTGAGTCCCACGTATCTCGGTCAGTTGTGCCCGCGTGGGCTGGACGTAGCCTGTCTCATCGGTACACCGGCTCTGTAGTATCGCTTCCGTGCCATTCCACCGCCAGGGCAGACGAAAGCGCGTGTGGCACACCGGTAAGATGGGCTCTTGTAATTCTGCTGTTTGCCAGGTGAGGCCGCCATCGAGACTCACCTCGACCTGTTTGACTTTGCCACGACCGGACCAGGCGAGACCGGTAATTTCATAGAACCCCGGCCTCGATAGCTGTAAACCAGGCGCCGGAAACGTGATGACCGACTTCGCTTCCATGACAAAGGTAAACTGTCGCGCACTGCCATTGGGCATCAAGTCCGTATATTTCGCGGTCTCTTCGCGGGTCTGGTACGGTTTGTCGACGACCTTGAGACGGCGAAGCCACTTTACGTGAGTGCTGCCTTCCCACCCTGGAACAATCAGTCGTAGCGGGTAACCTTGTTCGGGACGCAACGCTTCGCCGTTCTGGCCGTATGCGACTATCACGTCATCGAGACATTTGCTTAACGGCAGACTCCGGGTCATGGCTGCGCCATCGGCCCCTTCGGCGATGATCCATGAGGCCCGAGGCTTGTAGCCAACTTCTTGCAATAACACTGAGAGTCGTACACCTGTCCATTCACTGCATGACGTGAGTCCATGCGTGACTTGTACATTGTTGGCGCTAGGTTTTCCCCATTCCGTAAAACCGTTGCCGGAGCATTCAAGAAAATGCAGGCGCGAGACCGAGGGAAATCTGCGAATTTCCTCGGTCGTAAAAATCAACGGATTACGAACCAGACCGTGGATGAGGAGTCGGTGCGTAGCCGGGTCGATATCAGGAATGCCAGCATGATGACGCTCGTAGTGCAACGAAGCGGGAGTGACAATGCCACGTAGGTGTTGAAGGGGGGTAAATGACGCCGCGGGGGTCGATGAATCTGGCGGATAGGTGATACGCGACAGCGTCTCGAACCGTGTTCGTTCCCCGTAGGCGGAGGCAGGACGACCTTGGAGTTTTGTCGGGTCGGGAGGTGGTGGCGAGGGCTGCTGGTCCGCCGCAGATGTTTGCCGCAGACCGCTCAATGCGCTGGTGGTGAGGGTACCGCCGATGAGGACTCCCGTTTTCAGAAAACGTCGTCGAGTCACTTTTTCTGTTTTCATGTCAGGCAATCTCTTCAAGGGTTTGGCCCCGAGTTTCGCTGAGCGACCAGAGGATGACCGGTACGCAAAAAAAGTTGAGCACTGCGAGCCACGCCACTGCTTCGCCCACCGAGCCGAGCCAGATTGACAATTGTCCAACCAAGGCCGGAGACAGAACCATTCCGGTTCGTCCCAGAAGGTTATTGACGACCGCATTAGCGGTCCCGCGAATACTGGTGGGAAAAATCTCGCTAGTAATCGTTGCGGATATCGCCCACACCGCATTCATACCGAGAACGACAATATAAGCAACCGTGATCACAGTCGCCGACTGCGCTTGGAAACAGACGATAGCACTACAAGCGGCGACGATAAAATACATACTGGCTGTGAAGCGTCGACCAGCAAGATCCATAAGCGGTCCTGCTGAAAGATAGGCGACAAGCGCGAGAATGTAGCCGATAGTGAGGGTATGCCCCACCTCGGTCGCCGTCCAGCCGCGTTCATTGATGACGTAATAGGAAAAAAAGAAAAGGCACGTCGCACTCCAGAAGTTCGTCGTAAACCAAATCGTGGCTCCGGCGATCAGCTTGCGTCGATAGATGGCTTGAAACGGGACCTTGAGGTCCGAGAAACTTGCGAACAAGGATCGGGCTGGTGGGGTGTTGGTGCTGTGATTATATTGCCAGCGCTGCGTTTCTTGGAGCTTGTTCCAATAAAAGACCAGGAGTAGAAAGAGACCCCCCCCGACCAGGTATAGCATACGCCAGCCGAGATCAGTGTCGACGAGAAACGGAAAGAGCGCTGAGCCGAGCACCCCACCCACCAACCCCGCGCTGAACATTAGTGCAATTCCTGCACCGCGCGACCGCGCGGGTAATTCTTCGGTGAGGATGATTGAGCCGACTCCGACCTCTGTCACCATGAAAAGTCGGGCAATGAACTGATAGACGACGAAATCATAGAGACCGACAGAGAAAGCTGTCAAGACAGTAAAGAAGGTGTAGCCAGTGGCTGCCGCAAGAAAGACCGGCCGTCGCCCGTAGCGATCTGCCAAACGGACCGGCAGGAAGGCGGCAATGGTACCAACGCTGATGAGACTAACGGCAAACCCTAGCGTGCGTGAATCGGCGTGAAAGTCTTGTCCGAGATAGGGAAGGGCCAGATTGATGATCAGGACATCGTACCCCTCGAACAACGTCGAGACACAAATGAAGAAGAGCAAATGACGGATATAGGGGGTTGGACGTTCACCGGCGAACGAAGTCGCTACGGTTGCTGCCGCGGTTTCTTGATTCATCGTTCCCCCTTCTGTTCAGCGCTGTCCTGGCTGCAAGCTGTCAGGGGAACGTATAGCGTTCTTCTAGAAGCGGAGTCAAACACCGAGGGTTTAGGCGTATCCGAATACCCGGACCGCTGCGTGATGGTTATGGCCGCGTGGCTGTTGGCTAGCCGAGTGTAGGATTTCTCCTGTCACGTACATGCACGCGCATTAGGTTTGCCAACCCCCCGACGCCAACCACGCTGATCAAGAATAACCAGGATAGAATAGGAGTGCGGACGACATCGACCAGATACACGAAGACTAGCCCTGCGACGCACGCCATCACATAGGCGCCCATGACAAAGCTCAGGATCCGGGGATACGTTGTGACATGTCCAACCGGCTTCGCCGAAGTAAATCCTGTAGACTGAGAATCTTTGATCTCTTTCCAGTCAGAAACCGTGACGACGGCGGCCACCAGGCCGAAGAGTGCTACAGCCCAAGGTAGATACAGGCCGAAAAACGCATTTCCCTCAGAGACCTGTACGAAACCAGCTTCGGGCTGGTTGATAAAGTCGTGGATCAAGGCCGCCGTCCAAACCCCGCGGCTTGCGCGGATCACGACAACGCCAGTGCCGACTAGTCGCAGGTAGCCGTATTTCGTTCGGCTAGCACCCTGGCGAAATTCCTCAACACTGTGAACATAGGCAATCTGCGTCGCTGTTCCGATCAGAAGCACAGCGCCGAGAGTCCGCTGAACGTCGCAGTCTACGTATCCTGTCGGGTTCCGCGTACAAGTGACCACGTAGTACGGTGCCAACCAAGCGAGCCCACATCCCAGAGCGACGGGCACGATCGCCGCGAAGAGGACTCCCCTGATCTTCCTCCCATCGAACGGCGGACCCAGTGACAACGCCAGCGTTGTCAGGTTGCGATCATGGTCCTGTCCCACTACGCTGATTTTTACTCGATTTTCAGTACTGACACAAGGCAAATGGTCTTGCCTGATCTTCAGAAGAGCTATCACTTTATGTCAATAAATCAAGAACTTAGAGCTTGGGCACGCGACCCTCGCACTTGCCGGCAGAGGAGCGAAGCCTGGTCGTGTCAGGATTCCCGTGGTCTTGGTTTCTACGCAATAAGCGATTTGCCCTTACTGCCATGGCTGCGAACTGTGTCCCAACGTCGTGCACTCCGTTTCAGTTGAGGTTGGCAGTCGCGACTTAAATGGTTACTTTGGAGACCACTCATCTTCATCGCCTCGTTTTCCCAGCCCACCTTAACCCACGGCGAGATGAGTAACCAATGTATTTGCTCTGTTCGTGCATCCCGTACTTCCGAGAGTCCTAGCTCCATGGTCTCGGGTGAATCGCGTGTGTCCGTGTGGAAGGTTCCACACACGAGATCCCAAAAAGGAAAGACCGCCCCAAAGTTGGAATTAGTCTCTGGTTGCCAGGCTGAATGATGCACCCGATGGAGGTCTGGCGTGACGATCAGATACCGAAGGAATCGGTCGGCGTTGCGCGGCATCCGGATATTGGCATGCGAGAAGACGGTGATGGTGGCGTCCAGGATTTCATAAACGAGTTGTACCCACGGGGTCAGCCCGAAAAAGATCACTTGCGGAATCCCCAGCAGCAAATTGAGCGGGAATTCCAAGGGGTGAAATCGCACCGTCGAAGACACATCGAGTTCGGTATCGAGATGATGAACGCGATGTACCGTCCAGAACACCGGAACCTTGTGCACCAAGTAATGTGTCGAGAACGAGATAAACCCGCGCGCCAGAAGTGTCCCGACGATCAGGATCCCTAACGGCAGCGGCGTGCAGTTCAGGAGGCCGAGTCCCCGCTCCTGTGCCCACACCGCTACACCGAAGAACGTGACAGGTAAGAGAAACAAGACTACAAGGCTGAACGCGGTTAAGAGCAGATTCGTACTCCAGCGTCGTGTGCGTTGTTGGACGCCAGGGCGTTTCGGAATATATCGTTCCGTCACCATGAAGACGACAAAGAAGCCAAAGAACAGACTGATTTGCAAATTATCGGCGTGGGTGAGAATCCAGGTTTCAATCATGGTCGCTCTCCTTTCTCTGGGTGGTAACTGAGTGACTCTCTGTGCGACGTACGCCTCTGAGCCACAGACTCAGTCCCAGACCAAGGGTGAGGAGTGGCCAGAAGAAAGGAAATCCCTCTGCTGATACAGGAATCCACCCTGCCTTGCGAGCAAACCAAAAACCTCCCAGGAGAACCAAGAATCCCCCAGTGAGCTGATGTCCACGTCCACGTCGCCTGTTTGGCCACAGCGTATGCGTTGCGGCAGTCATCGTTCCGTCTCCTTTCGTTTAGCATGTAAACTATAAAGGTAAAAAAAATTTACTTTTGATGGTGTATCTGGTGTCGCATCCGCTCGCGGCTACGGGCAAGATAGGCATCGAACCACTGAAACATTGAGAGCAGAAAATCCACTTTGTCGGCTGAATGACGGGCCAACTCCTGACGCAGTGCGTCCACCGTTTCGGCATTGATGGCCTGATGCTGATCGTAGAAGTGGCATCCGGCGGTGGTGAGCGCGACGAAAACTTCTTTGTCGTTATTACTGCGTTTATAGCGTCGGACCAGCCCCTTGGTTTCGAGCTTCTTGAGCACTTGCGAGATCGCGCCTTTAGTGACGCCGACTGCCGTGGCTAATTCGGTGACATTCTGTTCCGGATGATTCCCGATATGGTCGAGTAGGTGACGCTCGGAATGGTATAGGGTGGGAGTGGCTCGGTGCTGAACCGGAAGTTTCTCCAGCGCGTTGTAGCGATTGACCACCCGAACAAATAGCTCCAGCAGTTTTTGGCTTGCATGGGGTGCGTCCATGGATTTATGTATAGGTAATAAACAAAAATATGTCAAGAGTTACCGCTGTGGAGCGGTTCCGCAGCCTGGATGAAGCCCGGCGACAGAGTTGAGGATCACGGGACAAAACATGATTCATATCGAAGAGCCATGTAATCATTGCGAGCCCTTCGACTTCACTTCGTTCCGTGCAGGATAAACCGTGCGACGCAATCCTGCTCTTCTGCAGAGATTGCGTCGTCGCTGACGCTCCTGCTCAGAAACAAAATCCTCCCCCTCCTGCTTCCCCGCTGGGTTCCCGCCTGCGCGGGAATGACGGTGCGTTGTGTTTCTCCTGCAGTGTTGAATGCGCAGCGTTTCTGGGGGACTCGTAAGGACACAGCGCCCAGGCGGTTCCTTATGACAGATTTGCTAACTTTCAGGCCACTGGACGAGACCTTGTGGCAATACGCATCCTCTCGTGTCGAAATTCAGCAGTACCTTCGTCAGGGTAACGGTCCAGCAACGATCTGATTGTTACTCTCGTTTTGTTCGGCGATGATGTTGGCAGCATCAAGCACGGCGACGACATACTGTCCGCTGGCGGTGCTCCCTCGTAAGGTAACTTTTAATTTCCTTTTTTTGCTGCGCCCCGGCTTGAGCTTACCGGTGCTCACCTCACGCAGGAAGATGTCGTCCGCGCTCAGCATGGCGTCGGTTGACAAGTAAAATTGTACGGAAGCTGAGGAGACGATATCGGTCCCGGTATTTTGCACGACTACACTCCCCTTGAGTTTGCATTTGAGTTTCTCGCTGGTGCCTTTGCAACTGTGACTCGGCCCTTGCCAAAACCCGGTAAGGTCGGGACCCACCTTGGGCGTGCTGTCGACAATGCGGTAAATATCGCCACTGCCATAGTCAGCCAGATATAGTTCGCCGGCTTCATCCTCACCAAAGGTACTAATGTTGAACGAGGAGTCGAGAGCAAAGCGGGGTTGTGCACTTCCTTCGCTTTGCTGCACTCCCCACAGTTGGCCACTGCAAAAATCGCCGTAAAAATAGACGCCGCGCAGACGGGGATATTGCAGCCCACGATAGACAAACCCACCGGTAACTGAGCAGCCTTGCGAGTGGTCGTATTCAACCAGCGGCAGTGTGAGTTCATTCTGATTACAGGAGTTGCTGTTGAAGCAATGCGCTCCTTCCATAATCCGCCAGCCGTAATTCTCGCCGCCGGTACTCGCCACTGATTGAAAGTCGATCTCTTCGTAGATCCCTTGCCCGACGTCACCGAGATACAGGTCGCCAGTTTCACGGTCGAACGAAAACCGCCACGGATTGCGGAGTCCGAGCGCCCAAATCTCCGGGCGGTACGTCGGAGTTTGTACAAAGGGATTGTCCGGCGGAATCGTGTAGGGCGGGAGACCAGACTCGACGTCGAGACGTAACAGTTTTCCGAGCACGGTATCCATGCGTTGGCCATTGTTTTGTGGGTCACCGCCCGAGCCCCCGTCACCCGTGCCAATATAGAGGTAGCCATCGGGACCGAAGGCGAGTTGACCGCCATTGTGATTGGAGAAGGGCTGATCGACAAAGAGAATTACTTCTTCACTGTTCGGATCGGCGATATCCGGATCACTCGCGAGCCGATAACGCGCGACCACGGTATCGCCGTCTGCATTCGTGTAATTCACATAGAAATGCTCTTTACTGGGATATTCAGGTGGGAACGCCACACTCAGCAAGCCTCGCTCTCCGCAGCAACTGACGTGCGCACTAATATCCAGGAACGGTGAGGCCCGTAACACACCGTCCTTGATGATACGAATCCGCCCCTCCTGCTCAACGATGAACAGGCGTTGACTGCCATCTCCAGCGTGCGTGATGTGGACGGGGTTGCGGAGACCACCAATATGCGGGGCGAGTGTGACGGTTGTGTGCTCACCAGTGGATGGTGGGTCTTGGGCTAACAAGGACTCCTGCAGTACGAGCAACAAAACACTGACTGTCGCAGTCCTGAGGAGACGCGGGGGTAGAGATGTACGTGGATTTCGCTTTGTCATTCTTCAAAACTAGCATGAGGGCTAGCGAATACCATAACTCGTCGCCCGTGTTTCCTTAGCACCATATGACTGGCCTGCGGATTAGTCTTGGGATTGCGTGGCTTGTGATTGTGGCTGCGGAGATGCTCACTGGTGGTGTGGGAATCGGCTTCTTCGCCTGGGACTCCTGGAACAATCTGAACCTGGCGCATGTCATCCTTGCCATCCTGGTGATTGGCTGCGTTGGTTTTGTTCTCGATCGTCTTATGAGCATGGTCGAACATCGTTGTCGCCGTGTGTAGTCAAAATCCTTGGGAGCAGCGCTGATGGCATTCCTTGAGGTTCATGGGGTGAGCAAGAGCTTTGTGCAGCAGGGGCGACCTGTCTCAGTGCTGCACCGGTTACATTTTGGGGTGGAAGAAGGGGAGTTTGTCTGTGTCATAGGCTACTCTGGTTCAGGAAAGACGACGCTGTTATCGCTCCTTGCGGGGCTCCTCTTACCAGACAGCGGAGAGATTCGTCTTGAGGGAACGCTGGTCGACGGACCTCATCCCGACCGTGGTCTCGTGTTTCAGAACTATTCGCTCTTACCGTGGATGACCGTGTACGAGAACGTGGCGCTCGCCGTCGATGCGGTTGCTCGCCAAGATTCTCCTGCGCAGCGGCATGCGCGCACCGAGCATTACATTCGGTTAGTCAAACTTGGGGATGCTATGCAGAAACGCCCGGCCGAACTCAGCGGTGGCATGCGACAACGTGTCGCTGTGGCTCGCGGGCTAGCCCTGGAGTCGCGGGTATTACTCCTTGACGAACCATTCAGGGCCCTGGATGCCTTAACCCGGGCCACGCTTCAGGATGAGCTGTCGCGTATTTGGGTGGAGAACCGACGGACTATGGTGATGGTCACCAACGATGTGGAAGAAGCGATTCTGTTGGCGGATCGCATCTTTCCGCTTACACCTGGGCCTGGAGCAACACTGGGGCCGGAAATTTCGGTGCCCATTCCTCGACCACGGGTGTCGCGTCAGCTGAGCCTTGACCCTCAGTACCAACGAGTGCGGCAAGACATTACTGATTTCCTGGTGGCGCAGCATCAGGCAAGCAAAAGGTCCTTTTCTCACCCTGTTGTGGCTGAGGTATGGTGACCCATGATGTCGACGAAGCGTTATTGCTTGCAGACCGTATTGTGATGATGACGAATGGTCCTGCCGCGACCATTGGGGGCATCCTGCAGGTACCGTTGCCGCGCCCCCGCCTGCGCGCTTACACCCTCGCCCATCCTGCCTATTATCCTGCTCGCGATCAGCTTTTGGCTTTTTTGGAATCCGGAACACCACCACACACGCAGAAAGGGGGCGAGGAGGATGATACGTTGCGTTCGATATCTGCTGTCCATTCTTCTTAGCGTTGTTGGGGCGCTGGTGATCCCACCTTGTAGCCATAGCGAAATTGCCCTTTCGCAGATTTCCTCGAAATTATCTATCTCTGCGAATCTTCGCGTTCGCGGGGAGTTTTGGGATTGGTTCAAAGTGAACGGGCCACACGACCCCAGCTACAGTTTTCTGGGGACGATCGCACGCGGAACGCTGGCATGGAAAGACGAATTATTTGATCTTGTACTGGAGGGACAAAGTTCCTCTCTTATTGGCTTACCTGACGATGCCACGGCTCCAGCGCCGCAGGGCCCGCTTGGTCTCGGGGCTGTATACTTCGGGCACAATCGCCGTCAGGACGACACTGCCGTTTTCCTGAAGCAAGGATTTTTGCTGATCAAAAGTTTGGGTTTCCCAGGGCTTACTTTGAAAGGCGGCCGCTTCGAATTTTCCGAAGGAAATGAGGTCCTGACCAAAGAGCCGACCCTGGACTGGTTAAAAAATATGCGCCTGTCGCAACGATTGATCGGGCCATTTGGTTGGTCGCATATCGGTCGAGCGTTCAATGGTGGTGTGGCCAGCGTAACTTGTGGTCCGCTTAACGTGACGCTTATGGCTTCTCACCCGACCCAGGGCGGGTTCGACCTCGCCGGTATGAAAGATATGGACGAGATCGACCTCCTCTACACTGCCGTCAATCTGACGCATCCGGGCTTTGCACCCAATAGTGACGCCCGCTTCTTCTATATCTATCAGAAAATCGGCTGAGGACGCCGGGCGTGAGCCCGGGGGTGAAAGCCGCCAGCCGAAGGCTGGTAGAGGAGGGAGAGGAGAGAGTTTGCTACCGTTAAAGGATGGAGATCAGATTCAGTG